>NZ_JAAZQX010000023.1 GCF_012371325.1 Acinetobacter sp. A2 | reverse complement strand
CGTACCATTTCCAACACATAAGGCATATCACGTTCATGTGGGTTACGCCATGCAGCGCCCATACAAAAACGTGAAGAGCCTGATTCTAAAGCTTCTTTGGCCTCTTGAATGACTTTTTCAACGGCAATGCGTTTTTCAGCTTCTAGTTGTGAATCATAATGCGCAGACTGCGAGCAGTATTTACAGTCTTCAGGGCATTTGCCTGTTTTAATGGACAATAAGGTACTGACTTGTACAGTATTGGCAGCAAAATGTTGGCGATGCATACGCTGTGCTTCAAAGACCAAATCTAGAAAAGGCTGTTCATATAACTGCTGAATTTCTTCTCGGGTCCAATCATTACGTACGGTCATCATTTTCATCCTTGATCATTGCGCTTCGCTCTTATACTTTGCGGTATCTTTTCACTATTGAGCAGACGCTATATTTTTGATTTTATTTACCCTTTATCTCCACACAAGAAATAAAGGGTGTGTACTGACAACATAACATGCGGATGCACCGCTTATTGTCTTAATAAAGACCTTAAGCGATTTCCTTTAAATTCAACTCTTCACGCATAAATTCACGTAATTTAAATTTCTGTGCCTTGCCTGAAGCAGTCATTGGAAATTCACTAAAGAAGCGTACATAGCGTGGGACTTTATTGTGCGAAATGTGTTCTGCACAATATTTACGAATCGCTTCTTCGGTACATTCATGGTGTTCATGCAAAATAATACAGGCACACAGCTCTTCGCCATAACGATGATCTGGCACACCAATCACTTGCACATCACAAACTGCATCGTGGGTATATAAGAAATCTTCAATTTCTTTCGGGAATAAGTTTTCTCCACCACGAATCACCACATCTTTAATGCGACCTTTGATTTTCACAAAGCCTTCATCGTCCATTTCTGCAATGTCGCCTGTGTGCATCCAACGTGCAACATCAATGACTTCCTGGGTTTTGTCATGTTCATCCCAATAGCCTAGCATTACCGAATAGCCGCGCACACATAATTCACCTAATTGCCCACGGGGTACAACTTTGCCATCTTCATCCACAATTTTAACTTCCAAGTGTGGATGCACTCGACCGACTGTACTGACACGGCGTTCTACCGAATCATCCGTCGAACTTTGTGCGCTCACAGGTGCTGTTTCGGTCATGCCATAACAAATGGTGATTTGTGACATGTGCATGCGGTCTATCACACGTTGCATAATTTCTTGCGGGCATGGACTGCCTGCCATAATGCCTGTACGCAAGCTAGACAAATCAAATTCATCAAACTGCTCATGCTCTAAAATGGCAATAAACATGGTTGGCACACCATAAGCAGCCGTACATTTTTCTTGCTGAATGGCTTTTAAGGTATCGAGTGGATTAAACACTGCGGATGGATAGACCATGGTTGAGCCATGTGTGATACAGGCCAAATTGCCCATCACCATCCCAAAACAGTGGAATAACGGCACTGAAATACATACACGATCTTGCGGACTTAAATGAATCGCCTCTCCCACAAAATAACCATTATTTAAAATGTTGTTGTGGGTCAGCATGGTACCTTTCGGATTGCCTGTCGTGCCTGAGGTAAATTGAATATTGATGGTTTCATCAAACTGCAATTCACTGGCAATTTGATCTAGCTTTTTCAGCATGTGCGTGGTTGGACTTGGTAGTAAATCCTGAAAACGATGAATACCTGTATGGCTCTGCTCATCAATTTTAATCACATGCTTTAAATGTGGTAATCGCTTAGCATTGAGGACTTTGTTGTCTGCCTGACACAGCTCTGGCGCAATTTTGGTGAGAATTTCCTGATAATTGGTGCTTTTAAATTGCGATGCAATAACCAAACCCTTACAGGAAACCTTGTTCAGCACAAATTCCAATTCATTGCTTTTATAAGCGGGGTTCAAGTTGACCAAAATCACCCCTGCCTTGAAGGCTGCAAATTGAGTGATTGTCCATTCCACACAATTCGGAGACCAAATGGCAAGGCGGTCACCTTTCTTAAAACCGAGTTTTAATAAGCTACAGGCAAAGGCATTGACCTGTTGCTGCAGTTGCTTATAGGTCAGACGCACATTTTGATGCACGCTTACCAAAGCATCCTGATCTGCATATTGCTGGCAAGCCTGATCAAACTTTTCACCAATAGTCATACCTAACAAAGGCTGATTACTGGTGCCATAGGCATAACTTAACCGTACTTGTGTCATTGAATCGATCTCCTTGATTCTTTGTAATTCTGTTTTCCAACACTATTAATTGTTCTATAACGACGATTACTTTTTTGCCTATTCTGTGCGTTGTTCTTATTTCCCTCCTTCCTGTTTCCGCACTGCATTCACACAAAAATCGGCAATTTGTTTGACAAAGTAATCTTTATAATTTTGATCAAACATTACATTGCGAGAAGGATTCAAAGGCTCAATCACCACAAAGGTCATGGATCCAACCACACCTAAAGCTGCAGTGTTTAAGTCTTCAAAATCAAACTCACTATTGACTTTTCCTTCAGCCAAAATTTCCTTGATGCTTTGTTTGATCAATTGTTTACTGCGAAAACGCTCATGTTCCATTTCTGGGTCTACAGGCTCGAACATTAACGAATACGCCAATTGGGGGCTGTTCATCGCACGCTTCACAAAAGTTGTAACTGATTTTTGCAATTTTTGTTTTGGCGTTAAATCTGACTTCGCAATGTGGTCCAAAATTTCAACTTCACGACGAATAGCAGCCGATAAAACTTCAATCAGAATCTGACTTTTATTTTCAAAGTAGCGATACACCAAACCTGTAGACACGCCTGCGCGTTCTGCAATGGCTTGTATAGACGCTTCTTTAAAGCCCCCATGAGCAATAAGTTCACGAGCAGAATCTAAAATCGCATTGCGATTTTGTTCCATACGTTCCTGCATCAATGATGATCTTTTATAACTCATATCTTATTCTCAACCAGATAAAATGAATTGTAAATCATTTTGTGAATTTTAGTTCACTTTTTTAAATTTTCGATGTATGTTAGAACCTAAGCACAACAATAATGCTTGTTTTAGGAACAACAAATATAACCTCAGGATGGATGAATACATGAATTTACAAAGCTTAGACTTCGGTTTGGATGAAACCTTAATCGCACTGCGTGATTCAATCGCTGCTTTTTGTGCAAAAGAAATTGCACCCATTGCACAACAGGTCGATCGTGATAACGAATTCCCTGCCCAGCTTTGGAAAAAATTTGGCGATATGGGCTTACTTGGCTTGACCGTGAGTGAAGAATACGGCGGCACCAACTTAGGCTATTTGGCTCACATCATTGCCATGCAAGAAATTTCTCGTGCATCAGCATCCATTGGTTTGTCTTACGGTGCTCATTCTAACCTATGTGTGAACCAAATTAAGCGAAATGGGACAGAAGAACAGAAGCAGCGCTATTTACCAAAATTAGTTTCAGGTGATTATGTCGGTGCATTGGCTATGTCTGAACCCAATGCAGGCTCAGATGTCGTCAGCATGAAGCTAAAAGCAGAAGATAAAGGCGATCATTACTTACTTAACGGCGCAAAAATGTGGATCACCAATGGTGGTGATGCCGATGTTTTGGTGGTGTACGCTAAAACTGATTTACAAGCAGGTGCCAAAGGCATGACGGCATTCCTGATTGAAAAAAATATGCCTGGTTTTAGTCATGGCAGCCATTTAGATAAACTGGGTATGCGTGGCTCGAATACCTATCCACTATTCTTTGACAATGTAGAAGTACCCAAAGAAAACGTCTTGGGTGGTGTAGGCAATGGCGTAAAAGTATTAATGAGCGGCTTAGACTATGAACGTGCTGTTTTAAGTGCTGGTCCTTTAGGCATTATGGATGCCTGCATGGACACCGTGATTCCTTATATTCATGAGCGCAAACAGTTTGGTCAGGCACTAGGTGAGTTTCAGCTGATGCAAGGCAAAATTGCCGATATGTATTCAACTTGGCTGGCATGTAAAGCACTCGTTTATGCCGTAGGCGCAGAATGTGACAAAGCTGAACACAGCCGCAGTTTACGTAAAGATGCAGCCAGTGCAATTTTATATGCAGCAGAAAAAGCCACTTGGATGGCAGGTGAAACCATTCAAACTTTGGGTGGCAATGGCTATATCAACGAATTCTCTGCAGGACGTTTATGGCGTGATGCCAAACTCTATGAAATTGGCGCAGGTACTTCAGAGATTCGCCGCATGCTGATTGGCCGTGAACTGTTTAACGAAACTGCCTAAAGAATAAATCACAAAAATAGACAAGGATGTTGGCATGAATCAATTACAGAGCAAAATTAATATTCGCAGCGACGAGTTCAAAAACAATCAGGCTGCTATGCAAGCATTGGTCGATGACCTGAGAGAAAAAGTCCAAAAAATTGCTTTGGGTGGTGGTGAAACGGCACGCCAAAAACATTTAGACCGTGGCAAATTGCTGCCACGTGAACGGATTGATCACCTGATTGATCCTGGTACCGCATTTATTGAAATTGGTCAGTTGGCTGCCTATCAGGTCTATCAGGATGATGTACCTGCTGCAGGCGTAGTTGCAGGCGTGGGTCAGGTCAATGGCGTGACCTGTATGATCATTGCCAACGATGCCACTGTAAAAGGCGGAACTTACTATCCACTGACTGTGAAAAAGCATTTACGCGCACAGGAAATTGCCGAACAGAATCACCTGACTTGTATTTATTTGGTCGATTCGGGCGGTGCATATTTACCGCTACAAGATGAAGTCTTTCCAGACCGTGATCACTTCGGACGCATTTTCTATAATCAGGCCCGCATGTCGAGCATGGGTATTGCCCAAATTGCAGTGGTGATGGGAAGCTGTACTGCAGGTGGCGCTTATGTACCTGCTATGTCAGATGAAACCATTATTGTACGCAATCAGGGGACAATCTTCTTGGGCGGCCCACCGCTGGTAAAAGCAGCTACCGGTGAAGTCGTTTCAAGTGAAGACTTGGGTGGTGGTGATGTGCACACTCGCCTTTCAGGTGTGGCAGACCACTTGGCAGAAAATGATGAACATGCCTTGGCGATTGCCCGTAACATTGTGGCGAACTTAAACAAAAAGCCAAACCCACAACCAGAGCAGGTAGAAGCACCGTTATTTGATGCCTCTGAACTGTATGGCATTGTACCGACTGATGCACGTAAACCATTTGATGTACGTGAAGTGATTGCCCGCATCGTCGATGGTTCACGTTTTGATGAGTTCAAAGCACGCTTTGGTACGACACTGATTACGGGTTTTGCCAAACTCTATGGTATGCCTGTCGGAATTATTGCCAACAATGGCATTTTATTTTCCGAGTCGGCACAAAAAGGCGCACACTTTATTGAACTGTGTACCCAACGCAGCATTCCCCTGCTATTTATTCAAAATATCACAGGCTTTATGGTGGGGCGCCAATACGAAAATGAAGGCATTGCCAAAAATGGTGCCAAACTGGTGATGGCGGTGGCGACAGCCAATGTACCTAAACTGACTTTAGTGATTGGTGGTTCTTTTGGTGCAGGTAACTATGGCATGTGTGGTCGTGCCTACTCGCCACGCTTTATGTGGACATGGCCAAACTCCCGTATTTCGGTAATGGGTGGTGAACAGGCATCGAGTGTTCTTTCAACATTAAAACGCGACCAGATTGAAGCCAAAGGTGGTAGCTGGTCGGCAGAAGAAGAAGACCAATTTAAACAGCCAATTCGTGATCAATACGAGCGTCAGGGTCATCCATATTATGCTTCTGCACGTTTATGGGATGACGGTGTGATTGATCCTGCTCAGTCGCGTGAAGTGTTGGCTTTAAGTTTGGCTGCTGCTCTAAATGCCCCAATCCAACCGACCAAGTTTGGCGTGTTCCGCATGTAAGAGGTGACAAAATGGATTATCAATTTTTACAACTCGAACAGCAAAATCAAGTGGCTACGGTTTGGATTAATCGTGCGGAGCTTCACAATGCCTTCAATACCCAAGTGATTGAAGAATTACATGCCTGCTTTCTGCAGTTGAATACGCGTGAGGATGTGCGTGTCGTAATTTTAGCTGGACGCGGCAAAAGCTTCTCTGCAGGCGCAGACCTGAACTGGATGAAGCAGGCAGGTCAAGCCTCTGAAGCAGAAAACCAAGCCGATGCCTTAAAACTGGCGAGAATGCTGCAAAGTTTAGCCACTTTAAAGCAGCCGACTATTGCCCGCGTGCATGGCATTGCCTTTGGTGGTGGTATGGGCTTGGCCTCTGCCTGTGATATTTGTGTTGCCAGCACGGATGCCAAATTTGCTACATCCGAAGTACGTTTAGGACTGGCTCCATCCACGATTAGTCCGTATGTAATTCGTGCCATTGGTGCACGTCAGGCATCCCGCTACTTTTTAACGGCAGAACGTATTTCTGCAGAACAGGCTCAGCAGATTGGTTTGGCACATGAAGTGGCAGCACCAGAACAGCTAGACAGCAAAATTGATGACATTGTACAAGCCCTCTTACTGGGTGGCCCAGACGCACAGCATGCCTCTAAACAACTAATTCAGATGGTCAATCAGCAAGTCTTGACCGAAGACTTATTGCAACAAACTGCACAGCATATTGCGCATATTCGCCAAGGAGATGAGGCGAAAAATGGCTTAAATGCATTTTTGAATAAACAAAGCCCGGCTTGGATCAAGACCACGGCATAATAAAAGAAGGATCGCACTATGTTTGAAAAGATTTTAATTGCCAACCGTGGTGAAATTGCCTGCCGTGTGATTCGTACGGCAAAAAAACTCGGTATTGCCACGGTCGCAGTCTACTCAGATGCTGATGCACAATCACAGCATGTCAAACTGGCAGATGAAGCCATTTATATTGGCGAATCCCCTGCGGCACAAAGTTATTTACAAGTTGACCGTATTATTCAGGCGGCTAAAAGTACCGGTGCGCAAGCCATTCATCCGGGTTATGGTTTCTTGTCTGAAAATGACCAGTTTGCCCTTGCCTGTAAAGACAACAATATTGTCTTTATTGGCCCGCCTGTTGAAGCCATTCTAGCAATGGGGCTTAAGGCCACTTCTAAAGCTTTAATGGAAAAAGCAGGCGTGCCACTAACGCCGGGCTACCACGGCACCAATCAGGATGCAGCTTTCTTAAAGCAACAAGCCGACAGCATTGGCTATCCGGTATTGATTAAAGCCAGCGCAGGCGGTGGTGGTAAAGGTATGCGTCTGGTTGAACGCAGTGAAGACTTTCTGAGCTCACTTGCCTCATGTAAGAGTGAAGCACGCTCTAGTTTTGGCAATGAAGATGTACTAATTGAACGCTATGTGATTCAGCCACGCCATATTGAAGTTCAGGTTTTTGGCGATACTCACGGCAACTATGTGCACTTATTCGAGCGTGATTGCTCGGTGCAACGTCGTCATCAAAAAGTGCTTGAAGAAGCACCTGCGCCTAAAATGCCAGAAGACAAACTCGAAACCATGCGCCAAGCTGCGATTGATGCTGCACGTGCCGTGAATTATGTGGGTGCAGGCACTGTCGAGTTTATTGTCGAGCAAGATGGTACAGCTTATTTCATGGAAATGAATACCCGCCTGCAGGTAGAACACCCAGTCACTGAAATGATTACAGGACAGGACTTGGTAGAATGGCAATTGCGAGTGGCCTTTGGTGAACCCTTACCAAAACAGCAGCATGAATTGCAAATTCACGGTCATGCCCTCGAAGCACGTGTCTATGCCGAAGAACCAGAAAAAGGCTTTATCCCCGCCATTGGTCAAATCAGCTACCTGCATTATCCAGAGCAAAATGATGCTGTGCGCGTAGACAGCGGTATTGTCGAAGGTGATGAAATCAGCACCTACTACGACCCAATGATTGCCAAACTGATTGTCTGGGGCAAAAACCGTGAAGCTGCATTAACACAAATGCACCATGCTTTAGGTCAGTTCCATGTCGATGGTTTGGGCAACAACATTGCCTTTTTAGATCGCTTAGTGCTGTGTGATTCTTTTAAAAATGCCAATTTGGATACAGGGCTTATTCAACGTGAGGAAGCATTTTTACTTAATGCAAAACCTGAAGTGGCTACCGAAACGATTGTTGCTGCTGCGTTAATTGAAGTATTGTCTCGTATTCAAAACAACAAAGCGGCAAATAGCGCTGTTTGGCAAAAAGATCTCTTCTGGCGTTTAAACCTACAAAACGCCCATACAGTGCAATTACAGTGCAATGACCAAACACTCAAAATTCAATTAAAACCGCAATCATCAGGTTTTGAAGCACACTTCAATGGGCAAACACTGAACGTTCAGGGCAAGCTTTTAGATGCGCATCGTCTACAGCTTTGTGTGAATGGTCAGCAACAAAAATTGGCTTTCAATCAAAACGCCCAAGGCATCACCCTATTCCAAAATGGTCAGCGCCATGTGTTTGGCTATGTGCAAGCTAATTTTAAAGGTGATGATCAACAAGACAATGACAACAACTTGACCGCACCAATGCCAGGTGTGATTACCCAAGTCTTGGTCGCAGCCAATGCTCGTGTGAAAAAAGATGATGTGTTAATGACCCTTGAAGCCATGAAAATTGAATATTCAATTCGTGCACCTTTTGATGGCATTGTGGCAAGCTCATATTTCCAAGCAGGTGATCAGGTCAAAGCCGGTGATGAACTGGTCGAGTTTGAAGCCTTGACGGAGGAAGTTGCATGACTGAATTTGTCAAAATTGTAGAAGTTGGACCACGTGATGGTCTGCAAAATGAGAAAACACCACTCACATTGGCAGACCGCAAAAACCTGATTTTGGATTTAATGCAAACGGGTTTAAAAAACATCGAAGTTGGCTCCTGTGTTTCAGCTAAATGGGTACCGCAAATGGCAGACAGCGATGTGCTGTTTGCCGAGTTACCCAAAGACCCGAACATTCAATTCAGTTTACTCACGCCAAATTTAAAAGGTTTTGAGTCGGCTTTAGCAGTAGGTTGCAAAGAGGTTGCGGTTTTTACCGCAGCTTCTGAAAGCTTTACCCGTAAAAACATCAACTGTTCGATTGATGAGAGTCTGGAAAAGTTTAGTGATGTGATGCGCCTCGCCAAAGCACATGATATTCAAGTACGTGGTTATGTATCTTGTATGGTGGACTGCCCTTATGAAGGTGCAATTGAGCCGAAACAGGTCGCTAAAGTCACTCAGCAATTATTGGACATGGGGTGTTATGAAGTGTCCTTGGGTGAAACCATTGGCACAGCAACCCCAGACCGTGTACAAAAAGTTTGGAATGCTTGCTTGGCACAAGTCGATACCAAAGTTCTGGCAGGTCATTTCCATAATACCTATGGTATGGCGATTGCCAATATTTATCAGTCACTCTTACAAGGCATTCGGGTATTTGACTCATCCATTGCCGGTCTAGGCGGTTGCCCATACGCCAAAGGTGCTTCGGGCAATGTCTCGACTGAGGATTTGTATTATCTACTCTCCAACATGGGCTTTGAAACGGGTATTCAGGTGGATGCTTTAATGCAGGCTAGCCGTAATATCAGCGAAGTATTGCAGCGCAACAATCCCTCCAACTATGCCAATGCTTATTGGCAAAAGGCCTGTGCTTAAAGCCCAAATCTGTATGAACAATGCTTTATAAGCAACAAATGCAACGGCAAGTGAATGCCGTATAGAAAATAAATAGAGGTGACAAATGTCCAATAAAGTATATGACAGCGCACAAGCTGCATTAAATGGTGTGGTGCAGGATGGACAGACCTTAGCGGTTGGCGGTTTTGGTTTATGTGGCATTCCAGAAGCCCTGATTGCCGCGCTCAAAGCTACAGGCGCAAAACAACTAACTTGCATTTCTAATAATGCAGGGGTCGATGGTTTTGGTTTAGGTCTATTACTTGAAACCAAACAAATCAAAAAAATGATTTCGTCTTATGTCGGTGAAAATAAAGAATTTGAACGCCAATTTTTAAATGGCGAATTGGAAGTCGAACTCACCCCACAAGGTACACTGGCTGAAAAATTACGTGCAGGCGGTGCAGGTATTCCTGCATTTTTCACTCCTACAGGTGTTGGTACGGTCATTGCAGAAGGCAAAGAAGTCCGTGAATTTAATGGCAAAGACTATATTTTAGAAGAATCCTTAACGGCAGATGTCGCTTTAGTTAAAGCCTATAAAGCAGATAAGGCTGGCAATTTGATTTTCCGTAAAACCGCACAAAACTTTAATCCAGTCTGTGCCATGGCGGGCAAAATCACCATTGCAGAGGTTGAGGAAATTGTAGAGATTGGCGATTTAGAACCCGATGAAATTCACCTCCCGGGGATTTATGTGAATCGCATTGTCCTGAATGCAACTCCAGAAAAACGTATTGAACAAATGACTTTAAAGGCGGAGGCTTAATCACATGGCTTGGACGCGTAATCAAATGGCGCAGCGCGCCGCACAAGAATTAGAAGATGGTTTTTATGTCAACCTAGGCATTGGCTTACCGACACTTGTTGCCAATTATATTCCTGACCATATCGATGTCTGGTTGCAATCTGAAAATGGCTTGCTGGGGATTGGTGAATTTCCGACTGAGGCTACGGTAGATGCCGACCTGATCAATGCTGGAAAACAGACAGTCACCGCGCGTAAAGGTGCCGCCTTTTTCTCTAGTGCAGACTCATTTGCCATGATTCGTGGCGGGCACGTCAATATCGCCATTTTGGGTGCAATGGAAGTTTCAGAAACTGGCGATCTGGCCAACTGGATGATTCCAGGCAAGAAAGTTAAAGGTATGGGCGGTGCAATGGATTTGGTTGCAGGCGTGCAAAAAGTCGTGGTACTGATGGAACACTGTGCCAAAGATGGCACCCCTAAAATTGTATCGCAGTGCAGTTTACCGCTTACGGGTAAAGCGGTGGTGCATCGTATCATTACCGATTTAGGCGTTTTAGATATTACTCCACAAGGGGTAAAACTGGTCGAACTTGCACCTGATGTCAGCTTTGATGAAATTCAAAAAGTTACAGGTGTAGCCTTAGAAAAAATAGCGGCTTAATGTACTTTCTGCCTTTTAATCCCCCTCTCCTCAGCAAGTTTTGAGGCAATGCTTTAAAACTTGCTGAGGAGAGGTTTTATTTTATATTGACTCTCAGACTTTTTACTAAACATCTTTCATACATCCGTTTAAGCGCATAATTCAGTCCCCCCTCATCCTAACCTTTTCCCTAAGGAACAGGGACTTCCAATAATCATTGAATTGATCATTTATGATTAATTTTTGATTTATGAAAACGTTCTACTGAACAAAAAATCATATAAAAATTATTTTCAATTTTGATATTTGAATAATTTTTCGATATTAATCAGCAATAAAAAAAGCCCTCACTTCACAAAGTAAAGGCTGAGTACAAAGTCAATGCTACAAGAAAATGAAACCGTTTTTAAGGTTGTGCTACCTTCTGTTCCACTACACCTGCATCTTCCACACTACGCACCGTACCTGTATCTACATTCGATACTTCAAACTCAATACGGCGGTTTTTAAATTGACCTTCTGGGGTTGCATTGGCAGCAATTGGTTGTTCTGACCCAAAACCAACTGCTTGCAACTGACCTAGGTTTACACCACGTGATACCAAATAATCCACCACAGCCTGCGCACGTTGTTGTGACAAGGTTTTATTGGCATTGGCATCACCCACGGCATCGGTATGCCCTTTGACCGTTAAATGAACTTGTGATGCACGCTGCATCAATACCGCAGCCTGATCTAAAATAGACTTATTGGCTTCTGGAATTTGTGTAGATGCAGAGTCAAAATTAATAATTTGCATGTTCAATGCAGTCGCAATATCCAAGGCTTGAATATTGTCAGGATTAATCGCAGCTAAAGCCTGTTCAGCATTGCTAATACTTGTAGTAACAGCATGATTGACATCTGTTTGCGCAGTTTCTACCGGTTGCTGAGTTACCACCGTCATGTTTTTAGCCAATGGACGGATTTGACTCGCCAAGCGCTCTGCATCAGCAGGATTAGCTGCCTGAATTGAAAGTTGATTACCTACCCAGTTTAAATTGACATTCGGTACACCCTTCAGCATTTTTAAAACACTTGGAATAACGTCTTGATCAATAAACTCTGAGTGATAATTTGCATAATTTTCCGCACCACAACCCGTTGGATGATTGAAAATTTGCTTAACCTCTTTTTGTAAAATTTCCATATAGCTTGGATTATTCAGCAAAATTTGACAGGTAATTAAATTGCCATCACTGCCCGTACTGACTTGTAACATTGCAGCCTGATTGGCAGCCACTTGTGTCTGCGTGGTTGCAGGGACTTGATCACGGTCACTACATGCACGGAATAAAAATGCCAATAAGCCAATTAAAATAATTAAAGCCAAAATTGGCAATAACCAAGAACGACGTTCTTCTACGGGTTCAGCCACAACCACTTCTGGCGCTTGGTGCACAGTCTGCCCTGCAGCATTATTTACACCTAAAGCGGCCAATAATGCTGTTGCCCATTGTGGTAAAGCCGCCTGAATTGAATCTAAATTATTTTGCAATAAATGTTGAATCGCAACTGGGTCTGATGAGCCTGCCTGATTTTCAAGAAAGTTTAAGCTAGGTGCAATTGAACGATTCAGTGTATTTTCAATTTCGACTTGTGGTGCTGTGCCACTCACCATATCCATAAACTGCTGTTTTAAAGACAAGTTTGAACCAAAGACATCGCCCACACGAGGGTTAAGCTGTCGATGCAAATTATCTATTAATTCAGGACGTGAATTTAAAATAGACAATAAAATGGGATAAAAGCTATTCAGTGCCTGATTTTTTTCAAGCAAATGCTGGGTTTCCCCTTCTAATACAATAGATGAGACACTTTGTTTGAGTAGGTCAATAAAATCTGTTTGCATATACAGCCCTCTTTTTTGTCTTTGTTTTCAAGTTGTTTTTTAGTGTATATGCTTAAAATTTAAACAAATGTAATAAATTGTGGTGTTTTGATTTTGTTATGAAATTTGCGTCAACGGAGTGTTGGCTTTCTATTTTTCAATCGCATAAAAAAGCCAGCCGAAGCTGACTTTTATCTAAACTTGAAAATAAAATATCAATCAGAGCAAATTAAGCTGTAAAAACGCGTAATGCCTTGCCTTTCACCACTTGGTTAATTAAAGGCGTATTTTTACCTTGTGACACAATTGTTTCTTTGTTCAGTGTCCATTCCACTTCAGGATCAACCAAGACCCAACCTGCTTCTTGTTCCCAGCGACTTTGCATTTTTGCCACACGTGCAGGAGCAAGCGTCACTTTTTCCACCCATTCCAACGGACTGAACAAGCCTTCTTGAATCAACTGAATTCCAAATGGAATATAGGTATCAAAGGCAGTGAAACCCGACAAGGTATCAGCAAATGGCGCCATTTTGGCAGAACTGTTTAATGGTTCGTGGTGGGTACAAATTGCATCAATCACACCATCTTTTACGCCTTGACGTAACAAGTCTTTGTCTTGCTCTGAACGTAATGGTGGACGCACATGCGCCAAAGAGTTAAAGCCATCAATAATTTGATCGGTTAAATGCAATTGATGCATCGCCACATCACAAGTCACTGGTAAACCTTTGGCTTTGGCATTTTTAATCAGCTCGACTGATGCCCCGCATGACAATAAACCAAAGTGTGCACGTACGCCTGTAGCTTCAATCATGAGTAGATATTTAGCAATTGCCACGGTTTCTGCCAAAGTTGGAATCATAGGCAAACCCTGACGTGATGCAATAAAGCCTTCATGCACACATCCATCTTTAGCAATTTGCGGTTCTTCGGCATAAAACACCACGGTCATGTCCAAACCTGCAGCATATTCCAGTGTGCGAATCACGACATCATCATCTTCAAAAGGCGCATTGGCATTGGACACTGCACTACAGCCGCCTTTTTTCAGTCCCGCCATATTGGCAGGCTGCTTGCCGTTTAAACCTTGAGTTTGAGCACCAATCACTTCTAAATAAATGCCGCCATCCAACATGGCTTTTTCGACCAAACCATGAATAAGTGCGCCGTTATCTTGCACAATGGGTTTAGAATCAGGTGGGGTAAATAAGTGCAGGATGCCATTTTCACGGGCAGCCTTGCCTTCAGATTTGAGTGTGCCGTGCTGTTGCTGACCAGGTTCACGTAAACGTGCGCATAAATCCACCATGGTTGGCATGAGCCATTGGCCTTGGGCATCAATGCTTTCGCTAATATCTGCACTTTCTGCAACCAACTTGCCATTTTCAAGATATACTGTTTGCACGCGATCAATTTGCTGGATTGGGTCAAGCACACGTACATTTTCAATTTTTACAATCGCCATGACTTTTTCCTTATACCGCAATCGCGTCAATCAAACCTTGTTCTTGCAACTGACCTTGCATCGCCAAAGCCAATACCGCCATACGCACCGCAATGCCGTTGGTCACCTGATTTAAAATCACCGATTGAGGGCCATCGGCAATACTCGAATCAATTTCTACGCCACGGTTCATTGGGCCAGGATGCATCACAATACAATTTGGTTTGGCAAGTGCCAAACGCTCTTTGTTTAAACCGTACATTTTGTAGAATTCGGCTTGTGAAGCGAGTGCAGGCGAATCAATACGTTCATTTTGAATACGCAGGGTGATAATTACATCGCAATCTTTAATGCCATCTTCCATTTTGTTAAATAAACGCACACCAGCGCCATATTCATCAAAACCGTAAGGTAATAAGGTATTCGGTGCAATCACGCGAATATCTTTACAGCCTAAAGTTTGTAAGGCTGCCACATCAGAACGTGCAACACGTGAATGTTTAATATCACCAATAATCGCCACGCTTAATTCTTCATAAGGACGTTGTGTTTCACGGCGAATCGTCAACATATCCAACATGGCTTGAGTCGGATGCGCATGACGGCCATCACCTGCATTAATAATGGCAACATTTGGGCATACAGTTTTGGCAATAAAATGTGCCGCACCTGAAGAAGAATGGCGTACCACGAAAATATCCGCTGCCATCGCCTCTAAGTTCCACAAAGTATCACGTAAAGTTTCACCTTTAGAGGTACTTGAACGGGCGATATCAATATTGAGTACATTGGCAGAAAGACGCTTGGCTGCGGCTTCAAATGTGGTGCGGGTACGGGTAGAGTTTTCGAAGAACAAGTTCATCACCGTACGCCCTTCCAGCAAATTATTGGTGATCAGTTGATTTTGTTCATTGAAAAAGGACTGTGCTGTGTCCAGAATTTTAGTAAGGGTTTCTTTGGAAAGACCTTCGATGGTCAAAAAGTGTTTTAAATGCCCATCTTTATTCAATTGAATCTGGCTCGGAGTATGCAATGCCGCCAAATGCATGAGAGATTCCTTATACGTTAAGTTAACGCATTATACAGAAATTGATTTATCAAAGCAGTGCCCGTTGGCGTGATTTCAGCAAAAGAAATGGATGATTTTAAAAATTAAGTCAGTGCTATACATCTAGACTTTCAATGAAAAAACTCGCTTGCTAAAACTCAGCACTCTCTTTGCACTTCAAATTTCAGATCTTTTTGGAAGCAAATCGAGTGCTCGACGCCAAATGCCTTCTAGCGTAATGCACCAATATAATGGTGTGCGACCTGTGCCTGATAAATTTCTTCTTCTGTTGGTTCGTGCGTCTCTTCTAAACTGTCTGTTAGCTCCTCATTATCTTCTTTTTTATCTATGCTCAGATCATTTTGAATATCATTGCCAAGATCATACTGCGGTGCCAATTTCACTAATATTGCTTCCAAACGGGATATATGATGATGCAGTTCGGCGTCTTGTGTCGCCAAAGCCAACTGCACCACATAACGTGCATAATCGGTATTTTCCACTAAATACATCACATCTATTACACGTCCACTCACACGTCTTAAACGGGTATAAATTAAAGTCGCAACCGAAAAAAGTTCACTTTGACCAAGCGCATGCAATGTACTCATCTGAATATAACCCCTTAAATTTTTTTGCTTTTAAAATGCTTTTTTCATTTGCATGATGTTCAGTATGCAACTCACATTTACGCACGCAAATACGATGTGTATTTGCAGCTTGAACTCATGCCACCAAGTATTAGCAAGATGCGTACCAATCATGTGAATATTCAGATATCTAAAAACCAATAAAAAGCGTTAAGCATAAAATGTGATGAACTTAACTCAGATCTAATGTGTAAATTTTCGCTATATCAATGATGACTGCAGAATTTAACCAAGATGCTTATTCAACACTGTTTAAAATTCTGCTGAATTCAGGCTAAATCACTAAGTTTTACCACACAAAATACGTTAAAATAGCCGATTGCTGAATTGCTTTTGGAAATTTTCATGAATTCGAAACCCCGTCTTTCTACATATTGGGTCACCTGTGCAGATGGACTTGAAACCTTACTTCAAGAAGAAATGCAAGGTTTAGGTATTCCAAATATCGAACGTTTACCGGGTCGTTTAATTTTCAAAGGCACACTCGAAAATGCCTACCGTGTCTGCATGTGGTCACGTCTGGCTTCTCGGGTACTCACCCCTATTCATACCCATGAAATTGAATTCAGTCACGATGCACGCGATGTTGCCGAAGAGCTCTATGAAGGTGCGCTTAGCTTTGACTGGTCACTGATTTTTGCACCACAAAGTACATTTGCAGTGCGTTTGCATATCGAACGTGACATTAAAGTAAATAGCCAGTTTGCAACTTTACGCGTTAAAGATGGCGTAGTGGATTCATTTATGGACGCTGTGGGCAAACGCCCAAGCATCGACATCAAACAGCCAGAAATTACGCTGTATGTTTTAGCAGGGAAAACTGAACACACCTACTGTTTAGATTTATCGGGCGACTCGTTGCATAAACGTGGTTATCGTCGTTTTATGACCGATGCGCCAATCAAAGAAAATCTTGCAGCAGCAATTCTGCAAAAAGGTCAATTACAACACATTCAGCCTGACATCATTTTAGATCCGATGTGTGGTTCAGGTACTTTTATTATTGAAGCTTTAATGATGCTGACTGACCGTGCGCCAGGTCTAGTACGTCGTTTTGGTTTTAATGGTTGGCAAGGTCACGACCATGAATTATGGATGAACATTAAAGCTGAAGCAGCAGAACGCCATCAAACAGCATTACAACAACCGCTGCCTAAATTCTATGCTTTTGATGCAGACTGGGAAGCAGTCAAAGCCACCAAGCAAAATATTATTGCTGCCGGTTTTGAAAACTTGCTCGATCAGATTCAAATTGAAGAACGCACTTTGGCCGACTGGCCAGATTTCCAGGCGGAAGGTAAAAAAGCCTTTATTGTCACCAACCCACCTTATGGTGAGCGTTTAGGTGATAAAGCCTCGAACCGTGCCTTGTATTTGGGTTTATCTGCCCTATTGCAAAAACATTTCCCAAATCAAAAAGCAGCTGTAATTGCTGCACAGGTCGAACAAGCCGATGTACTGGCATTTAATGACCCTCAAATTCTACGTTTGATGAATGGTAAACTGCCAATTTACGTACGTTTTGGGACAATCAAACCTGCAACAGTAGCACGTCCATTCTTAGCTGACTGGCAACCTCAGCAATTTGAACCGATTGAAGGTGCAGAAGACTTCACTAACCGATTGCAGAAAAATATGCAAAGCCTGAAAAAATGGGCTGTGAAAGACAACGTCTATTGCTTACGTTTATACGATGCAGACTTGCCTGATTTTAATGTCGCAGTCGATTTATACGGCGATCGTTTGCACGTACAAGAATATGCACCACCGAAAAAAATTGATCCTGAAAAAGCCAAAAAGCGTTTTAATCTTGCATTACAAGCAATTCGTGCTGTAACGGGCTTAGGCCGTGATGCTGTATTTATTAAGACACGTGCCCGCCAAGAAGGTAAAAATCAGTACACCAAACAAAGTACTGCTTCTAAGCGTTTTATCGTGCAAGAAGGTCAAGCGAAAATTTTGGTCAACCTGACGGATTATTTAGATACAGGTTTATTCCTAGACCACCGTCAAATGCGTTTACGCATTGCCAAAGAAGCACGTGGTAAGCACTTCCTAAATTTATACAGTTACACCTCAACTGCAAGTTTGCATGCTGCACTTGGCGGGGCTGCAAGCACCACCAGTGTCGATTTATCTAACACCTATTTAAACTGGTCTAAAGAAAACTTCGTACTGAACGGTTTGACTGTAGACCATGCAGATGAACAGCATCAATTCTTTGCTAGCGACTGTTTTGAATGGCTCAAGGAAGGCCATGAGCAATATGAACTAATTTTCATTGACCCGCCAACCTTCTCGAATTCCAAAAAATTCTATGGAACCTTTGATGTACAGCGTGACCACGTATCTTTAATTAAGCGTGCCATGAACCGTCTAACCACAGGCGGCACGCTGTACTTCTCTAACAATTACCGTGGCTTTGAAATGGATGAAGAAATTGAAGCTATGTTTGATGTGCAAGAAATTAGCCATGAAACCATTGGTCCAGATTTCAAACGTAACACTAAAATCCACCGTGCTTGGAAAATCCAACATCCACCTGTTTAAGCAAAACGATTGCTGATAAAACAAAGCCTGTTCAATTGAACAGGCTTTGTTTTTAAGGAATAGATAAATTTATTGCGGTGTTAAAAACTTCTTTTCACCATATTGATAATGCATAGACAATTTAAACTCATCACCATCGCGATGAATTTGCTGGCTGCTTTGCATCGCACTCAGCATTTGCTCCAACTCCTGATATGACATGCTTTTACCTGCTGCACGCATATAGTTATTCATCATGGTTTTAACCACTTGCTTATTAAAGCTTACATCGGTTTGTGCCTCTAATAAGCTTGGGAACATTTTTGCCAAACCTTCTAAGGTGGTCTGATGCCCTGGCATCACTTTGCCAACAACATCTGCCTGAATACTACCAGTACCTAATTTCAGCTGATTGTGCTTCGATTCAAACTTAAAACCATCATTAATGATTGCAATCATTGCCTGTCTTGCATCTTTTTCAAAGTTTTCTGCTTCTAAGCAGGAGTTGCTTTGTTTTTGAATAATATCAAAGAAGGTCTGCGTTTTCGTGCGTTGTAAGTCTTTAACATCCCAATTGAACTGCAAATCTTGCATTGCGGGTACATTGTCTAAACCCAATTCAGCAATTTTGAATTTGGATTGAATATCAACTGTACGTTCATGCAATTGCGTATCCATACGCCAACTTAGATTTTTCATTTGCCCTGAAGCGTGTGCTTCACGGTCTTGGCGCTGCATTTCAGCAATATTAAATTGGAAATAACCTGGCTCTAAAGCCTGAGCATTCAAGGCTTGATTGGTTTTAAAATGCATACCTTTCAATTGGGTATTTCCAAATTCATCACGTATGCTTAAGGCTGGCAAATCAAGACTCATATTTAAGATTTTATGCTGTCCCTGTACTTGTTTGGCCTGAAACTCAATTTGCATTGGCTCAATTTTAGTATGAAACGCACCCTCTTTTTTTCTATAACAGGTGTTTTTAATTGTGTGGTCGATACCCCAAGCCAATTGACGTGAGTCGTCACCTTCAAAGGCTGTTTAAAAAATTCTGCGTATGCACCCGTTCCCTGCACTAAATCAAGTTGTGAATGAATGGTATAGCCTTTCCATGTACGCTGAATTTGATCGTCACCATTAAACACTAATTTTTCTTTGGCATTACATGGGTCAGGTACAAAGCTCGCATTCCATTTTGCAGAGCCTTGCAAAGCGCCCATTTTATAATCTGTATATTGCACATTCATATTCGGTGCAGGTTTTAAACTTTGCTGATAATGCGCATTTAGACTTTTATCGGCATACAAATTGCCCGCAGCGACAGCCCCCGCCAACACCACAAGCCCCATTCCACCCCATACTATTTTTGACATAGATTCTGCTCAGAATTTATCTATTCTTATTGAACAAAAATTATAATTAATTTAAACAAAAAAAGATAATTGTTTTGCAAATAAATCACTTAAATATAATATCCATCACAAAATAATTAAAATAGCTGTCATTTTTAACCAAAAATTTTACTTATGTGACCTAAATTGTCAGTTACAAAAAACCCAGCCGAAGCTGGGTTTTCTTAAAATAATTAACAGACGCAGCATTAGCTGAGTTTCATTTTCTCAAACACCAATTGCCCTGCTTCAGCTTTAATTAAAATCGTATCGCCTGCAACAAAATCACCTGCTAAGATTTTTTGCGCCAACGTATTTTCAACTTGTTGCTGAATTGCACGTTTCAATGGACGTGCACCATAAACAGGGTCAAAACCTGCATCAATCAATTGATCAAACGCAGAATCGTCTATCGACAAACTCAAATCGCGCTCGCTTAAACGTGCACGTAAGCGATCCAATTGAATATCGGCAATACCACGAATTTGTGCTTTTTCCAGTGAATGGAACACCACCAATTCATCAATACGGTTAATGAACTCGGGACGGAAATGTTGTGATACAGCAGCCATTACCACGGTGCGTACTTCCTCACGGCTTGGATGATCTCCCAATTCACGTACATCATGCGAACCAAGGTTAGAGGTCATCACAATCACGGTGTTTTTAAAGTCCACCACACGGCCTTGAGAGTCGGTTAAACGCCCATCATCCAACACTTGCAGCAAGATGTTAAACACATCAGGATGGGCTTTTTCCACCTCATCAAACAACACTACACTATATGGCTTACGACGGACTGCTTCGGTGAGTACCCCACCTTCCTCATAACCCACATAGCCTGGAGGTGCACCAACCAAACGGCTCACTGAGTGTTTTTCCATAAATTCAGACATATCAATCCGAATCATGGCATCATCGCTGTCAAACAAGAAGTTTGCCAAAGCTTTGGTCAGTTCTGTTTTACCTACCCCTGTCGGGCCAAGGAACAAGAACGAACCACTTGGGCGGTTAGGGTCAGACAGCCCTGCACGTGAACGACGTACCGCATTCGACACTGCTACCACAGCTTCTTCTTGCCCAACAACACGTTTATGCAAGAAGTCTTCCATGTTCAGCAGTTTTTCACGCTCACCCTGCAGCATTTTCGATACAGGAATACCCGTTGCAGCACTGACCACTTCTGCAATTTCATTGTCTGTCACTTTGTTACGCAATAATTTTGGCTCTTCTTTCTCTTCAACCAACTCATCTTGCGCCAATTGTTTTTCCAATTCAGGAATCACACCGTATTGCAAACGTGACATTTCAGCCAAGTCATTTTCACGCTGTGCTTTTTGCAATGCCATACGCGCCTGATCAAGTTGAGTCTGAATTTGCTTGGTGCCTTCAACTAAGGTCTTTTCAGCTTTCCAGACTTCTTCCAAATCATTGTATTCTTTCTGAACTTCAATAATTTGTTTTTCTAAATGCGCAACTTCGGCACGGCTACCAGCATCTTCATCTTTCTTCACTGCTTCAAGTTGCAGCTTTAGCTGAATCAAACGACGCTCTAATTTATCTAAAGCTTCAGGTTTAGAATCTAGCTCCATTTTAATTCGTGAAGCGGCCTCATCCACCAAGTCAATGGCTTTGTCAGGAAGCTGACGGTCTGTAATGTAACGATGCGACATTTTAGCGGCTGCAATAATCGCAGAGTCTAAAATTTTCACCCCGTGGTGCACTTCATAACGCTCTTTCAGACCACGTAAAATTGCAATGGTGTCTTCTACACTTGGCTCATCTACCAATACTTTTTGGAAACGACGCTCCAAAGCAGCATCTTTTTCAATATATTGACGATACTCATCTAAAGTCGTTGCACCTACACAGCGCAACTCACCGCGTGCCAATGCAGGTTTCAACATGTTGCCTGCATCCATTGCACCATCACCTTTACCCGCACCCACAAGCGTATGCAATTCATCAATAAATAAGATGACTTCGCCTTCTTGTTTGGCCAAGTCTTTCAGTACCGCTTTCAGGCGTTCTTCAAACTCACCACGATATTTCGCACCTGCCAATAACGAGCCTAAATCTAAAGATAAAACACGTTTGCCTTTTAAGCTTTCAGGCACTTCACCATTCACAATACGCTGTGCCAAACCTTCAACAATTGCCGTTTTACCTACACCCGGCTCACCAATAAGCACAGGGTTATTTTTGGTACGGCGTGACAACACCTGAACTGTACGGCGAATTTCATCATCACGGCCAATGACTGGGTCTAGCTTGCCCGCCAACGCACGTTCGGTTAAATCAATGGTGTATTTATTGAGTGAGTCACGTTGATCTTCGTGATTATTGCTCATGACTTTTTCATCCCCTCTAATTTTGTCAATCACGCTACGCAAACTGTTTGAAGTCACACCCACACTGTTAAGTAGTGTTTTGGTTGCGCCCACTTCAGCCAAACCAAGTATTACCCAATCGGTCGATAAAAACTCATCACCTGCTTTTTGGGCAAAGCTGTCTGCCAAATTCAGCGCTTTAACCGCTTCTGGGCTTAAATTAATATCACCTGTTGGATTGGCCAAAGTTGGTGCATCGGCAATCGCTTGCTGTAACTTGCTTTGCAAATCACGCAAATTTGCACCTGCTTGTTGTAATAAGCTGATATTGGACGCTTCTTCAAGCAAAGTCGCTAATAAATGAATACCCTCAATGGCGGTATGGTCTTTCCCCATCGCGAGAGACTGGGCATCAGATAGGGCTTGCTGTAAGCGGTTGGTAAACTTTTCAAAACGCATTCTTGTTATTCCTCACAACAAATTGTGTACTTGATGGATATATGGGAACGCTGATGTAAATTTCAATTAAATTTTTATATATTTTTCAAAATCTTAATTAAAATTAACAGATAGATTTTAGTAATAATATTGGACTGATTAGTGTAGATTTCAAGTTTAATCTGGTAATTTTTTATAATGTGGATTTAATCAATATACAGTTGTATATCAATAATTTAATAAGGAGGAAGTGGTGAAATATACAATTTGAAACAATGATTGGCATAAAATACCAATCATTGACTGACTATCTAGTCATAACTCATTCTTGTTCGATAACTTCAAAATCGTGGCTAATTTCTACACCACCATCTGACAGCATTTTACTTGCAGAACAGTACTTTTCTGCAGAAAGTTCAACAGCCTTGGCAACCTGCTTTTCCTTGACTGCCTTGCCTTTGACCACAAAATGTAAGTGAATTTTAGTAAAAACTGCAGGGATGCTATCGGCACGTTCAGCCTTCAACTGACATTCCACATGGGTCACTTCTTGGCGCGATTTCTTTAAAATAGTCACAATATCAAACGAAGCACACCCACCAAGTCCCATTAAGATCAGTTCCATAGGACGTGGTCCACGGTTTTCACCACCATATTCTGCAGATCCATCCATCACTACAGAATGACCACTTTCCGATTTGGCTTCAAAAGCAACGTTCTCTAACCATTGAACACTTGTTTGCATTGCAACTACCTAAAAAAAGCTATAAATTTACACGGGTATTTGTACACTAACATAACTTGAGTTGATAAGGAATTTCATCTCTACTGTGTGACAAGTTCAGACTAGGTCTTGTGCGATCTATTATTTATCCATTTTCGGAACCGTTAGCATGACTTCAAACTTTTCGCAGCTTAGCACCGATGCATTGTCCCCAGGGCAACTGCCGGACTCGGTGAAAGCATTATTAAAACGTGCGTACATCAACCGTTATCCAAAACGGACAACTATTGTTGATGCGGGGACTGAATCTAAATCGTTGTATTTGATTTTAAAAGGTTCAGTATCAATTATTCTTCGCGAAGATGATGATCGTGAAATTGTGGTTGCGTATTTGAATCCAGGTGACTTTTTTGGGGAAATGGGCCTGTTTGAATCAAATCCACAACGTACTGCAGAAGTTCGTACACGTGATGTGTGTGAAATTGCGGAAATTACATACGAAAATTTCCACGAACTTAGCAAACAATATCCAGATTTAAGCTATGCAGTATTTGCACAGTTGGTACGTCGCCTAAAAAATACTACACGTAAAGTGACTGACCTTGCCTTTATTGATGTGTCTGGTCGTATTGCACGTTGTTTGATTGACCTTTCTGCACAGCCAGAAGCTATGATTTTACCAAATGGTCGTCAGATTCGCATTACACGTCAGGAAATTGGCCGTATTGTGGGTTGTTCACGTGAAATGGTTGGTCGTGTACTGAAAACGCTTGAAGAGCAAGGCATGATTGAAACTGATGGTAAAGCCATTCTAATTTTTGATGCTTCTTTGGAGCAAAATGAAGCCACTGATGGCGACTTTGATGACGAATAAGCCATACTCATGCTAAGTAAAAAGCAAATCTTCGGATTTGCTTTTTTATTGCCTGCATAAAACTTATAGCCATTTTCAAATATAAAAATACAATTCTTACGACCATTACAAAGCATCAGCAATTTTAACTGCCACAAACGGTTCAAAATGGTTTAGCCTCTTATAACATCACTTCATAAATATAATCTTGAGCGAGAGGCAATATGCAATTTAAACCATTGGCAAAGACGGGTATTTTAGTTCCAGAAATCTGCTTGGGCACCATGACCTTTGGTGAGCAAAACACGCTATCAGATGCCTTCCAACAACTGGATTATGCCTTGGAACGTGGCTTGTATTTTTGGGATACCGCAGAGATGTACCCTGTTCCACCCAAAGTAGAAACCCAAGGAGCGACTGAAACCATGATTGGTCACTGGCTGCACCAACGTGGCGGACGTGACAAAATATTTCTAGCCTCAAAAATTGCAGGGCCATCACAAGGTGGTAGCCATATACGAGATGGCAAAACCCGCTTTAATGCGCAAGATATTCGCTCAGCCTTGGATGGCAATTTAAAACGCCTACAAACCGATTATATCGACTTATACCAACTACACTGGCCACAACGCCCAACCAACTTTTTTGGCAAGCTTGGGTATGGCAACCCAGAAGCACAGAATACCCAGGAAGTCACCGACTTGGCCGAAACCTTAACTGCATTGCAGCAGGAAATTGAAAAAGGGCGAATTCGTTATATCGGTCTATCCAATGAAACTCCATGGGGCACCATGAAGTTTTTACACTTGGCAGAACAGCTTGGTTTAAGCAAATTCGTGAGTGTGCAAAACCCTTATAACCTGCTCAACCGTAGCTATGAAATTGGCATGTCTGAAATTGCCCATTATGAAGGTGTAGGACTGCTTGCCTACTCTCCTTTGGCTTTTGGTTATTTAACTGGTAAATTCCGCAACGGCGCACGTCCTGCCAGTGCACGCGTCACTTTATATTCACGTTTTAGCCGCTACAGCAACCCTGAAAGTGAATGGGCTACAGAGCAATATGCTCAACTTGCAGAGCAGCATGGCTTGAGCTTAACGCAAATGGCATTAGCCTTTATTAAGCAGCAATTTTTTGTGACCAGTACCATTATTGGAGCAACCACTATGGCACAACTTAAAGAAAATATTGATGCGTTTGATGTCAATTTATCTGAAGAAGTGCTACAGGGCATTGAAGCGATTCATCGTCAGCAACCAAATCCAGCACCGTAATTTCATTTTAAGCACTGCTTTAAAATGAAATTAGAAATTGAAGTAAATAAGTGAGCTGGCGTTTAAATTGAAAACATGAGTTCAGCTATAACGCACCATTTTTATATTGTTTAAAGTCAAAAATTTAAAAAAAGGATGCGCATTTCTATGCACATCCTTTCTTTGATTCATCTGTCTTACTGACTAATGTTATCTTAGCGGCGGTTTTGGTTATAAATTGCCTGAGCTGCAGGTAAGTTTTTACGCATCGCCTCAATACGCTGACTGTTCGATGGGTGCGTTGATAAGAACGATGCACCACCGCCACCTTCAAGTTTGTTCATTTTTTCCCAAAGGGTAATAGCAGCTTGCGGGTTATAACCTGCACGCGCCATAAGCATTAAGCCACCCTGATCGGCACGACCTTCCAAATTACGTGAATAAGGCAAGCCTATGCCAATTTGAGTACCTAATTGCGCTGCAGCAGCACCCAATTGACCGACGTTGTTACCCGCTGCACTTAAGCCAACATTCAACGCCAAGTTTGTTAAAGCTTGCGCACCAATTTTACTTTTAGCGTGTTCTTCTAGTGCGTGCACCATTTCGTGCCCCATAATTGCAGCAATTTCAGCATCGGTCAAATTCAGTTTGTTGACAATACCTGTATAGAACACAACCTTACCGCCAGGTGCAACAAAAGCGTTTACCTGATCAGACTTAAGCACCGCCAATTGCCATTGGAAAGGCTGCCCTGTTTGGCTCATTTGATTGGCATGTGGAATTAAGCGCTGAAAAACAGTGTTAATACGCTTATACGTAGTCGAGCTAGTATCTAACTGATTCTTTGTACGTGCATCTTGCACCATCGCGTTATAGCTTTTAGTTGCCGTCGCATTCAAGGTTGCAGTATCTGCTCCCGCCATGTCTGCAACAGTAGTACACCCAGAAATTGTGATTGCGCCTGCGGCACATAAACTCAACATCAGTTTTTTGTTCATTATAATAATCTCCGCCTTACGAGCTATCTTCATATCAATCAATTATATGAAATCAATTCAAGGCTTTAAATCTATAATCGCTTCATAATCATATTATTTATGTAAACGACACCTAAGCTCTGTACAGATTATATATCTGCATAAGCGTTACAAGAATTAATACAAGAACTGATAACAGAGCCAAAACACCAAACAAAAAATATTTAAGCCCAAGTAGATTTTAGACACTACTTCTACTTTTTCTTCCATTTCTGGATTTTTACGTTTGTAGAGCAAGTACGCATTTTGAATCAGAATCAGTGGAACTAAAATGCAGGCAAAAATGACACTCAAACCAATGAAGGCTTGGTACATAATATTCGGATCATGCTTTTGCGATAAAATCAGCATCATGGCAATGGTCGGTGCTCCACCCATTGCAAATAACAGCGAATAAAAAATCGTACTCGTAATATTTTTATGCATCCTGCATAACCTTAATTAAATTTAATTTTCTAAAAGGCATTGTAACAAGCCACCCTGCGCTGCACAGTGCTTGTCACATGCAACTTTAGTCTTGAAAAAATAGCATATTCTGCATCATCTTCAATATTGAGATGAATGACTTGCTCAAGCTTGATAATAAAAAGCCCCATCATTTAGACAGGGCTAAGTACATCAAAAGATTACTTATGTTTTATGCCGCAGCACAAATACTTAAGCATCAAATGGATGACGTAATACAATCGTTTCTGCGCGGTCTGGGCCAGTAGAAATAATGTCGATTGGACACTCAATCAATTTCTCAAGACGCTTAATGTAGTTAATTGCATTTTCAGGCAATTGTTCCACACTCGTTGCACCCACAGTTGATTCAGACCAACCTGGCATTGTTTCATAAATTGGCTTTAAGTTTTCGTATGCAAGTGCGTCAGAAGAACCTACACAACCTGAATCGGTATTTTCATAACCCACACAGATTTTGATTTCTTCTAAGCCATCTAATACGTCTAACTTGGTTAAGCAGATACCAGAAAGTGAGTTTACATCCACTGAACGGCGTAGAATTTCTGCATCAAACCAACCACAACGGCGCTGACGACCTGTAGATGCACCAAATTCGTGACCCACAGTACCTAAGTGTTTACCAATCGCATCACCCACGTCATTTGCAGCGTCATATACCAACTCAGTTGGGAATGGGCCTGCACCTACACGTGTGGTATAAGCTTTGGTAATACCTAAAACGTAGTCTAAATGTAATGGACCTAAGCCTGAACCAGAGCTTACACCGCCCGCAGTTGTATTCGATGAAGTCACATACGGATAAGTACCATGGTCAACATCAAGTAATGAACCTTGCGCACCTTCAAACATAATGTTGTCACCGTTTTTACGGTAATTATGAATTTCGGTCGTTACATCAACTACTAATGGTGCAATAACTTCACGCCATTGTTCACACAATGCCAATACTTCTTCTAACTGAACAGCTTCTACACCGTAGTATTCTGTTAATTGGAAGTTATGGTAGTCCAGTAATTCAGCCAATTGGGTACGTAACGCTTCGCCACCACGAACCAAGTCTGCAACACGGATTGCACGACGTGCAACTTTATCTTCATAAGCAGGGCCAATACCGCGACCTGTAGTACCAATTTTGGCATTACCACGTTTTTTCTCACGTGCTTGGTCAAGCGCAATGTGGTTTGGCAAAATAAGCGGACAGTTTGGTGAAATACGTAAACGCTCTTTCACTGGCACGCCTTCTTGTTCCAGAATACCCATCTCTTTAATCAGCGCTTCTGGAGAAAGTACAACACCATTACCAATTAAGCACAGTACGTTTTCACGTAAAATACCTGATGGAATGAGGTGTAATACAGTTTTCTTACCACCAACCACGAGAGTATGACCTGCGTTGTGTCCGCCTTGATAACGAACGACTGCAGCCGCCTGATCTGTGAGCAGGTCGACGATTTTACCTTTACCTTCGTCGCCCCATTGGGTACCAAGTACCACAACATTCTTGCCCATAATAGCCTCATTACATCATGCTGTTAAAATTGAAAACCAAGACCTGCGACATGAAACATGCCTTGGCGATTAAATTTTTTCGACAGTCCACTCACCATTTGCAAGTACCAATTGGTGCGTTGCGTATGGAACTGAGTTTAAATCATCATTGCCCAACAATTGAATTACACTAAAGCCTTGCGCACGAGTTTGCTGAACCGCAGCAAGCAAATCTGCCTGAGTACCCTTAGGTGCAACCACAACGGCTGCTGATTCAAAACGGCCTGCGCTTAATACAAACAAGTCACATGAGAAACCTGTTGCAGGGCGTGCACGTCCAAAGTGTTGACCAATACCATCGTAACGGCCACCTTGAGCCAATGGCGCAGCACGATTTGGCGCATACACTGCGTACATTAAGCCAGTGTGATAGTGATATG
The DNA here is from genome assembly GCF_012371325.1 of Acinetobacter sp. A2. Classification (GTDB taxonomy): domain Bacteria; phylum Pseudomonadota; class Gammaproteobacteria; order Pseudomonadales; family Moraxellaceae; genus Acinetobacter. The sequence continues at coordinate 12,750 of NZ_JAAZQX010000023.1, read as the reverse complement.
AACGTAGCTCTACCACATCAATACCAATATGTAGATTTGGCCAGCGTGCCTGAATTTCAGCCTGTGTTGCTTTCACTGCATCAAAAGCCTGCTTAAACTCAGGATTTTCCAATACTGTAGCACTTAAATTGGCTTGTAAGGCATCTAAATCACTGGCAAAGCGACCTAGGGCATAGAAATCTGAACCAAAGTTTAAATCTTGAGTAAAGTCAGCCAGTTCTGGCAATGCTTTACGCTGATATAAATCTGACAATTGGCGTTCAGTCGCTTTGCTTAGCTCTGCCTGTTGAACCAAGCTGCGGAACAGACCCACATGACCTAAGTCCAAATGCACGCCATCGGCCAGACCCGCTTCCTGTAGTAGGCTGATCATCAAATCAACCATTTCTACATCGGCATCAATGCTGTCTGAACCAAATAATTCTGCACCCAATTGCAACGGCGCACGTGTGGTATTAAAACCTTGTGGTTTAGTATGTAAAACTGTACCTGCATAGCAGTAACGTGCAACGCCATCCACAGGATGTACATGCGCATCAATACGTGCCACTTGTGGCGTCATATCGGCACGCACACCCAGTAAACGACCTGAAAGTTGGTCGATGACTTTAAATGTGGCAAGGTCTAAATCTTGATTCGATTCTGAAAGAGAAGATAGAGATTCGATGTATTCAATGAATGGCGTGTACACCAACTGATAACCTCGAGATGCGAGGAAATCCAGTGACTTACGACGCAAGTTTTCAATGACTTGCGCTTGTTCTGGTAATACATCAGCTACACCATCAGGTAATAACCATGTCTCTGAAATGGGCATGTTGTAAACCTAAATTCTTGTTTGCGCGGAACGAATCCGCATAAAAAAATCGGGAGCACACCCGATTTCTCCTAGTTTAGCATGATACTTTTGCTCATGCACCTGACTTTTTCTGAAATATGCGGTAAAAAAAAGCTTGATTCAACACGATATTAAAATGCAATTCTTTAAAAGTCCTGATTCGCTTTAACTGCTTTGGCTAACAAATTGACCAACTCTGCATTCTGCATTTCTAACTGCGTGGTTTTTTGTACAGTTTTATCCAAAGCATCTTGCTGAACTTGCATTTTTTTAGCCAAGTCCTGCATAATTTCTAGCGTCTTTTTCAGGTTTTCTTCCAAATGCAACACTTTCTGTTCCAATTGTTGTTGGTGCTGCACATCGGAGTTGCTGTCTGCCTGATTTCTGAATTGCAACCAAATCAAAAAAATCACGGCTAGCGCCAACAAAAGAATAAATCCCCACAATAAAATAATCATCATCCCACTACTCTATTTTCAATCTTATAGGCTAAATTTGTTATATTCATCAATGAATTAACTTCGGATTTTCATCTAAACACCCATCACTATTACATGCTTTAGCGGCTTTGTATAGCAAACCGTACAAGCTAAAAATCACGCCGCTCGCTGACTAAAAGATTCACACAAGTCGAGTAAACGGTTGGCATAGCCCCATTCATTATCATACCACGCAAAAACTTTGGCCTGATGCCCTACCACCATAGTCTGGCTTAAATCGACAATTAATGAATAAGGCGAATGATTAAAATCACTCGACACTAAGGGCTCATCGGTCACTTGCATAATTTCTGCATAATCATGCGCGGCCGAAGCACACAGCACCTGATTTAATTTGTGCACCGTAATGGGTGACTGCGAAATAAAAGTCAAGTCAATTGCAGCGACGTTGATGGTCGGCACACGAATAGAATAGCCATCAATCCGATCTGCCATTTTAGGCATCACCTGTTTTAATGCACCCAAAGCAGATGAAGTGGTTGGAATAATATTTTGCCCTGATGCTCGGGCACGACGTAAATCACGGTGCGCCTGATCCAGCACAGTTTGATCTGCTGTGACTGCGTGAATTTCGGTCATTAAAGCCGTGTTAATGCCAAAAGCATCATCAATAATTTTAACCAATGGCACTAAAGCCTGCGTGGTACACGACACACTGGAAATAATTTGATCTGTGGATTTGACTTCGTGATGATTGACACCATAGACAATCGCAGCATCGACAGTATCGAATGGGGCTGCACCAATAATGACACGTTTGGCGCCCGCAGTAATATGCTGGGTCGCAGCTTCACGTGAACGAAACAGACCTGTACATTCCAAAACCACATCGACATTCAGTGATTGCCACGGTAACTGTGCAGGTTGCGCCTGATTCAGCACCTGAACTTTGAGTTGTGCCAAGCCCGCAGAAATATTCAGAAAAACCTGTTCATCTTCAAGACTAATTTCGACCTGCCCTTTAAAACGACCGTGGGTACTGTCATATTTAAACAAGTGCACCAAAGTTTCGACATCGGCAATATCGTTAATGGCCACGATTTCAAAATGAAAGTCTTTGGGATTTTCAAACCAAGCCCGCAGCACATTGCGCCCGATTCTACCAAAGCCATTGATTGCCACTCGTTGCATGACTGATCCTTTCATAATGAAATCAAAATTTAAGCAGTGCTATGTTAATAGATTTTGCTCAACTACTGAAAAAAATCAGATCAATTCTGCGAATTTTCACGCAATTTGTTGTTTAATTCGGCAAATTAAAATATCAGCTTTGGTTTTCTACCGCACATCTACGTTTTCTTAACTTTTCTGCATTCCGCTTTATGGCAGTTCGGCATACTCCGTGACCCGCAGTAAGCACTTACTTTGAATGTAAATGTTCATCATCTTCTATTGCAAAGATTTATTCTGCGTAATCGCAACAAAGTTTGCGTCAGAATTGTCATCTATTCACACTAAAATGATTGGTGATAATGGCTTTTTCCGTTATAATTTGGCGTTTTTAAAATTTTAAGCCTGCATGACAGCAAAAGAATTATTTTTGTCAGACTGTCTTGCGTTTAGCCAAATCGGAAATTATGGAGTGACTTGGTTGTGAGTACTCGTTTTATGACATCAGCTGAAATTCGTGAAGCATTTTTGCGTTACTTTGAATCGCAAGGGCATACACGTGTCGCATCGAGTTCTCTAGTACCCACCAACGACCCAACCTTGTTATTTACCAATGCGGGTATGAACCAGTTTAAAGACTGTTTCCTTGGGCTAGAAAAACGTGATTATGTACGTGCTGTCTCTTCTCAAAAATGTGTGCGCGCAGGCGGTAAACACAACGACTTAGACAACGTAGGCTATACCGCACGTCACCATACTTTCTTTGAAATGCTAGGTAACTTCTCGTTTGGTGATTACTTCAAACGTGATGCGATTAAATTTGCTTGGGAGTTTCTAACAGGCGAACAATGGTTGGCGCTACCGAAAGACCGTTTATATGCCACGGTTTATCATACCGATGATGAAGCGTTTGACATCTGGAACAAAGAAATTGGTTTAGATGCATCTCGTATTATCCGTATTGGCGACAACAAAGGCGGCCAATATGCTTCAGATAACTTCTGGGCAATGGGTGATACAGGTCCTTGCGGTCCTTGTTCTGAAATTTTCTATGATCATGGCGATCATATCTGGGGTGGCTTACCAGGCACGCCTGAAGAAGATGGCGACCGTTTCATTGAAATCTGGAACAACGTATTTATGCAGTTCAACCGCACTGCAGATGGTGTATTACACCCGCTTCCAGCACCTTCTGTAGATACAGGTATGGGCTTGGAACGTATTTCTGCAGTATTGCAACATGTGAATTCAAACTACGAAATTGACCTGTTCCAGCACTTACTCAAAAATGCAGCAGAAATTATTGGTTTAGACACAACTGAGCTTGAGGCAACTGCACAGCAAACTGGTAAACCTGTAGACTACCCTGCTTCACTTAAAGTAGTAGCTGACCACGCCCGCTCTTGCTGCTTCCTAATTGCCGATGGTGTAAACCCTTCTAACGAAGGTCGTGGTTATGTTTTACGTCGTATTATTCGTCGTGCAGTACGTCACGGCAACAAATTAGGCGCAACAGGTTCATTCTTCCATAAAATGTTGAAGCCACTCATTGAAGTAATGGGTGATGCCTATCCTGAACTTGCAGCACAACAAGCACGTATTGAAGCGCAACTTCTGAAAGAAGAAGAGCAATTCGCCAAAACACTTGAGCAAGGTTTGAAATTGCTTGAAGGTGAATTAGCGCAACTGAAAGGCTCTGTAATTCCAGGCGAAGTCGTATTTAAACTGTATGACACTTACGGCTTCCCGACTGACTTAACAGCAGACATTGCGCGTGAACGTGAATTGACCATTGACGAAGCGGGTTTTGAAGTTGAAATGGCAGCACAACGCCAACGTGCACGTGACGCAGGTAAATTTGCTGTTGACTACAACTCGATTGTGAAAATTGAAGGTGACACTCAATTCGATGGTTACGATGCTACTGCAGGCGAAGGTCAAATCATCGCAATCTATAAAGATGGTGAGCAAGTTGATGAAGTCGTTGAAGGCGATGAAGCCTTAATCGTACTGAATCAAACGCCTTTCTATGCAGAAAGCGGTGGTCAAATTGGCGACACAGGACTCTTCAAAAACGAAACAGGTATTTTTGAAGTTCAAGACACCAAAAAATCTGGCGGTGCATTTGTCCATCAAGGTATTGTGACGATGGGCAGCCTAAAAGCTGCGCAAACGGTCGAAGCCATTGTAAAAGCAGATATCCGCGAAGCAACTGCACGCAATCACTCTGCAACACACCTGTTACATGCTGCCCTACGTCAAGTTTTGGGTGCGCATGTACAACAAAAAGGTTCATTGGTTGCCTCTGACATTTTACGTTTTGACTTTGCCAATGACCAACCTGTGTCATTTGAGCAATTGCAAGAAATTGAGCGCTTGGTCAATGCAGAAGTCATTGCCAACACTGCCGTGTCTACTGAACTATTAGACATTGAAGCAGCGAAAGCCAAAGGTGCGATGATGCTATTTGGCGAAAAGTATGGTGATGAAGTTCGCGTACTTTCTATGGGTTCTATGATCGAAGATAAAAACTTCTCGATTGAACTGTGTGGTGGTATTCACGTAAAACGTACGGGCGATATTGGCTTATTCAAAATCATCTCTGAAGGTGGTGTTGCAGCTGGCGTGCGTCGTATTGAAGCGATTACAGGCAGCAAAGCCGTTGATGCCGTTCAAAAAACTGAACGTGACATCAGCAGCATCAATGCATTATTAAAAGCGCAAAAAGACCAGACTTTAGAAAAAGTCACCAGTTTGGTCGACACTGCCTCTAGCCTTCAAAAACAAATTGAACAGCTCAATCAAAAATTGGCAAACTTCCAAGCAACAGAACTTCTAAGCCAAGTTCAAGAGATTGCGGGTCGTCAAACGCTGATTACAACGGCTCAAGGTATGGACGCAAAATCACTGCGTAACTTACACGACGGTGTAAAATCTAAACTCGACAATGCAGTGATTGTACTTGCAGGTGTAGAAGACGATAAAGTCAGCTTAATCGCTTCTGTTGCAAAAGACTTTACTGCTACGATTAAAGCAGGTGACATCATTAAACACTTGGCTACAGAGCTAGGTGGTAAAGGTGGTGGTAAACCTGATTTGGCACAAGGTGGCGCGCCACTTAACGAGAAGTTTGCAACAGTAATGGCAGATTTAACTGCTTGGCTTGCGGCAAAATAACTTCACTTTTTGTGTAACTGACCCTGAACCGGTAATTCAGGGTCATGGCTTATATGGAACAACTATGGCACTAATCGTTCAAAAATATGGCGGTACTTCAATGGGTACCCCCGAGCGCATTTTAAATGTTGCTCGTCGTGTGAAGCGCTGGCATGATCATGGCCACCAAGTAGTGGTTGTGGTTTCTGCCATGAGTGGCGAAACCAATCGCCTACTCGCTCTCGCGAAAGCCATTACCGAAACCCCTGACCCGCGTGAACTAGACCAAATGGTGTCTACAGGCGAACAGGTAACGATTTCAATGTTAGCGATGGCGCTGAACTCTATTGGCGTTGCAGCAAAATCACTAACAGGTCGCCAAGTTGGTATTCAAACTGACAGCGCTTTTACCAAAGCACGTATTGAATCAATCAATACCGATGTATTGACTGAAAACCTAGATGCAGGTCGTGTGATTGTAGTTGCTGGTTTCCAAGGCTTCGATGCTGAAGGCAATACCACAACTTTAGGTCGCGGTGGTTCAGACACTTCTGGCGTTGCATTGGCTGCTGCTTTAAAAGCAGATGAATGTCAAATTTACACAGATGTAGATGGCGTATATACCACTGACCCACGCGTTGCACCAAAAGCTAAAAAAGTAGATCGTATTTCTTTTGAAGAAATGCTAGAAATGGCGTCATTAGGCTCTAAAGTATTACAAATTCGTGCGGTTGAATTTGCAGGTAAATACCAAGTCCCTTTACGTGTATTATCAAGTTTTGATAATGACGATGATGGCGCATTCGACGAAGACTTTAAACAAAATGTCGGCACACTCATTACTACTGAATTGGAAGACAACATGGAACAACCTATCATCTCAGGTATCGCGTTTAACCGTGATGAAGCAAAATTAACTATTTTAGGTGTGCCTGATGAGCCAGGTATTGCATCTAAAATCTTGTCACCTATTGGCGCTGCCAATGTTGAAGTTGACATGATCATCCAAAACGTAGAAGAAGATGGTACAACTGACTTTACTTTTACCGTAAACCGTGGCGAACTTGCCAAAGCAAAATCAATTCTTGAAGCAACTGCCAAAGAAATTGGTGCGCGTGAAGTCGCTACACGAGGCGACATCGTAAAAGTATCTATCGTAGGTGTAGGTATGCGTTCACACGCAGGTGTTGCAAGCAAAATGTTTACTGCACTTGCAGATGAAGGCATCAACATTCTCATGATTTCTACTTCTGAAATTAAAATTTCAGTCATTATTGAAGAAAACTATTTAGAGCTTGCAGTACGTACTTTACACACTGTATTTGGTCTAGATCGTGAAAGTGGCGAGTCTAGCGCACGCGCTTAATACACCCTGTCAGAAAATGTAATTGTCTGACAAATTTTGCGAAAAAGTACAAAAAAATAGAGCCACTATAGTTTTTTTTATAGTGGCTCTGTTATATTGAGCAACATGCTTTTATAAATTTTGGCAGATGTGTATCTTATAAAATGAATAATGGTACATTCTGATAAAATTTAATTGTTTTTTATGTGGTTGTGACTTTTAATTTGCTTTAAAAAATCAATGCAGGTTTAGCATTTTGCAAGGAGATAAACATGCTGATTCTGACCCGACGTGTCGGAGAAACATTAATGATTGGGGACCAAGTCAGCGTGACTGTACTTGGTGTGAAAGGTAACCAAGTTCGTATTGGTGTAAATGCCCCGAAAGAAGTATCGGTTCATCGTGAAGAAATTTATCAACGTATTCAACACGAACGTGCCATGCATGAGCACTTACAGCACCTTGATCAAGATTATCAACCTTCATTTGAAGAAGATAACTACTCACAAAATGACTTTAATCGTTAAGCGATTAAATGTGATTGAATATAAAGCGGCCATTGAGCCGCTTTAAATTTTTCTACTGTATGCTTTTCAAAGTGACACGTTTTTTAATGTAATCTCCAGCATTTTTGCATGAAACTTACTGTGAGTTTTCCATTAATTCCAGCGCTTTACGCACTGGGGCAAAACTACGTCGATGCGCAGCGATCACACCGTGCTGAGCAATTGCTTCAAAGTGAGCTTTGGTTGGGTAGCCCTTATGCTTAGCAAAACCAAATTGCGGAAACTCTTGATCAAGCAGTACCATTTCACGGTCACGCGCCACTTTGGCTAAAATGCTGGCTGCAGAAATTTCTGGATGCAAAGCATCCCCCCCTACAACAGCATCACAAGACATACTTAAACCCTGCGGAATTTTATTGCCATCCACTAATACATGCACTGGTTGAATGGAGAGAGCCTCTACCGCACGACGCATCGCCAACAAAGATGCTTGTAAAATATTGTATTCATCAATTTCGGCAGCAGAAGCGTCTGCAATCGCCCAAGCCAGTGCTTTTTCCTGAATTTCAAAAAACAACTTTTCACGTTTCTTTTCAGTTAGTTTTTTAGAATCGTTTAAGCCCTCAATTGGGTTATTCGGATCTAAAATGACAGCAGCAGCAACCACGGAACCTACTAAAGGTCCACGCCCTGCTTCATCTACACCTGCAATTTTCATGTCTATGTTCCAGAAAAATAGGCTGAATATTCAGCCTATTTTGGCACAATAATGTGCCTATATTGAGTTTTGAGTGAGTGAGCTTATCTAACCGCTTCTGCTACACAGGCATTAATGGTTCTAGACACTGCGTTGCTCACAATTGTGGCACGTGCAGCAGGATCAATCGCAGCAGTTGCCAAATCAACTGCAGTCACGTTTTGTGGTGCTTTTTCACTCACACAGCCACAAATTTCAGCTTGAATATTTTGCTTCTGAGTTGATGTCATGACACGTGTTGCAGTATGCCATGCAGGAATGTTGTTTAGCTCAGTGACACATTTCGCATTAATTGCAATTTTAATTGCAGCCATGCCTAGTTGTTGTGTCGCTGTTGGTGCAGGTGTGGTTGTACCCGTGGTTGTGGTACATGCAGATAAAACCAATGCGATAGGTGCCAATACAGCAAGTAATTTTTTCATAAAGGTTTTTCCCATATTAAGGATCATTTGATCTGATGATCATTACAATGCCGCTATTGTGCCTAAACTTCAGCAGTGAAGGAATAGTGATTTGTTATTTCCATCACTATTTTTTGGCCTCATTTCAGCAGCGTTGCAGATTTTCAACACTCCGTTGCACACAGGTGCTTTTTTGCCTATAACGCATTGTTTAGCATGCAAACATCAATTTTGCTCTGAAACACAGCATGAAACAGACGAATCAGTACTACACCCGTACCGCACAAGTTTTACATTGGCTGATGGCAGTTATATTTATTACCGCATGGGCAGTCGGCTTTTTTAGCGGTAATTTTTTAAGTTATGAGTCAGATGGTAGCTTTAAAGGCGATGTAATTACCTTACATAAGAATATTGCCACACCTATTATCTTTTTATTGGTAATTCGACTATTTTGGCGTTATACCCACCCTGCGCCACAACTGCCAGACAGCATGTCACCATTTATGAAAACTTTGGCACACTTAGGGCACTTGGGTTTGTATTTCATGCTGATTGCCATTCCAATTACAGGCTATTTATTTAGCTGGAGCGTGGGGAAACCCGTACCTATACTGTATTTATTTGAAATTCCAGCTTTGTTGGATAAAAACCCTGAGCTGTTGGCCATTGTAAAACCTGTACATACTTATTTGTCTTGGTTTGCGGGTGCAATGGTGGTCGGTCATGTGCTTGCCGCACTGAAACATCATTTTATTGATAAAGATGACGTACTTCGCAGTATGACTCAACAAGGCAAATCATCTAACTAAAACTTTAATTTAAAACAATACAAAACTCTCTCCCACAAAAAAAAGCAGCTTCTATCAAGCTGCTTTTTTTGTAATCTAGCATCGTGTGCATTGCATTAAGTTCAAGCCAATGCCTGAATTTGATCTATCCATTTCTGTTTTTCTTCAGCCGAAATAAACGAGGCTTCAAAAGAGTTGATTGCCAATTGTTTCAGTTCATCATTGCTTAAATCTAAAGCTTGGCTAATTGCAATAAAGTTATCATTCATATAACCACCAAAATAAGATGGATCATCAGAATTAACTGTGACTTTCACCCCTTGTTGCAATAAGCGACGAATATTGTGCTGGGCCATATCATTAACCACACACAGCTTTAAATTACTCAGCGGACATACCGTGAGTGGCATCTTTTCTGCAATTAAACGCTGCAATAACACTGGGTCTTCTTCTGAACGTACGCCATGATCAATACGATTTACTTTAAGCAAATCCAATGCTTCCCAAACATATTCTGCTGGGCCTTCTTCACCTGCATGCGCCACCACTAAAAAACCTGCTTCACGTGCTTTGGCAAAGACACGTTCAAACTTTGCAGGCGGATGCCCCATTTCACTCGAATCCAAGCCCACAGCAATAATCTGATCTTTATAAGGTAATGCCTGCTCTAAAGTTTCAAAGGCCGCCTCTTCACTCAAATGGCGTAAAAAACACATAATCAAATGTGAGCTGATGCCTAATTTTGTCTGTGCATCATCGCAAGCACGTTGTAAACCATTGATGACCGTTGCAAATGGCACACCGCGCTCGGTATGGGTTTGCGGGTCAAAAAACATTTCAGTATGAACCACACGATCTGCAGCACATTTTTCAAAGTAGGCCCACGCCAAATCATAAAAGTCTTGTTCATGCACCAATACTTGTGCGCCTGCATAATAAATATCTAAAAAAGACTGCAAATTATGAAAGTTATAGGCTTGTTTAACTTCTTCTACCGACTGATAAGGAATTTCAATTTGGTTGCGCTGCGCGATGGCAAACATCAGTTCAGGTTCAAAAGTACCTTCAATATGCACATGCAATTCTGCTTTAGGCAATGCACGAATTAACTCTAATGGGTTCATGTTTCATCCTGTTTTGCTATTTTATGGGAGAATTTAAGAAAGAAAAAAGGGTGTAAACTGAGTTTACACCCTTTTGCTGTTTGAGAATATTAACCGCCAAACATGGCAAATTTTAAGGCCCACAATGCTGCAATAATCCATACCATATACGGCACAGACTTCGCTTTGCCTGTAAGTAATTTAATTAACGCATAGCTAATAAAACCCATCGCAATGCCATCGGCAATTGAATAGGTAAACGGCATAAATACCACGGTTAAGAATGCAGGAACTGCTTCAGTGATGTCGTCCCAGTCAATATGCACAATGCCTTGAATCATCAACACACCGACAAATAACAACGCAGGTGCTGTGGCAAAACCAGGCACAGATTGTGCAAGTGGAGCCAAGAACAAGCAGGCAATAAATAATAGACCAACAATAACTGCCGTTAAACCAGTACGACCACCCGCAGCAACCCCTGCAGAAGACTCAATATAAGGTGTGGTGGATGAAGTACCTAATGCTGCCCCCGCTACAATTGCAGATGAGTCAGCAAACAAGGCTTTTTTCAAACGAGGAAGTTTGCCATCTTTTAACAAACCTGCACGGTGTGAAACCCCAACCAACGTGCCTGTAGAGTCGAATAAATCAACCAAGAAAAAGACAAAAATCACACCAATTAAGCTAGCCGTAAACAGACCTTCAAAATCCATTTGCATAAATGTTGGTGCAATAGATGGAATTTCACCTACAACGCCTTTGAATTCACTCAGGCCTAATGCAGTTGAAATGGCCGTAAGGACTAAAATGCTAATGATAATCGCACCGCGAACTTTAAAGTGATGCATCACCACCACCATTAAAAAGCCAAACAATGCCAGTAAAACTGAAGGTTGTTTTAAATCCCCCAAACCAACCAAGGTTGCAGGATTATCAACAATAACACCTGCATTTTTGAGTGCGATTAAGGCAAGGAATAAGCCAATTCCACCACCAATAGCCAGTTTTAATGACATCGGGATAGCATTGACAATCGCTTCACGGATTTTAAACATGCTGATGGCAATGAAAATAATCCCTGAAACAAAGACTGCAGCCAATGCCGTTTGCCATGGTACACCCATGCCCAAACATACGGAATAAGTAAAATAAGCGTTTAAGCCCATGCCCGGTGCAAGCGCAATTGGATAATTGGCAATAATCCCCATGACCAAACAGCCAATTGCAGCGGCTAAACAGGTTGCGACAAAGACCGCGCCATGATCCATCCCTGTTTCAGATAAAATCATCGGATTGACAATAATGATGTAACACATGGTTAAGAATGTGGTTACACCCGCCAAAAGCTCGGTGCGGAATGTGGTCTTGTTTTCGCTAAGTTTAAACAAGCGCTCAAGCATTCCTGCCGAAGATGGATTAGGAGTCGTCATGACCTAGCCCCTGTAATTGAACTGAATAGCAACATGCACAAACCTTAAGTCATTACTCAAACTTGGTTTGTGTTGCAATAATAATAGTGCCGCATAAAAAGTACGCAGTAAAAATAAACTTAATTCACAATCAAGTATTTGATTTCAACAAGATGCAATTTTCAAGATTGTAAATAAAAAAGCCGCATAACATTTATGCAGCCTTATTCATTTTTACTTCATTCAATCAGACACCCAACTACACTTAATGTGTCTTGATTGAGTTTTTGGATTGGCAAATTATACCATAGAGATTTTTTTTAATTTCCAGTTTTTTGAATTAAAGTTAAATTTTTACGATGAAATGACAGCCACAATCCTTTGATAAATGGAGTAATTCACTCGGTATGGCTTAAGTCGATAAATTTTAATCAGTTTCTTGTTTGGTTGGCACTTCAGATCTAACCGCTTTTTTGAGCGATAAATTTGCCGATTCATTCAAAACCTGATTGAGTTCGGTTTGTTTGCGCTTTGCTTCTTCGTGATAGACCAAGTAACCCAACACGACCACCAACACCACCAGCACAGGAATAAGGATGTGTTTCATGCCATTTACTTTTGGTGAACAATTTTAATACATATTAGCAAAAATTATGTGAGGTGTAATTTTTATTTATGAGATGGCTTTGTTGCACAAACCTATCTGTAAAGGCTTTTTCAGCGATATAATTTTCAAATGAAGAAGCCTACACAGAAAATCTACCGCACAACCAATTGGCCCGCATATAACCGAGCACTCATGAGTCGCGGAAATATTGCCATTTGGTTTGA
>NZ_JAAZQX010000022.1 GCF_012371325.1 Acinetobacter sp. A2 | reverse complement strand
ACATGCAATGTTGATTTTATTTTCAAACCCATCTACTCAAAACAAACTCAATTAATCTTAAATCAATCAACCAAGCTGTTGTTTTTCAACAAGTTTTTATCAACATCACCGCCGATGGATGTGCATTATAGGCCAAATATTTTGCCATGCAAGGCTTTTTTCATAAAAATCATTACAGGCGTTGTTTTTTTGTTCAATTTAATTTTTTTAACACATATTTTGAGCAAATTTGCTTTAATACATCGTTCAAATTAACTGTTACTATATCCGCATCGGCTATTTAACAGCTTTTGCTTACTTAGATTTAAGCGCTAGGATTCTTTATGTATCAACAAAAATATCTTTGGGTGTGCCTTTTTTCTTTAGGATTCATCACCTCTACGCATGCAACAACCGCTTCAGTTGAAGAAGTTGAATCAGAAACTGCTGAAGTTATGGTTACAGATACGACTGAAACCAAAAGCAGTCGTTTAGATGCGCTTAAAGAATTAAAAAATGTAAAAGCCAAAGATTTAAAAGTGAATGCCAATGCAGCTCAGCCCGATGAAGTTAAAGACCCACTTCAACCTTTGAACCGTCAAATTTATGCTTTAAACGACATTTTGGACCGCAATATTGCACGTCCACTTGCGGTGCAATATACAGAAAAAGTACCTGGAGAAGTGCGCGGTTCTTATCGTCAATTTCGTAAAAACTTAGGTGAACCTTGGAATGCAGTCAATCAACTGATTCAAGGTCGTCCATTACGTGCAGTTAAAACTCTTGGACGTTTTAGCTTAAACACCATCACCACTTTAGGCATGGCTGACCCTGCACGTCGTTTAGGTTTAGACACTGAAGAAGAAAATTTTGGTACAACCCTAGGCTATTATGGCGTGCCATCGGGGCCTTATGTCATGTTGCCAATTTACGGCCCAAGCACCTTCCGTGATGGTTTTGGAACGCTAGTAGATGGTCAGGCTCGTCCGCAAAAGTATATTTTAGATGGCAATGACCGTTTATATTGGTCTGAGCAAGTCATGCGTGGTCTAGATACACGCTCTCAGCTTTTAGATGTAGAACAAGTTTTACAAGGCGATAAATATGCGGCAATACGTGATATTTATTTGCAACGTAAAAACTTTGAAATTGCAGAAAAGAAAGGACTAGATGCCGAAAGTATTTCTTTCGTGGACGATGAAACCGAAGAGTTTTTTGATGATCAAGAAGAAATAAATCTGCCTGATGAAAGCAAAGAATAATTTGTAAAACATTTTACTCAAGGTGAGTTTTTACTTTCCTTGAGTATTCAGGCATTGTTATAGTAACGCTTTGTTTAGGTTCAGGGTCAACATAAGCCTCTATGTATTTCATTCAACCCACACGTGATATTCCATATCTAGAACAGGTGCTCGACACACTTCCTAGTGTGCAAATGATTCACATAGATGACATCAGTTTGTATGATCCAACCATTATTGCCATTGCCGATGTGCAAGACTATTTAACCCATCAATGGAATTTACCCACCATTGTTTTAGCCTTTGAAGATGAAGGTACAGCCTTGGTTCAGGCTTGGGAACAAGGTGCTTTAGCGGGTTGGTTATGGAATCGTTTACCCGAAAACCCACCACACGCCCTACGCAAAATTGATGCGCAATATAAGCGTAATCAAGACAGTCGTGACTTACCTTCTGCTGCAGAACTACAAAAAAAATTACTGCCGAATCCAATTGAGCTTTGCAATTACCAAGTTGAAACGTTGTTTAAACCTTCGGCTTATTTATCGGGGGATTGGTTTGACTATTGGAAAATCAGCGACAAAGAAATTATGTTCTACTTGGCCGATGTTTCTGGACATGGTGTGACCAGCAGTCTGCTCACGTCATGGATGGCCGCGTTTCATGGCCGCTCTAAAACACCACGTGAATTGATTAAAAAATTAAATGGTATGTTGGTTCAAGAAAATATTGAAAAACATATCACCATGATTAGTGGGATTTTAAACATTGAAACCCACCAATTACGTTGGTCCAGTGCAGGGCATTATCCTCCTGCGATTATTTTTGAGCCCAATCAAGCACCTAAAATTTTAAATACCAGCAGCTTTCCTTTGGGGCTGACTGAAGATTTAGAGGTGGAAGAATTTGAATGTGTTTTAAATAAACAGGCACGTTTTATTATTTGCTCTGATGGTGCGCTTGAACCTTACAGTGGTGGCTTGAATGAACAGTTTGAGCAATTGATCTTTCATTTGCAAAATCAGTCCTTCCAAGCCCCTGACCATGTGGCAGATGACATTGCCATTTTGAGTTTATGCCGTACAAAATAAACGATTATTCAATCGCTTAACATCTACACCTCGCATATACGACTGTAAGCTACTTGAGTCTACATAGTCGCTATGGGATAATTATTTAATCCTTCTCTGCAAATGGCATTTATATGTCAACAGGTCATGTTGAATATGCAAGCTTGAATGGAACGCATATCTTTAAGCTTTTTGGCGAAGTGCGTGCCCAATCTTGTATTAGTCTAGACAAACTACTCAGTAAAATTGAACAGCAATCCAATGTGGTGGGTGCAATTGTAGATTTAACTCAAACCACATTTATTGACAGCACAGTTTTGGGCGTATTGGCTAAACTAGGCTTAAAACTCAAACAAGTGCATCAAATTCAAGCCGTCATGCTATCGACCAATCCAGACATTACTACCTTAGCCAACAGCATGGGCTTAGGACAAGTGTTTGTGATTCTGAATTACTGTGGCGATCCAACCGTCTGCACACGCGAGTTAGTGGAAGAGCATGTTACTCATAGCAATATGCTAACCACCGTACTTGATGCACACAAAACTCTCATGAAGCTGAATGAGAACAACCAAAATATGTTTGAGCCTTTGGTCAAACAGCTACAAAAAGAACAAGATACGCTGGATCAATGTGCTGAAAACAACCAGCAAAATGTCTGATCTCTTTACTGGAGCGCACCCATGACTTTACTTTCTGTTGCACAAATGAATTCTCAAAACGATTTGGAAGAAAATTTCAAAACCATTGAGACATTGATTCAACAAAGTAAAGCCGATGGTGCAGAACTGATCGTTTTTCCTGAAAATTTTGTCTGCTTTGCAGCGGGCAAGCAACGTGAAACTGCTGCAAAGTTTGAAACTATTCAACAGCGTTTAGAACAGCTTGCACATCAACATCAAATCTGGATTGTGGCGGGGACTTTGCCGTGCCCTTATCGCCCTGATGGCTCCACAATTGCTGATGGTCGTGTACGCACGGTCAGTTTATGTATTAGTCCTGAAAAAACTGAAGCACGTTATGACAAAATTCATTTGTTTGATGTGCAAGTGGGTGACTCTGTTGGTGGTTATCAGGAATCTAAATTTTTTGAACCTGGCTCTGAAACGGTAGTTGCAAAAACACCTTTTGGCAATATTGGCTTGATGGTGTGTTATGACTTGCGCTTTCCTGAATTGGCTTTAACTTTACGTGCTCAAGGTGCAAATATTTTAACAGCACCCTCAGCCTTTACTTACACTACAGGCCAAATGCATTGGCAATTGTTGTTGCAGGCACGTGGCATGGACAGTCAGTGTCAAGTACTGGGTGCAGCACAACAAGGTTGGCATGGTGAAAAACGCCAAACCTGGGGGCATTCAGGTGCAGCCAATTCACGTGGGCAACTATTGGCAATTGTGGAAAATGAAGGCGCTCAACTGATTACTGTACCCTTTGATTTAGCAGAACAAAGTAAAGTCCGTGAATCTATGCCCTTAATGCAGCATCGTCGTTTGTTGCAATTTTAATATTTTGATTTCATAAAATAATACCCATAAAAAAAGTTGATCATTTTTTGTGATCAACCTTTTTTATTTTAGATTATATGCCTCAACATCCTTAAGTCTTTTTATAGATCAGCATTTAATGATCTGTCATCGCCTAACTTATTCAGCTGCCTCATTGGTCACACGCAAGACTTCTTCCAAGGTAGTTTTACCTGCCAAAACTTTGCGCAAACCATCTTCACGAATTGAGCCAGACTGCTTTCTTGCATAATCTTCTAGTTCATATTCTGCGGCATTGCCATGAATCAAACGACGCATCGCTTCATCTACAGGCACAATTTCATAAATGGCGGTACGCCCTGTAAAACCGATATGTGAACAATGATCACAACCTTTCGGTTGCGGCAGTTTTAAATCGGTCGCATCTGTCACATTTTTAAACAGTTCTTTTTCAAAGTCATCTGCGTCATGCCACGTGGCACATTGTGAACATAAGGTACGCACCAAACGCTGTGCAATTACGCCAATTAGGGAGCTGGACAGCAAGAAAGGCTCAATTCCCATATCTTTTAAACGGGTAACCGCACCAATGGCAGTATTGGTATGCAATGTAGATAGCACCAAGTGACCTGTTAAAGACGCCTGCACCGCAATTTCGGCAGTTTCTAAATCACGAATCTCCCCCACCATCACCACGTCTGGGTCTTGACGCAGCATCGCTTTTAAAGCACGTGCAAAGGTCATATCCACTTTGGTGTTGACCTGTGTTTGCCCAATCCCTTCCAACTGATATTCAATTGGGTCTTCTGCGGTCAAAATATTTTTAGAGCCATCATTCAAGTCTGACAATGCAGCATACAAAGTCGTGGTTTTACCCGAACCCGTAGGCCCTGTGACCAAAATAATCCCGTGTGGACGATGCACCAATTGTTTTAGACGTTCATAGTCATTTTGCATAAGCCCTAGATGGGTCATGTTCAAACGACCTGCCTGCTTATCCAGCAAACGCATCACCACTCGCTCACCATGTGAAGATGGCAGTGTTGAAACACGTACATCCACCTCACGACCTGCCAATCTAAGCGAAATACGACCATCTTGCGGGATACGTTTTTCAGCAATATCGAGCTTGGCCATGACTTTAATACGTGACACCAACAACGGCGCCAATTCACGACGAGGCTGTACAATTTCACGTAGCTGACCATCAACCCGTAAACGCACCGACAGTTTCTTTTCAAATGATTCAATATGAATATCGGATGCACCAACCCGAATCGCTTCAGACAACAAGGCATTGATTAAACGCACAATGGGTGCATCATCTTCCTGATCCATTAAGTCTTCTGCTTCAGGTACAGAGTCTGCCAAACTGAGTAAATCAGGATGATCTTCCAGCCCTGCCGCGACTTGCTGAGATTCACCAGTATCGCCTGCAAAACTGCTGCTTAATAATTGATGAAACTCTTGATCGCTACAAAGTTGATGCTGCGCAGGATGCCCCAAAAAACGACGTGCTTCTTGAATCGCAAGCATAGGAGTATTTTCACGACGTACAATAAAGGCATGATCGCCTTCATAACGAATCAGTACCCCATGCCGTTTGGCAAAGCTATACGGTATTTGTAATTGTTTCAGTACTTGCATCAGCGATTATAATAATGATGAAAAAATTTAATTTGAGTGTACTCTAAGCGTATGACAGCGTGAAGTCTGTTTTTCACTGATTTATCAACAAAGGGATAGGCCATTGTCACAAAATCATGAGATTTCGGAACTCGATTCATCCAAATTAAAATGGTGGGGTGACTATGAGTTTGAGCTTAATCGTCCTAAAGCATGGCAATTTGGTTCATTGTTATTGCGTTTAACCCGCGGCATGCAAGAATGGCGTTTGGAATACTATCGTCCGCAAATTCAATATGATTATGAACAGCAATGGCACACGATTGATGATCCTGAATTTGCTTTTCCACAACCTGTGAAAGTTGAACGCTATATGTTCAAATCGACACAGAGCAAATTACAACTGATGCCACGTTTAGCAGACCGCTCTGTGGTGATTAAACCTGTCGATCCAATTTATATTCCTGCAGGGCAACGCGGTACACTGTATATCAGCACGCCACTTTGGATGGCAGGATTTGTAGATGGTCAACGTGAACCCATTTTTGACCTGCCTATTATTCGCCCCAAAGACACTTGGTTTGGCCCGAATCATCGTACGGGTGAAATTTGCTATGCCACGGCGGTGGATGGTCGTACTGAATTACATCAACTCAAACCACGTGCCTTTCGTGCAGTGACTCCAATTGAATTTCACAATACCAGTAATCAGCAATTGCGCTTTGACCGTATGAGTGTACCTGTACCTGCGCTGCCTTTATTTTTTAGTGAAAGTACAGGCCGTTTATGGACTTCACAAATTAGAGTCATGCATGAAGGTTTAGACCGCCCGCCACGGATTCGGATTGAAAACCGCACACCACCACATGCAGGTGAAGTCACCTATTTACAGCCACCACGTGAAACGGCAGGTGCGTTGTTTAATATGTTTGAGTCATTTTTCTAAGAGGATGTCATGGCAGATTCCAATATTTCCAAAGAAATCACCAACAGCCTCAAAGGGATATTTACCAGTGTCAATACAGATCGCTTGACCGAAATTTTGGTAGCAGTGGTACTGTCACTCATTGGTTTTTTAATTGCACGTTTTGTTTCCAATACCTTTGTACGTACCATCGGTGCGCGTTTTAATGCACATCAACGCCTGGTCTGGCGACGCGGAATTTTCTATTTTATTTTTCTGCTGTTTGTGATGGCTAGCCTTAAGGAGGCAGGCTTTAAGCTAAGTGTTTTCTTGGGCGCAGCAGGTATTTTAACGGTAGCACTTGGTTTTGCATCCCAAACATCAGCCTCTAACTTAATTAGTGGTATGTTCCTGATTGGTGAAGGCTCTTTTGAGGTGGGTGATACCATTCAAATTACCCTGATTCGTGGGCATACCATTGAGGGTGAAGTGATTTCAATTGACTTGCTTTCAGTGAAATTACTGACCCAAGACAATATTTATGTGCGTTTGCCCAATGAACAATTAATTCGTGCCCCTGTACATAACCTGTCCAAATTTCCAATACGGCGTGTTCCAATTACGCTCGCCATTAATTTCCATGAAGATATTATTAAAGTACGTGAAGTCTTGCTGAGTGTCGCCAATCAATATCCGCTAGTTTTATCTGACCCAAAACCAGCAGTGACGGTTACAGCTTTCCGAGAGTCTTCAATTGAATTGTTATTTGCAGTGTGGTGTCAGCAAGAAAACTTCTTAAAAGTACGTGATGAAATGCAAGAACGTATTCGTAATGGTTTCTTGGACAATTGCATTGAAATTCCTGTACCAAAAATGGGTTTTGTTGATCATCCATTATCACGCCCCTTGAGCAATGACGAACTTGATCAGTACGCCAATGCTAAAGAACTCAAACGAGAACCTGACTTAAAGTAATCGTTTTGAATCACACCCACTTCGTCATAAATACAACCTGAGCGCCATCTTAAGTTTTAGAAGATGGCGAACTGTTGTTTTTAGCAAGATCAGGTTCAGGAATTGGAGCAATATAGGCAATCAGCAGCATACCCAGTCCTGCCGCAAAGAATGAGAGTACCCGCATAAGAGTGCCAATATTGGATAAATCCAAAAGTACCAGTTTCAAGGTCACCATCACCAAAATACTGCTACCTAGAATCCATAAGGCACGTAATTGCTTGAAACTGGCAATCCACATTGCAATACATGCCAAACTGACCCAAAGTACAGTCAGGCTTAACTGTACGGTGGCATCTTGCCAAACGGCAATCTCGTTGATTGGCGTACCTAAATACAAATGCAAGGCACGCAAAAGAACATAACTGCTTAACCATAGCAGACTGACAACCATAATCACCGCAGCTAAGCCCTGATCTAAATCAGTTTTCCGCTGTAAATTCAGCATCCATAAAATAGCCACCAACATGGCGATACTGACCAGATCAAATGGATTCAAAATTGGCAAAACATAGCCATAAAATGCCTGCTCATTGAGCAGTTGTGAACACAACATCCAAAATAGCATTAAGACCAAGTTACTGCGCGCATACCAGAACATACGCCAGTCTGACTCTGGCTTTTGCCACCAGCACCATGCTGCAAATATCAGCGGTAAAATCACCACACTGCTATAAGGATGCTCAGGTAACAGCGTTAAACTTGCCAGTGCTAAGGCAGGAATCAGCCCTAAACTCACCCAGACTTTATCGGTGCGTACCGTCCATAAAGGGCGTAACCACAAAACACTGAGTAAAAGTGCAAATAGTGCAAATAGCATTCGCTCTGTGCCTGATACCCATTGGATTGCCCCATCATAATCACGGCTGATCACTAAAGATAAAGCAGCGAACATGACTGGAGTGAGTCCCAACCACTTTGGCAGTAGCCAAGACCACGTGGCCTGTCGTGAAAGTATGACTTCATTCATACATACATAGGCTGTGACGATTGCCAGCAGCGTCCAAACCATGGCATATTCGCCAGCTAAGCTATCTAGACCTAACCACAACCACAGACTGCTGGCAGACAGCAGCATGAAACAAAATATGCTGATCGTACCTGTGCTGAGTTGTTCTCGAAAATCTGCTTTGCTGTTGGCCATTAATACCACAGCGGCATAACTCAGACTAAGCACCCAGTAAATACTGGGTTCAAAATATGGCAGCTCCACCAAGTAATACAGTCCTGATAGCCCTGCAACAGCGAACAAACCTAAAGCCAAATAACGACTGATTGAAGAGACTTTAATTAAAGCAAAAGCAAAAACTGCCACACCTTGCAGTGCCCACCCAATCACGCTCCATTGCTCAGGCAATAAAATAGGCGGTATCAGCAAACTGAAAATCAGCATCAGACTAAAATAACTCTGTGCAATAAACTTGGTTTGTGAACGCTGTCGGGTCAGCGTATATAAGGCTGCAAAAACCACAGCAAAGACCAGACTAAAAGCCGCTTGCCATCGAGTTTCTTCAAAATACATCACATATAAATAGGCGTAGGCGACAATAGGTGCACCAAAAATCAGGGCAAGGTCCAAAATAGGTTTGAATTGGAAAGTGGCGACATCATCCTGTGCCAAGAGTTGACTAAAGCGAAAACCGAGCCAAATAAAAATTGCCGCATGTGCCAACAATAAAGCACTTAAAACCTGACGTTCAAACACATATCCATGATAAAAGGCATAGCCACCACCCACGATAGCCGTCATTAAAAATGCAACCTGATTCAGGTATTTCCAAGGGCGCACACTGCTTAAAATTGCTACCGCGACGTTAATCCCTAAATAATAGGCAATCAATTCAATGGCTGTAGCATTGCGAACAGGTAAGGTAAAGGGCGCAAAATAAGCAATCAACATTGCCATTAATGCCAGTTCGATGGACTGTTGTTTCAAACTCAGCCAAAGTGTGAGCAACATTACAGCGATAAAACACACACTGGCTATCGCTAAATTGGGAATGACCAAATTGTAATAGGCAAAAAACAAGGTCAGACACAGCCCTGCCAAACCTAAACCTTGCACCCCTAAAGCAAAGCTCCGATTTTTTGCACGTAGCAAATAACCCAATACAGTCACCGCAGCACTTACAGCTGCAACAAACATGAGTTTGACTGCCAAACTAAATTGCCAATGTTCGGTGGCAAAGCGTAGCAGCAACACCACACCTATTAACAATACGACAATGGCGACTTTCAAGACAGGATTGCCGTGCAATAACCATGTTTGCGCCTGCTCGAGTAAACTAGGATGAGATGTCCGTGTTTGTGATGATGTCTGCGCAGGTGGATGAATGAAATCTTGATTTACAGCATGACTTTCAACAAAATACTGTTCTGCTTGAGTTGCCAAAATAGCTTGAGATGGAACTGACTGAGTCGATAACTCAGAAGAATTGTCTGCCCCAGTCTGTGCTAAATCAATTCTCGATTCAGCAATGTCATCTTCTGGCGTGTATTTCCTTTCAGGTATAGCATTTTGAAGGGTAACAGTTGCTGCTACATCTGTAGTGGTTACATACGGTGCTGATGTATTTGTAGTAGACACCTCTGTTTGAGATGCACTTGTTTGCTGCCGTTGCTGAATTTGATAAACTGCCTGCTCCAAACGAGAAAGCCAACGCAACAACAGAAAAATCCATGCACCCACAGCAAGCGACACAATCAAATACCAATCCAGCAACATACCCAGCATGGCAATCATTGCTGCCAAATACATCGGCACTTTTGAAGTAGGTACATAGCGCATAGTTCGTGCATCTATGTTGTATTCCAAGGCTTGTTGCACGCGCCCACCATACAGCATGATACTCATACCCGCCGCAATCGCGCACACATAACTCAGCATGGGTACATCCAACCACCATGCACCCATTGCAACAACCATCAATACCATGAACCAAATGATTCGAATTTCACTCTGCCTTGTCTGCATTGCTCTTCATTGTGCTTATATTTTCTCTTGGCTCTGATCATACAACAGCCAGCCTGATTCTGAATCAGGATTCATCAGCAATTCAGTAACCGCTTCGACCGCTTGTCCACTTGCACTAAAAATCAGTTTCTGCGACAACTGCAAAAATCACGTACAATAAACTGCTTATTTGCAGAAGGAATCAATCCATGCCACCATTTGTCTTGGTCGATGGCTCATATTTTCTATTTCGTGCCTTTCACGCACTACCACCATTAACCACGTCAACTGGTTTACATACCAATGCAATTCGTGGAGCAATCTCTGCGATTCAAAAACTCATGCGTCGCACCCAGCCAACCCACATGGCTGTTATTTTTGATACGCCTGAACCAACTTTTCGCCATGAATTATCACCTATCTATAAAGGTGACCGCCCAAGTATGCCTGAAGAGCTATCTCAGCAAATTCCATACTTACATGCCTTAATTCGTGCCTTGGGTATTCCGTTATTTATGCTGCCTGGCGCTGAAGCCGATGACATTATTGGCACACTGGCCAAACGTGCAGAGGCCGAAGGACAGCAAGTACTGATTTCTACTGGCGATAAAGACATGGCGCAATTGGTGACTGAAAAAGTCACCCTTGAAGACAGCTTCAAAGAAAAGCCGATGGATGTTCAGGCGGTGTTTGACAAGTTTGGAGTATGGCCTCATCAAATTATTGATTACCTGACCCTAATGGGCGATGCCTCGGATGGCATTATGGGCGTACCTGGTATTGGTGCCAAAACTGCAGCCAAATTGCTGACCGAATACGGCTCCATTGGTGCTATTTTAGAAAATGCCGACAATATTAAAGGCAAAGTTGGACAAAATATTAAAGATAACGCAGATGGCATCGCATTAGACCATCAACTGGCCAGTATCGTTTGTGATTTGGACTTGGACTTTGGTTATTCTGAGCTAAAACTACAAGAACCAGATGTCGAAGCCTTACGTAATTTATATACCGAACTTGAGTTCCGTAATCAGCTGCAATCGCTGGATCATCCAAATAATCCAAACAACCGTAATTATCAGCAAGCGGCAAAAACAGTGACACCACCGACAACCAGTGAAATTGCGACAGAAGATCAGGCCACTCAAAGTAGCGTAGATGATCAACTGGGTTCTGCAAGCTATCACACCATTTTAGATGCACAGCACTGGGATGCCTTACTGCAACGTCTGAATACGGCACAGCGTTTCGCATTTGATACGGAAACCACCAGTCTAGATTATCGAGTTGCGGAAATTGTTGGTTTTTCTGTGGCGTTTGATGCAAAAGATGCCTATTACGTGCCTTTAGCACATGATTATGTAGGCGCACCACAGCAGCTCAACCGTGATCAAATCTTGGCGCAAATCAAACCTATTTTAGAAAATAATGCGGTCGAGAAAATTGGGCACCATTTAAAATATGATGCGCATGTGCTTGAAAATCATGGTATTCATTTACAAGGTTGGTATTTCGATACCATGCTGGCATCTTATGTGCTCAACTCAATTGCAACTCGACACGGCATGGATGATGTGGCACGTTTATATTTAAGTCACCTGACTACATCGTATGAGCAAATTGCAGGCAAAGGCGTTAAACAAAAAACCTTCAATCAAATTGAAATTGAAACGGCTGCACACTACGCTGCAGAAGATGCGCATGTCACTTATCGTTTATATGAAGTGCTGTCTGCGAAGCTACAAAAACATCCTGAATTGGTCAATATTTTGCACAACATTGAAATGCCTGTGGCTCGTGTGCTGACCTGTATGGAAGAAAACGGCATTCAACTTGACCTGAAATTTTTAGATCAATTAGGTGTCGATTTTGCCCAAACCATGCAAGATTTGGAAAATCAAATTGTAAAGTTGGCTGGTGAAAACTTTAACGTCAGCTCACCTAAACAAGTGGGTGAAATTCTGTTTGATAAGCTTGGGCTTAAAGGCGGCAAGAAAACGGCCACAGGTCAATACAGCACCAGTGAAAGTGTTCTGGAAAAAATTGAACATCCGATCAGTGGCTTAATTTTAGACTACCGTGGCTTATCTAAGCTAAAAAGCACCTATACCGATGGTTTGCTGAAACAGGCAAATAAGGATACGCATCGGGTGCATACCAGTTATCACCAAGCCTTGACCGCAACGGGACGCTTATCTTCCACCGATCCAAACCTACAAAACATTCCTATTCGTACTGAAATTGGCCGCCAAATTCGTAAAGCCTTTGTTGCACCTGAAGGCCGTGTGCTGTTGGCAGCCGACTACTCACAAATTGAATTACGTTTGATGGCTCATTTTTCACAAGATGATGCCCTGCTTGATGCTTTTAATCACGGGCAAGACGTACACCGTCGTACTGCTGCAGAAGTTTTGGGTATTGCTTTGGAAGATGTGACTTCAGACCAGCGTCGTCAGGCCAAAGCCGTAAACTTCGGCTTACTTTATGGTATGTCTGAATTTGGCTTGATTCGTCAGCTAGGTTTTACTCGTGAAGAATCACAAAACTACATCAAACAATACTTCCAGCGCTATCCGGGCATTTATGAATATATGCAACGTACCCGCCAAGTTGCACTTGAACAAGGTTTTGTAGAAACCATTTTAGGGCGTCGCCTGTACACACCAGATATTGATGCACGGAATATGATGGTACGTAAAGCGGCTGAACGTGCGGCCATTAATGCACCACTGCAAGGTTCTGCTGCTGACATTATTAAAATGGCGATGATTGAAGTCGATAAAATGTTGCCTCAGGCACAGGCCAAAATGTTATTGCAAGTACACGATGAATTGGTATTTGAAGTCGATGCGGATGCTGCCGATGAACTTGCACCACAGTTGGCGCAAGTCATGCAATCTGTGGTGGAAATTTCTGTGCCATTACTGGTAGAAGTAGGTAAAGGCAATAACTGGGATGAGGCGCACTAAAGGATTAGTGCTTTTCACCTAAGCGAATGAAAGCAAAGACGGTAAATATTTGCCCTTTGAGTAAAAACAGCAACATCTTCGCCTAAACATTTCAGCCACAAAAAAGGACTCAATTGAGTCCTTTTTTGCTTTTAACCCCTAGGGCAAATTTAGAGTATTTCTTTACGCAATTGCTCTGGCGATTTCATTGAAAGTAAGCCTGGTGCAACATCAAAAGCGGTTTTAGCACCATACTGCTGCATTTGGTTTAAACGGTAGCAAGCACGTGCATAAGCGACGAGAACACTTGCAGTAAACTCGGGGTTACTCTCTAGTTTTAAAGAAAACTCAAGCACTTGCTTGTGTTCATCACTGGTGTTACCACTGCGAATCACAAAGCCACCATGCGGCATACGTTGGTGATCTTTAGCTAAAGTCGCTTCATCAATAAAGTTAACCGTGGTGTCATAATCTGCAAAGTAATCAGGCATGGTTACAATTGCTTGTTCCACAGCTGCTGCATCTGCACCATCTTCAAGTACCACATAACACTCACGGGTATGTTTGTCTTTGGTACTTAATTCAGGGCGCGAACCACTACGTACTTTTTCCATCGCTTCAGTTGAAGGAATGGTGTATTGCACGCCCGCTTTAACGCCATCCACACGACGAATTGCATCTGAATGTCCCTGACTTAAACCCTTACCCCAAAAGGTATACGTTTCGCCATCTGGCAACAATGCTTCACCAAATAAGCGGTTGATGGAGAACATACCAGGATCCCAACCAATAGAAATCATGGCAGTTTTCTGATTAGCTGTAGCTGGTGCATCTACAGCAGCATAATATTCAGGAATACGCGCATGGGTATCAAAACTATCGACAATATTGAACTGGCTAGCCAATACAGGGCCTTGCTGTGGTAAATCGTCTTTTGAACCACCACATAAAATAAGCACATCAATTTTGTCTTGGAAATCTGACAATGAATCTACGTGAAACATTTGTGTTTCAGCAAAACAAGGCGAAACCGCTTCAGGTGCACGACGAGTAAAAATACCCACCAATTGTAAATCTGGGTTTTTCTGGATAGCCGTTTCAACACCACGACCTAAATTGCCATAACCAGCAATACCAATACGGATAGAATTTTGCATAAAGACAAATCACTTCATCATGAAAAAATTAAAAAACAAATCAGATGATGATCTATTTTAAATCACCATCTTGATGCGTTTTGCATGCAGCACACAACACCACAGCAGAATTTCGAGGTGCAGAAGCGTGTTTATACTACAGTACTTTGCACCAAATTAAAGCATGAAGAATAACGAAAAAACAATCCATACTCTAAATTTCAAACAAACAAAAAGCCTGCAATGCAGGCTTTTTTTGCAACAGAATCAATACTGTTTTCAGGTCTAATACTTAAGTGTTTAAACTTAAGCACCTGTCTGATAATTCGGTTTTGGTACAGCAGTCGATGCTTGATAAGGATGGGTAAAGTCGGCTAAGCCGGCAGCTGCCTCGCTGACATCTTTACCTTCTTTGATCACGAAAGTATCAAAACCTGCACGCTTCATGTAGTTCAGTACATCTTTAAATACATCACCTACGGCACGAAGTTCGCCCTGAAAACCCTGACGGCGCAATAACGCTGCAAACGAATAACCACGACCATCATTAAAACCAGCGAATTCAATAAAAATCGCATCTAGTTCAGCAAGCGGAAATTCATGGTTTTCTGGAGAAGCATCTACGGTGAGATACAACGCTTTTTTACCTGAAACTTGCGCCAACTGATCAAGTTGCTCAACGCTTAACACTACATCACCTTGAGGTAATGCAGCATCTTCAGCAATCACTTGATAAGTATTTTCTGCAATCGTGCCATCTTTTGCGAGCACAGGCAGTGCGGTATTAAGCATAAGCACGCTCCTTAAATGGCTGGATGCCGACACGACGATAAGTGTCGATAAAATCTTCACCCTCGGTACGCAAGTCTAAATAGGTATTTAAAATTTCTTCCACGACATCTGGAATCACTTCAGCAGCAAATGATGGCCCTAAAATATCGCCAATTGAAGCGTCATGATCGGCATGACCACCGAGGGTAATTTGGTAGAATTCTGCGCCTTTTTTATCGACACCTAAAATTCCGATATTCCCCACGTGGTGGTGACCACATGCATTCATACAGCCCGAAATATTCAAATCCAATTTACCAAGGTTGTAGATGGTATCTAGATCATCAAAACGGCGTGAAATCGCTTCTGAAATTGGAATTGATTTTGCATTAGCAAGCGAGCAGAAATCACCGCCTGGGCAGCAAATAATATCGGTAATAAAGCCAATATGCGCACGTGCCAAGTTGTTGGCATCTAACACTTGCCACAAGGCAAATAAGTCTTTTTGTGGTACATCTACCAAAGCAATGTTTTGCTCGTGTGTGGTACGCAACTCGCCAAAGGTATATTGATCGGCCAAGTCTGCAATCAAATTCATTTCTTCGGTGCTCATGTCACCCGGTGCAATACCCGCACGTTTTAAAGAAATCGTGACAATGCGGTAACCCTGCACTTTATGTGCATTGGTATTGATGTTGAACCATTGCTTGAATTTTGGATACTGTGCAAACAGTTCGCTAAAATCTTCATCGGCATAGTTTTGATAAGCAAATGGCGTGAAGTTTTCATCCATTTTCTGCAAAGTTTCTGCATCAATTTTTAAAGTTTTCACTGTATGTGCAAACTCAGCTTCAACTTTTTCTGCAAATACTGCTGGCGTTAACGCTTTTACCAAAATCTTGATACGTGCTTTATATTTATTGTCACGGCGACCGTGTAAGTTATAGACACGCAATACTGCTTCTAAATAAGCAATCAAATCTTCACGTGGCAAGAATTCACGAATCACACTACCAATAATTGGCGTACGGCCTAAACCACCACCCACTTTAATTTGGTAACCCGTTTCACCTGCCGCATTTTTAACAATATATACGCCAATGTCGTGAAACGCAGTCGCTGCACGATCCACTTCTTCAAGTGCTGAAACAGCAATTTTGAACTTACGTGGCAAGAATGCAAATTCAGGATGGAAGGTAGACCACTGACGAATTAATTCACAAGTCGGACGAGGGTCGGCAATTTCACCTGCCACAACGCCTGCATATTGGTCTGTGGTGGTGTTACGAATACAGTTGCCTGAGGTTTGAATAGCATGCATTTGTACTGTTGCAAGCTCAGCTAGCATATCTGGCACATTTTCAAGTGCAGGCCAGTTAAACTGAATATTTTGACGTGTTGATACGTGTGCATAACCACGGTCATAGTCTTTGGCCAGCTGCGCCACTTTACGCAACTGCTTAGAGTTCATCAGACCGTAAGGCACAGCAATACGCAACATTGGCGCATAGCGTTGTACATACAAACCATTTTGCAGACGTAATGGACGATATTCGTCTTCAGTCAATTTGCCTGCTAAATAACGTTCCGTTTGGTCACGGAACTGTGCAACACGTTCATTAATCAGTTGCTGATCGAAATCAGTATATAAATACATGGCGTACAGCTAGTCATTTCTATTATCACGGCTGACAGCATAGCGAGATTCAATCTATCAACAAAATGTGTTTTTTACATATTTCTTAGCGATTTTATTGATAAGACATTGCAATGGCACAGCCTGCAAGCCTTTGCCGAAATTTCCAGACCTTTTACATAGCTATCACAAAATAATGCATGCTTTAGCACTTTTTATGCTAAAGCATCTATCTTCGTTTTTATTTCGTGTTTAAGTTGAGTTTCCTACATATTTTTAGCTATTGAGCATGATCACCATTGTCCTACACCTAAAGCCTGCCCAATATAGTCATAGCGCATTTTTGAACGTGAAAATTTAATAGGACAAGCCAACTGAGTTTCGGTTTGTGTGGCATTGCCTTGGATTGGAACATTTACAGTCCAACCACGCTGCTGTGCCAAGGGGGAATGTAAAGCTTCATCTAAAGTTAAAACTGGTTCTACACAAACATCGTGTTGTGCAAAGATATGCTGCCACGTGGCAAAATTTTGCGCTTTAATCTTGGCCTGAATGGCTTGTTTCACTTGTATATGGTCTTGCGGGTCTAAAGATGTGCCTTTTTCGAGCAAAATGGGCAAATCTAAAATTTGTGCCAAGCCTTGCATAAATTGTGGCTCTAAGCTGCCCACCGAAAGATAACGACCATCGGCCGTTTCATAATAGTCATAATAACTGCCTCCATTTAAGTAAGATTGCTCAGCATATTGAGGCTCCTGTGCCGCCAAAACGGCAGAAGCTGCCATATTGTTTAATGTGGCTGCACAATCGGTCATCGAAATATCAATATATTGCCCTAAGCCACTGCGCTGACGCTCAATCACCGCACTCAAAATTCCAACCAAAGCATGCAATGAACCACCTGCTACATCGGCCACCTGAATACCTAGCGGTGGCGGCCCGCCTGCTTGACGTCCGCTGTGCCCTGCAATTCCCGCCAAGGCTAAATAATTAATGTCATGCCCTGCCCGATGTTTATAATCGCCCGTTTGCCCATAACCTGTAATGGAACAATAGATCAGTCGTGGATTAATTTTTGCCAAGCTGGCATAGTCCAGCCCTAAACGCTGCATCACACCAGGCCTAAATTGCTCCAATACAATATCGAACTCACCAATTTTGTCCAAAATCAATTGAATGCTGTCTGGCGATTTTAAATCGAGAGTAATGGACTGTTTGTTGCGGTTTAAATAACTGTGTGAAGTGGCCTGTCCATTGGCATAGGGCGGAAACATACGAATTAAGTCAGGCCTTGTCGCAGACTCAATATGAATCACCTCTGCACCCATATCTGCCAAATATAAACTTGCAAATGGGCCAGGCAACAAGGTGGAAAAATCTAAAACTTTTAAACCGTTCAGTGCATGTGTCATTGTTGTGATTACGCCATTTTTTCTGATTTTCCGTTTATCTTATAAACACTAAAACTGTAACACAATGTCATCTTCAGCCATTTACCTTGATCATTTCGGCAATTTATTATGTAAAATAAGTAAAATTGGTATTGTAAATTGCCAATTTCAATTTTTTAGCGTCATTTAGGTCAAGCTTACGTGAATACAAAAGAGACTGAAGGATTTAACATGAGCCGAGATACCATTAGTATCCATTTTGTCAATGCTGCGCTCACAGGTGTCAAACGACTCGGTATGGATGTCGAAACCTTATTATCTCATGTCGGTATTGAGGCGGAACTGCTGCGCCAACCGAAAGCACGTATTTCACCTGAACAATACACGCGCTTTATAAAAATGTTGTGGATGGTGACTCAAGACGAGCACGTTGGCTTTGACAGCCAACCACGTCGTTTAGGAACATTCGCAATTATGTGTCAATTGGTGATTCACGCCAAAACACTGGGCGATGCCTTAGAACTCTCCTCTCAATTCTACAAACTGTTTGGTGATGACTGGTCTGTAACCTTAGAACGTGACAAACACGAAGCACGCCTAGTGCCGTCTATTCCACAATCTATGGATCCTGATCACTTCATTACTGAAAGCATGTTAATGATTTGGCACGGCTTGGCCTCTTGGCTAATAGAGCGTCGCTTGCCTTTAGAGCGTGTGCATTTTGGCTATCCTCGTCCTGCACATGCAGATGAATACGATGCGCTATTCTTTGCACCTGTAATGCAATTTGATATGCCACGTACCGAAATTACCTTTGCAGCTGACTATTTGGATTTACCAATTCGTCAAACGCAGGAAACTTTAGACGAGTTCTTAAAAACTGCACCTGCACAATTGTTAGTGAAATTTAAAAACACCAATTCTTTAACTTCACGTATTCGCGATGTGTTAAAGAGTCAGATTGGCGAAGAAATGCCAACCCTGAACGATGTTGCTTCTATGCTGTACTTATCGCCACAAACTTTACGTCGTCGTTTGGCAGCAGAAGGCAAAAGCTATCAAGGGGTGAAAGATGCCTTGCGTCGTGATGCAGCGATTCACTTGCTACTCAATCCTGAACTGACCCTTGAAGATGTCGCACAACAAGTTGGCTTTAGTGAAACCAGTACCTTCCACCGTGCATTTAAAAAGTGGACTGGTGTAACCCCTGGTTTATATCGTCAGTTGCATGGTTATCATTAATTCACAACTAAAAATTCACACTCACCTGTGATTCCAGTTAATCGCCCTTGCACACTGCAAGGGCTTTTTTTAAGTACCACACAGCACTTTCCTCATCCACAACAGTAATCAAACCATACTGCAGTATTGGCAAAAAACTTCACTGACCTGTACCGTTCTCATCATTGCACTTCAGCATTTTCTGTTTACACTCAAAAGCAATCACTAAGAAAACTATCGACAAAGGATTGATTATGAGCGAGGCCTATATCATTGATGCCATTCGCACCCCGCGCGGCAAAGGAAAAAGAGATGGTGCTTTACATGAAGTAAAACCTATTCGCCTACTCACCACCTTATTGAATGAATTACAGCAACGACATAACTTAGACACCTCTCAAGTCGATGATATTGTTTTAGGCTGCGTCACACCTATAGGTGATCAAGGTGCAGATATTGCCAAAACTGCAGCAATTGCCGCAGGTTGGGACAATGATGTTGCAGGGGTACAAATCAATCGCTTTTGTGCTTCAGGCTTAGAAGCCGTTAATTTAGCAGCACAAAAAGTTCGTTCAGGTTGGGAAGATTTAATTGTTGCGGGCGGTGTGGAGTCTATGTCACGTGTGACAATGGGTTCAGATGGCGGTGCTTGGGCATTTGATCCTGAAACCAATATGGCCTGTGACTTTATTCCACAAGGTATCGGGGCTGACTTAATTGCCACACTCGATGGTTATAGCCGCACCGAGGTCGATCAATTTGCAGCTGCATCTCAACAAAAAGCAGCAGCAGCCCAAGCTTTGGGATATTTCGAGCGCTCCATCGTACCAGTTAAAGATCAGGCGGGTGTGGTCATTTTGGCACAAGACGAATTTATCAAACCACAGACCACGGCTGAAAGCTTGGCTCAGCTTAAACCAAGTTTTGCAACGATGGGGCAAATGGGGTTCGATGCCATCGCCCTGCAAAAATACCCTGAAGCTGGACAAGTCAATCATGTGCATCATGCAGGCAATTCATCGGGTATTGTAGATGGTGCAGCACTGGTCTTGATTGCATCTGAACAAGCGGTACAGCAACAAAACTTAAAACCTCGCGCTAAAGTTTTAGCCACTGCATTGGTCGGCACAGACCCTGCGATCATGCTTACAGGGCCAGCACCTGCAGCACGTAAAGCCTTGGCCAAAGCAGGACTCAACATTGAAGATATTGACCTATTTGAAGTCAATGAAGCCTTTGCCGCTGTGGTGATGCGTTTTATCACGGAACTGAAAGTTGACCCTGCCAAAGTGAACGTAAATGGTGGTGCAATTGCCTTGGGGCACCCTTTAGGTGCGACAGGTGCCATGATTTTAGGCACTTTGTTGGATGAGTTAGAACGACAAGATAAAAAACGCGGCATGGCCACATTATGTGTAGGTGGTGGTATGGGAATTGCCACCATTATTGAGCGAGTATAAGGAGTACAAAATGAGCGCCATTCACTATCAAAAAAATGCCGATAATATTGTCATTCTAACTTTTGACTCGCCAAATCAATCTGCCAACACCATGAATGCAGACTTTCGAGATGCGCTGCAACAGGTCATACAACAATTACAGGCTGATGAACAAGTAGCGGGCATTATCATGGCCTCTGCAAAAAAAACCTTTTTTGCAGGCGGTGACTTAGATGAACTGATTCAGACTCAACCTGAACAGGCCACAGCTTTTTTTGAGATGATTGAAAGCTTAAAAGCGCAGCTACGTTATATCGAAACCCGTGGTATTCCTGTGGTGGCTGCCTTGAATGGCACAGCA
Source organism: Acinetobacter sp. A2 (assembly GCF_012371325.1). Taxonomy (GTDB): domain Bacteria; phylum Pseudomonadota; class Gammaproteobacteria; order Pseudomonadales; family Moraxellaceae; genus Acinetobacter. The sequence goes on along the minus strand of NZ_JAAZQX010000022.1, from coordinate 20,992 downwards.
CTTGGCGGTGGTTGGGAACTGGCATTGTGCTGTCATCATCGTATTGCTATTCATAACCCCAAAACTAAATTTGGTCTGCCTGAAGTAACGCTAGGCTTATTACCAGGCGGTGGCGGAATTGTGCGGATGGTGCGCTTACTAGGCTTACAAACTGCCCTGCCACTTTTAATGGAAGGCAAACAACTGAGTGTAGAAAAAGCACAAAGTTTGGGTTTGGTGCATGAGCTTGCTAACAATGAAACAGAACTGCTCAGCAAAGCCAGTACATGGATTTTGGCACACCCACAATCACAACAAGTGTTTGATGCCAAAGGCTATAAAATTCCAGGCGGAACACCTGCAACACCTGCTGTAGCACAAATGCTTTCAATTGCCCCTGCCATCTTACGTGATAAAACCAAAGGCTGTTACCCTGCGCCTGAAGCAATTCTGGCGGCAGCGGTTGAAGGTGCTCAGGTCGATGTTGATACGGCGCTGCGAATCGAATCACGCTATTTTACTCAGCTTGCGACAGGCCAAATTTCTAAAAATATGATTGGCACGTTCTGGCATGGCTTAAATGCAATTAAATCTGGGATGAGCCGCCCTAAAGAGATTCCTGTCAATTCAGTACAAAAAGTCGGGATTTTAGGTGCAGGCATGATGGGCGCAGGAATTGCCTACGCAACCGCAACTAAAGGCATTGCGGTGGTGCTCAAAGATGTGTCTATTGAACAGGCTGAAAAAGGCAAAGCATACAGCCAAAAACTGCTCGATAAACAAGTTGCCCAAGGCCGTATCCATGCAGAACGTGCTGCACAAATTCTTGCCCAGATCCATCCAACCGCACAGGCAACAGATTTACAAGGCTGTGACTTAATCATTGAAGCTGTATTTGAAAATACTGCACTTAAAGCACAAGTTACACAGGAAGCAGAAGTATTTTTGCCTGAAGATGGTGTGATGGCCTCTAATACCTCGACCTTACCCATTAGTGAGTTGGCGCAAGCAGCACAAAATCAAAACCGTTTTATTGGTCTGCATTTCTTTAGCCCTGTCGATAAAATGCCGCTGGTGGAAATTATTAAAGGAAAAAATACAGATGCAGCCACGTTGGCTAAGGCTTTCGATTTTGTGCAACAAATTGGCAAAACCCCAATTGTGGTGAATGACAGTCGCGGCTTTTTTACCAGTCGGGTGTTTGGCACCTTTGTACAAGAAGGTTTGCGTTTACTGGCCGAAGGCGTGCACCCTGCAAAAATTGAAATGGCAGCTTTAAAAGCAAGTATGCCTGTAGGTCCACTTGCCATTCAAGATGAAGTATCTTTAACACTGTCGGAACACGTGGCACAAGAAGCGCGTAAAGCATTGCAAGCACAGGGGAAAGATCGCGCCGCTTCTCCTGCAGATGATGTCATTCAAACCATGATTCATCAGTTTTCACGTCAAGGCAAAGCCGCAGGTGCAGGTTTTTATGACTACCCAGAACAAGGCAAAAAACAACTGTGGGCAGGCTTAAGCCACTGGTATAAAAACACTGAAATATCTGAACAAGACATGATTGATCGGTTCTTATTTGTGCAAGCGCTAGACAGCTTACGCTGCTTAGAAGAAGGTGTTTTAGAATCTGTGGTTGATGCCAATGTTGGTTCAATTTTTGGTATTGGCTTCCCTGCATGGACGGGTGGTGCTTTGCAATTCCTTAATCAATATGGTTTAGATCAGGCTTTAGTACGCGCGCAGCAATTATCAGCAGAATATGGTGAGCGCTTTAGCCCACCTCAACTCTTGCAAGAGCGTGTTGCTGCAGGTGCTAAAGTCATTTAGCCATTTAGTCCCATACTTCACAATTCAAGAGGGATACACCATCCCTCTTTTTATTTGATTAAAATCACCCCAAAAAGCTAACACGCACAGAATTTAATCCGTTTTTTATGCATTTTATGTTATAAAGTTACATAATTTTAAGATATAGATTCAAATTGGGTAGATACACATGACTGAACACCTTACTCCTGAAAAATCGCCTTGGGGTTGGAAAGCACTCTTTATTTTCTGTATTTTGGGTGGAATATTCATGTTTATTTTCTGGTTGGCCGTTACCAATGAACCAGATTACATGCCAAGCCAGCAACAAAAGCAAAATACCCAACAACATGCGTTTAAAAATGCACCAGCTATGTCACAAGAAGCAATTGCAAAGGCACAAGCTGACCGTGAAGCTCGAGAAGCGTTAAAAGCTGCACCTACAGCAGATGCACATGCTATGACTGAAACTGAACATGCTGCTATGCCTGAAAGCCACGAGCAAGCACCTGCCAACACGCATGGACATTAATTTGCGCTAGCAGAAATCAATCAAAAAAATCGCCATGTTTCCAATGAAACATGGCGATTTTTTATAAAAGCCAAATAATAAAAAATAAATGAGGAAAAATCAGAACTGCAAACGCATATCCACATGCGGAATACCACAGTCTAAATATGATTCACCTTCAACGTAAAAACCTAAACTTTGATAAAACGGAATTGCATGCACCTGTGCAGACAACTTGACCTCTGGGCGGCACTGCTGCCGTGCCAGTTGAATAATATGCTGCATCAACACACGTCCGAGACCTAAACCACGCTGCGACTTCAATACAGCCACACGACCAATACTATGATTTTCCAACAAGCGTGCTGTTGCAACAGCTTGCCCTGCTAGATAAACAACAAAATGCAAGGCAATTGCGTCTTGTGCATCCCACTCATCTTCAGGGGAAATGTGCTGCTCTTGTATAAACACCTGCTCACGAATGGGTTTAGCATCTGCAGCTAGGCGCGCCCAATCATCCGACTGAATTTCATAATTTTGCATTATTTACTCCAAGCCCATCGACCTTAGCATTTACAGCCAATCCCCTGCTGATCCCACTGATCATTCAACAACAATTCCAAAGAATGTTTCTGAATACCATACATGGCTTTCAGTTCGCGAATTTGAGCCAAAACTGCTTGATCAGGTTGATGAACATCTGCCCGCTTGGTCGCCAAAATCATTTTATTTTTACTGGTATGCTCCAACGAGACAAACTCAAACACTTTGGTGTCATAGCCATAGGCTTTAAGCAATAATGCACGAATGGTATCGGTCAACATTTCTGCTTGCTGTCCTGCATGAATGCCAAACTGCAACATTGGTTTAAGCACACTCGGACTTTGCAATTGTGGACGCAATTCTTTATGACAACACGGTGCACACATAATCATTTGTGCATTCAGGCGAATACCCGTATGAATTGCAAAATCTGTTGCCACATCGCAGGCATGTAATGCAATCATGACATCCAAGTGTTCAGGTTGATAGGTACGGACATCACCCTGAAAAAAGTCCAGCTGCTGAAAATCTGCCGCCTTTGCTACAGACTGACAAAACTCGACCATTTTCGGATTCAATTCCACCCCTGTAACCCAAGGTTTCAATTGCTGCTTTTGCAAATAATCATACAGTGCAAAGGTCAAATAGCCCTTACCTGAACCGAAATCCACCACACGCACGCTTTGCTCAGAAAGATGAATATGCGCCAATGCACCCGCAAAAATTTCAATAAATTTATTAATCTGTTTCCACTTACGCGCCATGCTTGGAATAATCTGCGCCTGCGCATCAGTAATACCTAGAGGCTGTAAAAAAGGACTACTTTGCTCGACATAGCGTTGCTTTTCACGATCATGCCCTTGTTGCTCTTTGGGTTTTGCAGCAGACGTTACCGCTTTACTCATACTGAGCATGGCTTTCTTTTTATTCTTTTTAAGCTGAATTTCTTGATCTAGGGTAAATAAATTCGCCTGTTTACAATCTGCCAATAACTGACTCAATTGTGATTGGGCTTGCGCCAAAGGATAATTTTTGGTGATATCCTGCGTTTTATGACGATACAAACAACTCAATACCTGCTCTTGATTGAGTTGAATAATACGCAGGGTAATTTTTTCTAATTGTTCCAATTCGCCTTTGTACTGGCTAAGTACCACACGATCAAGTTTTTGTGTATCAATGGCTTGCTGAAAAGCCTCCAAGAATTGTTGTTCCTGCACAGAGGGAGAAGCCAAAGTCGACATAGTGAAAACCTGAAAAAATTACAATTCAAGTTTAAATGTTATTACCCTAAAAGCAAAATTGAATTACTATACAGTTGTATAAATAAAAAAGAACACCTATGAAATTGAATGCGCCTTTAGTACCAGATTATGACCATCAAGAGGAACGGATTAACTATCTGAGCCATGGTATTGGTGCAGCTTTGGCATTAATTGGCGGTATTTTTTTACTGATCAAAGGCGCATACCTGAGTACAGGACAATGGCTAGGTTTATGGGCCTATGCCATTAGTATGGTGTTGCTCTTTTCTGCCTCTATGCTGTATCACATGGCAACTGCTGCAGACCGCCGCTATTTTTATAAAAAGCTTGATCACACTGCCATTTATTATTTAATTGCAGGCACCTACACCCCTTTTCTCTCTATTGCCATCCCTACGCCCAAAGCACAATATTTATTAATTGCACTGTGGATCATTGCCCTAATTGGCACCTTGTTCAAACTGGTATTTATCAACCGTTTTCATAAAATTTCTTTAATTGCTTATTTGGTCATGGGCTGGTTGGCCGTTTTGGTCATGGATGATATGCAGGCCTATTTAAGCAGCCAAGCACTAACTTTTTTACTGATTGGTGGCCTTGCTTACACGGTGGGTGCATTGTTTTATGCCTTAAAACGCGTAAGATATACCCACGCAATTTGGCATGTATTTGTCTTGATTGGTGCAGGAGCGCACTTTTTGTCAATTTATCTGTATGTGATTTAATCGCTCTAAAGATACAGTCATCCATCATGTGTGGATTTCTCAGTATTTGATTAAGTCCTGAGATAACATCTTTTGACTTATTTCTTGTTCAAAAAAGTATAACTGCAAGAAGTATTTGCGATTACAGCTGCACCTCTTCTGTCTGTGCTGAATTATATTTTCAAATTCACTTACATAAGGTCCTGTATGGCATCTTCATCTACTGCTGCCGCTGAACAGCCGACTCAAAATTCTAAATTTCGAGTACTGACTGCAAGCTTGGTCGGTACAACCATCGAGTTTTTTGACTTTTATATCTATGCCACTGCGGCAGTGATCATCTTCCCCTATCTGTTCTTTCCGACCAGTACCGACCCAATGACTGCCACCATTCAGTCACTGGCCACCTTTGCAATTGCCTTTATTGCACGTCCTATTGGTGCAGCCCTGTTTGGACATTTGGGTGATCGGATTGGGCGCAAAGCCACCTTGGTTGCAGCCTTACTGACCATGGGCATTTCCACCGTCTGTATTGGCTTACTGCCAACTTATACACAAATTGGTATTGTTGCACCCTTACTTTTGGCACTATGCCGTTTAGGACAAGGCTTAGGCTTAGGTGGAGAATGGTCGGGGGCAGTACTATTAGCCACTGAAAATGCACCCGAAGGCAAGCGAGCTTGGTATGGTATGTTCCCGCAATTAGGCGCACCCATTGGCTTCATTCTGGCGACAGGCTCTTTCTTAACTTTAGGTGCTTTAATGTCTGAACAAGACTTTATGGCGTGGGGTTGGCGTATTCCATTTATTTCCAGTGCCTTACTGGTCATTGTAGGTTTATGGATTCGCTTAAAATTACATGAAACCCCAGCCTTTCAAAAAGTGCTCAATAAACAAAAAGAAGTGAATGTGCCATTTATTCAGGTCTTTAAAAAGCATTCTAAAATGCTGGTTTTAGGTACCGTAGCTGCTATTTGTACCTTTGTGGTGTTTTATCTAACCACGGTATTTGCCTTACAATGGGGCACCAAACAATTAGGCTATTCACGTGAAGAGTTTTTAAAACTTCAACTGTTAGCCACCTTATGCTTTGCGGCTTTTATTCCTTTGTCTGCGGTATTGGCAGAAAAATTTGGGCGTAAAACTACGTCAATTGCAGTGTGTATTATCTCAGCGATTTTTGGTTTATTCTTTGCCGATATGCTTGCTTCGGGCAGTACATGGGTGGTCTTTATTTTCCTGTGCATTGGCTTGGCCATTATGGGACTGACCTATGGGCCAATTGGTACGGTCTTATCCGAGATTTTTCCAACTTCTGTTCGCTACACAGGTTCTGCCTTGACCTTTAACTTGGCAGGTATTTTTGGTGCATCTTTTGCCCCACTCATTGCTACTAAACTTGCCACCAGCTATGGCTTAGCAGCAGTCGGCTATTACCTGAGTGCGGCATCTATCTTATCTTTAATGGCTTTTTTACTGATTCGTGAAACCAAGCATGATGATGTGAACAATCAAATCTAAGTAAATAAAATCACATTAAAAAACCAGCCGAGGCTGGTTTTTTATTTAAATTAATGTCATAACAATTCAATAATATCAATGGTAGGCGGCACGCCAAAACGAAACGGCACACCCACCATGCCCGTGCCCACCGTCACAAAAACATCAGCATGATCATGCCGATATAAACCTTTTTTATGCCCTAAAATCGATACTTTTTTCATCACATAATCGGTTAACCATGGCAACTCAACTTGCCCACCATGGGTATGTCCTGCCAACATCAGCGGACGAGTTGGTAATTTAGGTACCATATCTACTGTATCTGGGTTATGTGATAACAACACCCACGGCTTGTCTTGAGGTAAATCGGGCATATAACGCATGTCGGTTTTACCTGCCCACAAATCGCCAATACCCAACAAACGGAACTCGTCAAACTCGACAATCTTCCCTTCAATATCAATTACATTATTTTGTGCCAAAGCCGTTTGTAAAAGTTCTTGAATAGGCGGACCTGGGTACTGTTCGTCATGGTTCCCATTGACCGAATACACAGGTGCACAAATCTCTTTTAATACAGCAAGTTCCTGAGCCAGTTTATTTTCAGGTTCATAGGTCCAATCTCCTGCCACGACCACAATATCGGGGTTTTGCAAATTGATTTTTTTCACAATTTGCTTGAGTTGACGTTCATGCCCAGAAAACAAACCAATATGTAAATCTGCAATTAAGGCAATTTTGACAGGCTTTAATAAACGGCGGTCTGCATGAATCTGATATTTGGTGGTTTTAACCTGAATTAAATGCGGTTCTATAAAACGTGCATAACTTAATACGGCACTAACCACAAATACAAAAATCGCTTCGTGAACAGAATAATAGCCTTGCATTCCTGCATAGACACTAAAGAACACCAATGGCGGCAACAGATAAGACAAATAAAATGCTAATAAATGCACAAAAGCTTTGAACGGATGAATGGTTTCGGTATTGGCCTGACTGCGCCATGCTTGCGAAACCGCCCACACCGCTAAAATTGCCATGCCAATATAGAAATACAACACCACCGAATCATTATTCCACATAATTGTTCTCTGTTACGTCATACTGCAGCTGCTCAATGTTGCTGTTATTTAGATAGCAACACAGTGCCTTTGCTCGTCGTCTACACACCATTGTCATATTTATCTTTTCATAGCTGACAATTATACTCAAACTCTATTTTTGACTTATTTTCTCCCCATCTGCAAAAAAAGGAATTGAATTTGGCAGACCGCAGCTCATCCATTCGATGCAACCTCCAACGCCGCTATGTGTTATGGCTGAGTTGTGCCCTTATTCTGACCAGTTCAGGCTGCAGCACCTTGCCCAAACAAATTGAACATCCAATTCAGATGGCGTTTGAAACTGCAACCGACCAAACCAGTTTGGCCAAAATTGTGTTGCCACTACGCGAAAAAAATCCACAACTGACGGGTTATCATGTTCTTTATGACCCGCTAGAAGCTTTAGCAGCTCGTATCTACCTGATTAATAGAGCAGAAAAATCTTTAGACCTACAATATTATATTTGGGATAACGACAAAATTGGCGCACTTGCGCTACATGCCATTATTCGCGCAGCAGATCGTGGGGTAAAAGTACGTTTACTGGTAGATGATAACAATGCCAAGAAAATGGAAGGCATTTATCTCGCACTCGATCAGCACAGCAACATCGACATCAAACTATATAACCCGTATCGCTTTCGTCATTATCGTGCGATGGACATGATTCTGGATTTAAAACGTATTAACCGTCGCATGCACAACAAAAGCTTTATTGCCGATAACCAAATTTCTCTGATTGGTGGTCGCAATATGAGTAATCAGTACTATAACGTCAGTGAAAATTATCAATTTTCCGATGTGGATGTCATGCTGGTCGGCTCAGCTTCCGATGAAATCATCCATTCATTTGATGAATACTGGAACGATGACTATGCCTATTCAGTCAAGCAACTGGTCAATCCACGCCATTACACCTTGCGTTATGAAGGTCTAAAGCAACAACTCGAACAACACTACCAAGAAGCCACTGTACAAAATTATCTAGACTTGGTTAGACGCTCCAAAGCCATTGAAGAATGGATGATGCACAACATCCAGTTTGATTGGGTCAGTGCCGAAGTCGTGAAAGATGCTCCAAGCAAAATTAAAGATCGTGCCTCTAAAGAAGAGCATCTCAATTTTCAGTTACTCAATCACTTGGAAAAGCCCAGCAATAGTGTCGATATTATTTCGGCCTACTTCGTCCCTGAACAGTCTGGTGCTCAAAAACTTAAAGACTTAGCCGATGATGGTATTCAGGTACGTGTCTTGACCAACTCCTTTAAAGCCAATGATGTACCTGTGGTACATGCGTTTTATGCCAAATATCGGCAGGATTTACTGGCCAACAATGTGCAACTTTATGAATTCTTGGCTCGCCCTGAAGTGGAAAACCTCAACACGCATACCGATGAAATTTCCAAAAAAGCCAAAGTCAGCATGAAAGGTCTGAGCCGTTCCAGCTTGCATGCCAAGCTCATGGCTTTAGATGAAAAACAGGTCTTTATTGGTTCTTTTAATTTTGATCCACGTTCGGCTTATTTAAATACCGAAATTGGTGTGATTTTAAACAGCCCACCTTTGGCCCGTGCCGTACACCAAACTATGGATGCTAATTTGGCTAAATATGCCTACAAACTGGTTCTAGATGCACAGCAGAATATTCAGTGGCAAATGAAAACACCACAAGGTGAAACCAAAATTCTGAAAAAAGAGCCAGGTATGAAATGGTATCAACGTGGGGCCATGAAAGTCGCCTCATGGCTGCCAATTGAAGGCTTTATGTAGTCTTAACTTGTTTATATGCATGAGCTGATTTTTAAATCAGCTCAGCTCATACCGCTTTTATGATGCAGCCGCTTGTGGTTTCAACACTTTGGCATGTAACTCTGCCAAACCTTCGGTCATGTTCGCTTGCACCACGGCAGTTAAAGATTCTATGTTGTGACCTTCTACCGAAATTGCAGGCAGTGCCATTAAATGTGCCGTTACTTTAGGCATTTCCAACACATCTTTCACATGGTCTACAAAAGTCATGTCATTAATGAACGGAGCAACGGTATCTAGCTCACCCTGTTGATTCACATAACAAATCAAACAAATTTGTACTGGGCGTTTGGCTTCAATTGCAGCCCCTAAAATACGACCATGTACTTTTTTAATTTTAGTACCATCTGAAGTCGTTGCTTCAGGGAAAAATAACACAGGAATATCCTGCTTTAAAAATTGCGTGATTTGTTCACGAATTTTGACCGAATCTCCTGAACCACGCTTAATAAATAGCGTCCCGCCACCTTTGGCTAATTTACCCAATAACGGCCATTTTTCAATTTCAGCCTTGGCAAGAAAAAAGACCCGAGCACTTGAACCCAATACCGCAACATCTAACCATGAAATATGATTGCTGACCCATAGCGCAGGATCATGCGGAATTTCACCATGAACTTGCACTTCAATATTAAAAACTTTGCACAACTGACGGCAAAAATACTGGACATAACGGGTGTTATGCGGGTTGTTGGTGTCTTTATACAATTGGTGACGATAGACCAGATAAAACCCTTCGCCAATAGCTCCCGCTGTGGCCAGTACTTTTTTGCTGTATAAGGCAAACTTGGCAAAGCCATGAATTGGAGAGGAATGAGTTTCAACAGCTGGGTTCATAAGGTGATCACTAATTGTTAAACGCAAAATATCGAATATAAGTCGCAAGTAAACTTGGTCTATAGATCGAACAACACATATTTTGCTCATTCTATACTGTTCAATCTGAACTTGCATTGATAATAAAAACCGAATCTGCCCGCTAAAAATGCGACTTTTTGCAAAATTTAAATGAGGCAAATTCAGTATAGAAATCCCCCCAATTGCTGTGACCAACGCCTAAATAGCAATAAAGATAGGCACAAAAAAATCCAGTCATCTAATTCCCTGCACGATCAGTTTTTCTACTAGAATAAAGCTTTAGTAGGGAGATTGCGCTGAGTGGAAAATTTTGTGCCTCATCAAGAAGGCGAACGTGTTGTACTGGTGAGTGTTCAGGTACAAATACTCGAAGACTTAGATGCCGAAGAATTTCAGCTCTTGGCTGAATCTGCAGGTGCAGAGGTCGTACAACACGTCTACACACAACGCAGCAAACCCGATGCCAAACTGTTTATTGGCTCAGGCAAAGCCGAAGAAATTGCCGTATTGGTACAACAGCACGATGCTAATTTGGTGATTTTTGACCATGCACTCAGCCCCGCGCAGGCACGTAATTTAGAAAAAGTGATGCAGTGCCGTGTGGTCGATCGTACCGAACTGATTTTAGATATTTTTGCCCAGCGTGCCCGTACTTACGAAGGTAAATTACAAGTTGAATTGGCACAATTACAACACCTGTCTTCACGCTTGGTGCGCAGTCGCAGCAACCTAGACAGCCAAAAAGGTGGTATCGGCTTACGTGGGCCAGGCGAAACCTTACTTGAAACAGACCGCCGCCTATTACGTATTCGTATGGGGCAACTCAAAGCCAAACTCGACAAAGTGCGTCAAACCCGTGCCCAAGGCAGAGTAGCACGACAAAAAGCCGCTATTCCAACCGTGTCGCTGGTTGGCTATACCAATGCAGGAAAATCTACCCTATTTAATATTTTGGCACAAAGTGATGTCTATGCGGCAGACCAACTGTTTGCAACCCTTGACCCCACGCTACGCCGCTTAGAATGGGATGGCATTGGTCGCTTAGTCCTCGCAGATACCGTAGGTTTTGTACGCAACCTTTCTCACTCACTGGTGGAGTCTTTTAAAGCCACATTGGAAGAAACCTTGGAAGCCAGTTTGCTGTTGCATGTGATTGATTCAAGCAGCCCCGACCTGATGGAACAAATTGAAGCGGTGGAAGGCGTACTCAAAGAAATTGGCGCAGATGTGCCTATTCTTCGGGTTTACAATAAAATTGATGCGTCAGGTGAAACGGCCAAAATTGTCTATGCCAAACCGCATCAACCTGACCGTGTTTATGTTTCAGCGCATTCAGGCCAAGGACTGGAATTATTAAAACAGGCCGTGCATGAGTGTCTGATGGGACAAATTCAGCCATTTGAACTCAAACTGCAACCTGCCTATGGCAAATTGCGCAATCAACTGTATGAACTAAACGTCATTCAATCTGAACACTATGATGATCAAGGACAATTGCTGCTACAGGTCAATATGGCGCCTCACAAATTGGAACAACTGATTAAACAGGCACATTTACCGATTGAAGAAATTTTAGGTGCGCAGGCGGAACAATTTAAACGTCCGTTAGAAGCATTTGAAATTGACGATCAGATCGGTTAAAACGTGATAAGTGAAATTTTAACGAAAGATCAAAATGAGCAGAATAAAACAGATAGACTGGCCAGCATGGATCGGCACACTCCTCTTGATTATTGTGTTTCGTGAAGCCGCAGTATGGATCATGACTCAGTTTAATCACCCAGAACTTGGCAATTTAGTGGGCTTGCTCAGTTTATTGGCGGTCTTATTTACTTGGCGTAAACTCAGTAAAATTCCTGCTCGTTTGGTCGATACCAACAACAAAATCATGAAAGAAAGTGCATTTGCCTTTTTACCTATTAGCGCAGGTTCATTGATCATGCTGACCCACATGGGCAAACAAATACCAATCTTCCTGATTGTACTGTGTATCAGCACCCTCATTCCGCTTTGGCTCTATGCCAAAATGGCAAAACGCTGGTTGTAGGAGATTAAAATGTTATCTGTTTTATATGGCTTTTTAATTACCCTCATTGCCTATGTTCTGGCAAAACCCTGCAACCAAAAAGTACCGCAAATTCCTGTAATTGTCTTTGGCATGTTCTTTGTGCTGCTACTGTTATACATTTTTGGGATTCCTTACGAAAATTACATGGCGCAAACCAACCCTATTTTTAATCAATTATTGGGTTATGTGACGGTGGCACTGGCCATTCCTCTGGCCGCCATGCGTTATGACGATTTACCACTAAAAGCCATTTTAGGTATTCTACTGTTTGCCAGCATCAGTGCTGTAGCCCTACCTATGGGACTGGCCTATGCCTTGCACATGTCTAGTGCCGATATTATGGCCTTTGCTACACGTGCCGTAACCACACCTATTGCCATTAACATCGCCACACTTTTGGAAGCCCCAATTCAACTGGCTGTCTTGATTGTGATTTTATCGGGTGTTGTAGGTGCTGCTTTCTCACCTTTTATTTTAAGACACATCAATGATGAACGTGCCTCTGGTTTGGCTTTAGGTCTGGCTGCGCATGCAATTGGGACCGCCCAAGCTTGGCAACGTGGTAGCGTAGCTGGACGTTATGCCGCCTTTGGTATGGCCGTCAATGCAGTATTTACCGCAGTATGGCTGCCAACTTTTATACTGTATTTACAAAAAATGTGACTGAGCAATCACTTATTTAGACTTGTCGAGTTTTAACTTTCTTTTTACTATGAAATATACAGTTAGCCAAAAACAAGGAACATTGAACATGGTCAAGATGAGACTCACCGTTGCCTTAATCTGCTCAGCGTTAGGAAGTTTTGCGCTAGCTCAAGATATTACGGGTACTTGGAAAAATATTGATGACAAAACAGGTTCATCAAAAGCAATTTTAGAAATTCGTCAGGAAGCCAATGGCACCTATACGGCTAAAATTGTCAAAGTTACCCCTCGTCCTGGCTACACCCCTAAAGATACCTGTGTCAACTGTCCTGCGCCTTATACCAACCAACCTATTTTAGGAATGGATATACTTAAAGGCTTAAAACATACAGGTGGTACTAACTTCTCTGGTGGAAAAATTATTGACCCATTAAACGGCAATATCTACAGCACCAAAGCCAAATTAAGCAGCAATGGCAAACGTCTGACCATGCGTGGTTATGTGGGCGTATCTGCTCTAGGACGCAGCCAAACTTGGATTAAAAGCGACTAATTAATCGCTTTACTTTTCACTCAAAATGCCACACGTTCGTGGCATTTTTTATTAGTTTTCTTACATTTTAGTCGCAACTTTAAGATTAATTTTTTCTCAAATCGCTTGACTCCTACCACAACCCGCTTTATATCTTGAATAAACCTCTGTGATCAATTTCGGCAATCAAAGGAACTGATATGAAGAAAAATTTACTGATAGGTGCATTTGCAAGCTTAATGTTCAGTGGCAGTTTATTTGCTGCAGACTTAACTGGAACTTGGCAAAGCATTGATGACAAAACTGGCTCACCTAAGGCTTTAATTGAAATTACCAAAGCGGAAAATGGCACGTTTACGGGTAAAATTGTCAAAGTCACACCACGTGCAGGCTATACCCCTAAAACCATTTGTGTCGATTGCCCTGCACCATATACCAATAAACCACTTGTAGGCTTAGAAATTATTAAAGGTTTACAACATGTGGATAACAACAACTATGCCAACGGGCGTATTCTTGATCCACTTGCAGGCAAAATGTACAGCTTAAAAGGACGTCTTGCTGCCAACGGTAAACGCCTAACCTTGCGTGGTTATGTCGGAATTTCCGCCATTGGTCGGACACAAACGTGGATTCGTCAATAAAATCTAACGCATAGTGTCGCATCGGTCATTTTTTCAAGATCCTCAGGGCTTTGTTCAAGCCCTATTCAGAGATTAGACTAGCTGCAAAGACCGAGTAAGGGAAATAAAATGATTCAAAAATTGGCTTTAGGAATAGCCGTCATCTTCGGCAGCCTTAGCACTTTGGCGATGGCACAAGATTTAGCGGGCACTTGGCAACAAATTGATGATAAAACAGGCTCACCCAAAGCTGTCATCGAAATTCGTAAAGAAGCCAATCAAACCTATACGGGTAAAATTATTAAAGTAACTCCACGTCCAGGTTATACCCCACGTGAACTCTGTAATAAATGCCCTGCGCCCTATACTAACCAACCTATTTTAGGGATGGACATTTTAAAAGGCTTACAACAAGTCAAAGACAGCAATAATTACGAAAAAGGACGCGTAATTGATCCATTGGCAGGTCGTATTTACGATGCAAAAATTCGCCTCAACTCGACAGGTAAGCGCTTGACTTTGCGCGCTTATATGGGGGTATCTACACTAGGTCGAAGCCAAACTTGGATTCGGATTCAATAAAATTCAAGATAAAAATAGCCACTTTAATAGGTGGCTGTTTTCATTTCGACATCACATTTTCAAATTATAAAGATAAAGTATTGTTACCATTCTGCCAGCGGATTATCCACTGCAAACAATTGCTGATCTTCCAAACGATACGCCATGAGCTGATTGCCCCACACACAACCGCCATCTACATTTTGAATATTGTCAGCTACCCTTTTCCCTTGCAATGCCGCCCAATGACCAAATACGATTTGATGTGTTTGCGCAGCTAAAGATGGATATTCAAACCACGGTTTAAAACCTTCTGGCATCGGGTCATCTAAGGCATCTTTAAAGCTGAACTCCAAACCACCCTGTAAATTGGCTAAACGCATACGGGTCAAATAATTGGTAATACAACGTAAACGCGCATGTCCCGTTAAATCATCCGACCAAACTGTAGGTTCTGCCCCATACATTTCCTTAAAAAATGCATCCACCACAGCAAAATCTTCATGCCCAATGACCGCTTCGACTTCTTTAGCATAGGCTGCTGTTTGTGCAGCATCCCAAATATGGGGAATACCTGCATGGGTCAAAATCGTATTTTCATTCGGAAAAAGACACAAAGGCTGTTTGCGTAGCCAGTCAATTAAATCATCACTGTCAATCGCATCAATTACATCGCGGGTATTGTCTTGCTCTTTAATTTTCTTTAAGCCACGTGCGCCTGCTAACAGCGTCAAATCGTGATTGCCTAAAACTGTTGCTGCAACGCCGCGATCGACCAGTTTTTTAATAAAGCGCAATGCACCAATTGAGTTTTCACCACGTGCAACCAAGTCGCCAGCAAACCAGATAAAATCCTGATCAGGGTCAAACTGGATTTCTTTAAGTAACAGTTTCAGGGCTTCAAAGCAGCCCTGTACATCGCCAATCACATAGTTGTATCGAATTTCTGCCATTAACTCACCATTTGATCTGCCAATGCGACAAATGCTTCCAAACTTAAAGTTTCAGGACGTGCCATTGGGTCTACCCCTGCACGCTCAAATGCATCTTCAGCCAACATGCCTTTTAAGCTATTACGTAAAGTTTTACGACGCTGGGTAAAAACATGCGACACCAAACGTGCCAATGCCTTTTCATCTTTGGCAATAATTGGTTTGGTTGCATAGGGTTCTAAGCGAAATACAGCAGAAGTCACTTTAGGCGGTGGGTTAAATGCACCAGGCGGCACTTCAAACAAGAAGGTTGGCTTGCAGTAATATTGCATCATCACCGACAAACGCCCATATTCTTTGGTGTTTGGCGATGCGGTAATACGATCCACCACTTCTTTTTGCAGCATAAAGTGCATGTCTTTGACTTTGTCGCCAAATTCTAAGAGATGGAACAATAACGGAGTCGAAATATTGTAAGGCAAGTTCCCGACCACACGTAAAGGACGGCCTTCAGCAAATAATTCACTAAAATCGTATTTCAGGGCATCACTTTCAACAATGGTCAAGCGTTCGGGATGCGGTACACGCCCTGGCAAGCCTGCAGCCAAATCACGGTCTAACTCCACTACAGTCAAGGCATCACACTCACCAATTAAAGGTGAGGTCAATGCAGCCAAACCCGGCCCAATCTCGATAATATTATCACCCGGACGTGGGTTAACAGAGCGTACAATTTTGGCAATCACACGTTGGTCATGTAAAAAGTTTTGACCAAAGCGTTTACGAGCCTGATGCCCTTCTTCCTTTGGGTTTAGGGCATTAATTTGATACATAAAGATTTCCAAGCTGAGATTATGAACGTGCTAAATCCAGCGCTAAATCGACAGCAACATGCAAGCTAGAACTTTTCGCAAGTCCTGTACCTGCGAGGGAGAGCGCTGTGCCGTGATCGACTGAAGTGCGAATAAACGGTAAGCCTAAAGTAATATTAATTGCTTCACCAAAGCCCTGAGATTTTAACACAGGTAAACCCTGATCGTGATACATCGCCAATACTGCATCAGCATCTTTTAAATTTTCAGGGGTAAACAACGTATCTGCAGGCAAACTCAGGCTTAGGTTTTCCCCACGGTTACGGTAATTTTGCAGCACAGGATTAATGACTTCAATTTCTTCCATGCCTAAATAACCATCTTCACCCGCATGTGGATTCAAACCACACACCAACACTTTAGGATGCTCGATCTTAAATTTACTTTTTAAATCATGCAGCAAAATATCAATCACCTGCTGCAAACGGGTTTTGCTAATCGCATCTGCGACTGCACGTAACGGTAAATGCGTTGTTACGAGGGCAACACGTAGCGTTTTAGTCGCCAACATCATCACCACACGTTCTACACCTGCAAACTCCTGATAATATTCAGTATGTCCACTAAACGAAATGCCCGCTTCATTAATAATCGATTTTTGTACTGGCGCTGTCGCAACACCGACACTTTTGCCCGTCATGGCATACGATGCAGAACGACGTAATTGCTCTAACACATAAGCCGCATTTTGAGCATTTAAATGACCAAGTTGTACCTCTGCGGCCAAGGGCACATGTTCAACATACAACTGCCCCACTGCAGCTGCGTGCTGCTGACCTAAATATTCAATCAATTCGACTTTTTGGTTTAGAATTTCGGCACGTTGTTGTAATAATTGATGATCTGCCAATACCACAATTGGACGCTCATCCACTCGGTCTGCCAAACTCAAGCAAATATCAGGTCCAATCCCTGCGGGTTCACCACTGGTGACATATAAAGGTCGCATAAATGCTCAGTCCAGATTTATCTAAGGATAATTAAAGTATAGCGCCATCTTAGTTGATTGTTTTATTTCCAGTCCAAGATAAATCGAGTCTGCAAAATCCCTTGCACATGCGCCCATTCAGAAATAGCGGTAACAGCAACACCCAATAACAGCCCCATCATCAATATTTTTTGTGATTTTTTCAGCACCTCCCGATATTGGGTGTCTGCTAAACACAGCAAAATGATTCCACCAACGCCATACAATAAAAATGGGAAAAGTGCTAAATGGAAAAAAATTGAATACAGTAATAAGATGCTAAACACATCCACACCATATACAGCACCCAATACTACAAAAGCCAGCATATAGACACTGAGCAATGTAATAAAACATCCAGCAATAAATTTAATGAATTTTGAAGTAGGTAGATCAGACTGCTGCTGTATTTCTGATTGCAAATCTTGCGACATCCTATCCCCCCTTTTGTTTCAATATTATCTACTAAAAACTTTACTTATAACCCTATAAAGGCGATTTAAAACAGCATAAATCTAGGCTTTTAATGTTGAATGTTACAAATTTATTCAACTTTTCTTTTGTATTTAAGCTCGCTAAAATATAGCGCTTAAAATGTGACATTTCCATTGTGGTTCTAGTTAATTTCAGGTAGAATTCGGACTCCTTTTTGTTTGGACAGCTTCCATAGTCCAAACCAACTATAATAGGTAGTGGTTTAATGAAAACTCTCAGCGCTAAGCCAGCTGAAGTTCAACACGACTGGTACGTTGTTGATGCTTCTGGCAAAACTCTAGGTCGCCTTGCGACAGAAATCGCTCGTCGTTTACGCGGTAAGCACAAAACTTCTTATACTCCTCACGTTGACACTGGTGACTACATCGTTGTTATCAATGCTGAGCAAGTTCAAGTGACTGGTAACAAATCACTTGATAAGAAATACTATCGCCACACTGGTTTCCCTGGTGGTATCCGTGAAACTAATTTCGAGAAATTAGTTGCTCACAAACCAGAAGAAATCTTCCAACGCGCTGTAAAAGGCATGTTGCCAAAAGGTCCTCTTGGTTATGCTATGATCAAGAAAATGAAAGTGTACGCTGGTGCTGAGCATCCTCACACAGCTCAACAGCCACAAGTTTTGGACATCTAAGGGATACAGCACATGGCTACTAATTATGGTACAGGTCGCCGTAAGACCGCAACTGCACGTGTTTTCTTATCAGCTGGTACAGGTAAACTCGTAATTAACAACCGTACTCTTGAGCAATATTTCGGTCGTGAAACTGCTCGTATGATCGTACGTCAACCGTTAGAACTTCTTGAAGCTACTGACAAATATGACCTTTACATCACTGTTGCTGGTGGTGGTATTGGTGGTCAAGCTGGTGCTATCCGTCACGGTATTACTCGTGCATTGATCGCATCTGACGACACTTTAAAACCTGCTCTTCGTCAAGCTGGTTTCGTTACTCGTGATGCTCGTGAAGTTGAACGTAAGAAACTTGGTTTACGTAAAGCACGTAAACGTCCACAATTCTCTAAACGTTAATTCGTTTACCTAATCGGACACAAAAAGCCTTGGATTTTCCAAGGCTTTTTTATTTGCATAACAACACCAAGATATACGATTCAACCAAAATCTACACTTTAGCTACTTATAAAACCCAATCAGCATCTCAATAAATATCTCATACACTTTTGTCAGGTTTGCTGCGTGATTTTAGTCACCAAGTCTAGTATCCTATTCTATTCATTTGGTTTTATATCGGATTATGTCAGTCGAAAACGCACCTTTACAAGGCATCACCCTCTATAGTCATGCAGACGACTTTCGCTCACATTGGATTCGTTACGTTCTTGCCGAAAAACAAATCAAATATCAACTGATTCTTGTCGATCATGAGGATGAAGACCTCGCTAGTCTCAATCCCTACAATCAATTGCCCATATTATTAGAAAATGATCTCAAATTATTCAATAGCAGCATAATTTCAGAATATCTAGATGATCGTTATCGACAAAATAAGCTCTATGCCGATGCCCCTATGCCACGCGCAGAACAACGTCAATATATCTGGCGCTTTGAGCACGATTGGTTCAAGCTCGCCGATGACATGCTGCGCCACCCTGACAGCTTAAATAGCCAAGCACAACGTACAGCACAAAAACAATTACGTGATACACTCATTTCACTCACACCACTGTTTCAACATTATCCTTTTTTTATGTCTGAAACATTTAATATTTTAGACTGCATGCTAGCGCCATTATTTATACGACTCAAAGCCATGGGCATTGAGCTACCCAAACAACACTGTAGACCTATTTTTCTCTATTGCCAGCGTATTTTTAATCGCCCTGCATTTTTAAAATCAATGACATTGCAGGAAAAAAACCGCTATCAGGAATTTTTAATTCATACTTAAAGAGCACATTATGTCTGAATCTGAAATCAACTTAAGTCCGACCCGTCCCTATTTAGCTCGCGCAATTTATGACTGGATTTGCGACAACCAACTCACGCCACATTTATTGGTAGACGCTACACAGCCGAATACGCTTGTTCCTGAACAATTTGTGCAGGATGGTCAGATAGTATTAAACATTGTTCCACATGCTGTACACGCCTTACACATGAGCAATGATGCAATTACATTCTCCGCACGCTTTGGTGGTGTTTCACGCGACTTATATGTGCCAATGAATGCGGTACTAGGGATTTACGCTCGAGAAAATGGACAAGGCTTATTCTTTGATCCGAGCGAGTATCAACATATCCAAAATGATGAAGATGCTTTAGAATTAAAGACTGAAGAAAAACCCGAACAAACTAAGAAAAAACCAAGCCTTAGATTATTAGATTAAAACAATGGAGTAGTGAATGGCTTTTGATTTAGTACAATATTTTGCAGCGCAGATTAAACTTCAAAAGCCATCGCTTTTGAAACAATATGACTCGGTAGAGCGTGATCAATATATTCAAGAAATTAACGCACTCAGCCTAGGTAAATTGGTAAGTTTATGGCGTGAAGATAATCAAAAACTTTATCAGGAAATAGATAGCCAAGATGAACTCTATATTCAAGAAGTTGCACGCCGCCTAACCACATCAACTGCCAATGAATCCACACTAAGCAAAACCGAACTAGAGCACAACATTAGTGAAATACTAGCCTTACAATTGGCTGAGCTCAAGCAACTGGATCATACTGGCAATTTTGGTAATAAAGGCATAGGCGAGTTATTGCTTGGCCAAATCGAGCATTTATCTGGTCAGGCTGATGATTGGATTTGGTCAACAAACGAACTAACAGAGCTAAAAGGCTCTAAACCAATTCCACAAGAAGAGCTATCATTAGAAGCATCAATGAAGGAGTTTAATCAAATGGTTCAACAACATAGCCACGACAATCACGCAGAAATTGAGCTTATAGAAGCAACTGTTCCAACATGGTCTAAAGTTTTAGAGCCTATTGTTGCAATTGCGATTCTTGCTATTCTTTGGTGTGCTGTTACTCAATTATTTGCTTGATAACACTTCAGTCAAACTAGACCAATTTAAAACCATCCATTGATGGTTTTATTTTTTGGTGTTCTTTATTTTTATTCTTTTTAATTTTAATTCAGGCATAAAAAAACACCCTCAACGCTTGTTGAGGGTGTTTGAATAATGAGCTGGCGATGACTTACTCTCACATGGGTAACCCCACACTACCATCAGCGCGAAGA
>NZ_JAAZQX010000021.1 GCF_012371325.1 Acinetobacter sp. A2 | reverse complement strand
TTTTGTGTGTAGGCTTCTTCATTTGAAAATTATATCGCTGAAAAAGCCTTTACAGATAGGTTTGTGCAACAAAGCCAAAATAAGATAAAAAGTCAAACCCATTTTAGGCAATAAATTTGACAAATGAGTCATTTGAGTAAAGTTTACTTTTTATTCAAAACAAATGCATTACAAGCTATTGTTATTTAATTGATATTAATATTTTAAGACTTTAAACCAATATCTTCTGCGTATCATGATCAGATTCACGCAACCTTTTGAATGAAATGCGAAGTGTACAAATGTATTTTTTTGACTAAAATGCTGCCTAATTATGAATATTCATTGTGGCACACACAATGTGATTGCTAGATAACAACAATGAATTGCTAATCCCCGTACTAAAAAAATTCTAGAGGATTAATAAATATGCGGTATGACAGACCTACAAGCTACAACCAAACATTGAACTTTCTGTTCAAACGCCAAAATACGATTAAAAATTTACACTCAAAACAATGCTGAATTCACGCTAATGGCAATCACGATCTTGCATTTACAATGCTGAATTCACGCTAATGGCAATCACGATCTTGCATTTACAACGCAAAATTTACGTGTATCTGTTTAAGAATTTTTTATTTATTAGACCTTTATTTTATTAAGTTTAGCTTCACACTAACTTTAAGTAATAAAAACGTCTTGCTAAGCACATGAGTTTTCACATAAAATGTGAAATATCAAAAAATACAATTAAAACAATGCAAGGAATATGCAATGTCCAAGAAATATTCTAAATTTCTGCCTTCAACCGATCATTACGATCTTGAACAATTTCCATATTATTGGGTGACACAAGTACATGCACAATATGTGCAAAACGTTGATCACGCTTTAAAGAAATATGGTTTAGACAATTCACGTCGCCGTATTTTATTGGCGCTACGTTCTAAACCGCATGCCAGTGTATCTGACTTGTCTGATATGGTGGTATCTAAAATGTCAACCACCACTAAAATTGTTTATCGCCTGAAAGATGAAGGTTTAGTGGAAACTTATTCCTGTGATGATGATGCGCGTATTACTCGTGTTGTACTCACAGAAAAAGGTGACGACATGACCAATAAAATCAATGATTTGACAAGTGTTGTGCTAGAACAATCCTTTGATGGCTTGACACCTCTACAAATTGAAAAAATGATGGAAAGTTTGCGTCAAATTTTTAACAACTTGGCTCGCTAAAAAGCAATATCACAAGCCATTGAAATACTGTTAAAGATCGAAAAAGTTGAGTTGGGGACTTACTTTTTCGATCTTTGCTTTTGGAACAAAGGAACATTCAAACTCATCTACAGGAAAGCCTTGTACAAAACTTTGTATATTGGGCGTTTTCAGGCTTAACCATTCATCCAAACGTGCATGTGGAATCACAATAACCGAACGCTTCACAGGGCCTGGCACATGAAACTCTTTCATCATGTCATGGTCAATTGCGTCCATGGTAATCATACTGGCTGAGCGTACAACCTCTTCATTTTCTTGCCCCACATTTAGCCTAGAAATTTCGTATAGTGCTGCTATAAAGAATGCCTGCCCATCTTTACGTCGTACACCCCAGCGCTGAGCCTTACCTTCAATATATTTTGACTCATAAAATTCAGATACTGAAATTACACTAAATTTGCACTTATAGGCAGCTTCGCTAAAACTAGGCTTTTCTAGTATAGTTTCATTACGACAGTTATAAGTTTTTAAAGCAATGCTTTTGTCTTCGGCCCATTTTGGAATCAAGCCAAAATTCACCAAACGCCACTCCAAACCCTTCTCAGACTTAAATAATAAAGGCGCAGTACTGTTCGGATAAACTTCGTCAGGATATTCAAAAGGTATTTCTGGTAAACCTAAAGCAGACAACTGCGTTAGGCTTAACGGTTTAAAATTGGCACACATATTTAACTTGTATAAAAAGACAAATTTACTATATCACGCATATTACCGCTTACCCATGCACTCAGCATGTTTAAGCGCAATATGCTTGCAAACAGCCATCTTTAAGCGGGACACGTCATCCAATGTGTTCGAGTAAACTCTTCAAATATCCAGCGACCATTAAAACGACCTAAACCTGAGTTCTTCTCTCCACCAAACGGTGCATTGGCATGATCGGCAACGGTAATACCGTTTATATGCGTCATCCCCACATCGAGCTGCGCAGCAAAATCAATGCCACGCTCTAAATTTGCTGTACATACTGCTGCAGATAACCCGTATTGGGTTTGGTTCGCTAATTGCAAGGCATGTACTTCATTTTCGGCCTGCAAAATTGGTAATATTGGCCCAAAACTTTCATGCTGCACAATCTCAGCCTTGGCATCAACATTTACAAAAATATGTGGTGCCACTAGATTTCCGTTTACGCCACCTTCATAAATTAATTCAGCGCCCTGAGCTTTTGCTTTCTGAATGATTTGCTGATGTTTTTTTACTTGCTCTGAATTAATGATTGGACCGATGAGTGTATTTTCTGCATTAGGATCACCCACCACCAATTGCTGTGCACGTACTAATAACTTATCGATATACACAGCATAAATCGACTGATCGACAATAACCCGATTGGTACTCATGCAAATTTGCCCCTGATGTAAAAATCGACCCATTACCGTAAGTTCCACAGCTAAATCGACATTGGCATCATCTAAAATGACCAAAGGTGCATTGCCACCAAGTTCTAACGCAACACGTTTCAGTGTTTCTCCCCCTACTGCCTTTTGCCCTACACGCTGCCCAACTGCTGTAGAACCAGTAAAGGAAATCATTTTAGGCGTAGCATGCTCAACAAAATAATCGCCTATTTCATGGCTAGCCCCAACCACGACATTCAGTACGCCTGCAGGTAAACCTGCCTCTTCAAACAATTTACCCAAGAGTGTTCCACCTGTGACTGGTGTGTCGCTGGCAGGTTTCAACACTACACTATTGGCGCAAGCAATTGCTGTGACCACCGAACGCATAGATAAATGAAATGGAAAATTCCAAGGGCTAATCACTGCAATAACACCCAAAGGCTTGCGCAAAACAAAACTGCGTACTTGAGGATCTTTACTTTCTAATGGTGTGGTCGTCATTTGATCAGGAAATTGTGCAGCTTCTTGAATAATCCCTAGTGCAGCATCCACCTCAATATTGGCTTTTAAACGAGTACTGCCTGACTCATCAATCAGCCATTGTACAATTTCTTCTCGTCGCTGCTGAATGACTTGCTGTAATTTGGTAATGACTTGCTTACGCACTTCAGCTGATTTAATCACCTGTTCATCAAAGGCTTTTTGTGCCGCACTATAGGCACTATCAACATCTACTACACTGGCAGCCTGCATCTCAAAAATCACAGTTTGCTGATAAGGATTGCTATTGGTTATGGTCTTGGTTGATGTGCCAGTCGTCCAATGTCCACCAATAAATTGTTGATTCAAACCTTGATATGCTGGCATGTATTTGTCCTTGCGCTACTTTTTATATATAGCTTCCACTCTACTCCGCAGCGTGATGCTTTTCTAGCTGCAAGTACATCCTGTAACCATTCCTCTGCAAAATTTTCAAGAAACCATAGGCTAAATATAGACAACAAAAAAGCCTCCGAAGAGGCTCATTTGTTTGTAATACACAATCAGTGAACAATCATTCCCAAAGGATTAGTCACCTGTATAACCTTTTAATTTTAAACGCGCAGCGTGTAAAAGTGGCTCTGTATAACCAGAAGGTTGCTCACCACCTTTAAAGATTAAGTCAGACGCAGCTTGGAATGCGATGTTGTTCTCAAAGTCGTTAGACATTGGCGTATATAATGGATCGTTAGCGTTTTGCTGATCCACAATTTTAGCCATACGCTGCATTACTTCCTCAACTTGCTCACTTGTCACGATACCGTGACGTAACCAGTTGGCAACGTGCTGCGAAGAAATACGTAAAGTTGCACGGTCTTCCATCAAACCAACATCGTTGATGTCTGGAACTTTAGAACAACCTACACCTAAATCTACCCAACGTACAACGTAACCCAAGATACCTTGACAGTTGTTTTCAAGCTCTTTAGTTTTTTCTTCGTCAGACCAGTTAGTGTCTTTCGCCAATGGCGGAGTTAACAAGTCATCTAAAGATAAAGGCTCAGTTGCCAACAATTCTTGTTGACGGTCTGCTACGTTCACTTGGTGATAGTGGATAGCGTGAATCACAGCACCTGTAGGTGATGGAACCCATGCACAGCTTGCACCCGCTTCAGGATGTTCAGTTTTGGTTTTATACATGTCTAAAAGCATGTCTGGTTTTGGCCACATGCCTTTACCAATTTGTGCTTTACCACGTAAACCTGCTTTCAAACCGATCATCACGTTACGGTTTTCATACGCTGGGAACCAAATTTGACCTTTTACTTCGCCTTTACGAACGAATGGACCTGCTTCCATGAACGTATGGATTTCGTCACCTGTACGGTCCATGAAACCAGTGTTAATGAAGATAGTACGGTCTTTAGCTTGAGCAATACAGTTTTTCAAGTTTACAGAAGTACGACGCTCTTCATCCATGATACCGATTTTCAAAGTCTTCGCAGGCAAGCCAAGCACTTGTTCAGCACGTTCAAACAATTCAACTGCAAATGCAACTTCATCTGGACCATGCATTTTTGGTTTCACGATGTACATAGAACCTTGACGTGAGTTCTTGATCGTGTTTTCACCGCGAATGTCAGCAAAAGTCAATAATGGAGTGATCAATGCGTCCATGATCCCTTCATAGATTTCTTGACCATCAACCAAAATTGCAGGGTTAGTCATTAAGTGACCTACGTTACGTAGTAACATTAATGAACGACCATGAACTTTAGTTTCACCGCCTTCTAGGTTTTTGAAAGTACGGTCAGCGTTCAATGTACGAGTCATGGTTTTGCCATTTTTCTCGATTGACTCTGATAAAGTACCTTTCATTAGACCTAACCAGTTACGGTAGCCTTCAACTTTTTCTTCAGCATCTACAGCTGCAATTGAGTCTTCCAAGTCTTGAATTGTCGTTACAGCAGCTTCAAGAACAACGTCTTTTACACCAGCTGCATCTGTTTGGCCAATTGGACTAGTTGCATCAATTTGAACTACAACGTGCAGACCATTATTTTTGAATACGATTTCTGTTGGAGCAGCAGCTTCACCGTTGTAACCAACAAATAATGCTTCATTTGCAAGTGTTGTTGTAGAACCATCTTTAAGGCTTACTACAAGTTTGTTTGCATCTACAGCATATTTAGTCGCATCGGCATGTGAGCCTTGCGCCAATGGGAAAGTTTCGTTTAAGAAGTTTTTCGCAAATGCAATTACTTTTTCACCACGAACTGGGTTATAGCCTTTACCTTTTTCTGCGCCATTTTCTTCAGAAATAACGTCAAAACCGTAAAGTGCGTCGTATAACGAACCCCAACGTGCGTTTGCTGCGTTCAAGCAGTAACGTGCGTTACGTACAGGTACTACGAGTTGTGGACCAGCCAATAATGAGATTTCTTCATCAACATTTTCGGTGGTAATTTGAAAATCTTCTACTTCTGGTAATAAGTAGCCAATTTCAGTCAAGAAAGCTTTGTAAGCTTCTAATTCAAATGTATTATTGCGGTGCCATTCATCAATTTTAGCCTGAAGCTCGTCACGCTTTGCAAGTAACGCTTTGTTCTTAGGGCTAAGATCGACAACGACTTGCTCAAAGTTTTTCCAGTATGCATCACTGTCTAAACCAGAACCTGGTAGTGCTTCATTTTCGATGAAATCGTAAAGTTCTTTAGCAATCGCTAACTTGCCTTTTTGAATACGTGCAGTCATTGTCTTTCCTGATATTGCTACTTTTTATACAAGAGATTCTAGTATACTGATTTATATTTAGCTGAATAGTATTATCACATTTCAAAATAACGATCATTTATTACAAGATGAGTAACAATAAACACCTGAAATTCTGATCTGAAACATGACATTATTATTCATATAAATACACTTTCACAGTGTATAAAGTTTTTGAAATGTCGAAATTAGACTTAAGTTCAGATTTTGTTGTAAAAACCATCGACAGTCCTATTTCAACACCACAAGATTAAGCCATGTTTATGACAAAATGTCGATAAAACCAGCAGTCACTGAATTTCTAACATAAAAAAGCGCCTAATTCTAGGCGCTTTAAAATCAACTAATTTGCTGTTCGGCTTCTGTTGCCTGTATTTGGCGGTGTTCTGCATTTAAATAGTCATCGGATTGCATTTCCAATAAACGTGAACGCGTGCGTTCAATTTCAAATGCTAACTTTTCGCCCTGATAAATTTCGATAATCGAATCTTCTGAGGTCAATAACAGTTTTACCCCACGGTCATAGAATTCATCAACCAAGTAAATAAAACGACGTGTGCCTTCAGACAAGAAATCAGTCAAATGCGGTACATTGCTGACCAATACTGTATTATAGATATTGGCAATTTCAATAAAGTCTGCAGGACTACGTGGCTTAAAGCACAGTTCAGAAAACTCACACCACAACACATCTTCAGTATGTGCAATGGTTTCTACAGTACGCTGATTAATAATAATCGGTTCAGATGAATGCTGCTGGGTATTGGTCAATGCACTGAAACGCTGCGCCATCCAGTTTTGGTTATCATGGCTGAGTGGCGATTTAAACAACTGAGCTTGTTTTAATACACGTAAACGATAATCTACCCCAGCATCGACATTGAGTACCTGACAATGCTTTTTCACCATTTCAATGGTTGGAATAAAACGGTCACGGTGGATGCCATTTTTATACAAACCATCTGGAGCAATATTTGAAGTTGCGACCAAAGTAATCCCACGATGGAACAGTTTCTGGAATAAATCACTCAAAATCATCGCATCGGTGACGTTTGAAACGAAAAACTCATCAAAACAAATCACCACTGCATCTTTATAAATTTGATCTGCAACAGAGTCTAAGGGATTACGCTGCCCTGAAAGTTTGTTGAGTTCACGATGCACATATTGCATAAAATGGTGAAAGTGCATGCGAGTTTTGCGACGAAACGGAACGGAATCATAGAACTGATCCATCAACCATGTTTTACCACGACCTACACCGCCCCACATATAAACACCTTGTGGCGCAGTCTGACGACGAAAACGTCGAAATGCTTTTTTTGAAGCTTTATAGCGTTGAATTAATTCCTGCCACACACGGTCAAGTTCGTGTACAGCCTGCGCCTGTGCATCATCTGGCATGAACTGCCCAGATGCAATCGCTTGTGCGTAACGCTCTGCAGGTGACAGTGGATTAAAGGCTGTATTGTGTGGTGAATTAAAATCAGACATATTCATGGATACTTGTTTGGGCAAATAGATTATAACGAAGATCGAATCACGAGATATAACACTTTGGCATAGGTTTGCTGAATACTTCAGCTAAACACAGGCTATTTGGTATATTGGCGTGGGCTTTGCCCAAACCAGCGCTTAAAGGCATGGTTAAATGCCGCAGGCTCCGAATAACCCAACAGTTCTGCAATCACTTCAATTGAATACTCCTGATATTCAATTAAACGCAGTGCTTTATCTTTGATTAAATCTTCACGAATTTGTTTGTAACTGGTGTTCAATTGTTGCAGTTGGTGCCTTAACGTCCGCTCTGGAATTTGTAAGGCCTGTGCTGTTTCTGCCATGCTAGGCATACTGCCCTGTTGCAGCTCTAAATAATCTTTAACACGTTGCACCACTGAAGGCGTATTGTCTTCTAATTTTAAGCGGTCTAGCTCTACAATACATTTAGCTTCGTAGCTACTAAACGTTACTGCATCTGCAGATGGAATACGTGCATTCAACACTACATCATCAAACCAAAATGCGGCTTGAGGCTGATTAAAGACAATGTCTTGGCCATAATAATCATAAAAGGTTTGCAACACTTCACTTTGCTGCGGCTGTGCAAAGGGTAATTCTATGCGAATACGTGGTGCGCTCAAGCCCATCATTTTATAAAGGTCTTGAATAAACTTAAATGTGCCTGAAATTTCACATTGTGCGCGTAGTATCCCTAAACTGCTGTGCAGATCGTTCGGTTGATAGCACAGTGCAATCTGTTGTGCTTGATGCTGCAAACTCAATTGACCACTCAAATGGGTCAAGCCCTGATATTGAATCCCCTTTTCTAATGCTGTTGCAATATTAGGACTGGTCACCAATAACATCAGCAAAGGACCATAACCTGCCAAGGCATAATGCTGTCCAATAAACAGCCCCATTTCAGGTTCAACATCCGCACCAATGACTTTTAAAATATCCCATTCCAGACTTGGATGAATCACCGAACTGGTGTCCAATGCGTCTGCACGCAAGCCGATACTTTGCAATTTTGCATCGACATCAACGCCTGCTTTACGCATGCCTTGTATTAAATACATCAAGCCAAGTATAGATCTTTTCATAAAATGAACAGTGCGAAATAGAATATCCTTTTTACCTGATTCACCCACAGATAGAAATTGCCGAAAATATCAATTTTTATGTCAGCACGATCATGTTGTCAGGCATCGGGTTATTCTATCCTGAGTCAAACAAAATAAATATAAGGATGTCTTCATGCAGGATGCAGTAGCTCATTATCAAGTCGCAATTATTGGTGCAGGCTTTGGTGGCTTAGCCATGGCGATTCGTCTATTACAACGCAATATTCAAAATTTTGTGATTTTAGAAAAATCCAATGAAGTGGGCGGAACTTGGCGTGAAAATCAATACCCTGGCGCTGCCTGTGATGTGCAATCGCATCTATATTCATTGTCTTTTGCACCAAAAACCGACTGGAGCAAACGCTACGCAGAAGCACCAGAAATTTTTCAATATATTCAGGATGTGGTGCAACAGTTTAATTTACGTGACTATTGTCAATTCAATAGCGAAGTGGTGCATACCGAATATCAGGAAAAAGACTGTGTGTGGCACATTGCTTTAAAAGATGGCAAACAATTAAGTTGCCAATATTTAATTTTGGCCTCTGGCCCACTGCATGTTCCGCAAATTCCTAAAATTAAAGGCATTGAAAAATTTAAGGGCAAAGTTTTTCATTCCTCGCAATGGGATCATCAATACAACTTAAACGGCAAAGTGGTGGCCTCTATTGGCACAGGCGGTAGCGCCATTCAGTATATTCCCGAAATTGCACCAACAGTCAAACAATTGTATGTAATGCAACGGACCGCAGCTTGGGTTATTCCGAGGGATGAACGTAAGTATTTAGCTTTAGAGAAAAAAATCTTTCAGCGACTAGACTGGTTTAGAAAGCTGCATCGCGCTCGTTTATATTGGTCAAATGAATCACGTGCAATTCCAATCATGCAACCCAGTGTGATGAAATACACTCAGAAGCTAGCAGAAGCGTATATCCGTTATCAGGTCAAAGACAAACAATTGGCAGAAAAGCTCATCCCTGATTATATTATGGGATGCAAACGCATTTTGGTCTCTAACAAATACTTTCCGACCTTTAACCGTAAAAATGTTGAGCTAGTCACTGATGCCATTCAAGAGTTGACTGAGGACAGTATCATTACTGCCGATGGTCAAACACGTAAAATAGATTGTTTGATTTATGGCACAGGTTTTATTACCGACCCACGTATTTATTTACAGCCATTTAGTTGTATTGGCGAGCATGGCATTGATCTTAAACATGCTTGGAAAGATGGCGCAGAAAGCTATTACGGCATTAGCCACAAAGGGTTTCCAAACTTGTTCCAGTTACTTGGACCAAATACAGTGTTAGCACATAACTCAGTTATCTTTATGATTGAAGCGCAAGTCGATTATATTTTGCAAATGATGGATTTAGTGAATCAATCGCATGCTCAGGCGATTGTGGTTAAAGATCAAGTGCAAGATCAATTTAATCAAAAAGTTGAAGCAATGCTAAACAACACCGTTTGGCAATCTGGCTGTGTGAGTTGGTATCAACAAGATGGTGGCAAAAACTTTGCGCTTTGGCCAGCTTATACTTGGAAATACTGGCTTCAAACCAAATCCCTGCATCCAAGTGATTTTAGATTAATCAGTAAAGCAGCATAAAGTTCCGCTTTGTCATTTGAATAGGCATAATCAACAGGTGTTCAATCCACCTTCTCACCTGTTGATGTCATGCAATCTCTTTGGCTGATTTTCCAATTATTATTTTTTTTATTTTTAGGCTTTATACTCGCTAAACGCTTGCCCGTTATCGTTGAAAAAATTGTATTTCAATTACTGCCATATTTTAGCTATATCTTACTCGTTGCAATTGCATTTGAATTTGCACAGACATTTAGCACACTACAGCAACCCGTGCAGATTCTATCTACGGCGATGCAAATTGCATTTGCCACCTCAATGGGTGCATTTCTATGCTGTTATCTTTTATTTAAAGGTATTGGAATACAAACCACACACGGTAAAGTGTCACTCCATTTATTACGCAAATCCTGCCTGAACATCAGTTATGCATTTCTAGCGTTGTTTGCTGGTTATGCACTGCATCAAATTACAGATAGCTTGAATTTTCAAGCACAGATACAAACGTGGTACTTACTGTTATTTTTTATGTGGATGATTGGACTCGATCTTGCCTATTCACCATTGGATCGCGCTTGGTTGAATTGGAAAATATTGTTGGTTCCTGCTGGATGCATCATGGGTTCTGTCGCTGGCGTGTTACTTTGTGCACTATGGCTACCCATCCAGCTCAAAGATTTACTGATGTTGTCACAAGGTTATGGCTTTTATTCTATGAGTGGCATTGTCGTATCTGAACTACGTACACCTGAGTTGGGTAGCATTGCGTTAATGAATGACTTATTCAGAGAGATTTTTGCAATATTGTTGATGTATGCACTTGGCTGGCGTTATCCACGTGCTGCAATTTCAGCTGCAGGTGCAACAGCAATGGATGTGACTTTACCCATGGTCAAACAAGCCTGTGGTAATGATTTTATTCCACATGCAATGGTCAGTGGATTTGTATTGTCAGTCCTTGCCCCCATTGCTGTAAGTATATTGGCTGCTATTTAAAAGTAGAATCCACAATTGTCCTCTCTCCCTTTGGGAGAGAGTTAGAGAGAGGGCTTATCTCTCTTTTGGAGAGTCAGAGATTGGAAAATTAAAGCGTCGCTAAAATATCTTTCAAAGTTTGACGAGGATTCTCAGATTTGGTAATTGGACGACCAATCACCAAATGCGTCGAACCATCTAGCATGGCTTGTTTGGGTGTGACAATGCGTTTTTGATCATCAGCGTTAGCACCTTCTGGGCGGATACCTGGCGTCACTAAGGCAAAATCTTGTCCCAAAGTATCACGCAACATTTTTGCTTCTTGTGCAGAACATACTACCCCATCTAAACCACTATCTTTTGTGAGTTTAGCCAATCGCTGCACTTGCTCAAATGGCTCAATATCTAGACCTAAGTCTTTTAAATCTTCACGCCCCATAGACGTCAATACAGTTACCGCAATCAGTTGTGTTTGGTAATTCCCTGCTTTTAAACGCTCCACGCAGGTTTCCATCATTTTTCGGCCACCAGAGGCGTGCACATTAACCATCCACACACCTAAATCTGCCGCAGCACAGACCGCTTGCGCAGTTGTGTTTGGAATATCATGAAATTTTAAATCCAAAAACACTTCAAAACCTTTGGCATGCAAGGCTTGAACTACACTTGGACCTTCATGGGTAAATAACTCTTTACCAACTTTTACTCGACATAATGCAGGATCCAACTGCTCTGCAATGGTTAAGGCGTCATATTGGCTTTTAGCATCGAGGGCAACAATGATACTCAAGAGAATTACCTATGAATTAGACAAATAATGCTTATTATAAAGTGATTCGCATGAGGCAGATAGTCAAAAGACAGCTCAAATCTGATCATAAGCGGAATAGATGACTATAAAAACATAAGCATAAAAAAACACCCCAAAGTAAACCTTGGGGTGTTGCTTTTAAATTAACTTAATTTGCTAATTTAAAGGGCATTAGAAGAACGGTCTTCTGTATGCACATCTAATACTGTTTTTTCATGGCGCGTATGTGCAGCAGCTTCAGCAGCAGCCAGTTGAGCCGCATGAATTTGCTCTTTACGCAGATGTTCGATGTCTTTACGTAGTCGCTTAATTTCCCAACTATTTTGGAATACACGGAAAACTTGCACACCCAACAACAGTCCCAGCACTAAACCAAGTGCTAACGTAATCAGTAGCAATAAGCCCAAACGCATTGCAGGTACTTGGGTAAACAATAGATCAACCGAAAGTTCAGTGCCGTTTTGCAAAACCAGTGCCAGAGAATATCCAAATAGAATAACTAAAATAGCGACGAGAACGTAACGCATAAACACCCCTAGGAATTTTATTTATTTGCCGATTCGTTTACTGCATCACGTAGTGCTTTACCCGGCTTAAAGTGCGGTACAGCTTTAGCCGCAACCTCTACAGACTTACCTGTTTTTGGGTTACGACCTACACGTGGTTCACGGTGATGCAATGCAAAACTACCAAATCCACGAATTTCAATTCGGTTATCTGCCGATAGTGATGCAATCATTTGATCTATCATTATCTTAACAGCTTCTTCCACCAATGGCTCAGCCAGATGTGGATTTTTCAAAGCAATTCGTTCTATCAAGTCAGACTTATTAAGTGCTTCAGTAGTCATCTGCGACCTCTTTAATTATCAAGCTACTTTTACCTAAAACTGATAATAACCTGTTTAAATACAAAACGGTAGCGTAATAATTGAATACTACGCTACCGTTTACAGTATTTGTGTAAAAAGTATTAGTTAATTTACATTAACAATACAGTTTACCCGCAACTTAGTTGCCCATTTGAGCTTTGATCAAATCACCAATAGTCTTAGGACCATTGTCTTGACCGCTAGCTGCTGTTTTCAAGTTAGCAACTGCTTCTTTCTCTTCAGCTTCGTCTTTCGCTTTGATAGACAAGTTGATAGAGCGAGATTTACGATCTACGTTGATGATTTTAGCTTCAACTTCTTGACCAACTTCTAAGAACTTAGTTGCATCTTCAACGCGATCACGGTTGATTTCAGATGCTTTAAGAGTTGCTTCAACTTCGTCAGCTAACTTAACAGTTGCGCCACGAGCGTCAACAGCAGTTACTGTACCTTTAACCAAAGCACCACGTTCGTTAGCAGCTAAGAAATCGTTGAATGGATCACTGTTCAATTGCTTGATACCAAGGCTGATACGGTTGCCTTCAGCGTCTACAGAAAGGATAACTGCTTCAACAGTGTCACCTTTCTTGTAACGACGGATAGCTTCTTCGCCTTGCTCGTTCCAAGAAATGTCAGACAAGTGAACTAGACCATCGATACCGCCTGGTAAACCGATGAAGATACCGAAGTCAGTGATTGACTTGATAGTACCTGAAACTTTTTCACCTTTGTCGTGGTTCTTAGCAAACTCTTCCCATGGGTTAGCACGAGTTTGTTTGATACCAAGAGAAATACGACGACGCTCTTCGTCAACTTCAAGAACCATAACATCAACTTCATCACCAATCTGAACAACTTTAGATGGGTGGATGTTTTTATTTGTGTGGTCCATTTCTGAAACGTGAACTAAACCTTCAACGCCTTCAGCGATTTCTGCGAAACAGCCGTAGTCAGTTAAGTTAGTTACGCGAGCTTTAACGATAGAACCTTTAGGATAACGGCTCATGATCGCTAACCATGGATCTTCGCCTAATTGCTTAAGACCTAAAGATACGCGGTTACGCTCTTTGTCAAATTTAAGTACTTTAACAGTAACTTCTTGACCCACTTCAACCACTTCTGATGGATGCTTGATACGTTTCCAAGCCATATCAGTGATGTGAAGAAGACCATCAATACCACCAAGGTCAACGAATGCACCGTAGTCAGTAAGGTTCTTGATTGTACCAGTAACAGTTTGACCTTCTTCAAGCTGAGCAAGAAGCGCTTCACGGTCAGCTGAAGATTCAGCTTCCATCACTGCACGACGAGATACAACAACGTTGTTACGTTTAGCATCAAGTTTGATAACTTTGAACTCTAACTCTTTACCTTCAAGGTGAGTTGTGTCACGGATAGGACGAGTATCTACCAAAGAACCTGGTAAGAACGCACGAACTGGACCGATGTCTACAGTGAAACCGCCTTTAACTTTACCAGAGATAACACCAGTAACGATTTCGCCGTCTTCAAAGATTTTTTCAAGTTTAGTCCAAGTTTCAGCACGTTTCGCTTTTTCACGTGATAAAACAGTTTGGCCCATACCGTTGTCAAGTGCTTCAACAACAACATCAACGGTGTCACCAACTTGAACTTCAAGTTCGCGTTGTTCGTTTAAGAATTCAGCGCGGTCTACAACGCCTTCTGATTTAAGGCCAGTATCAACTGTTACCCAGTCAGAGTCGATGCTTACTACAACGCCTTGGATGACAGCACCCTTTTCAACGTTGAGGTTTAATTCGCTTTCTTCAAAGAGGGCTGCAAAAGATTCGGTCATGATATACCTGATAAAGTCAGCGGTCTTGGATCAGACAAGGCCGGTTTAGTTAAGCGTCTACATAGTCCGTATAAAACTGATCAAGCTATGCGTTCGCTGAATATATTAGGTTCACGCCTATTAAGCGCGGCTAATACCAAGCTTCTGATCGACATAAACCGTCATTAATGCAAATACTTCATCAATGTTCAGTTCAGAACTATCAATGATGTAAGCATCATCTGCCGGCTTAAGTGGAGCAACTGTGCGCTCCATGTCACGTTTATCGCGAGCTTGGATATTCGCTAAAATGTCGCTTATTTTAGCATCCAGCCCCATACCCTGCAACTGTTTTACACGTCTTTGTGCACGTGACTCCGCCGAAGCCGTTAAATAGATTTTGGCTTGCGCTGCAGGAAAAATGCTGGTTGCCATATCACGCCCATCTGCCACCAGGCCTGGTGCTTGGGCAAAAGCGTGCTGTCGGGCAAGCAATGCGATTCTTAGTTCTGGCACAGCTGCCACTTTAGAAGCATACTCACCTACACGCTCAGTACGAATAGTTTGGGTGACATCTTCGCCATCCAATAGCACTTGAGTTGCATCAGACTGGGTTACAAATTGAATGTTTAAGTGCGTTGCGATGTTGATGCACGCTTGCAGCTCTGTATCTAGACGATCTAGCAGATTTTGCTTATGTAAAGCCAAACCAAGTAAACGATACAATGCACCTGAATCAAGCAAATGAAATTGATAATGCGCTGCCAGTTTTGCAGCTAAGGTGCCCTTACCTGAGCCACTTGGGCCATCAATGGTAATAATTTGAACGGTCATGATGTTTCCGTAATGATTTAGAGAGATTTGGCCAGTTTAGACAAGCCAATTTTAATTGCAGTTTTTAGTTGAGCCAAAATAGCCTTACTCACAAATGGCACACGAGTTTGCAACTCAATGCTGTAGGTCACCAAAGTTTTATTATCAGCCATATCCTGAAATTCAATTACCCCCAAATGATGTTTGATCAATGGGTTTTTAATGATTTTATATTCAATACGCTGATTCGGTTCGAGCAAAGTAATTTGCTCCTGCAAAGGCTTAATTGGCCCAATACCCATGCGACGTACAGAACCTACTCCATCAGGGCGCTCAGGGTCAGCTGAATCTTTCACACGTACTACCTGCATAGGCGCAAAGGCAATGTTATATGTCGCATGTTTAGACAGTAATTCAAAAACCTGCGACACAGGCGCATTAAATTCTTTTTTGATTTGAATGGCATTCATGGTAAGACCTGAGAATAAATTATTAAATGATCTGTCATTCAGTTTAACGCAAATCAGCAGTAAAACTCAGGTTTGCTTTTGATCATCTAGGTCATTTATTAGCTGTTGCTGCTTTTGTTGTTTCTTTTGTGCACGACGCATTTTAAAAAAATCACTTAACTGACTCGAGCATTGTTGCTCTAAACAACCTGATTGATATTCAAAAATATGATTGTAATAACCCGATTCTAAAAGCTTTCTGGCACTGATTAATGAACCCGCTTTGGGTTCTGTCGCGCCAAACACTACCCGTTTAATTCGCGCATGAATCAATGCCCCCACACACATGGTGCAAGGCTCTAAGGTGACATATAAGGTTGCGTCTTCGGGTAAACGATAGTTTTTAATATTGGCGCAAGCAGCACGAATAGCCACAATTTCAGCATGTGCAGTTGCATCATGTAAAGAAATAGGTGCGTTATAGCCCGCACCGATCACTTGATTTTGACTCACAATCACTGCACCCACAGGAATTTCTCCCTGTGCCGCAGCCAATGCAGCCTGCGCATAAGCAAGCTGCATCCAATCTTCATCACTATAGTGTTGTTCTGACATTCAAATAACAGCGAAATAGAATGAAAAATTAAATAATTTCGTATTGCTTTAACAATTCATTCCAGCTTTCAATAGTGGTCACAGGTGGATTATCTACAAAAATATTTTTGAGATTAATCTTGCCGTTTTGTTGCCATGCAGGTGCCAAGTCTTTATCAACTAAACGCGCACGCACACCTTCTACAAAATCTGCGTGACGGATTTTCCAGTCAGAAATTTGAGTTTCTAGTTCAAATACTTCATTCCAAGAATGAACTTGTTTACCCCATTGCCATAACAACCAAGTTAAAGCCGCTGTGGTTGGTGAACCTTTTTGCAGATTTTCGCTGGCTTGACGCAACCAGTCACTACGCGCATCACTCAAACCAATAATCGACTCATAGTCACTTTCAAAACTCACACCACGGCACACACTTTGAATCACATCTAAAGAGTTTTGCAACGGCCCTGGGCCTACAGGACGATGCATACTGTTCAAGGTGTCATCAATGGCACGGAAGTCACCTGCTGGGTAATGATTCCAGTCAATATTAATGACTTTATCTAACACTGCTGCACGCTGCGCATCACAAATATGCGTTGCCCAACCAATACCATAGGCACCCGCTGCAGTCATGATTGAACCTGTTAAACCAGTGAACAAACCAATCGCACCACGGTCTGCCAAGAAGCGGGTTGCACCTACATCTGGGTACAAGCCAATATTAATTTCTGGCATCGCTAAACGTGAATATGGTGTTACCAAACGGAATGGCGCAGCCATGAAGAGACCTAAACCACCGCCCATCACATAACCTTCACCCCAAACCAACACTGGCTTGGCATAGTTATGCAACAACAAGTCCAGTGCATATTCTTGCTCAAAGAATTTATTGGCGGTTGCAACTTCATCATTAATAACCAACTGGCGTAACTTACGCACATCACCGCCTGCACAAAACGCTTTAGGTGTAGTTGAATCCAGCCAAATTGCTTTCACGCTGTCATCGGTATGAAAGTCTTCAAATACTGCCAATAATGCAGAAACAATTGATTCATCCAAAGCATGCAATGATTTTGGGCGATTCAAACGCACAATGCGCCAGCCATTTTTTGCTTCTTCTACAATTAAATCTGGGTGGTATTCTTTTGAAATGGGAGAATGTGTCATGCGTCCAGCTGCCAGTCTATAGGCTCAATGCCATTTTGTTTAAGATAATTATTTGATTTTGAAAATACTTTACACCCAAAAAAACCACCACGATTTGCTGCCAGTGGCGATGGATGTGCTGCCTTCAATATCAGATGTTTATTCGGATCTATACGTTGTCCCTTACGTTGTGCATATGCGCCCCATAAAATAAACACAATATGCTCACGTTGTTGATTTAACACATCAATCACATGATCTGTAAAATCTTCCCAACCCTGCTTTTGGTGCGAGGTTGGTTGTCCTGCTTGTACAGTTAACACACTGTTGAGTAACAACACCCCTTGTTCCGCCCAATGGGTTAAATCGCCGTGGCGTGGAACAGGTATACCTAAATCTGTATGTAACTCATGGAAAATATTACGCAAAGATGGGGGTAATGCAACCCCTCTTTGCACAGAAAAGCTGAGTCCATGCGCTTGATTTGGCCCATGATAAGGGTCTTGCCCAATAATAACCACTTTCACCTGATTTAAAGGGGTGGTATTTAAAGCGTTAAATATCAGCGAACTTGGTGGATAAATCACCTTATTCTGTTGTTTTTCTTGCAACAAAAACTCACGTAGCGCATCCATTTGAGGACTTAATAAAAATTCAGCCAAGCTGTATTTCCAACTGTCATCCAACTGGACTTTGTTTAAGCTCGCATATTGCTGCTCAGTAAAAGACATGCTTGTATCAATCCTTGTAGATGTCTAATGGTCTGGTTTAAAGTTTGACTTGTAACTCAACATTAGGGTTTTGAAACTTCATCCCCTGTTTTAATTTTTCATACATTTGAGGGTCTGACCACTCTGCCTGCACTTGATCAGAAAAATGGATTTGCGCTAACTGCAACTCACCCATTTGTGCATTTTCAATATCTTCTAAAAAGCTTTGTGCATAGCCTGTATCTGTTTCATGCACAATCACAGAATAGACCTCTACATCACCTTCCCCATTTTGTGTGATGGTCGATGCCAATACCTGCTGTGCCAAATAAAAGAAAATGCGAGAAAACTGCTCTGCCGATGGTGACACTGGCAAAGATACCCAACGTGCACTAAATTTTTTGCAGGCCTGAATATACTCAGGGTCATCATGTTCCCAAAAACAAATTGCATGATCGAAGGCATCAAATAATTCTTTAATAACGCCTTTGAGTAAGCCAAAGTCATACACCATTTGACCATGATCAAGTTTGGAAGCTTTCAGTAACAATTCTACTTTATAGCTATGACCATGAATCGAGCGCTTGCAACGGTCGGAAGTGCAATTACGCACAATATGTGCATTTTCAAACTTAAATAACTTACGAATTATCATGTGTCGTTAGGTCATCACAATATTTGGGGGATATTCCTTATAATTATAATGCAAAACGTGAACAATAAGCTAATTTTAGCCCTCAGATTGCCTGACAATAACAGTATTTAAAGATGCGTTCTCATGTCAATTTGAGCTAAGATCAAAAGCTCAGCAAAGCTCGCCCACTTAAAACCAATTAAAAAGGCGTCAAACTTCGATATGCCACATCAACCGTTTTCTCACTACGTACAAATTCACTGCTAAATTGTCGTTTACGCTCACTCAACACCACTTCTATTTTCGCTTTAAAATAATTAGATTGCACACCCAGCAAACCTGAAAACTCGTTGCGTATTGACGCATCTACATTCTGAAAGCCTTCCAACTCCCACAACGCATTCACGTTACTAAAATGTTCTAAATTCGCATTGCGACGGTCTAATAAATTTTGTATAGCAGCAACATCCAGTTTTTCATCTAAACTCACCAACACTAATGCTGGTGCAGTATTGATGTTGATGGTCGTGTCACGTTTTGGCAATGCACTCACATAAGGCGTAAGTAACTGATATTTACCGCCCTCGAAACCTCGGACTTGTTTTAATTCCTCAACACTGTGAAATAAATTATTGGGCGGTAAATATGGCAGCGGCAAACCTTGATAATAACTCGACTCTGCACCCATTGCGCCACTCGGTTCATCATCCGGGTCTTGCCAATCAATCACCGCTTCACTCAACTGCGCAGGCAAACCCACCCGCTGCAACAATTTTTCAAAATACTTTTTCGCTTTTTCATTGATCTGATTTTCAGGTGTCAGCAAACTATTTAAATTAAATTTACCCGACTCATCTTGTAGCACACCTGACACATAGCCATCTTCGACTGGAAATGGCGGCATCGGTTTCGCCCAGTTTTCTTGTAAATGATCGACCTGGCCAGCATTTTTAGCATCATCTTGCAGCAATTCCGAAAAAAATACTTCAGCACTTTTGGCATACAAAAGCGCCTGATTTTGTCGCATTAAATACGCGGTATTCTCGCTAGTATACATTTGGCGTTTAGCAATAGTCGCTGCCAAAATTGTAGCCAAGGCAACCAACATCAAAATCGTAATCAAGGCTATACCTTGCTGTGATTTGATAATGCGTGAGGTCTGTGTATGGTGTAAACGCATGGCCGCCCTTTGTCTTTATTTATTTTGATTATTTTTATTTAAAAAATCGGTCTGTAATAAACTAAAAACCCATTCATACTGCACATCACGCACAGTCAAATTAATTTTTACGCCTTTGGGTAAAAGTCGAAGCTGCTCGGTTTGGTTTGGATTGATCGGGTTTTCAGGCCAGCTATTTAATGTTTGAGGATTTAATACCACTATTTCAAATGCATTGACCTGATCTAATAACACGCTCGATTCAGGTTGGTCATGCCCTGTTTGATGCAAATTACGATATTTTAAACGATACACCTTTTTTTCATCGGCACGATATTGATATTCTACGCGTTCATTCGGTGAAATACCTTGTTGCAAAGGATCAGTCACACCTGTTTTACTAAAATTAAAACGTCCACTCTGTAAGACTAAAGCAGGTTGTTGCTGCCCTTTTACATTCGCAGCCAAAGGCACAGCCTGTAAGGTATCACGTAAAATTTGCTGATAGCTTTCCTGCAACTGCTCCAAATTGGCTTCATGCATGGCGTTGCGGTCTTTGACTTTAGATAAATAGTCAAACACTTTCCAACCCAATGCAGACAGTACAGCAAAAATAGCAATCGCAACCAATAACTCAACTAGGGTAAAGCCTTTTCTTGCACTCATGGGTTTTGCTCACGTGCATTAAAAAACACCAAAGACGTTACCCCTGCTTCAACCTGTCCAGTGTCTGTATTATATAAACTGATTTGAATATCCACACGTTGCACATTTGGGCTAATGGTCGCTTGTGTAGACTTGTCAATTTGCCAAGTTTCTCCCTGTTGCGTAACCTGTTTTGACTCTGTGCCACTTAACCACTGGCGATGCATTTCCATAGATGCCACTTCATTCAAGGCCACAAATTGCGCCTTGGTTCTTAAAATAGCGTTTGCGGTAGATTGAGTGTACTGCATGGCCACCTTGGTCATGGCCATGG
This sequence comes from Acinetobacter sp. A2, assembly GCF_012371325.1. Lineage (GTDB taxonomy): Bacteria > Pseudomonadota > Gammaproteobacteria > Pseudomonadales > Moraxellaceae > Acinetobacter. The sequence goes on along the minus strand of NZ_JAAZQX010000021.1, from coordinate 27,101 downwards.
CAGCCGTTGCAAAAATTGCCAAAGCAACCATCACTTCAAGCAGTGTAAATCCGTTAACTTTCATGGATTTTCCCTAAATGATCGACTTCAATTTCTGCACCTACTGGACGTTGTTCAAAATAAAACTGAATCCGCACAGGTTTGGCTTCACCATTACCCAGCCAAATCAAGGCAGGCGCATTACTTTGCAACAAATCACTCTGATTCGCTTGCGGATAATTTTGCTCTAAAGATAAAATTTGGATAGAAACTTGTTCAGGCAAAATTCTCGTTTTAAATTCTGTATAAGTTCGCCATTTTTGATTATTTTGCAGGCTTAATTGCTGCTCTGAAGCGTAAGGCTGATATTCCAACACCTCATAGCGTGCAGGAGAAACATCAGTTGCGGTATGCAAATTTAAAGCAAAAATACGTGCTTGATCATTGGCTTCACGGTTCAGTTGACGCAAATCCAATAAAAACACTTCCCGCGCCTGCATGGCTTTACGCTGATCGACACCACCAATATTCATTAAAACCAGTGATGCCATGATTGCCATAATCACAATCACCACCATCAATTCAATGAGCGTGAAACCGCGTACCGAAGACAGTGGAGTGTTCATATTTTAATTAGGTCAATTGTTCAAAAGACTGTGCTTGTTTTGGCATAGCCAAAGCCTGATCAATATAGGCCACACGTAAAGTATCCCGCGAACCCAAATAACGCTGATAGAAGCTTGAATTTAAAATAGCTGCAGCACCATGCGTCAACGCCCAAATCGAAGCTAAATAGTCACGTACTTCCATGTGACTATGAATAGATTCTAAATATTGTTCAGTCATACGGATAATGATGCGTAATCGGCTTTTACGGACTTGATAGAGTTCACTGAACAACAAGCCAATGCCAACACCTGTGGTAGAAAGACGCTCTTCAATTTGATGAAAAAGCACAGTGCGCTCAGGATGATGCAAGTGATGCAGCATAAAAAAAGCTAAATGCTCAGGAAACTGCTTTTCAGCATCTTTAATCATTTCTAGCAACATGCGCTCATTACGAATAATGAGCAACATATACAACTCATCTTTACTTTGAAAGTGTTTATATAGAGTCCCTTTGGCCAAATCCAGTTCTGCTGCCAAAGCATCAAGGGTCATTCCTGCTTCACCATTTTCCAAAAGCAATTGCTCTGCCACTTGGAAAATTAACGTTTCTCTTGCTCGAAACTGAGCCTGACGATCCATCTTCACCCGATAAACTCTCTTTTCACTATTCTATCAATTAAAATTTTTCATATTTCACGTGGACATGCGCCACATTTACACACATCCAGCGTGTAAATTAATGTCCTTTGAGCAGGTTTTCAAAGTTTTGTGTTGTTATGAAAGCCATTTCCTCTAAGGACTTATCATATACATCACTTAGGGCTTTGGCTACATACGGAACGTATTTTGGCTCATTTGTCTTACCGCGATATGGCACAGGTGCCAAATATGGGCTGTCTGTTTCAATAAGCACACGATCTAAAGGCACTTGTTTGGCCACATCCCGTAAATCTTGTGCATTTTTAAAAGAAACAATGCCTGAAAATGACACATAGTAACCGCAATCTAGCACCGCTTTGGCAGTTGCCCAATCTTCAGTAAAGCAATGCAAAACGCCATGGGTCGATTTTTCGGCACGGATGATATCCACTGTGTCTTGCTTGGCAGCGCGAGTATGCACTACAACTGGTTTCTTCACAGCTTGCGAGGCATGAATATGGCGCGCAAAACAGGCTTTTTGCTCCGCAACAAAATCAGTACTATGAAAATAGTCTAGACCTGTTTCCCCCAAAGCCCAGACTTTGTCTGCTTGTGCCAAAGCTATCAGTTGTTCTGTGGTAGCTCGTGCCATATTTTCTGCATTTTCACAGGGATGTACACCAACGCTATAACCTACATCAGCATGACGAGCTGCAATTGCAGCCAAGGCAATATGATCGTCTAACTCAACCGAGATACCCATTATTTTAGAGACACCTGCGAGACGTGCCTGTGCAATTGCTGCATCTAAGTCACCATCATAAGGGCTTAAATCCAACATGGTTAAATGACAATGTGTATCTACAAACACGATTTTTTCCTAAAAGCAAACTACCTACATAGTGTAACTTGTACGGTTGTCAGACTTAAGCCCCGCAAGGATTCTTTCGGCTTCTGATTTGTAATAAACGCCTTTTTCACCGCTGAGCTGAATGCCAAAGCCCTGCAATTTGATACCATTTTGCTTTTGGGAAATCCAAATCACTTTGCCTGTTAGGGGAATTTTTTGTGATTGCTCAGGTAAAGTCGCGAGTACAAAAATTTCTTCACCCATTTTTACAGGTTGTTTTGAGGGTACAAATAAGCCACCGCCCACAACGTATGGCATATAACTTAAATATAGCGTGTCGAGATCAGGAATATTGGCCTGAATAATACCGCCCATACGTGGTTGCATGATGTTCCCCTTAAATATTCATTAACTTAATACATAATTGATCAAGCACCAGATTACTTTGCACGTTTTGCTCAAGCATTGGCTTGGCTTGCTGTAATTCTGCATATAGGCCAAACAAACGTTCCAAGTCATATTGTTCGGCTAAATGCTGCAAAGCAGTGCTTAAATCTAGATTTTTAATGCTTTGATTTAGCTTGACACAAATTAAATCACACAACAAGTATTCAAACATTTGACTGAACTCGGTAAAACTCAGCGCTTTGTTCCATTTTGTTGCGATTGCTATTGGCATATTTTTTTGAGTGACCAATCTATACCAGTCTTTAAGAAAATCTGTACGTTGCTCAAGCCATGCCGCCTCTGCCAACGCTAAAGCCTGCAATGGCATGTGGTTGGACAGATTCATCAACAATTGTTGCTTAGTTACATCCAAATCAGGTAAATGCTGCTGCAAATATGCTGTGGCTTGCACTGAATCAATACGGTCTAAAGCAAAATGCTGTAAACGGCTGCGAATGGTTGCAGGTAATTTAAGATAATGATCTGCCAGCAAAATAATCACAATCCGATCACCTGGCTCTTCTAAGGTTTTTAGTAAAGCATTGGATGATGCTATATTTAAGGCTTCAGCAGGTTCAATCACAATTACCCGCCAACCATCTACCGTTTGCTGGACAAAAGGTAATAAATCACGGATCTTCTCGATCTTAATTTTCGCGTTTTGTTTTTTATTCTCTTCATCGGTGCTGATATAGACATAATTTGGATGTGTATCTGATTTTAACCACTGACAACTACTACATTCACCACAAGGCTGTGATTGTACATCACGCTGCTGGCACAAAATCCAGGCCACAAATTGCTGTGCAAAAGCTTCTTTACCACAACCCTGCTTACCAAAAAATAATAAACCATGCCCCATTTGGGGAAATCGACCAGTCAGGTTTTCCCAAACTTGTTGCTGCCACGGATAAACGTGTCCAATTACATCATGCTGCATGGTGGGCAATTCACTTATTCAAAATGAGCAATATCCATTGCATTTAATCGGTCTAAATCTGCCTGCGTATCCACGCCAGGTGGTAAATTTGCTTCTGCTACGGCAATAGCAATACGATGGCCATTTTCCAACACACGCAACTGCTCTAAACTTTCCAATTTTTCCAATGTGCCCATTTCCCAAGTCACATATTCTTGTAACAACGCTACACGGTAAGCATATAAACCTAAATGACGATAGGCATGTGCATGCAATTGAGCTTCCGCTGCTTTTGCACCATCACGGTCATAAGGGATTGTGGCACGACTAAAATACAAAGCCTGATTGTGCTTAGACATTACCACTTTCACAATGCTATCACGAGTGAATTCATCTAGTTGCTGAATCGGCTCACACAGCGTAGACATAGAGCACTCGGGTTGATCTTCAAGTAACTGTGCCACTTGTTGCACCAACTGTGCAGGTAAAAGCGGTTCATCACCCTGTACATTCACAATAATATCGTTTTCATCCCAACCTTTTATACGTGCCACTTCACTTAAACGGTCTGTACCAGAGGGATGGTCTGCCGAGGTCAGCACTACATCAACTCCTTCGGCACGACATAACTCAGCAATACGAGCATCATCGGTCGCCACACACAAGTCATCAAAACCTGCCACTTTTTTAGCCTGATCGACCACACGTAAAATCATGGCACGACCATGAATTTCCAACAAAGGTTTGCCTGGTAGACGTGAGCTGGCATAACGTGCAGGGATAACAATGTGCTTCATAATGTTCCTTCAGGCAGGTTTAAACCTAATTGTTTCAATTGTTGATGTAAGGTGGCATAGCAGGCCGATGACAATACTGCCTCTACAGGCACGACCCAAATTTCACGCTGAAAATCTGGATATTGCTTCAACAATGCTAATAATTTCACTGCATCTTTTTCTGTGGTAATGATCGGTTGCGAGTCCTCAAACTGCAAATCGGTAATTTCATAGTCATGGTGATCTGGAAATTCGTGACATTGAAACTGCGTTACTCCCATTGACTCTAAAGTTGTGTAAAATCGTTGAGGAAAACCAATACCAACCACCGCATAAAAATTTTGGGTTCGGTCAAAAATCAGTTCTTGTTGAGGATGCAACAAATACGGTGCAGCCACTGCGAGATGCATATTTAAGTTCGAGTGCGGTTGTGCTGCATGTTCAATCACGGTGGCATCATCCAAACGTGATTTTGGTTCTCGCAAATAACCTTCAGGCAAAATTTTCTCGTTACCCAATCCACGGTTATTATCTAAAACAATCCATTCCAGTTGACGGTTTAAAGCCAAATGCTGCAAACCATCATCACTGATAATCAAGTCTAAATCATGCTGTTCAAGCAATAGCTCAATACTTTTTTGACGGTTTGGCCCGACAGCCATCGGCACACCTGTTGATTGCACAATCAAGGTTGGCTCATCGCCTACTGCCTCAACATCGGCATCAATACCCACATAGGCTGGAAATGGACCTTTGCCGCCATAGCCACGGCTGATCACACCGACACTGACATTTAGGCTTTGCAGATATTTCACCAAGTGAATCAGTAAAGGGGTTTTACCGCTTCCTCCAACAGTAATGTTACCAATCACCATAACTGGTACGGGTGCGGTATAAGCCGTTTTAATACCTGAACGATATAAATTTTGATTCAACAAACTCACGCCACGATACAACAATGACAACGGTCTCAGCACAACCAGCCATTTGGCTCGTTTATGCCAAGCGTCCTGAATGAATTGTGCCAAAGACATGAGTTAATGTTCCTCAAAATTACGTTGATGCAACTGAAAGTATGCACCTTTTCGCGTCATAAGCTCTTGATGTGTACCTTGCTCTAGAATTCGTCCCTGATCCATCACCACAATACGATCAGCATTTTCAATGGTAGATAAACGGTGTGCAATAACAATGGTCGTACGGTTTAGCATGGCCGCATCAAATGCGCGCTGAATAAAATATTCAGATTCATTATCTAAAGCACTGGTAGCTTCATCTAGAATTAAAATGGGCGCATTTTTTAAAATAGCACGAGCAATGGCGATACGTTGTCGTTGACCACCTGACAAATTCAATCCTTGCGCACCCAATGGTGTGTCATAGCCTTGTGGTAAAGCCATAATAAAATCATGTGCATAGGCGGCTTTGGCTGCAGCAATAATGGCATCATCACTAGCACCTTCAAGCTGACCATAGGCAATATTTTCTCGTACCGTGCGGTTAAACAACACCACTTGCTGATTAACCATGGCGATTTGTGAGCGTAGGCTATTTAACTCAATATCACGAATATCTTGCTGATCAAATAAAATTTGCCCTGAGGATGCTTCCTGAAAACGCACCAACAGATTGACCAATGAAGTCTTGCCTGCACCAGAACGCCCCACTAAAGCGACCGTTTCACCTGCTTTAACATCCAGATTAAAATCATGAATAGCATGATGACCATCTGAGTAAACCAGATTGACATTCTTAAACTGTAAATTACCCTTTAGATTTGGCGTGAGCGTGCCCTGATTTTCTTCCTCAGGCATATCTAGCAGTTCAAATACTGAATGTGCTGCAGCCAAACCACGCTGTAATTTTTCATTAATATCGGTCAAGGCTTTAATTGGTTTACTGAGCATACCAGCCGCAGTGATATATGCTACAAACTCACCTGCTGAAATATCACGCAAAATTTCAGGTCGTAATGCAATCCAAATAATAATGGCCAACGCAATCGACATAATAAACTGCACAACTGGGCTGTTCAGTTGTTGTACAGCCACCATCTTTAGACCACGACGTAAATTTTCTAAAGAGTTTTCCTTAAAACGGGTTTGTTCATAGCTTTGACCACCAAAGCCTTTCACCACCAAATTGCCATTTACAGTTTCTTGCACCACATGGTTTACATCACCCATGGTGTCTTGTACCTGAATAGACAAACGGCGCATACGTTTTGCTGCTTTACGAATCAGCAAACCAATTAATGGACCAAACACCAAAATACATAAGGTCAAACGCCAGTTGGTGTACAGCAAATACCCCAACAAACCCAAAGTAATTAAACCCTGCTGTACCAAAGTACGCAGGGACTCCGTAGAGGCAGCGGTCAACTGTTCTACGTTATACATAATTTTGGCCGTAATATGGCCACTGGTATTATCCAGATAATACTGTGCAGGCAGCCGCAGCAGTTTCGCAAAAACTTCCTGACGAATATTAAAGACCAAATTACGTGAAATCACCGCAGTAAAGTATCCTCCAATAAAGGTGCCTAAACCGCGGAAAAACATTAAAGCAATAACTAAAAGTGGAAAAAGTGTCGTAAACGACTGGTCTCGCTCCTGAATGGCGTTAATAATTTTCTCTAAGAGTTTTGCCACTGAAACTTCTGTGGCTGCATTGATGGCAAAACCAACAATGACCAAAATAGCCAAACCCCAAAAAGGGAGCAAATATCTCAGAAGACGGCGGTAGACCTGTAAATCCTTCTTCACTAATAACCTCGAGTTGGGACTTTCGTACTGATATTGATGTTGACGAAACCAAGTTGTCCTGCGACATCCATCACCCGAATCACATCCTGATGGCTTGCTTTGGCATCTGCAGCAATAATAAACATTAAATCACGACGATCTTGCGAAATTTGTTTAATTGCTGTGTTTAAGTCTGCCACTTCTTTAGTAGAAAGTGCCTGACCATTCACAGAGTAATGCCCTGTAGAGTCGACCACCACTTCAATTTTATGTTCATAGGATTTTGGTGGAACACCCTGCGCTTCAGGCAAGGTTAAATTCATACGGCTAAACTGGTTAAATGTGGTCGAAAGCAATAAAAACACCAAGATAAACAATAAACAGTCAATCATTGGGGTCAAGTTAATATGAATATCTTCGACTTGCGAGCGTTTGAATTTCATATCTTCACCCTAGCTAACTTTCTTCACATCTTGCGCATTCAACTCAGGTTCAGCCTGAGTAAGTGGTTTTTGATGAAAAAGTCCCGCATGAAATAGGGTCGATTGCTGCTCTAATTCCGCAACATATTCTTGCACCAAACGCTGAAAATAACGATAGGCAAATAACGCAGGAATTGCAATTAACATCCCCGCCGCTGTAGTAATCAAAGCTTTAGAAATCCCTGGAATCATGAGTGTGGGATTGCTTGCGCCTACATCAATCACTAAAAATGATTCAATAATTCCAAGCACTGTACCTAACAAACCTAATAATGGCGCAACAGCACTAAGCGTCCCTAAAAAATTAATATTTTTTTCTAAATAACCAATTTCTTGTGATGCAGTCGCTTCCATTTGTGCACGTGCATATTGTTCTGATTGTTGTTGGTTACGTGCGCCAGCAGTAAAAATACGACCTAGGGTACTGTTTTTTAAGCTTTCACTTTGGTTCAACTGTTGCAACACTGTAGACAAACTCTGTCCACGGTTTAATAACAGTGCATTTGGTAACACGCCAGCACGCTTTAAACGCATAAAACGTTCAATGGTGATGGCAACGGTAAATACCGAGCACAACACCAACGGTAGCATGAGCCAACCACCTGCTTTTACTAATTCCCACATTCGTTTTTCCCCAATAAATACGAATTAAAATTAATCGGACAGGCAAATATTTAAAATGCCATCCAGCTCTTCCAGAGAGTGATAGCTGATGACCAATTTGCCTTTGCCCTGCTTGTTATAATCAATTTTTACATCTGCACTAAAGCGCTCAGACAAACGCTGTGTGAGTTGTTGAATATCGGGAGCAACCACAGTTTTAGGTTTTTCTTGTTTTGGTGCATTGAAATCACGCACCAATTGCTCTGTTTGTCGTACCGATAAATTCTTTTCAATCACATGCTGCGCAACTTTGAGCTGATCTTTGGCTTTTAAAGTCAAAATCGCACGTGCATGCCCCATATCCAGCAAACCTTGCTGCATCAAATCTTTTACAGCGTCGGTCAAAGTCAATAAACGTAATAAATTGCTGACTGTAGTACGTGCTTTACCCACTGTTTCTGCAATTTCCTGATGACTTAAACCAAACTCATCATGAAAACGCTGTAATGCAAGTGCCTGATCAATCGGGTTTAAATCTTGACGCTGAATATTTTCAATTAACGCCAAAGCAATTGCCACCTGATCGGTCAGGTCACGCACAATTGCTGGAATTTCGGTTAAACCTGCCAACTGCGCTGCACGCCAGCGGCGTTCACCTGCAATAATTTCATAAGGGTGCTGTTCATCGTCAATTGGACGAATCACAATCGGTTGCATCACACCATGTTTTTCAATAGATGCGGCCAGCTCCTGCAAATCTTGCTCATGAATAAAACGACGTGGTTGGTATTCACCCCGCTTTAATAAATTAACATCTACCTGTTTCAGCTGACCGTGATCTAAGGCTTGTACTTCGAGTTGTAATTTTTCTTTTTGGATCGATCCTAACAAGGCATCCAAACCACGACCTTTGGCTAATCCGCGTTTTTTTGTGGTCATGCTTTACTTCCTTTTTTCACTTTGCTTTTTTTCAACATTTCAGCTGCTAAATTTAGGTAGGCAACAGCCCCCTTAGAGCTTTTTTCAAAATAAATGACAGGCAGGCCATGTGCTGGGGCTTCTGCCAAACGCACATTACGTGGAATTACGGTATCGTATAATTTTTTGCCAAAATAATGTGACAATTCTTCTGAAACATCACGAGTTAAGGCATTACGTGCATCATACATGGTGCGTAGTACACCAATAATTTCCAAATCAGGGTTCAAGGCTTGCTGAATACGGTCGATGGTTTGGGTTAAATCGGCTAAACCTTCCAAAGCATAGTACTCACACTGCATTGGAATCATCACACTCTGCACAGCAGCCAAAGCATTCACCGTAATTAAGCTTAAACTTGGCGCACAGTCGACAATAATGTAATCAAAATCTTTTTCAACTTCCTGCAAAGCATTGCGTAAAATAAATTCACGTCCTTCTTGCTCGGCAATGACCAGTTCAACCCCTGCCAAATCACGATTGGCACCCAAAACTTTATAGCCAACTTCTGCTTTGGTAATCGCTGTTTCAATGGGTACTTCACCCAACAATACATCGGTCACAGAATAGAGCAAATCATTTTTTTGAATACCCGACCCCATGGTGGCATTGCCTTGCGAGTCCATATCGACCAATAAAACGCGCTTTTTCAAAACAGCTAATGATGCTGCCAAATTTACTGCGGTTGTGGTTTTTCCTACACCACCTTTTTGGTTCGCAATCGCAATAATTTGTGCCATGATCACCCCAGTCCTTTGAAAAATTTAAATACGTTTTAATAAAAGTAAATGACGCTGTTCGTCTAAACGTGGAACTTTGAGCTCGATAATTTCACAGCTAAACTCATCTTTCAATGCTTCCACTTCATCGGCAGGAACCAAACCTTTCATAGAAGCAATAATACTTTGTTCATGCATAAATGGTTTAGATGCTGCAACAAAGTCAGTTAAAGATGCAAAAGCACGACTGGTAATTACATCAAACTGACCTAGCTCACGAATGCTATCTTCATTTTCGACACGAGTTTGTACAGCAACTACATTTTTCAGTTTTAAATCAGCAATAAACTGCTTTAAAAAACGAATTTTTTTACCATTAGAATCTAATAGCACGCAATCACGTTCAGGCTGACATAAGGCAATGATCATGCCTGGCATACCACCACCTGTACCAATATCCAACAAACGACCGGCAGGCAAATCTTTTAAAATACTTAAGCTGTCTAGCAAGTGCTTCACTAGCATTTCTTTCGGATCACGAATTGCTGTGAGATTGTACGCTTTGTTCCATAGCACCAAAGCATCTTGGTATTTGAGTAATAAATTTAAAGCCTCATCACTGAGCTCTAAACCTAAAGCCTGACTACCTTGCTTGAGTTCCTGAAAAAACGAATGCATCACAATTCACATCTCGAAAAAGTTAATGGAAGTATACCGATTTATAGTTGCAGTCATAGGGGCGAATGCTTAGTGAATATGCACTTAAGCGTACACACCCTGCTGAATTTGTTGATCTAGTGCATTTAATCGCTCAGGAGTGCCAACATCCACCCAAACGCCCTGCAATTTCTGTGCAGAAATTTTTTCTTGCTGCATGGCTTGTTTCAATAATGGTGCTAGTGGACGCTTGCCCGATTCTAAGCCAACAAACATTTGTGGATGCATCACCGCGACCCCACTGTAAGTCAGATTTTCACCTGACTGTGCTTGTTCAAAGGTATAAGCCTTATTTTCAGACAAGGTAAAATCACCTTGTGGATGCTGCACAGGGTTTTCAACTAAAACCAAATGTGCCAAAGCATCCTGCAGTTGTACATTCAACAAAGGTGCGAAATCCATCGTGGTCCAAACATCACCATTCACCAATATAAAAGGCGCATTGCCTAATAATGACAGCGCATTGATGATTCCGCCTGCGGTTTCTAAGCCTTCACCTTCATGCGACCACAAAATTTTTACACCAAATTGCGAACCATCACCCAAAGCATCTGTGAGTTTTTCACCTAGCCATGCGGTATTAATGACAATTTCCTGCACACCAATTTTTTGCAATTTTTCGATGTGCCACACAATTAAAGGCTTACCACCGACTTCCAATAATGGCTTAGGCGTATGCAGTGTTAAAGGACGCATACGATTACCCATGCCCGCAGCAAGAATCATGGCTTTCATTTAAGCAACCACCTCATACTGACCATATTTAGCCGTAAATTTTGGCATTACTATATTGTGAATGAATTGCATAAATGGTTGTAATTCAGGATACGGCTTGCTTTCTTCAAGCAAATACCACATTACTCTTGGTAAGTCTTTGAGATAACCCGACTTACCATCACGTTCAAACAGACGCACAAAAATACCTAAAATTTTGATATGACGCTGAATTGCCATCATATCGGCATCTTTTTTAAATTGTTCAAAGTCACGATCTTGCTTAGATGCTGTTGGCAACAAGTCATAGAACATTTTAAACCAGCGATACACACGCTCAGCATTCCACTGCACATAAGCATCGCGTGTAATTGAAATCAGGTCATAAGTGTCTGCACCAATCACAGCATCCTGAAAATCAATTACTCCTAACTCGGCATCATCATTAATTTTCATTAAGTTACGACTATGAAAATCACGATGCACAATCACTTGTGGCTGCGCCAAAGCAGCATTGGCCAAAATCGCAAATGTACGTTTAATTAATGCACTTTCTTCAGCCGTTGGCTGAATCTGTAAAGCGGGCAATAACCAGTCGGTGAGTAGCTCCATTTCACTGATCAACTTGTCATACGAATATCCAGGGAAATGTGCCGCACCATCAATCGCTTGTAATTGAATCAGTTGCTTAAAGCACTGTGCATAATAGTCATCTACTGTGTGTTCATTTAATAAGGTCGATAACAGCACATCGCCAAAATCTTCCAACAACAAAAAGCCTTGTGTCAGGTCTTTGGCCACAATTTTGGGTACACGCACAGCATTGGCAGCAAAAAATTCATCAATCGTGACAAAAGAACCACAATCTTCTTTTTCTGGTGGTGCATCCATGAGCATAAATGTTTTATTATTCAATTTGATTCGTGCGTAACGACGGAAACTTGCATCGCCTGCTAAAAAATGAGTTTCAAATTGATCTGAACCAAGTACAGATGTTATCCATGTTTGTATCAATTGTTCACGTTGTGTATTCATTTGCAATAAATTCTAATACAGGCTGAGTTTTTAAAGTGCTAAGTGTAGCTACTTCTGCGCTTTTTCTCTATGATGCGACAATAATTAATTGCGATTAAGCACTCTTGGTTGATGAGATAAATGAAGCATCAGTTTAAATTTAATCCTTTAGCGACTGCGGTCTTAACTCTGTTATGTGGTCACTCTGTTTCCAGTTATGCACAGACAGCAGATCAGGCTTCATCGGTCAGTCATATTGACAACCAACGGCTTAAACAAAGTATTCAAGAGACTTACCCAGGTCAGCAATTCTTTGAGCAATATTATGTTGATAAAGCAACGCCCGAAGCGCAACAACAATTTGGTAACACAGCCAGCTCGGCTTATTGTAAAGGTGCTTGGCTGACACCTATCAGTTCAAATACAGTTGCTGTAGACGCTGCAGAAGCAACCTCTACCGTTACTGCCGATTATGGTCACTATGACCCAAATGGCGATTCTGTCTTAGAAGGCAATGTCCTGATTGACCAGCAAGGCCGTCAAATTCGCGCCGATAAAATTACCATTGATCAGACCCAAACCTTTGCCAAAGCCGAAGGTCGTGTTCAAATGGCACAAGCTGGTTTACTTGCGCAAAGTGATGAAATTAACTACAACCTTAAAACTCAGCAAGGCGATTTAAATAACAGTTTTTATATTGCTGAAGAACAGCATGCTCATGGCATGGCAGAAAAAATTGCACGTACCTCAACCAATACCATGGTACTCAATAACGCCACCTACAGCACCTGCCCGCCCGAGCAAGCGCCAACCTGGAAAATTCAAGCCAACGAAATTAAGCTCAATCAGGAAACTGGACGCGGTGAAACACGCGGTACAAAACTATATGTAAAAAATGTACCGGTCATGGCTGTGCCTTATTTTAACTTTCCGATTGACGACCGCCGCACGACAGGTATTTTGACCCCAAGTTTTGGTTTTACCAATGATGGTGGTGTTGAACTTTCTGTACCTGTGTATTTGAACCTAGCACCTAATTACGATGCAACCGTTAGCCCGCGCTATATTGGCGATCGTGGTGCAATGCTAGAGGGTGAATTCCGTTATTTAACTGAAAATTTTGGTTCAGGCCAAATCTGGGGTGGTTATTTAGCTTCAGATGCCAAATATGATGATCAAGACCGTAAAGACTTGCACTTTTTACACAACTGGCAAATTAACAATCAGTTTTCGACTAATCTTGAATACAACTATGCTTCAGACAAAGATTACTTTGCCGATTTAAATAATAACCCTAACTCCAAAACCGATCTTAATTTACGTCGTGCTTGGGAACTTAACTATCGCAATGGTATTCCTGGCTTAAAAGCTCAGCTCAAAGTTGAAGATTTCCAAACGCTGGATCAATCTATTGCCTATGAAAAACGCCCTTATGCACGTTTACCACAATTCTTGTTGAATTATAAAACAGGTAATCCTCAAGGTTTCCAAGTCGAGTTTAATAACGACACGGCTTACTTCAAAAAAGACATTGGTGCATTAGATGTAGGCGAACCAAGCGGCACCCGTATTTATAACGAATTTGCAGTACGTTATAACTACCGCAATCCGTGGTCATTTGTTATTCCAGAAGTGTCTTTACGCAACATTAACACCTTCTATGACAATGCGTTGAATCAATATCACTCATCTAGTGAAAGTGAATCTGTCACTGTGCCACAATTTACATTGGACACAGGGATTACCTTTGAAAAAAATGGTCGCTTCCTACAAACGATTACGCCACGTGCATTCTATGCCTATGCACCGTATAAAAATCAAAATGATCACCCTAACTTTGATTCTGCAACAGCATCAATCAATTATGATCAATTATTCAGTCCAAACCGTTTCTATGGACATGACCGTTTAGAAGATAATAATTTCCTATCTTTAGGCCTAAGCTACAGTCTGTTTGATGAAATTGGTTTAGAGCGCGTTAAGGCAGGCATTGGTCAAAGTTTCTATTTTGAAGACCGCCGTGTCACACTAGAAAATACCAGCGATGATTTTGACACGCAAAGCCGTACAGGGCCAATTGTCAGCCTCACCAGCCAATTAAGCCAAAATCTCAGCATCAGTGCCAATGCTGCTTGGATGTCTAATGGCGACAATGCTCAGCGTAATGTAAATCTGCTTTACGCTGGCGATCAGGGTAACTTATATAACTTTGGCTATATTAACCGTCGTTATATTCCAAACCGCCAAGACCATTATGATCAAGTGGTTGCATCATTCATTCAACCCATTCACAACAACTGGCGTATTTTAGGTCACGCACAATATGACTTAGATAACAGTGTGGCACGTGAGTATTTACTGGGTGTAAATTACGAATCATGCTGCTGGGGTATTTCAGTCTATGGTCGCTCTTACTATAACGACTTGGACGATGTGACAGATGCAGGTGTTAAACCAAAACGTGCCATTATGGCAGAGCTAAATTTAAAAGGTTTAGGCAGTTTCAATAATAAACTTGCTTCTTTGCTTGAAAACCGTATTTTAGGTTTTAATAAAATTAATCAATCTTGGACACAACGTTAATGAAGACAGTACAGTTAAAACGATTTTTAAAAGCATCTACCTTGGCACTGAGCATGGCTGTTAGCCTGCCTGCATTTGCTGCTGCGAATGATCAAATTGTGGCTGTAGTTGACAATAGTGTCATTTTAAAAAGTGATTTAGCGCAAAGCGTGGTTGAACTTAAGCAACAGCTTGAAATGCAAAAGCGCCCTGTTCCACCTCAACAAATTTTAGAACAACAAGCCTTAGAGCAATTAATTGTACGTCAGGCTCAATTAGAACAAGTAAAACGCTATAACATTAAAGCTGATGAAAAATCCCTGAATGAAGCTGTGTTAAAAGTTGCACAGCAAAATGGAAGCAATAGCTTAGAGGCTTTTCAGCAAAAGTTAGATAAATCATCTCCTGGCAGTTATGCATTTTTACGTAATCGTATTGCAGAAGATTTGGCCATGAATCGTTTGCGTCAGCAAGTGGTGATGTCACGTATTCAAATTAGCGATCAAGACGTTGATAACTTTCTGAAAACCCCACAAGGTCAGGCCGCTTTAGGCAACCAAGTCCATATTTTGCATGTGCGTGTTTCAGGAAAAGAAAATGCAGCTCAGGTTGCGCAACAAGTCAAAGCTGAACTGGCGCAGAACAATGACATTCAAGCCATCAGTAAAAAATATACAGGCAACGGCATAACTGTTCAGTCTGCAGACATGGGCTTACGTAACTTGACCGATATTCCTGCAGAACTTGCTGCACGTATTACGCCATTAGATGTGGGGCAAACCAGTGAATTGATTGAAGTCCGTGATGGTATTCATGTCGTAAAATTACTGGAACGCAAAAGTACTGAGCAACGTGCACTAGTTCCACAATACCAAACTCGACATATCTTGATTCAGCCAAGTGAAGTAGTAAGCCCTGAAAATGCGAAACACATGATTGACAGTATTCACAACCGTTTAAAAGCGGGTGAAGACTTTGCAACCTTAGCTTCGACTTTCTCTAATGATGCTGGCTCTGCACGTGATGGCGGTAGTCTAGGCTGGGTGAATCCTGGCGTGATGGTGCCAGAATTTGAAAATCAAATGAAAAACACTGCAAAAGGTGAAATTAGCGCACCATTCCAAACCCAGTTTGGTTGGCATGTACTGCAAGTGACCGATACACGCCAGCAAGATATGACTCGTGAATACCAAGAACGTATGGCACGTCAAATACTAGGTGAACGCCAGTTTGATACTGAATTGGATAGCTGGTTACGTGAAACGCGCAACAATGCTTTTGTAGAAATTAAAGACCCAAGCTTAGACCGCAAGAAAAACTAAGCTTAAGTTTTCTGCTATTTCTAAGATTAAAACCAGTGTTGCTACACTGGTTTTTTTTATGCTTTTCTAACATGTGCACCGCATCTTATTTACTACTCAAATATGACTTTGATAAAAACCATAGACATAAAAAAACCTCTCATTTTGAGAGGTTTTTTTAAGAAGATCAATTAATGGTTGTTATCGTCTTCTGAAGATTCTTCAAATTTAGAATCGTTGTCAAAACCGCCTGTTGCTTGACCGCCACCGAAGCCACCTTGACCACCGAAGCCACCTTGACCACCAAAGCCGCCGCCTTGACCACCAAAGCCACCTTGACTACCGAAACCGCTACCTTGACCACCGAAGCCGCCTTGACCGCCAAAGCCGCCACCTTGACCACCGAAGCCTCCTTGACCACCAAAGCCACCACCTTGACCACCGAAGCCACCGCCTTGACCGCCAAAGCCTGCGCCTTGACCACCAGCAGGTGCACCAGCAGGACGTGGATTACGTGCAGGAACAACTGTAGAAATTGCATGTTTGTAAACCATTTGGCTTACTGTATTTTTTAATAAAACAACATATTGGTCAAAAGATTCAATATGGCCTTGTAGCTTAATACCGTTCACAAGGAAGATAGAAACAGGAATACGTTCCTTACGGAGAGAATTCAAGAACGGATCTTGTAAAGTTTGACCTTTAGACATGTTATAACTCCAAAAATAATTAAAAATCAGCGCAAAAACTATCTCTATTTTTCAATTAAAAATTATAAAAAAGACAGTAGGTAAATTTTGCTTTATCCGTAACAGTTTCGCAAGTCTTCTTGAGCCTGCTTTATCGTAAAATATGTGTGAAATTTATGCGATTCTTGCAACGATCTGAGCCAAGTATATTGACGTTTCGCGAGTTGTCGTGTCGCGAATAGCGCCTTATCCTCCATTTCCTGCATTTTTTCGCGACTTTCATCACCGTTTTGCAAAAACTCTAAAGCTTGACGATAGCCAACTGAACGCATAGAGGGTAAATTAGCATCTAAATCGTAATTTTCAATAAGATGCCGCACCTCATTCAAAAAACCCATTTCCCACATAATCTCTA
Source organism: Acinetobacter sp. A2 (assembly GCF_012371325.1). Lineage (GTDB taxonomy): Bacteria > Pseudomonadota > Gammaproteobacteria > Pseudomonadales > Moraxellaceae > Acinetobacter. The sequence continues at coordinate 9,944 of NZ_JAAZQX010000021.1, read as the reverse complement.
AGCGTTTTTGAATACGCTGATGTAATTCTACCCGATCAGGCATCAAAGCGTGGTTATGAAAAGTGTAACGATATGGTACATTTTTGGGTTGTTCTGCCTGAAGCTGGGTAATTGGCGTTCCTGTTAATTTATAAACTTCCAGTGCACGAATAATACGTTGTTTATCTGACACCTTAAATTTTTCACCTGCTAGTGCATCTACTGCACATAACTCTGCATAGACCGCCTCCCAACCTTCGCGTGCAGCTTTATCTTCAATTTCTGCACGGACGTCATAATTGGCACTGGGTAAATTAGAAGATAGCCCTTCAAGCAAAGCTTTAAAATACAGCATGGTACCACCCACTAAAATTGGGGTTTTTCCACGTGCGTGCATATCATCAATTAAGGCGCAGGCATCTTCCACAAACTGTGCAGCAGAATAAACTTCAAGCGGGCTAATAATATCAATCAAATGATGCGGATAACGCGCCTGTTCCGCTTTAGTTGGTTTGGCTGTACCAATGTCCATATCTCGATAAACCAGCGCAGAATCGACTGAAATTAGCTCAAAATGACCTAGTTCATAGAGTTCACATGCCAAAGCAGTTTTACCACTTGCAGTTGGTCCCATTAAATTGATGACCGGCAATTGTTTTGACATGTAATACTACTCTCCTCGAGCAAAAAGTTTATCTAATTGGGCCAATGGGAAAGTACGCCATGTTGGACGACCATGATTACATTGGCTGGCAAATTCGGTTTGTTCCATTTGACGTAACAAGGCATTCATTTCAGAAAGACTCAGCATCCGATGTGCACGTACTGCACTATGACACGCCATACCCGCCAAAATATGATCACGTTTTTGCAGTAATGCCTGCGCTTCATCATTTGGGTCTAAATCATTCAGCAATTCTGGGATTAACTCTGCAAAATCTGCTTTATGCAAAATGGCTGGTACACCACGCACAATAACTTGCTCATCGCCATATTGATCAATTTCCAAACCTAAACGTGCCAATTGTGGTTTTAAATCATCTACACGCATGGTCTGCATACGGCTAATGCTGATAACTTTAGGAATAAGTAATTGCTGTGAAGTCCAAAACTCTGGTTTATCCCATGCAGCTTTCATCTGCTGTAAAACGATACGTTCATGTGCGGCATGCATATCGACAATAATCAGACCTTCGCTGTTTTGCGCCAGAATATAAATACCGTGCAATTGTGCAATCGCAATTCCAAGTGGGTGTTCATCTACAGCTGTCGTTGATTCATACGCTACGCTAGTTGAATCTTGAGGGTCAGCATCACGCAAAGGTGCAAGATAGCTTTTTAAGGCATTATTCAGCTGTTGTGAGCCTTGGTACCTGCCTTGCATTGCTTGGCTGTATTGCACAGTTTGCGGATGGCTACGATTAAACTCCGTGAGTAAATCACTACCTGATGCTGCTGTAGTTAATACGTGATCTACATCTACCGTTTGTTCGTACGGATTTAGGGGATTGGTCTGCACAGATTTGTGCAGCTGAAATTGTTCTTGGTAACGTGGTTGTACGACATAAGGTGCTGCCTGCTCTACTGGGTCGGCTTTCATTGCGGTCGCAAGATCAGCTGTTGCAGTTTGAAATTGTGCCAAGGTTTCTTTGGTATAATGCCGTACAAACTCATGCACTTCACGCTGATTTAAAAAGCGGATTTCATGCTTAGTTGGATGCACATTGACATCAATATTTTCAGGTTCAACTTCTAAAAACAGTAAATATGCCGCATGTTGATGCCCATGCAAAATACCATCATAAGCCATGCGTAAAGCATGGGAAATGGTCTTGTCTTTAACAATACGCCCGTTTACATACACATATTGCAAGTCGGCTTGCGAGCGAGCATCGGAAGGATGACCCAACCAGCCCGATAAGCGCATAGTGACACTGTCAGCATCTATCCAATAAGCATTTTCAACAAAGTTTCGCCCTAGCAGTTGTTGTACCCGTTGAAAACGCAATTCGCCACTGTCGGCAATGGGTAAATTCAGTTTGATGCTGTCGTTGTGTTCTAAAACAAAACGAATATCAAAATGCGTGAGCGCCAAACGGCGTACAATTTCTTCAATATGTCCGAATTCTGTACCCGCTTTTTTTAGGAATTTACGTCGTGCAGGGACATTAAAAAATAAATCCTGTACTCGAATATGTGTACCTTTGGGTGCAGCCACAGCCTGAATATCTTGATGATCAAAGGCTGTACCATTCACTTCGACCTGATACCCCACACCATCTTCCGTTTGACTGCTGACTAAAGTCAAACGAGATACCGCTGCAATTGATGCCAAGGCCTCACCACGAAAGCCTAAACTGACAATGGCATGTAAATCATCCGCTGTCTGAATTTTACTGGTTGCGTGACGAGTGACCGCCAAAGGCAGGTCTTCGGCATGAATCCCACGACCATTGTCAATAATTTCAATCAGTGTACTGCCGCCTTGTGCCACACGAATAATCAGCTCAGTTGCACCTGCATCAATCGCATTTTCTAATAATTCTTTGACTACAGACGCAGGCCGCTCAATCACTTCCCCTGCAGCAATTTGGTTGGCTAATGCAGGTTCAAGCGTATGAATACGACGTAGATTTAACGCATCATTAGGCATGATTAAACTGTTGCTCCAAAGCTTGTTGTAACTCAGCCGAAGATGAACTCAGTGTTGCAAAACGGCTTAATTCATCTTCAGATTTTTTAATATCAATAATGAGGTCGGCAGCTGGAATTTCATCGCCACCTTTAGAAGGCCATTCAAACAAAAATAAGGCATTTGGAGTTTCTAAATAATCACGAATACCCATCAACTCCAATTCGTATGGGTCGTTTAAGCGATATAAATCAAAATGAAAAATATCTTGCCCTTGAATTTGGTACGGCTCTACCAATGTGTAAGTCGGGCTTTTAACTGCACCCTGATGCCCCAAATGCTGCAAAAAATAGCGCGATAAGGTGGTTTTTCCTGCACCTAAATCGCCGATCAAATAAATCACACCAGAACGAAAATGCGTAGCCAAAACCTGTGCCAGATTTTGGGTATCTTGCTCATTATTTAAAGCCAAATTAAATGAATACTGCATAGCGCTCACGACATGATTCAAAAGACCAATTATGATAGCATCGCACTGCTTTAAAGCCTATGTACTGATGTATAAAACTGTGTAAATGTGGACAATATATTGCATATTTATACAGCTAGATTGTCTGATCTGACGCAATTGAATACCCGAATTTGCTTAGGCTATTTGTATTTAATCAAATGTAAATTATTTTCACCTCATACGAGCAATTCGCAGATGAAGTCGACTCACCTCAGCCCTTTTATTCCGCCTATGTTAGATGGTGTGAGCGCCAGCAAATTGCATTTACCCAAATTAGACAACAACCCTAGCTCTGTTTTTGATTATTTAACAACTCAATTTGCGCATATTTCTGCGCAGGAATGGCAACAACGCTTTGTAGATGGTCTGGTTTATGACAATCAAGGCAATCGTCTAAATGTAGATGCACCTTACCTCGCACATCAGGATATTTTTTATTATCGATTTTTAGCACATGAAGTTACTGTGCCTTTTCAGCATCAAATTTTGTTTGAAAATGAACATTTACTGGTGGTCGATAAACCTCACTTTTTAACCATGAGCCCCACTGGGCAATATGTACAAGAAACCTTATTGGTAAGGCTGAAAAAACAAACGCAAAATGAACAACTCACCCCTATTCATCGCTTAGACCGTGAAACTGCAGGTGTGGTGCTGTTTTCCAAACAGCCTGAAACTCGTGCGGTATATCAACAATTATTTGCAGAACGTCAGGTGCAAAAAATTTATCATGCAATTGCGCCTTATCGAGCGAATTTAACACTGCCATGTAAAGTGCAATTACGCATGGAAAAAGGCGAACCTTTTTATTTGATGCAAGTGGTGTCAGGCACTGCAAATAGCGAAACAGATATTCATTTACTTGAACATAATCAGACATGGGGAAAATACGAACTGCATCCCACCACAGGTAAACAACACCAATTGCGAGTACATTTAAATCATTTAGGCATCCCAATTAAAAATGACCCTTTTTATCCTATTTTGCAGCATAAAAAAAATGATGATTTTTCTCAGCCATTACAATTACTGGCCAAGCATTTAGCATTTTTTGACCCGATCAGCCAACAGCAATTACAATTTAGTGCAGTACAAGAATTGACATTGTAATATGTTTGTCATTACAAAATAGCGTATTTTATCTGTAGTCATATTGAAATTACACTCCAATTGTTTACAATAACGCTAAAATTTAAATCTTTTTATTCCATTAAAAATTATGAGAAAAACTGAAGTCTATCAAGTACGCTTGGACTCTCAAGAGAAAAAACAAGCTTTTGCTGTGTTTAAACAACTCGGGATTACACCTGCGCAAGCAGTACGCCTATTCTTTAAGCAAGTGGTACTAACAAAATCAATCCCCTTTTCAATTGAAAATCAGAATATTAATTTGGAGCAATTGATTAAGTTACGTAAATTAAAACAAGAGCAAAAAGCAGACCTTACAGAGCCATCTGCAACCCCAGATACAAGCGCAATGCCTACCGCTCAAACCGAAGAATTTGAGCTAGATGATGAGCATTTAGATCTGTTTGATGAGTTGAATGCCATTTTGGGTGAAACTGACAAAAATTAACAGTGTTGCATTTTTAAACAAAATTTTAAAAAATAGCTTTAAAAACTTAGCTATGCTTCATGCAAGGATAATAAAAAAGCATGGAGTACCAATATGATTGTAAGACGTGCCACTTTAGAAGATTTAGAACAACTTGCGGTATTGTTTGATGAGTATCGTCAATTTTATGGCGCTTCCTCAAATTTAAGCCTTTCTGCAGCCTTCCTAAAACAGCGTTTTAAAAATCAGGAAAGTGTGATTTTCATACATATCAAAGACCATAAAATTACTGGATTTGTACTACTTTATTTAGGTTTTTCATCTGTTGCCTGTTCAACTTACTATATTTTAGATGACGTCTATGTCACCCCAGTTTTTAGACGACAAGGCTCGGCCAAACAGCTAATTGATACCGCTATTTTATTTGCACGACATGAAAATGCACTACGCATTAGCCTTGAAACACAGAAAAGTAATTACCAATCGCATCAATTGTATGAAAAGATGGGTTTTGTCAAAGATGATGAGTTTCAAACCTATCACTGCTTTTTAAAATAGTAGTGCACCTTACTAGCTTTGCATCAGTAGTTTTATTCGTGCTTTATTCAATACGTGTTTTCGCTAACTGGATTTGTTCGGGGCTTAAATAGACCCATTCACCGACATCTATGGCCAAATCATTCAGATTTAATGCACCCACCTGCTGGCGGTGCAATTGTTCCACCTTATTGCCGACTGCCGCCAACATACGTTTGACCTGATGATATACCCCCTGATGAATGGTCATTTGCAATTCACATTCAGCAAGTTGCTGTACTTCTGTTGCAGCAAATAGCCCTGTTTCATTACGCAATGCTACACCCTGCTCTAGTTGCTGTATTTGTGCAGCACTTATTGGGTCTGCTGTATGCATTGAATACACTTTTGCCACATGCTTTTTAGGATGGGTCAACGCCTGTAAAAATTGTCCATCATCAGTCAGCAGCAACAGACCTGTAGTATCTTGATCTAAACGTCCTACACATTGTAGCCCACGGTTCAGCAATACATCATCAAACAAGTCAAATACGCTAAAGTGATGCGTCGCCTGATGCGAACACTCATAGCCCTGTGGTTTATGTAAGGCAATATATACCTGTTCACGGTACTGATAGTTTTGTCCGTACACGCTAAACTGCAAAGCAGTATCTGGTTTTATCTGGATAGCAAATTTAGGGTTGGTCTGAATTTCATTCTGAATACTTACTGCACCATTTTTAATAAGTTGCTGACAATGTTTACGTGAACCAAAACCTTGTGATTGCAGCATTTTTTCCAGCAACATAACGACCTTTCCGTGCATAAACATTTAAAAATAACTGTTGCCCGCTATTCTAAACCAAATACACAACAATTTCTGATCAGTTCGTGCGCTCTGCCCATTCATGGCTAAAAGCCGTTACAATAATGACACTTTTCCAGTTTTCTATTGTATTGATCATCATGCTCTCCCAATTAGACCTTAACTTAATGGTACTGATCGTGCTGCTGGCCTGCGGTATTTTCAGTCAAAACTCCGCAGTAACCATTGCTGCAGGTATATTGATTGTGTTCAGAATTACACCTCTGAGTGAGTTTTTCCCACTATTGCAGCAGCACGGTTTAAATATTGGCATTATTATTCTGACCATTGGTGTACTGACACCCATTGCCAGTGGCAAAATTCCTGGTGATGCAATTTTAAAATCTTTTCTTAGTTGGAAATCGTTACTTGCTATTGCGATTGGTGTTTTTGTTGCATGGTTAGGTGGGCGTGGTGTGAAACTAATGACCAATCAGCCCAATGTCGTAGCAGGCTTGTTGATCGGCACTGTGGTAGGTGTTGCAGTGTTACGTGGTGTTCCTGTCGGCCCATTGATTGCCGCAGGAATTTTAACTTTATTTATTGGCTATTCTTGAACTTAATTTAGATCACGCATTGGAAATGAAAACCTTCCAAATTCATGCAGTTTTACGAAATAAGATAGCGGTTAACAGCATCCCTATAGCAGATAAGACTGCCATTAAAATACCGACCCAAAACCATGTTCCTGTGGCAGAAACGATAGCCGCCACCACAGGTGGCAACAAAAATTGAGAACTTGCTGAACATTGCAGCACCAAACCTATGGTTGTACTAATTGCAACAGGTTGAGGGGCAAAATGCATCACTTGTGCAAATACTACCGCGGCAACCAAACCGCCAAATAAAGAAAAATTGAGTACCAGTAAAAACTGTACAGCAAAGGGTAAAGCTTCACGTAATATGTAAAAACTCAGCGCGCACAGTATAAGTACAACAAAGCCGAGTTGCATCAAAACCAACGCTCTAAAACCACGTTGCAATAAAATTCCACACACAAATGTCCCCACTGCATTGGCTATTGCCACCATTGCCGTGAGTATGCCTGCAGTTTGTAATGAAATTTGATATTGCTGATAAATCGTGGGTAAGAAACCCACCAAACTGAACCACTGCCCAGCATATACACCAAAAACCAAAGCCAGTATCCATGCAGGTGGATGAGTTAAAGTCGCTTTGATCAGGTCAAATATGGCGATCGTTTGCGTGCCGATCTGCACACTCGGCACGACTTTATAAATGATGATTGCAAGGATAAAGGATAACAATGCAAAGCACATCCACACGCCTTGCCAATCCAACACATCCAATAAAAAAGGTGTGGTCAATAAGCCAATGCCCATACCACCACCCATATAGGCGCTCCAAAGTCCCATTTTGGCAGGCAGTTGTTCTATAGCAACCAATTGACGAATCATTGCAGGACCACTCAAAGTGACCAGTAAGAAGCCAAAACCTTCAATGACACGCAGTATTAATAAGGCTGAATAGTCTTGAACAAAACCACCTATAAAACTGGCGCTACCCAGTAAAGTCAGACCTAATAATACGCAACGCTTCAATCCAATTTTTGCAGTATAACTGCCCAACAGTAAGGCAAAACTCATGCCTGCAGCTTGTACCAAAGACAGTAAAAAGCCTGCCTGAACCAAACTAATCCCAAGTTCAGCCTGTAGCACAGGAACAGTGGGCGGCAATTTGCCAATATGCATTGCGGCCATAAAACCCGCTGCCACAATCCACAAATCCTTTGTCAGCCAACGCACCGAACTCACCACGCTCTCCCTTAATATTTGCAAGGCAAGCTTAGCAAGAACATTCCGTTGGCTTTAGAGAATATTTGAATCAGCTTAATGCTTTTAACAATAAGTCTGCACTATCTTTTATAGCGTGCTCAGCTTGAATAATACTGTGTCCGCTTTTGTGAAAATTTTTCGAGCTGCTTTAAAAAACCTTCAAAATAACTCTTTTCTTTTTCTTCGCTCCGATAACCTGCATACAAAGTACGGCGTAACCCGCCTGCAGCAACACAATCTAAACGACGTGAAGTCACCCAGCCTTTTTGTTCATATTCATTCACCACCCAGTCAGGCAAAGCACCAATACCGCGACCACTGGCCACAAGCTGAATTAACATTTGGGTTAGATCTGTAGTACGAATGGCTTTGGGCTGAATATTGGCAGGAATAAACAGCTTAGACATAATATCCAAGCGGTGTTTATCTACAGGATAGGTAATTAACGTTTCTTCAGCCAATTCCTGCACGGTAATACGCTCTGCACGTACCAAAGGATGAGTATTGGACAATACCAAACGTGATTCATATTCAAAAATTGGAAAATATTCGATACCTTTGAGTGCAATCGGGTCTGCGGTAATCAACAAATCAAACTCTGCCGTTTGCAGCAATTCATGAGGATTAGCTTCAAAACCTGAAGCGAAATCCAAATCTACATCAGGATATTGTTGTCGATACTGATTTAGTAGCGGCATCAACCAATCAAAACAGCTATGACATTCCGAAGAAAAAATAATTCGCCCCGTTTGACCATGCACAATGCGGGTAATGTCGGTTTGGGTAATCTGAATTTGCGGCAAGACATCATCGGCCAATTTTAATAATCGCTGCCCCACATTAGAAAAAGTCACAGGGCGGCTACGGCGGTTCACCACTTCTACCCCATACCAATGATCTAATTCTTTTAACTGGTGAGAAATTGCTGATGGGGTCAGACACAAATCATTGGCGGCAGCAACCAAAGAACCATGCTCACGCAGGGCTGCCAAAGTTTTTAAGTGACGAATTTCAAGCATTGCTTGTTCCTAATTTTTAAAACTGCTGATGTATTTGTTCGATGCTTTTATTGAGATTTAATCTGTAGCAGATCATTTCACAAAGCTTAAATGCAAACACAAAAAAATGAATTTAATTAATTTTAACATGAAAATAATGAGTTTGTTTCATCTTATTTTTTATTTGATGATATTTACAACATAATCAGCTCAATCTCCCTTGGAATTATCATGACATTAACCACACATATTTTAGGCTACCCACGTATTGGGGCAAAACGTGAACTCAAATTTGCAGAAGAATCCTATTGGAAAGGTGAAATTCAACAAGTTGACTTTCTAGCTGAAGCTCAAGCGGTTGAAGCCGCTAACTGGCAAGCACAGGTAGATGCAGGGATTTCTATACTTACAGTGGGTGACTTTGTACTTTATGACAGCGTTCTCACACATGCTGTACGTTTAGGTATCATTCCAGCACGTTTTAAAGATGCAGCAAAACTGAATCAAGTCGATCAACAATTTTATTTAGCACGTGGTCGTGCACCAAACTGTAGTGATGTTGCAGCGCTGGAAATGACCAAATGGTTCGACACCAACTACCATTATCTTGTACCTGAATTAAATTCAGCTCAGGAATTTAAAGCTGATTTTTCCGACTTATTTACACAAGTGGAACGCGCAAAAGCCTTTAATAAACCGCTAAAAGTTGTTGTACCCGGCTTGCTAACGTTTTTGTACTTATCACGCATTGTCGATACCTATGAAACGCTAGAAACAAAACAGCATACGTGTGAATGTAATATAATGCAGCGTGAAGTTGCCGCAAATCAAGCCACTTTGCAATTTATAGATGCATTACTGCCTATTTATGCTGCATTGTTTGATGAACTAAAAGCACGTGGTGTGGATTATGTACAACTCGATGAACCTGCCTTGGTTTTAGACCTTGAGCCAGAATGGCAAACTGCATTTGAACGGGTTTATCACCTATTACAGCGTCGTGATGGTTTAAAACGGCTTTGTTGCACAAACCTATCTGTAAAGGCTTTTTCAGCGATATAATTTTCAAATGAAGAAGCCTACACACAAAAT
>NZ_JAAZQX010000020.1 GCF_012371325.1 Acinetobacter sp. A2 | reverse complement strand
CTTCGCGCTGATGGTAGTGTGGGGTTACCCATGTGAGAGTAAGTCATCGCCAGCTCATTATTCTAAACACCCTCAACAATCGTTGAGGGTGTTTTTTTATGCTTGAATTAAAATAAAAATATGAAATAAAAGAATATTAAAAATAAAGAACACCAAAAAACATCAATGGATGGTTTTAAAGGTAAATATTCGATTTTATTTGAGAACTTTAATTGGCTTTTCGTAGTTGTCTGCGTGCATGTTTAAATGCAGTTCTTAGCCCTTCCTCTAGGGTTGGATGGTAGAACGGCTTATCTAAAATATCTTCAAGTGAAAGTTCCTCATCAATCATCCATGCAAGTAAATGCGCCATGTGTTCTGCTGCTCCGACAAACAGTTCTGCACCTAAGAGTTTATGGTTACTTGAATCAATATAGACTTCAATACCACCTTTATTTTTACCTAAAACTAAAGCACGACCTTGTTTTTCATAAGAAACAAAACCTGTTGTGAATGCAATATTCTGATCTTTTAGCTGTTTGTAGCTTTGTCCTACAGTTGCCATTTCAGGTGAGCTAAACACAATTCCGATTGGTGTTAGTGTTTTTAAATTTATTAGGTTTGGATAATTCAGACAATTGTGAACAGCTTCACGGCCTTCATGTGCAGCTTCGTGCTGAATTGGTGTATTTGTATGGGCATCACCGACTACAAAAATAGCATGTTGCCCAAGTTGTTTGGTGTAGGCATCAATTGGGAGGTGTTTTGAGTTATTAAAGCTCTGATCTATATTTTCGAGTTGAAGTTGATCTAAATAGCTACGTCTACCTGTAGCAACCAGTACGTAATCGGCAGTTAAGTTTTGTGTTTGTCCATTTTCTTGATATTCAATTTGCACACCTTGCGCTGTTTTTTTAAGTTGGGTTGGCAAGGTTTCAAATTTAATGTTCAATTCTTTGTTGAGGGTATCTTGGGCAATTTTTTGTAGTTCAGGACTACTGAGAGACCCTACTTTGCGACTACGTGCAAAAATAGTGGTATTTACTCCTAAGCGCTGCATGGCCTGAGCTAATTCAATTGCAATCACACCGCTACCAATAACTGCCAAAGTCTGAGGTAATGTTTCCAATTCAAAAATTTGGTCTGATGTGATTAAGTGCTCACCCAAAGCTTGTTTCCATGATTGGTCATAAGCAGGGGTAGAACCCACAGCTATAATAAAGGATTTTGCTTGATATCGTTGTCCATTGACTTGAATGGTATGGGCATCTACGAATGTCGCAAAGCCAGAAATTTTGTGTGATGCTTCCCAGCGATCTACATCTTTCTGTGTTGCTGCGGTAAAGCGATCACGTAATTGATGTACGTGTGACATGATTTGTGATGTATCAATTTTTGCATCTACAGTAAGTGCAACTTCTTGTGCATGTTGAATGTCGTGCATGCGATTGGCACTAGAGATGAGGACTTTACTAGGCATACAACCAACACGGGCACAGGTGGTGTCCCATGGACCGTGATTGATGATGAGTAAGTTTTGGGTGTGTTTAATTGCTTCTTTGTAGGCGCTAATGCCTGCGGTGCCTGCACCAATGATAATGAGGTCGTACATTTGTTGACTACTTCACGTAATAAATAAATTTAGGCTAACATAAGCAAAACATTTATCATGCTTTTATTTACATAAAGCAGTAACTATGGTTACATATCTGACAATATTAATTAGATGTTTGATTAACTCGTAGTTTTAGAGGGATTTGGGGAATAACTCAATGAAAAAGAAAGAAATTAGTTTGAAGTTTTCGGCTGTAGCTTTAGCAGTTTTATTGGCTGGCTGTGGTGGCGGTGGAAGTGATGGTTATTATAATAATGGATCTTCATCCACAGAAAGTGGGGGGAGCATTAATAATGGTGGTTCTAATGCTGTTGAGACTAATTACCATTTAATAATTAATGCTTCAAAACCTCAATTGGTTGTAACAGGAGATACGGCAGTTATTACTGTGAAATTAGCTGATGTTAATGGCGGTGGTGTTTCTGGCGAGTCTGTTGTCCTAGCGGTTGAAGATACTATAAATAATGGGGTTACTATTGAAGGAAGTTCAAATGTTAAATCTGATGAAAATGGTAATGCTATTTTTACAATCAGATTAACACCTTCAAATGTAAAAAATATATCTGAATTACTTAGGGATGGTATTCGTTTGAATGCAATCTATAAGGATGCAGCTGGAAAATTAACCTCACAAACAAGAATTTTGGAAGTAGTTGATTCCGTACAGTCTTCAAATATAGCGCAATACCACTTAGATATTGCTGTAAATAAACCGACACTCGTTGTAACGGGAGATAATGCAATTGTTACGGTTAAAGCAATTGATGAAAATGGTGGGGGAGTTTCTGGTAGAGAAGTTACATTATCAATAGTAGATACAAAAACTAATAAAGTAACAATAAATGGAAGTTCAGTCGGTATAACAGATTCTAATGGTAACATTAAATACAATATTACTTTGCCTACAGTTCCTGATTCGCTAGTTAGTAATATTATAGATTCAGGTATTACTTTAGATGCTAAAATTGTTGATGGTAATCAGGTTGTAAGCAAACAATCTATTAAGATCAATGTATCAAAAGGTGTAATCGAACAACCTATAGGCAATATTACTTTTGGTAAGTCTGGTGAGCTTGCGAAGACTGCTGATGCTTTATATTATAGAGAAGCTCTGTCTGCGCATGTTGTTGATATAGATGGAAAGCCATTACCTAATTATCGTGTAACGATGAGCATTGATTTATTACGTGCTGGTCGCGGCTACTTCCAAACAAAAGCACAATTAGACGGTACGCGCAATATTCGTTTAAATCCTCTTCGTGCTAATTTAAATACTCAAAATAGCAATTTAAGGCAGCAAGAAAGTTTGTTGGCTTCAATTCAAGGTGAACCTGTACAATCAGCTGAAATAACTAGACTTCAAAATGAGATTGCAACTGTAGAACAGCAAATACGCGATCAGCGTTCATTATTAGCGAAAGCACAGACTAATTTAGAATTAGCCCAAAATAGAAAAAATGAGCCATCTATTCAACAGTATCAAGCTGAAATTATTTCAATTAATGGAGAAATTGCACAGCTAAATTTAAGGCTTGAAGGGTTAAGAGTTAAGTTAACGACTGCAATTGCATCAGCAACAGCTGAAAAGCAACAACGAATTAATCAACAGACTAATATTGTAAATGATTTAAAAAATCAAACTCAAACAATAGCTGATGCGATTAAGAGCATTGAGAGTTTAGTATTACCATCTCGTGTTCAATCATATTGTGAGATTGTTGATAAATCAAACGTTCAATTAGCTACAGGATTTGTTGATCCTCAAGGCAATGTGAGTCCTACTTTTACCTATACAACAGATTCAACTGGTAAGTTTAATTTTAGTGTTCAGTATTTGAGACAGTATGCTGGGTGGCAAACTGTAGAGTTTAAAGCGAAGACAAGTGTTAGTACTAAAGATTTGAATTCAAGTTTAGTGTACGGATTAGGATTATTAAAAGAGGATTTTGATTCTGAAGCAGGTCAACCATTTGATGAAAGTCCTTATGGGCAGAATTGTGCTTTAAACGATCCCTTCGCAGGATTACTACCATAAAAGTAATTAAGATAACAAAAACAGCGCTTCGGCGCTGTTTTTTTATGAGGATTTTAATTTAAAAATTAAAGCGAAGTCCCCACACTCACACCCACCGTCGGGCGGATTTGCATAGAACTACAAGCACTCAGCGCCAAGACACACATCACCACCAATAAAATTTTATTCATGCAACAAACCTTGAGATTTTGCTTGATGAAATAAAGCACTAGAACGAGCACCACTACGACAAATCATCAGAATAGGTTTTGGAAGCTCATTATAATATTTGGCAAATTCAAGAATATCTGTTTGAGAAATTTTACCGCTACTAACGGGTTGATAAATCACGCTGACCTGAGATTTTTCTGCAATATTGCGTAATTCGCTGACTTTGACCGCATTGCCAATCTCTTGATCAGGGCGGTTCACAATCACCGATTTAAAACCCTGCCGCATCAATTGTGAAAACTTAGCAGTATTCATCTGACCTGCAACGCTGACTTTGTTTGTTAGCATCTGTGTATTGTTCGCATAACTCAGCGAGATACTGCTGCAGATCAGAATACAGCAAAACACATGTTTGAGGATGTGTTTAGTCATCCAACAAATCCATTTGTTTAGCTAATTGGAATAAGTTATTTGAGCGGTTACCTGTACGACAAAACATCAACACAGGTTTTGGTAATTCATTATAGTGATTGGCAAATGCACGAACATCTAACTCGGTAATCTGACCTGATACCACAGGTTGATAAACATAATCTAAACCTGCAGCACGTGCCGCTTCTTCAATTTGTGCACTAGTGGGCTGTTCAGGACCACCTTCCATATCTGGGCGGTTATTAATAATTGACTTAAAACCTTTCTCAAGTACCTGAGTTACATGCTCAGGACCAATTTGACCTGCAAAACCGACTTGTTCAGACATGGGAAACACTCCATCATTTTATTCATGACAATATGCTTTATGATAGCATTAAGCAGATTCATGAGCTGAATGTTCTGAAATATTTATAACGATAAAATAACGCAATGGAGCGCGTATGCATTCCTACACGGTCGAGCCTTTATATGTCAAAAGTGATCATGAAGTGATTGCTGCAGACTTTTATCGCCCTAAATCTATAGAAAAGCCCGCGGTGATTCTGATGGCGCATGGTCTGGCGGCCTTGCGGCATTTTAAATTGGTGCAATATGCACAACACTTTGCTCAGGCAGGCTATGCCGTGGTGTTGTTTGATTATCGCTATTGGGGTGGAAGCACAGGTCGTCCACGTGAATTGGTGTCTATTGAAGCGCAGTTAGATGATTGGCGCAGCATGATTTCACATATCGCAGAACGTAAATCTATAGATGCCAAGCGCATGATTTTATGGGGGACATCGCTGAGCGGTGGATATGTGCTAAGTTTGGCTTCGAGATTACACAATTTGGCTGCGGTGATGGTACAAGTGCCTTTTGTCGATGGTGCGGAAAGTGCCAAGTTGTATCCTTTGCAGCAACTTCCCAAAGCCTTAAAAATTTCTAGTCAGGATTATATGGGTGCAAAGGTGGGTATGTCGCCAAAAACACTGCCTGTGGTGGCGCAAAAGGCGCTGTGCTTTTTACCTACAGCAGACAGTTATGCAGGTTATATGTCCATTGTAAATTCTGATTATTATTGGAGCGGTACCATTCCTGCGCGGGTGTTTTTTCATTTAATCCGTTATCGTCCTATTCAGGAAGTCCGCCAAATCAACATCCCGGTGTTGTTTATTGCCGCACAGCACGACAGTTTGATTCCAATTGAATCTAGTCGTGAAACAGCCACCAATATTGCGCCTTATGTGCAATATGAAGAGTGGGATATGCAACATTTCGATATTTATCATGGTGAATGGTTTAAAAAAGCGATTCAGACCCAATTAGAGTTTTTACAGCAACTGTTTGGAGATCAGTAAATGATTATTGTGTGTCCTGAATGTGGTGCAAAAAACCGAGTACCTGAAGATAAATTATCTGCCAGCCCTGCGTGTGGACAGTGCCATCAAGCCTTGATTCCGCTTGCGCCAATTGAACTGAATGAACAAAATTTTAGTCATTTTATTCAAAACAGCGATTTACCTATTCTGATTGATCTTTGGGCAGACTGGTGTGGTCCATGCAAGATGATGGCACCACATTTTGCAACGGTGGCTAAGCAAAATCCGCATGTAGTATTTGCAAAAATTGATACAGAAGCCAATCCACGCTTGAGCAGTGCGTTTCATGTGCGCAGTATTCCAACACTGGTACTGATGAATAAAAGCAATGAAATTGCTAGAATAAGCGGTGCGCTACGTGCGACTGAATTACAACAGTGGTTGGATCAGCAGCTTAACGCCCAATCTTAATGCACTGTTCGTGCTAACTTAATGCAAATGTCCGGAGTGAACGTGTCAGATTCTCATGCAAAACCAGAGGGAGTGCTTTCCCTACAAACAATTGCCATGCCAGCAGATACCAACTGGAGTGGAGATGTCTTTGGAGGCTGGATCGTTTCACAGATGGACTTGGCGGGTGCAATTCATGCTGAGCGCTTTAGTAAAGGGCGCTGTGCCACGATTTCAATTAACCAAATGACTTTTTTGGTGCCTGTCAAAGTGGGCGATGTGATCAGTTGCTATACTAAAATTCTGAAAGTGGGCAATACTTCAATTCAAATGCAAATTGAAGTGTGGGACAGCCATGATGATTCACGTGAAGCAGTACGTGTTACCGAAGGGGTGTTTACCTTTGTTGCGGTAGACGTCAAAGGTTCAAAACGTCAGATTCCTGAAGAATCCAAACAGAAGTTTTTAGAGGCTCAGGCGAGCCAAGCGTAGTTATTTTTAAGTGACTATAAAAAATCCCAGATCTTTGATCTGGGATTTTTTGCTTTAGAGAATAATCTTAGGCTTGTTTTTGCTTTAAATGTGCTTTAGACACCCAAGCCCACAGCATTTCACACTGAATTGGAACTTCACCAGATTCATCCATGACACTGACATTGACCAGCGTTTCACCTTTGTCGGTGCTGTGCATGAGTTGTTGCTGTTCGGGGCTTAAGGTCGCAATGGCGGTCATAGCACCTTGAGTTGGGCGTTTAAAGTCCACTTTCAGGCTTTTAATCAGCACAATTGCGCTATCTGGTACATTCATAGCCGTTACAAAACCTGTTGCAGTTTCGGCAAGCAGTGCCATTGCACAGGCATGTACTTGCCCAATATGGTTTTGCATGGCTTTGTGATTGGCAATGCTGACCACCACTTGTGATGGAGTCACTTCGTGATAGCGAATTTTTGCACTACCCACCATAGGCACGACACGACCAAAAGCTTGACTTAAAAGGCGGCTTTGAATGCCTTTAGGCAATTTTGATGTTGCTTTGACCAGTTTGTTTAAGCGATTGGTTGGTGTCATGGCATCCCCAAATTAATCTTTAAAGTTATTAAATTGCAATGGCAGACCAAATTGTTGCTCTTTCAAGAACGCCATCACTTGTTGCAAAGTATCGCGTTTCTTGTCGGTTACACGAATTTTGTCACCCTGAATAGAAGATTGCACTTTAATGCCACTGTCTTTAATGGCTTTGTTAATTTTTTTTGCGGTATCTGAGTCAAGACCATCTTTTAGTTTGATCACTTGAATCACATTTTTACCTGATGCCGTCATTTTTTGTGGATCAAGTGCCTGAATGTCGACTTTACGCTTATAGAAGTGATTTTCGAGCATGGTATACACTTGCTCACATTGGAAATCACTTTCAGTGGAGATTTTAATCTCTTTGTTTTTTTCATTGAGTTCGATAGACACATCTTGACCACGAAAATCGAAACGAGTACCAATTTCTTTTTGTGTGTTTTGAACCGCATGATTCACTTCAAAAAGTTCTAATTCAGAAACAATATCGAAAGAAGGCATAATGAAGACCTTTGCAAATGGAAACAATATCTGAGATGCTAGGGATGTTTTCTTCATTTGCCAAGTGTTGTTTACATCAAAGGAGTGCGCAATGATCCGTAAACAAGAAATTACAACATTTGAGTTCCCAGAAAATGCAGTGATCTGGGATGTACGCGATTCAAGTGCTTATGCTGAAGCACACGTGAAAGGGGCAGTAAATCAGCCTATTAGCGATCTTTCAGCAGAGAGCCTCACTCAGGTGTCAGCGGATCAACCGATTTACATTTTATGTGGTGGTGGTAGTAAAGCCCCACGTGCAGCAGAGTTACTTGAGGGTTTTGACAACTCACGTGAATATGTGGTGTTAATGGGTGGTACGCGTGCAGCACGTGATGCTGGCTTAGCATTGGAGCAGGGTGCATAATATTTGCAACTGCAAAAAAGAAGCGCCGAAAGGCGCTTTTTTGTTGGGTGTTGTTTTATCCCTTTTATCTACAACTAAGGGCTAGGCTAAGGGGGGAATATTTTTAAAATATGGTTTTTTGGCTTTCACTTTTTTTTGAAAGCGTGTTACGGCCAGTTTTTGCAGTAAGTTTTTCGGTACAGGGCAGGCTTCGGCTAAAACCTGTGCTGCCAGTATTTCACTGCACAATGGGGCAAATAAAAAACCTTTAGAACCCAGTCCTGCCAAGCTATAAATTTCCTGATCATCATGCATTTTACCCAGTAAAGGGAAATAGTCCTGACTTTGGGCACGTACAGAAGCACGTCCTTGCCAAGTGTCTACAGGGGCTAAATTTTTAGCATAGGCAGGAAAGACACTGTGGATAAGTTCGTAGTTATGCACATGGTCTTCTGCCAATACATCGCAATCTTCCCGATTTGGATAAAATGATGCGCCTAAAATGAGCTGCTCAGCATTGAGCTGCATGCAATACCCACCATAGCTATAGGCTTGTGATAATGGCAAGGCTTGATTGGCATTATTTAACCAGCTGACTTGCCCACGAATAGGTTTAAGTACAGGATAGTTTTCAAAAAAAGCACCGCTTTGTAGGGCAGCGCAGACAATAACATGATCAAAACGTCCGAGTTCAGCATCTGTACTGTGTAAAATCTGCTGTTGTGCTGCAGCTGTAATTTTTTCAATTTTGGCTTGCTGAAACTGAATGAGTGGGTGTGCAAGAATTTCATCTCGCAGTTGATGTGGAGAAACTGCGCCTGCTTGCAATAAGTTCAAACTGGCAAAATTACTTTGTGGTATGAGTTCAGCTGCGGTGTGTGCTGTTAAAATATCTGGTGGATATTGTGTGGCTAAATCTAGTAATTCATCGGCATGTTTAAGCGCCAATTGATGAATCTGCAACGGACGAAATGCCTTGAATACGGCATAGTGATTCAAGGCATATTGCCATGCCAGCGTCATTAAGTGATCGGCAGTTTGATGAGCTGGGCAAAGTTTTGGGTTTAACAATGCCAAGGGATTGCCTGAACCACCTGCAAGGGGCGCTGTTTGATCGTAGAGCGTGACTTGATGCCCACGTTGTGCAAATGCCCAAGCACAGCTTAAACCTGCAATTCCTGCGCCTACAATCGCAATATGGCGCTGTTTGGTGGCTGCATTGCGGTTTGTTGCCGCAATTTGTGCCATTTCAGTCTGATCTGATGTTTGCGGCATGTCCGGCGCTTGCCAAACTGCTTTTAGCATTTCCCGTTTATGCCCAAAACCACGTGGGCGGGTAATCTGAATACCGTGTTGTTTTAAGCCACGTTTAAGTACGCCTGCCACACTGAATGAGGCAAAGGTCGTGCCATAGTCTGATAAGGCTACAATGGGGTTCAGTACCGTTTCCTGCCACATATCTGGGTTGCAAGAGGGGGCAAAGCCATCTAAAAACCAAGCGTTTACAGGTGTGGTTTTGGCAATTGCAGGGAATACTTCCTGTGCATCGCCTAGCCATAAATCGAGGCTAAAGCGTTCATCTGGAAGATTTAAACGATGACAGCCTGCTATGGCTGCAGGGTATTGCTGAATCAGCTGTTCAGACAGATGACTCAGTTCTGGCCAAGCGGCTAAGGCACGAATTAGATCGGCTTTGCGGAGTGGAAATTTTTCTACAGAAATGGCGTGCAAGTGACTGTGATTATTAGGACGTACCTGTTGCCACAATTGCCACAGCGCTAAAATATTTAAGCCTGTTCCAAAGCCTGTTTCACCTACGCAAAAATATTCAAAATCGTTGAGTGCTGCCAAGCGGGTGGGTAAGTCGTTGCCCTGTAAAAACACATGCCGCGTTTCGAGCAGGCCATTGTCTTTAGAGAAATACACATCACCAAACTGTTTGGAAATGGGCACATCAATGCCATCGACCAGTTGCCAATCCAGCTCGGCAGTTTGAATAGGCTGAAACAAAACAAAAGTCCTTTAAATGAAAAGGTGCGCAGTCAGATTACCATTGACGACGACGCTTGGTATAAACATAACTGGCAATTAGAAAGCCGAGCAATACGCCTACTGCCAGTGTCGCTGCACCATATAAAAACATTTGTGCACTGCGTTCACTTTGCAGCACTTGCACTTGCACGCCTAAATTATCATTTTTAAGTTGCAGTTCCTGATTTTGTGCTAAGGCATCTAGGTTGGCCTGTTCGAGTTGTTGCAAACGTGTGCTTTGATCTTTAATCAAGGCTTTGGTTTTGGCTTCCTGAATGGCTTTATTTTTAGCAATTTGTTCGGCAGTCAGTGGTTTATTTTGAGTAGCAGGCACTGCGGGATTGCCTGCTGTGGTTGCTGAAGCTGCAGCCGCATTGCTCGCAGCCGCTGTAGGCGCAACTGCAGCAACTGTGTTCGGCATTGGCGTTGGTTCAACAGCAAAGGCGGCTGAACTCAGTAGAACAGCACTGGCAACAACGAAACGCATATTGCTTATCCTTGAGGAAAGGCTTTGTTGAATGGCTTGACGTCAATATGACTGTACACGCCTTCTTTTAAGAAAGGTTCATCTTGTAACCATGCGTCTAAGGCTTCACGGCTATCAAAGTCGACAATCATGGTGCTGCCATAAAAACCTGCTTGTGGATTGCTTGGGTCTTTAGGCATAGCGCCCGCCACAATCAAACGACCTTCTGCATCTAGCTGTTGCAAACGTGCCAAATGTAAAGGACGTGTCGCAAGACGTTTTTCCAGTGTACCTTCACGGTCAGTACAACTTAGAACAAATAAAGGCATAGCTACTCTCGAATATTGCAGATCAGAAATTATTCAGATGTTTTAAAGTATTTGCGCAATACAATAAACTGCACAATGATAAAGGAAAACATTACGATCATGTCACCAAAAGCGGTGAATTCTCCCCAATATTTTCCATCCATAAATAAAAATGCAAAAAACACATGCAGGAAGGACATCACAGCAAACATCGCAGCCCATGCATAATTCAGGTTTTTCCAGCCTGTTTCACTTAAGTTGAACACTGGGCCAAATAAGCGTTGAATAAGGGGTTTACGGTCTTTGCTGAACCACGGCGACAGTAAAAAAGCACCGGCAAAGACAATATTTAAAATGGCGGCTTTGAGGCGGATATAAAAGTCATCGCTCAGCATTAAGGTGACACCACCAAAAATGACAGTCATAAACAACACAATCCATTGTTGTTTATCTAGGCGGAATTTTTGCATGACAAATAATGCGCCATACACCACTAACATGGATATGATCAGACCTGTGGTTGCCACAAGAATATGATTATTATCGACACCGCCTGCAGAGCCGATGAGTTGTAATAATTGATGGTCGGTGTCTTTTGGATCTACAGTTTTGTATAAATAAAAGAAAATAATGAGGGGCACAAAGTCTAAAAGTGCTTTCATGTTAGAGTATCTAAATCTGATCAAATAAATGACATAGTATAAGTGATGCACGGCGTAGATTTACATACACACAGTAATATTTCTGATGGAACTTTGTCACCTGCAGAACTGGTAACTGCAGCCATTCAACAGGGTATTCACACCTTGGCATTGACTGATCATGACACGATGGATGGCGTGCTGTTAGCGCGACAAGCTGCACAGGGACAGGCTTTAGAGATTGTTTCTGGCGTGGAAATTTCGAGTCAGTGGTCACGGCCTGCCACCAAAAAGAGTTACAGCGTGCATGTGGTGGCCTTGAATATGCAAAATCCTGCGCCGTTGCAGGCGGTACTTGAACAGCAAAAACAAATTCGTGCAGAACGTGCCAAGCAAATTTGTGATTTGCTGACTCCGCTGATTGGGCAAGATATTTATAACGATGTACTGGCCAAAGTCGAGGGTGTGGCAGATCGGATTACACGTACACACATTGCCAAAACCTTGCAAGAAAAAGGTTTTGTGACACGTGTTCAGCAAGCATTTGATAAATATATTAAAGAAGGCAAAAAAGCCTATGTGAAATTTGATGGCTTGAGCCTGCAAGACACCATTCGGGTAATTCACGAAAGTCAGGGCTTTGCTGTGTTGGCGCATCCCACTCGTTATGATTTATCTGCCACCAATATTCGTTATTTGATTGAAATTTTTGCCAAATATGGGGGAGATGCTGTGGAGTTACCACCCAATATTGACCCTACTTCGACCCGTCAAATGGTGGATCGTATGATTGCTGAACATGGCCTAAAAGTATCCGTTGGCAGCGATTTTCATGGTGAAAATATGCCATGGATTAAACTGGGTAATATTCCACGAGTGAAAGAGGGGCAAGTCGGGATCTGGGAGAGTTTTGTTTAATAACTCCCTCATCCCAACCTTCTCCCAGATGAAGAAGGAGTTCCTTCCCCGTATAGAAGAGGGCTAGGGAGGGGTAATAAATTAAAGCAAATTATTGTCTTGAGCTTGAATAGGCGGTGGGGTTGGTTTGCCCAAAGTACCCAATAATTCAATTTCAATGGTACGCACCATGGCATCTAATGGTAAGTCGTTACTTTGCGTACCAAAAGGTTCTTCAATTTCAGAACTGAGCGCATCTAAGCCTAAAAAGGTATAGGCTAAAATACCGACCAAAAGTGGGGTCGCCAATCCGAGCGTAGACCCCAAACTAAACGGCAGCATAAAACAGAAAAAGTACACAGTACGATTCAGCAATACGGAGTAAGCAAATGGCAGTGGTGTGGTGGCAATACGGTCACAGCCCGTTTGCACCAAACTGAGTTCGGTCACGTGCTGATTCATTTGGGTGTAAATAATATCGGAAATTTCACCTTCTTTTAGGGCTTGCATCAACTCCCATTGAATCAGACTTAGGGTGTATTGTGGTGCGTTGGCCTGTTGATACAGTTGGGTAATCGCTTGCTGGCTCATACCACTGGTTTGTATTAATTCGGTAGGATTGGCGGTTTGATGACGCAGTCGGTCACGTAGTACGTTGGCAAATACAATGACATGCTGAATCACACGCTCACGGCGTGCCTGAGTCAGCATACGGCAGTCACGGTCAAAATGACGTGCATTGGCAATCAGCATGCCCCAGAGTTTACGTGCTTCCCACCAGCGGTCATAACAGGCACTGTTTTTAAAGCCAAGAAAGATCGATAGGACGACACCAATTAAGGTAAAGCCGACTAAGGGCAATTCAGGAAAATGAAAGTAACCAATATAGGACAAACCACCAATAATGGTGGAGAGTAACATCACTACCCCTAAAGGTGGCAAGACCTTGGGTAAAATCGTGCCCCGCCACGAAAATAATAAGTTAAATACGCTGGGTTGATCGACTATCATTTTATTAGAATCATCACAATTTTTTGATGATCTTCTGTGCTTGTGCAGGCTTTGTCAATATACAAATTTTAAG
Source organism: Acinetobacter sp. A2 (assembly GCF_012371325.1). GTDB lineage: Bacteria > Pseudomonadota > Gammaproteobacteria > Pseudomonadales > Moraxellaceae > Acinetobacter. The sequence continues at coordinate 37,825 of NZ_JAAZQX010000020.1, read as the reverse complement.
TGTGCTCAAATTTCAGCAATTGTTGCTCGGCAAAGGAAAAATTGCCCTCACTCGAAATGATGCAATGATCAATCAAACGTAGTTCTAGCAACTGACAGGCCTGTTGTATCTGCTGTGTCAGGACTAAATCTGCACGTGAGGGATGTGGCAATCCGAAAGGATGATTGTGTGCAATCACAATTGCCGTTGCGTGTTGGCTAATCGCAAAACGCAACAATTGATTAATGGAAATTTCACAAGAATTTAGCGCGCCATAGAACAGTTTTTTAAAGCTAATTTTTCTTAAACAGGCATCTAGGCAAAGTACAGCAAAGACCTCACGTGTTTCACCTAAAAGTTCAAAACGTAAATATTCCATGAGGCGTTTTGAATTGCTCAGCTCTATGGTCTCTTGTTTTAAATGTTCAGCCACATAACGCCGTCCAAGCTCTTTGACTGCCATGAGCTGCGAATATTTGCTGCTGCCCATGCCGTGAAACTGGCACAGCTCTGTGATTGGGGCATCTAATAAGGCGGTTAAGTTGCCAAAATGTTGAATCAGCAGTCGTGCTAACTCCACCGCTGAATGTTGCTGTGAGCCAGAGCGTAGGAAAATAGCCAATAGTTCGGCATCAGATAAACTGGCAGCACCTTGCTGAATGAGACGTTCACGCGGCCGTTCTTGTTCAGGCCAATGTTTAATAGATAAATGCATTGTTATTTGACTTTTTTATTCTAAATTTGAAAATTTAATCCAAGCAGATCTCTTGGGAATGACATTATTTAATGCTATTGTGAGCGCCACTGCAACAAAAAGGTGGCTTGTTTGTGAGCTTCGATTTAAGCGTCATCCCTCATAAAAACATTATTTTAGCTGTGACAGGCGGTATTGCGGCCTATAAAAGTGCGATTTTAGTACGTCGTTTAAAAGATGCGGGTTTTAGTGTTCGTGTGGTTATGACCAAAGGTGCGCAAGCCTTTATCACACCACTGACTTTTCAGGCACTGTCGGGTAATCCTGTGCATACTGAATTGCTAGATACCGAAGCCGAAGCAGGCATGGGGCATATTGAACTGGCTCGTTGGGCGGACTTAGTATTGGTTGCACCAGCCAGCTGTGACACCTTAGCCAAGTTTGCTGCAGGTCTGGCCGATGATTTACTCAGCACTTTATATTTAGCCACTAATGCCCCTGTTTGGGTAGCACCTGCCATGAATCAGCAAATGTGGGCGGCCAAAGCCACACAGCGTAATTTAACCACTTTGGTGGAAGATGGCGTGCATGTGATTATGCCTGACGCAGGCGAACAAGCCTGTGGCGATGTCGGTTTAGGGCGTATGCCTGAGCCTGAAGATTTAGCCCATCAGGTCACCCAGTATTTTCATCAGGCACAGCGTGCCTTGGTGGAAAAGTTTGGCATGTTAGCAGGAAAAAACGTCACCATTACGGCCGGGCCAACCCGTGAAGCTTTAGACCCTGTGCGTTATATTTCTAACCACAGTACCGGCAAAATGGGCTTCTCGCTGGCTGCAGCTTGTTATGCGGCAGGAGCAAAAGTTACGCTCATTACTGGCCCAGTGAGTTTAGATACACCGAATGGCGTACAGCGGATAAATGTATCTTCTGCTATTCAAATGCTAGATACCAGTTTGCAAATGCTAGAAAAGGGCTGTGATATTTTCATTGCTACAGCTGCAGTGGCCGACTACCGCGTGGCAGAAATTGCAGAACACAAAATTAAAAAGTCAGGCGATGAGCTGAATGTGGCCTTGGTGAAAAACCCAGATATTGTTGCGACTATTGCTCAGCAGGAAAAACGTCCATTTATGGTGGGTTTTGCGGCAGAAACTCGCAATGTAGAAGAATATGCAGCGGGTAAATTGGTGGCGAAAAAGCTAGATATGATTGCCTGCAATGATGTTTCCCGTGCCGATATTGGCTTTGCTTCAGATGAAAATGCCATGACCGTATTTTTTGCTGAAAGCTACCACATGGAAAAACGTGATTTGGAAAAAGCCTCGAAGCAAGAAATTGCACAGCAATTGGTTGAGGCGATACATGATGCTTTATATCGTGATCCATCACAGGATGATGAGTTTTAACCTTTATCGTATATCCATAAGTTAATGACATAAAAAAACCGCTGAAATTTCAGCGGTTTTTAGCTTAAATACAGCGTAAATTAAGCTTGGCCTTCTGCTGCAGCAGCTTGCGCACGTTGCATATTGGCTTCAAACTCGGCATCGAAGTTGATTGGGGTGAGCAATAATTGCGGGAAGCTGCCTTTGGTTACCATATCATTTACAGATTCACGTAAGAATGGGAACAAAATGTTCGGGCAGTATGCGCCCAGAATATACGGTAAACGCTCTTCTTCAACGCCATCAACTAGGAAAATACCAGCTTGGGTAACATCAACAATAAATGCAGTATCGCCACCGTTGTTGGCTTGAACCACAACTTTTAATGCCACTTCAAAGTGGGTTGGGTCTATTTTTTCTGCAGAAGATGACAGGTTAATGTTAAGTTCAGGCTGCCATTCTTTGGTAAATACTTGTGCCCCAGGAACTTCAAAAGAAATGTCTTTGGTATAAATGCGCTCTAATGCCAATTGTGGTTGAGCTTGTTGTTCTTCACTCATGTTAAATCCTTACGAGTTGGTTATATAGTGTTATGTTTATGCCAATAATTGATCGAGCTTGCCTTCGCGATCTAACGCATATAATTGGTCAAAGCCGCCAATAAACTGGTCATTGATGAAAATTTGTGGAACAGTACGATGATTGGTACGTTGCATTAATTCAACCCGTACTTCAGGCGCTTCATTCGACAAATTAATTTCTTTATAGGCAACGCCTTTACGCTCAAGGAGTTGTTTTGCACGAATGCAGTATGGACACACAGTCGTTGAATAAATAGTGACTTCAGCCATGATCGTTCTCCTTGCGAAAAATATGAGGGATAACTATTTGCTTTTTACTAAAGGTAAACCTTGTGCTTTCCAGTTGCTAATGCCGCCATCTAAACGATAGGCATCTGCATGAGCGACTTGTTGTAAAGCACTGCCTGCAACTTGACCTAAGTTACAGATAAAGACCAATGGACGATCTGAGGTTTTTAGCTCTTCAACATGCTTGGTAATTTGGCTATAGGGAATATTGCGGCTGCCACTGATATGACCTTCACGGAAATCTTTGGCATCACGTAAATCAATCAACATGGCATTTTTAGCTTTGACTAAAATACCCAAAGATTGTGGGGAAATTTTACGACCATTGCGTTGACCTTCTAACACAAAGAACAACACTACCAATACGGCCAGTGTCCCAAATAAGAAGGGATGATTCCCCATAAATTCGAACCAACGTTCCACAAGTCACCTAATTACAATTTCAAAATTGTTCAAGAGTATAGCGTATAAATATGGCGATCAAAAACACCGCTTCAAGGGCAGCGCCATAATAAAATTAATTTTTTTGTTGCGCTTCGGCAATTTCATCACAGAGTCTTAAATAACTGTCCAAACGACGCGGCAAAATTTCACCCTGTGCGGCTGCCTGTCGCAACGCACATTGCTTTTCGTGTTTATGGGTACAGTTACGGAATTGGCAATGTCCCAGCAAATTTTCAATTTCAGGAAAACCGTGCTGAATTTTATCTGCACTTAAATGCCACAAACCAAATTCACGAATACCTGGCGAGTCAATCAAGGCAGCGCCTTCGCCAAAGCCAATTAAGCGGGTAGAAGTGGTGGTGTGCTGCCCAAGGGCTGAGTTTTCCGAAATGATATTGGTCTTTTGCGCCGCTTCTGGCACGATGGCATTAATCAGCGAGCTTTTGCCTACGCCAGATTGCCCCACAAAGGCTACAGTTTCACCTGCTAAACGTGCGGCTAAATGGTCTAAATTGCCATCGGACTGGGTTTGCATAACTTCATAGCCCAAGGCCTGATATTCCTTAAGCAAGTCTAAAATTGGGTCGTTTTCTTGCAGTAAATCAGATTTGTTTAAGACCAATAGGGCTGGAATGTCTGCATCGGCACAGGCAACCAAATAGCGGTCAATTAAGCCCGGTGCAGGTTCAGGCAAAGGCGCAAACACAATAACAATCAGGCTGATATTGGCGGCAACAGGTTTGACCTTATGGTAGCGATCTGGTCGGGTCAGCAAAGACTGACGTGGATGAATCGCGCTAATAATGCCCAAACCTGTATTTGGGTCGGCCTGCCATTTCACTCGATCTCCCGTCACCAATAATTCTAAATTGGTACGGGTGTGACAGCGCCAAACACTGCCAATTTCAATGGGTTTCCAAAAAGGCTCTGGTTCGCCTGCTTGGACTATAGGCTTTTCAGGATGAATTTCAGGGACAGATAATGCTTGCACTTCCAGTTGACGGCCATAGTGTTGTACCACCAAGCCTTCTAAATCATGTGAGGTGTCAATATCTGCCTGACGTGACTTGTGTTGTTTTTCAATTCGACGTTGCTGCTGTTCAGTCAATCGACGTTTACGAATTAAAGCCATTCATATCCTAAAAACCATGAGCTCAGGATGGCAAAAATAGCATGAAGCGGGGGCACAGTTACAGCCAAGAAGCAAGAAATTTGCTACTATGTTGTTTTTAAGCCGAATAAGATTGCACATTTATGAGCAGCACGCCTGATACTCGCCTGATTTGGATTGATTTGGAAATGACCGGTCTAGATACCGACAATGACCAGATTATTGAAGTGGCCACCATTGTGACCGATGATCATCTGAATATTTTGGCAGAAGGGCCTGTGCTTGCAGTGCATCAACCTGACCGCATTTTAAATGCTATGGATGAGTGGAATACGCGTCAGCATGGGCAGTCAGGTTTAATTGAGCGTGTGCGCCGCAGCAAACTCACTGCGCAGGATGCAGAACAGCAAACCATTGAGTTTTTAAAGAAATGGGTGAATCCAAAAACATCCCCAATGTGTGGTAACTCAATTTGCCAAGACCGCCGTTTCTTGCACCGTTTAATGCCTGAATTGGAACAGTATTTTCATTACCGTAATTTGGATGTGTCTTCAGTCAAAGAACTGGCAAAGCGCTGGCGCCCTGAAATTATGAGCGGTTTGAAAAAGAACGCTTCGCATTTGGCGATGGATGACATTCGCGATTCGATTGCCGAGCTGAAATATTACCGCCAATATTTTTTTATTATGAATCAAGACTAAGCTCTATATACACACGCAAAGCTGTGCGGATGTTGCAAAAAAGAGGCAATAGCCTCTTTTTTTGTTGCCAAGTTTTTACATAATCTGCAAAAAAAGGCGCATTATGCAATTTCACTCTGTGTTCAGAATTGGCATGATACAGCGAAATATATCTAGGTGAGTTTCACATGGCACAAGGTCTTTTGGCGGGTAAGCGTTTTTTAATTGCAGGTATTGCAAGTAAATTATCTATCGCATTTGGTATTGCACAAGCATTGCATCGTGAAGGTGCAGAATTAGCATTTACTTATCCGAATGAAAAACTCAAAAAACGTGTTGATGAATTCGCTGCACAATTTGGTTCAAGTATTGTTTTGCCATGTGATGTTGGTGTAGATGCAGAAATTGAGCAAACATTTGCTGAATTGGCGAAACACTGGGATGGTTTAGACGGTTTGGTTCACTCTATTGGTTTTGCACCTGCACATACTTTAGATGGTGACTTTACCGATGTTACTGACCGTGATGGCTTTAAAGTTGCACATGACATCAGTGCTTATAGCTTAATTGCAATGGCACGTGCTGCAAAACCATTATTACAAGCCCGCCAAGGTTGCGTATTGACACTGACTTATCAAGGTTCTGAACGTGTTATGCCTAACTATAACGTGATGGGTATGGCCAAAGCTTCTTTGGAAGCAGGCGTACGTTATTTAGCTTCAAGCTTGGGTGCAGAAGGTATTCGTGTGAATGCAATTTCTGCAGGTCCAATTCGTACCCTTGCAGCATCAGGCATTAAATCATTCCGTAAAATGTTAGACCTGAATGAAAAAGTTGCACCGTTAAAACGTAACGTGACGATTGAAGATGTTGGTAATGCCGCGTTATTCCTATGCTCACCATGGGCCAACGGTATTACAGGTGAAATTCTGTATGTCGATGCAGGCTTTAATACGGTAGGCATGAGCGCAGATTTGATGCTAGATGCTGAATAAGCATTGTATTTAGTAAATCAAACCGAAGTTTAGGCTTCGGTTTTTTTATGGGTATATTTTCAAAATAGAGATATTTTGCAGATCACTGCAATTTTATTTCCTTGTTGCAGGCAACTGCTGTTATAACTAGAAAGTTGTCTTTTGACAAAACTTTAAAATAAAGCTCGGTTTTAGGTTGTGAAAATGAATGCGGAACAATTGCAAAAAACATTACATGCCAGTCAATACGCAGAACAAGTCTTGGCAAATCACGAAGCCCTGTTACAACAGGATTATGCAATTGACCAATTTCTGAAACCTCTGAGTGCAGATTATATTCATCAACTGGTCATTTCGACTTTACAAGACATCAGTGATGAAACCCTGTGGATGAAAACCCTGCGCATTTTACGTGCCCGTTTAATGTTCCGCTGGATTTGGCAAGATGCCAATCAACTGACTGATGTGGTGACACTGACGCAAGAACTTTCTGATTTTGCCGATATTTGTGTGCAAGTTGCCAAAGATTTTGCGCGAGTTCCGCTGGTTGCCAAACATGGCGAACCAATGGGATATAACGGCAAAGTGCAGGATTTGATTGTGGTGGCTATGGGTAAGCATGGCGCACAGGAGCTGAATTTATCCAGTGACATCGACCTGATTTTTGCCTTTGATGAACAAGGCGAAACCAACGGACGCAAGTGCATTGAAGTACAGCAATTCTGTATTTTATGGGGACAAAAGCTGATCTATCTGCTAGATCACATCACTGCCGATGGTTTTGTATTTCGTGTTGATATGCGTTTACGTCCGTGGGGCGATGGTTCAGCTTTGGCCATTAGTCATGTGGCATTGGAAAAATACTTAAGTCAGCATGGACGTGAATGGGAGCGCTATGCATGGATTAAGGCACGTATTATCACGGGCGGGCAAGAAGGCGATGAACTGTTGGAGATGACCCGACCTTTCGTATTTCGTAAATATGTCGATTACACCGCCTTTGAAGCCATGCGCGAAATGAAAGCCATGATTGAGCGCGAAGTGCAGCGCCGTAATATTGAAGACAATATTAAACTGGGTGCGGGGGGGATTCGTGAAGTTGAGTTTATCGTACAGGTATTTCAGCTGATTTACGGTGGCTCAAAGCTGGAATTGCAAGACCGTCAATGTTTAGTCAATTTACGCCATTTGGGTGAGGCAGAGTTATTAGAGCCGCAAGCCGTACTGGATTTAGAAGATGCCTATTTGTTCCTGCGTCGGGTTGAACATGCTATTCAAGCCTTGAATGATCAGCAAAGCCAAGCCCTACCTACCGAACCTGAACTACGTGCACGTATTAGCGATACCTTGGGTTTTGCTGACTGGGACAGCTTCATGCAGACCCTGAATGAAAAGCGTGTCAAAGTGATTTATCAGTTTGAACATTTAATTAAAGAAAATGAACCTGATTCCTTGCTAGAAAATTATAGTCAGCTAGAAAAACAACTGAATGCGGTACTGGATGATCAGGCGAAAAACCTAGTACATGAGTTTTGGTATGGGCACGGCATTAAAAAACTTACAGCCAAAGCTTTACAGCGTTTAAAAACCTTTTGGCCACACTTGATTGAAGCGGTGTTGCAATCGGAACATCCACAAATGGCATTGATGCGCTTAATGCCATTGGTTGAGTCAGTGCTGCGCCGTACCGTGTATTTGGTGATGCTGATTGAAAGCAAGGGAGCTTTACAGCGCTTGGTGAAAATGGCCACGGTTAGTCCATGGATTTGTGAAGAACTGACCCAATATCCTGTGTTGTTGGATGAATTTTTATCCATGGATTTTGAATTGCCGAAGCGCAGTGATTTGGAAGATTCGCTACGCCAGCAATTGCTGCGCATTGAGCTGGATGAAGTTGAAGATTTAATGCGGGTGCTGCGTTTATTCAAAAAATCCAATGTGCTCACGGTTGCAGCCAGTGATGTATTGGCAGAAAGCCACTTGATGAAAGTGTCCGATGCGCTGACGGATATTGCCGAAGTAACAGTAAATGCAGCTTTACAATTGGCGTATCAAATTACGGCCAAAAAGCATGGTTATCCACTCGACAGTGAAGGGCAGCGCTGTGGTTTAGAACATAATGCCTTTGCGATTATTGGCTATGGTAAGGTCGGTGGGATCGAGTTGGGCTATGGTTCAGATTTGGATTTGGTCTTTGTGCATGCCATGGATGAGCAAGCCGATACCGATGGGATGAAACCTATCAGTGGTTTTGAATTTGCCATGCGGGTTGCGCAAAAGTTTGTTTCGCTTATGACCACACAAACCCTAGATGGCCGTGTCTATGAGGTCGATACCCGTTTACGTCCTTCGGGTGAAGCAGGTTTATTGGTCACCAGTTTACGTGCTTTTGAACAATATCAGCTTAAAAGTGCATGGTTGTGGGAGCATCAAGCTTTAGTTCGTGCGCGCAGTATTGCGGGTGAGCAACGTTTACGTGACAAGTTTGAAGTATTGCGTTGTCAGATTTTGACTCAGCCACGTGAAGAAGCACATGTGCGCAGTGAAGTGCTGAAAATGCGTCAAAAAATGAAAGATCATTTGGGTTCATCCAAAGAGCAAAAAAAAGATGGAATTTTTCATTTAAAACAGGATGCAGGTGGTATCGTTGATATCGAATTTATGGCACAGTATGCGGTATTAGCCTGGAGTGGGTCGAATCCTGATCTCGCCCATTATTCCGACAACGTAAGAATCCTTGAAGATGCCGCAAAAACAGGTTGCTTATCCAGCGACGATGCGACAGCATTGATTCAAGCTTATCTCCGTGAACGAGCCGAAAGCCACCGCTTAGCCCTTGCAAATCAATCCATGCAAGTCAATGCTGCGGACTGGTACGATACCCGTGAGGTCGTTTGCAAGTTATGGCAAAGATTAATTGATCCGACTGCAATGTCTGCGTTGGATTAAAATGACTATGTATAAACATTTGGAGTGTGTGCCATGAATTTGGCTGATCGTGATGGTTTTATTTGGCAAGATGGACAATTGGTTGACTGGCGTGATGCAAAAATTCACGTCTTAACGCATACTTTACACTACAGTATGGGTGTGTTTGAGGGTGTCCGCGCTTATGAAACGCCAAACGGAACTGCGATTTTCCGTCTTCAGGACCATACTAAGCGTTTGTTAAACTCTGCCAAAATTTATCAAATGAAAGTACCATTTGATCAAGCAGCTTTAGAGCAAGCGCAAATTGACGTGGTACGTGAAAACAAACTTTCATCGTGCTACTTACGTCCATTAATCTGGATTGGTTCTGAAAAATTGGGTATCGCTGCAACCAATAACACCATTCATGCTGCTGTTGCCGCTTGGGGTTGGGGTGCATATTTAGGTGAAGAAGCGATGGCCAATGGTATTCGCGTTAAAACTTCATCATTTACGCACCATCATCCAAACGTGACTATGTGTAAAGCCAAAGCTTCAGGTAACTACACCTTGTCTATTCTTGCACACCAAGAAGTCGCGCAAGCAGGCTATGATGAAGCCATGTTGATGGACCCACAAGGTTATGTATGCCAAGGTTCTGGTGAAAACGTATTCTTAATTAGAGATGGCGTTTTACACACACCAGACATCGCAGGCGGTGCTTTAGATGGTATTACGCGTCAAACAGTGATCACCATTGCTAAAGACTTGGGTTATGAGGTGGTTGAACGCCGTATTACTCGTGATGAATTCTACATTGCCGATGAAGCCTTCTTTACAGGCACAGCAGCGGAAGTCACCCCAATTCGTGAATATGATGACCGTGTGATTGGTTGTGGTTCACGTGGCCCAATTACCACTGAAATTCAAAAAACTTTCTTTGATGCAGTTCAAGGTAAGAATGACAAATATGCACACTGGTTGACTTACGTTAAATAAGTCACGCTTGTGTGCCTGAGTGAAGAGAATTGACTCAGGTGTGATGACCCCATTCAGGCAGTGCTTGAATGGGGTTTTATTTTGTCTGCGATTACCTTATGAGCTCGCTAAACATCGAGCAAGATTTATCACTCACTTTACCGATATAGATGAATAATCAATTATTTCTTCGTTGATTTAGTGGTGTGAAAATTTGATCTTAACGATAAATTTAGTTGCTCAAAACATAGTTTTTTATAGCGAGAGGCAATCCCTGTAATTGGTGAGATTTGATGTTAAAAAGCGCTCAGTCTGTCGAATGTGATAGGAGATAGCGAATCAAATATGTGAAAAGTATAGTAAAAAATAGACTAAAAATCATAATTTAACCATTCAGTTAAAAATAAACCGACTTAAAGTGTAACAAAAGTTAAAATAAAGATAAATTAAAAATCAATAAAAACAAAATCTTAATCTAGGTGTAAAGAAATATATTTTTTTATTATCCCTAAAATTTGGGTCACAAATTTTAGGGAGTAAGCTGCTCCCTAGTTTTTTGTGATGTCATTTAAAACAGTACTTTAATCTCCTAATTTGCTGAAATTCAAAGTTTATTCAAAATTGTGTGAAATGGAGCATATAGATGGATTTTTGTGAGAAATACCTACAATGAAGAAACTCGCTAAGGATTGAGTTTCAATAATTCTAACGACATCTCAAGTGAGTGAATGATTAAAAAATGGTTTTTATAAAAGTTTATGGAGAAATGACATGTCTAAATTTATTAAAACAGCTGCAGCTGTGGTGGTTTTCGGCGCTTTTTCAACAGTAACAATGGCGGGAGGTGGTCATACTCCTCCTAAAGACCCTAAACCAACTCCAGTATGTAACGAAGGGCCATGTACAGGAAGTATTCCAATTCAAGTGATTGTGCCTAAGCGCTGTGAACTGAAAGTGAAAACACCAAGTATCTCATTAAAAGATGGTGCAGAATCTTCAGGTCAATTTTTGGTTGGAGCGAATGCAAAGTACAACTTAATGGTCGATACCGATAACCGTGTGGGGAGCAAATCAACCAAATCTCAAGCGATATCAGGTAATCATGCAGTGGGTTTAACCGTTGAAACCACGCTTGCGGGTTCATCGTCTGTGATTCAGTTAAATGATCAGAAAACCAACATTGCGCCAGGTAACAATGGCTGGAATACTTATAATGTCTTGGTTAAAAGTGACAGCGTAGGTATTTCTAAACCAGCGGGTACTTACACCGATAAATACAACATTCGAGTGTCATTCTAATTCGCTTGAACTCAATCTGAATAAGTTGGCTTTACCGACAGGGTGGAGTCAACTTTTTAGTCTAAAGAAATACAAAATAAGACATTGCTGGGGGAAGTATGAAACGATTATTGAAATATATGCTGGTTGCAGGTTGCTTATGTGTAGAAGCTGTTTATGCAAACTTGGTCATTTCACCTACGCAAATGTATTTGGGCGATAAAGCACGACAACGCAGTGCAACAGTAGTCATGGAAGCCACCGATCTTACTGAACCGAAAAGCTTTGAAATGTCTGCCTATAAATGGTCGCAAAATGCACAGGGTGAAGATGTGCTAGAACCAGAACAAGACATCTTAATTAATCCTAAAAACTTTGTTTTACAACCGAATGCACAACAAGTGATACGCGTAGGTTTTAGCCGACCACTTTCTAAGGAAGAAATGGCGCAAGAAAAAACTTGGCGTATTGTTTTTAAAGAAATTGCCCCTGTGGTGGAAGAAGACGCTTTGCAGTTTTTATTTACGATTTCAGTCCCTTTGTTTGTAGGCAAGCAAGATGCAATTAATGTAACGGCAACCCCGCGTTATCAGAATAACCGCTTATTTTTAGAGATAGAAAATCATGCTGCATCACATGTGCAAATTTCTTCGATCAGCATTCTAGACCAGAAAAAACAAGCTATCGCAACCTCTAGTGAAATGAAATATTTGTTAAATCAACAAAAACATAGCTTTGATATGGGGCAAATCAAACTCAGTGATTTGAAAAATTACATACTCAAACTTGAAACAGATAAAAGTGAGCAAGCCATTGAGTTAAAAATGAAGGGCTAAATCATGCATAGAACTCGACTGTTTTTTGCGCTGCAATGTGTCCTGTGGGGGATACCATTACAAGCCGCTGCTGCTCAGCCTGAAATGGTATTAAATAGTGTTTGGTTAAATGGCGTTGATCGTGTCGTTGAAAGTCTGGTATTGCAGCAGGATGGGCAACGCTATATGGAATGTGAGGTCTTGCAACAATTAGGTTTGCTGCAAGAGCGCTTACAACAACACAGCGCACAAACGCAGTTTTGTTCAGTAACCACTAACGATATTCAGTCTGAGCAAGATTCTGCACTGCAAGCCATTAAACTGACTGTACCAGCCAGCTATTTTATTGATGCACAATTTACCCAAACGCATGCGATTCCCTCTAAAGCGGACTTGGGTGGCTTTTTAAATTATGACGTACTGTATGCGCGTTATGATAACCATAATGAATTAAATGGCTTGGCGGAGCTTGGTATTTTTAAGGATTACTGGATTTTTAAAAATGCCATGATGTATCGCAAAGAAGCAGAACAAGACCAAGATAAGTTACTGCGTTTGAATACCAGTTTTGAAATAGAGTTTCCATCACGTTATCAGCGTTTAACCTTGGGTGATAACACCAGTGTTTATAATCCATTATTAGATACATTTAGATTTGGCGGTGTATCTTTTGGTTCAAATTTTAGTAGTTATCCAGATTTTATTTATTGGAATGTACCCACCTTAAGGGGCAGTGCGGTACTGCCATCGACAGTCGATTTATACATTAACGGCATCAATTTATATCAACAACAGATTACACCCGGACACTATAGTTTAAATACAGGCGCCAATATTCAGCAGTCGGGTGAGGCGCAGGTGGTGGTGGAAGATGTATTGGGTAACCGTACCGTGCAATCCTTTCCTGTCTATGTCACCACGCAATTACTCAAACCTGGGTTAAATGAATATAACTTTTCTGCAGGCAAGTTGCGTTATGACTATGACTACGTGTCAGATGATTATCGTGAGTTTTTTGGCAACCTTTATTTCAGACGCGGGATTACTGACAGCACGACCTTAGGCACTAATTTAAGTTACAGCAAGGATGTGCAAAATGTTGGTTTGTTATGGACACAGGCTATCAGCAAATATGCCTTGTTAGATACGCATGCAGCTTCTAGTCATAGTGACTGGGGCGATGGCTATACCTATGGTACTTCAATAAGCCGTAATGGCAGTCGGATTGCATTCGGTGCCAGTCATAAGTATTACAGCCCTGAATACCGAGGCTTGGGTTATAGCGATGCAACACAAACGGTGGAATATGACAATTTGGCCTATGTCAGTATTTTTAATGTTCCTTTAATCAACACCTTAAACGTGAACTATTTGGAACGTCGTTATCACTCCAATACTGAAAATAGTTTTGCAGATAGCCAAATGCTTACGGTCGGTTTTTCGCGTATGTTTGGGCGTCAGGCTTCAATGTCATTTTCATATTATAAAGATTTAAAAATAGAGGATAGTGACGGGGCATATTTAACCCTGAACTATCAGTTTGACCAACGCCGCAGTGCGCAACTTTCTCATAACTTTGATGAACAGACGCAGTTGCGTTATGCACAAAGTAGTCTGGCTCAAAATGGTGTGGATTACACGCTTGCTGTGCGCCACCAACAAGCAGAAGATGAGATTGGGGTAAATGCTTATACGGCGCTAAGAATGCCTATGGGTAATCTATATTTAAGCCACGATGAAAGTGAGCGTTTTAGCTATAGTCAAGCCAATTATCAGGGTGCAGTGGTTTGGTTAGATCGAAAATGGGCCATGACCAAATACGTAGACAATGCCTTTGCATTGGTAAATGTCGGTGATATTCCAAATGTAGAAGTACAACGGGCTTTAACACCAGTCGGCAAAACCAATCAAAAAGGCTATGTGTTTGTGCATGACATTGTACCTTACGTCAATTACGACGTGTCTTTTGATCAAGACCAGTTAGACATGTATGACAGCTTTGAATATTCAAGCCAAAAAGTGATTGGTATGAATCAACGTGGTTATAAAGTGAATTTTCCTGTGCAGCGTACAGGATTGATTATATTACGTTTACTTACAGCTGATCAGCAGCCGTTTGTGCAGGGAAGTGAGGTGTATTTAAGTCGTGATACCACTGAGTTTGTACCTGTGGGCAGTGATGGAAATGTACATTTATATGGTGTGAAACCCGGCAGCTATACGCTAAAAGTCAAAACCAAAGGTGGAAAGATTTGCCATAGTCAGCTTGAAGTACCTCAAGTTAAAGCTGGCACGGTTCCGCAAACAACGCAAATGGATTTGATTTGTCAGTAAGCATGTCAGCATGATGAGTGAGGGTGAGAAAAATGAAAAGATTAGAGATCGTAAAAAAAATAAGCCTGTTGTTGTGTGGCTGTTGGGTCTGTGTTCCTGCACAGGCCTGCACCATTGGTTCGGTGAGTGAGTCTTTATTGCAAATGAGCGCTCAATACCGTAGTCAGACGGCAACCAGTTTTAATGTGCGCTGTGATCGTGGTTATAGTATTCAGTTTAGTAGTCGTAATTTACGGGACAAGCACGGCAGCAGTTTTGTAAACAATGGTGCTCACCGTTTACGTACCAGTATGCGCATTATGGGTGCAAAAAATAATCTGTGGAACACGCCAATTGAAGGACAGACTTCTGCATCAGGGCATAAATACAGTGTAGCGGTAAGGTTAGATGAACAGCCGAGTTTGACAACGCCAGCAGGACGCTATACCGATGAGTTATACGTTAACTTACTGTTTTAGATGTTTTAATGTGCAGCAGGCTCATGATAATGTATTGAACAGGCAGGTATTGAATATCTGCTTTTTTTCATCTGTTCTTGGGCCGACTAACAGCAAATTATGGGGTTTCTAGCTTTTAAAATTGTATAAAAAATGACAAACATGTCACCAAAGCATCATATTATTGCAATGCTGCTGTATTAGGCTAACTAGCATAAAATAAGAATTGAGCAGAAAGGCGATGAGCAATGTATTGGCAAAGCAGAGCAGTAAATTAGAGCGTTACAGCGATGCATTTAAATTTTATTTCAAACAAGATCAACAACAAAAAAATAGCCAGCCTCAATCTGAACTCTCAGACCTTGTCCGCCCACGTTTAAAAATTGCCCTCGTGACAGAAACTTGGCCACCCGAAATTAATGGTGTAGCACGTTCATTGCAGCAATTGTGCAAAGGTTTACAGACACTTGGGCATAAAATTCTGCTCATACGCCCTGAACAAAAACAGCATGATGGCCAGTTTCAGCCTTATAAAGAGTGTCTGGTTAAAGCCCAAGCGATTCCTAAATATAATAATTTACAATTTGGCTGGCCACAGTGGTCTAAACTCTCGCAGGCGCTAGATGAGTTTGAACCAGATGTAGTGCATATTGTGACTGAAGGGCCTTTGGGGCTTGCTAGTTTGCATTTGGCAAAATCAAAAGGTATTCCTGTTTCCAGTGGTTTTCACTCTGCATTTCAGGATTTTAGCCGATTTTTTGATTTGGCTTTTTTACTTAAACCGATACAACACTATCTAAAGTGGTTCCATAACAATACTTTGCTGACCTGTGTGCCGAGTCATGACACAGAAAAATCATTGCGTCAGTTTGGCGTAGAAGGCCCATTGGTGATTGTCGGGCGTGGTGTTGATGTCGAGCACTTCTCTCCTGAGTTTCGTTCAACAGCACTTAGAGCACGCTGGGGGGCAGATGAAAACACACGAGTGATGTTGTATGTGGGGCGTTTATCGCCAGAAAAAGAAGTCAATGTGATTATTGATGCCTACCACAGCATGCCCCAAAAAACGGAACAAGCTGTGAAATTGGTGGTGGTGGGTGATGGGCCCGATCGTCAGCGTCTAGAAGCCATGAATTTGCATGGCGATATTATTTTTACTGGCAGTTTAAGTGGCACAGCGCTTGCAGAAGCTTATGCCAGTGCTGATGTATTTACCTTTGCCAGTCAGGTCGAAACCTTTGGCAATGTCGTGTTAGAAGCCATGGCCAGTGGCTTACCTGTCATTGCTTATGACTATGCTTGTGCACGTTTACATATAAAACCGAATGAAACAGGTTGGTTGAGTCCACTCGGTCAGCCAGAAGATTTGGTCGGTCATATCCACCGACTTCCCGATATTACAACCCTTAGACAAATGGGCGAAAAGGCCCGCAAAGCGACTTTAAATATTGGCTGGCAACACCCAGTCCAACAATTTGAGCAGGCGTTATATCAAGTGGCAGAGGAGCGATACATGCCATCTTAGTTATGCGCCAAAAGGAGAGAACTGATGAAGTTTAAAAATGCAAAAATAAGAATGCTGGATCTCGACTTAAAAGGCTGTTTGTATCTTAACCATTTTTCCCACTCGCAGAGGGTGGCACAATTTTTTAAAATTATTAGCCGTTTGGGCGATGGTGTGTTCTGGTATGTCATGCTAGCAAGTGCATGGATCATGCAAGGCATTGGCTACAGCTTACAAATTATTTATCTCTTATTGGGCGGCTCGGTTGGTACAGGTATTTATAAATACCTCAAACAAAAAACAGTGCGTCCACGTCCCTATCAGGTTCACCAAGTCATTCGTTTAGGTGAGCGCCCGCTAGATCATTTTAGCTTTCCATCGGGTCACACATTACATGCAGTAATGACCACCACAGTGTTGGGTTATATCCAGCCAGTATTGTTGATGTTGATGTTGCCCTTTACGATTTTGGTAGCTATTTCCCGTATGATTTTAGGTTTGCACTATCCAAGTGATGTGGCCGTCGGGGCGATGATTGGAGGGGCTGTAGCGAGTGCGATTATTTTGGCTGCACCTTATGTAAATATTGTTTTATAAGTGGTTTGTATCTCAAGTTTATATTAAGAACTTGAGTATGAATTTATTGATTAGAGGGCTAAAGAGTTATAACGGAGTCCTATTAATTACGGTCAAACAGTTGGATAAACCTTCGGTTCGACCTACTTTACTACACATATTTTCATTCAGCAAAATGAGAAGCTGAGTGTTTCGCGAGAACATCATCTTGCGGAGTAACGCTACTCATCATAAAAGCGATTTTCCATATTTGGATTACTGCTCCATTGTTGACTTGCGCTGCAAACAAAGCAGTGCTTGTTTTTGCTCAGGTTGTGGATGACGTTTCCGAGTATCAGATGTATGTGATTGAGTACCATTAAGTATGGTTTTATGTGTGTAAATCATATTTGAAAAGTTATAGATCAGATACAGAAAGGCAGGCAGCTTTGGTGAAATTTGTTAAAGTAGTCGCTGTCTTAAATAGAATAGGGAATACACATGGGTTTACGTTGGACAGATAGCATCGACATTGCGATTGAATTATATGAAGCACATCCCGATGTGGATCCACAATGGATTCGTTTTACCGATTTACACGCGTGGGTCTGCGCTTTACCTGAGTTTGAAGATAACCCAGAAAAATCGACAGAAGGTTTGTTAGAAGCCATTCAAATGGCGTGGATTGACGAAGCACGTTAAAAATAGTGCTGTGAAGCCAGACGGATTTATCCGATGTCGATCTGCATAATTTGCTTCATATCGAAAAAAGCAATTTTTTTACACATCAAAAGCAGAAAACAGCCCATTATTCGGTATAATGCGGCAAAATTTTCGCGTCAACATTGACTTAAGGAGCCAATCATGGCTATTGAACGTACTTTATCTATCGTAAAACCAGATGCAGTTGCTAAAAACCACATCGGTGACATCTTTGCTCGTTTCGAAAAAGCTGGTCTTAAAATCGTTGCGACTAAAATGAAACACCTTTCTCAAGCTGAAGCTGAAGGCTTCTACGCTGAGCACAAAGAACGTGGTTTCTTTGGTGACCTAGTTGCGTTCATGACTTCTGGTCCAGTTGTTGTTTCAGTTCTTGAAGGTGAAAACGCAGTTCTTGCTCACCGTGAAATTTTAGGTGCGACAAACCCTAAAGAAGCTGCTCCTGGTACAATCCGTGCAGATTTCGCTGTAAGCATCGACGAAAACGCTGCTCACGGTTCAGACTCAGTTGCATCTGCAGAGCGTGAAGTAAACTACTTCTTTGCTCAAACTGAAGTTTGCCCACGTACTCGTTAATACGCAGTATTCAAACCAGATAAGTGTTATTATGCTTATCTGGTTTTTTATTCTCCGAATTTTTATTTTCTGAATAAACCCTTGCTCACCTCTTGAGCATCTCCTTTCATCTTTAGACATGGTTTAGGTAATACACACATGAGTACAGAAGTCCTCGCTGCATCTGCGACAGATGTTCAGCAAGCATCTGCATCCGCTCCTGCACAGTCCAATACTGCAGAGAAAGTGAATCTCCTTGGCATGTCACGTCCACAAATGGAAAAATTCTTTGAAGAGTTAGGCGAAAAGAAATTCCGTGCAGGGCAGGTGATGAAATGGATTCACCAGTTTTTTGTTACAGACTTTGCCGAAATGACCAATATTTCGGGCAAGTTACGTGAAAAACTGGAAAAGATTTGTGAAATTAAAGCGCCAGAAGTGGTGCATAAAAACTATTCTAAAGACGGTACGCGTAAGTGGGTGTTCCGTGTGGGCGAAGGTGAAGGCTCACTCGTCGAAACTGTCTTGATTCCTGCAGAAGATAAAACTGGCTCACGCAAAACCTTGTGTATTTCATCGCAAGTGGGTTGTGCGCTAGACTGTTCATTTTGCTCTACAGGTAAACAAGGCTTCCAGCGTGACTTGACTCAAGCCGAAATTATTGGTCAGTTGTGGATGGCAAACTATTCCTACATGGAAGATGTGCCAGTGGTAGAGCGTGAGCGTTCTGTGACCAACGTGGTGATGATGGGCATGGGTGAACCATTGCTGAATTACGATGCTGTTTTGAATTCTATGCGCATCATGTTAGATGACTTTGCCTATGGTATGTCTAAGCGCCGTGTGACCTTATCTACCTCGGGCGTAGTGCCTAAAATTGATCAATTGGCACAAGACATTGATGTTGCCCTAGCAATTTCTTTACATGCCACCAATAACCAATTACGTGATGAGCTGGTTCCAATCAACAAAAAATATCCGTTGGAACAATTGATTGCGGCTTGTCAGCGTTATATTGGCAAAGATGGCAATGAAAGTGCCCGTAAACACGTGACCATTGAATATGTCATGTTAGATGGTGTGAATGACCATCCTGAACATGCACAGCAAATGATTCAGTTACTCAAGAACCTGCCAAGCAAAATTAATTTGATCCCATTTAATCCATTTCCGCACGCACCGTATGGGCGTTCTAGCCGAAATCGAATTATTTCTTTCCAAAAAACTTTGTCTGATGCAGGTTTTGTGTGTACGATTCGTCAGACACGTGGTGATGATATTGATGCTGCCTGTGGGCAATTGGTCGGACAAGTCGCCGATCGTACCCGTCGTGCAGAGCAGTGGAAAAAGAAAGTTGCAGCGCAAAATGAAATTATACGCTCGCAAGGATAATGACTTGTATAGATAAGCGACTTGCATCGAATTAAGACGCAAAGGGGATGTCCATTGAATAAGCCTGTATTTAAATTCGCACAAATTACAACCGTTTGTATTTCGGCAATTTTTGCTGCAGCTTGTCAAACCACAGCGCCAACGCTCGGACAAAAAGACCCAGAAAAAGCAGTACAAGTACGCACTCAACTTGCCGCAGAATATTTAAAAAATGGCGACTTAGATTCTGCTAAGCGTGCGTTGGATCAAGCTTTGGAAAGCGATTCACGCGATTCATCTGCCAATATGATGATGGGAGTGTTGTTGCAGCAAGAAGGTAGCAAGCTGAATCTAGAAAAAGCCGATGCCTATTTCAAGCGTGCCATTGCTGCTGACCCTCAAAATGCACAAGCGCGTAACAACTATGGTACGTATTTATATCAAGTAGAACGTTATAATGAGGCGATTGAACAGCTCAGTATTGCTGGTGCAACACTGGGTTATGATCAGCGTTTTAGAGCATTAGAAAACGTAGGGCGTATTTATTTAAAGTTGGGTGATGTCGCGAATGCCGAAAAATCATTCAAACAAGCCTTGCAAGCCAACCGCGATTCTTATGTTTCAATGTTAGAGTTGTCTGAAATTTTATATTTAAGACAACAATTTGCACCCGCTCGACAATTGTATGAACAGTTTGTACGTGCGGTCGGGCAAAAAAATCAGGGTGCGCGTGCCTTATGGATTGGGATTCGTTTAGCACGTGCCAATGGCGATCAATTGGGAACTCAGGTTTTAGTGAACCAGCTGCGTGCATTATTTCCCAATAGCCAAGAATACCAACGTTATTTGCAATTACAGTACAGTACTGAGGCCGTATGGAAGTAAATCCTAATTCACCGCAACCATCACAGGGGAGCAATCAGGTACCCCATGCATTAGGAAATGTTCAACGTCCAGGTGAGTACCTTCGTCAAATTCGTGTGAATCAAAAACGCGATCTGGCTGATGTTTCAAAAGATTTGAAAATTCCATTGAAAACACTGACTGCACTTGAGCAGGATGAATATACCGCCTTGCCAGAAGCGACCTTTATTAAAGGTTATTATCGTACCTATGCCAAATATTTGCAGGTCGATGCTTCTGCGATTATTCAGCGTTTTGATGAAATTTATGCCAACGATACAGGTCTGTTGCCCAACCATGCCTTGAACAATTCACCCATCAAAATTATGGGGAAGCTGCCTGGTTCCAACCGTGATCGTAATAAGAAGTGGCTGACCCGTATCGCCATTGCGATTGCTGTCTTGTTGCTACTGTGGGCTTTGGTGGCATTGATTCAGAACTGGATGTCTTCTAGTCAAGACACTGCTGAACCTGAAATTGCAGTGCTGCAATCTGATGTGCAAATCATTTCAGACAATGCAACGGTTGGCACAACCTCACTTGCTTCAGGTGATCAATTGAATTTGCAATTCGCACGTCCAACTTCAGTGCATATTGTCGACTCTGCAGGCAATGTATTGGCAACAGGACGTCAGGCATCAACTTTAAATTTACAAGGTGAAGCCCCATTCCAAATTCGTTTAGATGATGCCACTGCTGTGTCATTAAGTTTGAACAATGAGTCGATTTCATTATCGCCATATACTGTAAACGGAAAAGCCGAATTCCGTTTGTCTCGATAATGCAGCAAGGTAGAGCGATATCATGATTGTGAATCCAATTCAACGCCGTCCGACCCGTAAAATTCGTGTGGGTTCTGTTTATGTCGGTGGTGATGCACCCATTAGTATTCAGAGTATGACCAATACAGAAACCTGTGATGTAGCTGCGACTGTGGCGCAAATCCAGCGTTGTGTGGATGCGGGTGTAGACATCATGCGTGTTTCTGTGCCAACAATGGAAGCCGCAGCTGCATTTGGTGAAATTCGTAAGCAAGTGTCTGTACCCTTAGTTGCAGACATTCACTTTGACTATAAAATTGCTTTGGCCGTTGCCGATGCTGGCGCAGATTGCTTGCGTATTAACCCAGGGAATATTGGCTCAGAAGCTAAAATTCGTGAAGTGGTGGCTGCTGCAAAACATCACGATATTTCCATGCGTATTGGTGTAAATGCAGGATCGCTAGAAAAAGACATTCAGAAAAAATATGGTGAGCCAACAGGGGCTGCATTGCTAGAATCTGCCATGCGTCATATTGATATTTTAGATCGCTTAGACTTTCATGAATTTAAAGTTTCAGTCAAAGCCTCTAATGTGTTTTTAACCATGGATGCTTACCGCCTGTTGTCACAACAAATTGATAATCCATTACATTTAGGCGTAACTGAAGCAGGCATTTACCGTACAGGTACGGTTAAGTCAGCAATTGCTTTGGGTGGTCTGCTCATGGAAGGCATTGGCGATACCATGCGTATTTCGCTTGCGGCAGAACCTGAAGATGAAGTCAAAATTGGTTTTGATATTCTTAAATCTTTAAGCTTACGCTCAAACGGCATTAACTTCATTGCTTGCCCAAGCTGTTCACGTCAGGAATTTAATGTGATTTCTGTGATGCAGGCTTTGGAAGAGCGTTTGGAAGATATCCGCACGCCTATGGATGTATCGGTTATTGGATGTAAAGTGAATGGCCCAGGTGAAGCCAAAGAGGCGGATATTGGTGTCGTGGGTGCAAGTCCACGTTCGTTGGTATATCGAAATGGTGAAAAAAGCCATTTAATTGATACCAACCAACTTGTTGATGAAATCGAAAGCATGGTTCGTCAACGTGTGACAGAGCTTGAAGAAGCTAAATCTAAAGAGATTATTCGTACAAATTTTTCTGAGTAAGACATGAGTTCAATTGTTGCAATCAAAGGTTTTAATGACATTCTGCCTACGCAAACTCCTGCGTGGAGACGTCTAGAGCAACATTTAGCATCACTAATGGATGCTTATGGTTATCAACAAATTCGTTTGCCAATGGTCGAGCAAACCAATTTGTTTAAGCGTTCAATTGGTGATGCGACCGATATCGTTGAAAAAGAAATGTACACTTTCTTGGACAAAGGCAATCCGCCAGAGTCTTTGACTTTACGCCCTGAAGGTACTGCGGGCTGTGTACGTGCCATGTTAGAGCACAATTTACTGCGTGGCGCGACCCCGCGTGTGTGGTATATCGGCCCGATGTTCCGCTATGAAAAGCCGCAAAAAGGCCGTTACCGCCAATTCCATCAATTTGGTGTCGAAACTTTTGGTGTTGCAACGCCAGACATGGATGCCGAACTTATTTTAATGACTGCGCGTTTATGGAAACGCATGGGCGTTGCCGATAAAGTTCGCTTAGAGTTGAATACTTTGGGTGAGTCGGATGAGCGTGCTGCGTATCGTGCTGCTTTGGTTGAGTTTTTAGAAGCTCACAAGGCCGATTTAGATGAAGATTCTCAGCGTCGTTTAAGTACCAATCCACTGCGTATTTTGGACTCTAAAGATGCTAAAACACAAAGCATCTTAGAAAATGCACCGAAATTACATGATTTTATGGGTGAAGACACCCTAAATCACTTTGCCCAGTTACAGCAATATTTAACAGATGCAGGCATTGATTTTGTAATTAATCAAAAATTGGTACGTGGTCTAGATTATTACAACAAAACAGTATTTGAATGGACAACTACGCATTTAGGTTCACAAGGCACAGTCTGTGCAGGTGGACGTTATGATGGTCTGGTTGGGCAATTGAAAGGCAAAGCAGATCAGTCTGTACCTGCCGTGGGATTTGCCATGGGTATTGAGCGTTTGTTGTTGCTACTTGAGCAAGTCGAAGACAATACACCAGTACGTGATTGTGAAGTGTTCTTGTTGGCAGACCCAAATACGCAAGGCAAGGCTTTGGTTTTGGCTGAGCAAATTCGTGACCAGTTGGAACAGGCAGGCAGCCAAATTCGCCTGAAAGTCGGTTCACAAGGTTCAATGAAAAGCCAAATGAAAAAAGCCGATCAATCAGGTGCAATCTACGCATTGATTTATGGTGAGCGCGAAGCGGAAGCACAGCAATTGGCAGTCAAAACTTTGGCAACTGCCGAGCAAACTGCAGTCGCTGTTGCTGAAATTGTGCCTTTCATCATTGAAAAATTTTCTTCACAATAAGCCAAATAACATAAGGAAAAGGGTAATCCAATGAGCGCATTGAGTGATGACGAACAACTTGATAGTTTAAAATCGTTTGCGAAAAAATATGGCTCGGCCATTATTAGCGGGATTTTAATTGCGTTGATTGCCTTTTTCGGATGGCAATATTGGCAGAAAAAAAACTTGGCTGAGCATCAAATGAATACTGCCAAAGTGCAGCAACTGATGGATGATGCACGTAACACAGAAGCGAATCCTGATGCTTTTAGTCAATTGTCTGCAACTGCCGATAAAATTGTGAAAGAAGCGCCAGACTCTGCGCAGGCCATTCAAACTCAGTTTTTAATGGCAAAATTGGCTTATGATCAGCAAGACTTTGCTGCGGCTGAAAAAGCTTTAAAGAAAGTTGAAAACTCAAAAGTGAAAGATCAGGGCTTGGTGCAACTGGTCAAGTTACGTTTGGCGTATGCACAGCTGGCTCAAAAGAAATATGACGAAGCCATTCAAAGTTTGGCAGGCGTGACCGATCCTGCATTTAAAGCTACAGCAGACGAAGCACGTGGTGATGTCTATGTTGCCAAAAATGACCGTGAAAATGCTAAAAAAGCGTATCAAAGTGCATGGGATACTTTGGTAGAACGTAAACAAGAGCGTCAAATTTTACAAATAAAACTCGAAAGTGTAGGCATTTTGGTGGATGATCCTGAAATTGAACGCCCAGTATTAGAAACACAAGTGGATGAGAGCCAATGAATAGAAAGTATAAAATACCGTTTGCACTGACAGTTTTAACCCTCGCTTTGGTGGGATGTTCTACAAATAAAATTAAAGTTGCAGAAGTTAAGCCAAATCCACTCCCAAAACTTGAACAAGCACAGAGTTTAGTGCCTGTATTTTCGCAAAATGTATCTTCTACAACGGCAGCAGATCCACTGCGTTTACAGCTCGATGCTGCAAATGGTGTAATTTTTACGGTTGATCCTAAAGGTGAAATGGCCGCCTATCAAGGCAAACAGCGCCTTTGGCAAAAGCAAGTTTCTAAGCAAGGTCTTAGTGCTGGCGTAAAAGCTGCAGAAGGAATAGTGGTTGCAGGCAACAGCAAAGGACAATTGTTCGCCCTAGATCAGCAAACAGGCGAACAAAAGTGGGTGGCACAATTAACAGGTGCAATTCTTGCACCTTCATTGATTCAGTCTGGTCGTGTGGTCACGGTCAGCAATGATGGCACGGTGTATGCGCACAACGTAGAAACGGGTCAATTGGTATGGACCTATAACTTGCCAAACGTACAGTTTAGCTTACGTGGTATGGCTGCACCTGTTGCTTTAGACCCGCGTACAGTCTTAATTGCTTCGGCAAATGCCTATGTTTATGCCTTAGATATTGTGACAGGCGTACCACGCATGCAACGTCGTGTCGCAATCAGTGAAGGTCGTTCAGACATTCAACGCTTAAATGATATTGATGGTGACCCTGTAGTTGCCGGCCAATTCTTGGTGACCACAAGCTATCAAGGTCAGGTCACTGTATTGGACTTGGCATCGCAACAGGTGATCTGGAGCGAAGACATGAGCAGCACCAAACGCCCAGAAGTAGCGGGTAATGGTGTGTTTGTCAGTAGTGATGACGGTAAAATTGCTGCCTATGAAATCACGTCTGGGCAACAACTTTGGGAAAATGACAGTTTACTGAATCGTCGTTTGTCTAATCCTGTGTTGTTAGGTCAGTATTTGGTGGTAGGCGATTTAGACGGTGTATTGCATTTGCTTGACCCAAGTTCAGGTCAGTTGGTTGGACGCTCAAAAACCAGCGGTGAAGTACGCACATTGCGTGTCATTGACAATCAGCTCTATGTAGCAACGCAAAAGGGTGCTTTCAGCGTTTGGCAGAACCGTTAATTTTATTCTGACTTTTATGCTAAAATAGTCGTCCGTATTTTTACGCGGGGTAATTGAATGTTCAATACCCCGTGTTTTTATTTAGATATTTGATCTACTTTCTCCACAGTTTCTGATGTTCAGGCCATTTAAGTTGGCTGATCTTGTATAAAGGTTAATCTATGAAACCCGTAATTGCGCTCATTGGTCGTCCGAACGTCGGAAAATCAACGCTGTTTAACCAGATTACCAAGAGCCGTGATGCGCTTGTTGCCGACTTTGCTGGTCTGACACGTGACCGAAAATATGGTGATGCTACTTACCAAAACAAGTCCTTTATTGTTGTGGACACAGGTGGTATTGGCGAAACCGAAGGCGGTATTGACTCTTATATGGCAGAGCAGTCAAAAACTGCAATCCACGAAGCGGACATCATTATTTTTGTGGTGGATGCACGCGCAGGTTTACTCGCATCGGATGAGCAAATTGCACGTGAATTGCGTACTTTAGGCAAAAAAGTATTCTTGGTGGCCAACAAGGTCGATGGCGTACATGCCGAAGCAGCCTTGGTGGAATTCTTCAAGCTAGGTATGGGCGAACCATTACAAGTGGCTGCTAGTCACGGACGTGGCGTACAGCAAATGCTGGAAGATGTTCTGGCTGATATTCCTGAAGACGAAAACCCAGATGCACATGACCAAGACACAGGTTTGCGTTTAGCCATTATTGGACGTCCAAACGTGGGGAAATCTACGTTGGTCAACCGTTTATTGGGTGAAGAGCGCGTAGTTGCATTTGACCAACCTGGAACAACACGTGACTCGGTTTATATTCCATTTGAGCGTAATGGGCGTAAATACACCTTAATTGATACTGCGGGTGTGCGTCGTAAAGGTAAGGTGGATGAAATGATTGAGAAATTCTCAATTGTGAAAACCTTACAAGCCATGAAAGATGCTCACGTTGTGGTAGTGGTGGTTGATGCACGTGATGGTATTGTAGAGCAAGACTTACACTTGATTGGTTATGCACTCGAAGCAGGGCGTGCCATGGTGGTTGCGATTAACAAATGGGACAATATGTCTGAGTATGATCGCAAGCAATGTAAGCTAGATGTAGAACGTCGTTTTGACTTTATTCCATGGGCAAAAATTCACCTGATTTCTGCATTACATGGTACAGGTGTGGGCGATCTATACCCATCTATACACCGTGCTTATGAATCATCACATTTGAAAGTTTCACCTGCTAAACTGACACAAATTTTGAATGATGCGACTGATGCGCACCATCCACCAAAAGTACAGGGGCGTGCCATCAAAATGCGCTATGCGCATATGGGCGGACAAAACCCACCTACAATTGTCATTCACGGCAACAAGGTAGATAAAACCCCTGCGGATTACCGTCGCTATTTAGAAAATGTGTTCCGTAAAGTGTATAAACTTGAAGGTACACCGGTAAAAATTGAATTTAAAACTTCTGAAAACCCATTTGAAGGACGTAAGTCACAGGTGGATGAACGTACTGCAGCACGTCGCCGCCGCTATGTACAGAAGTTCAAGAAAGCTGAGAAAAAGTTTAAGCGTGGGTAAGCTGTCATTTTTCAAGATGCAAAAAAAGCCCGAATTTTAAATTCGGGCTTTTTATTGTGTGCGGCATATTGGGGTAGCATTACCTTATGCGCGCTTTGCCAATAATCGATTCGACCAACGATTTAACCATTGCGGGCTGATGCCAGACAATTGCATTAAGGTTTTGGCTTTTAAACCTACCGCACGGTGGGTGTTGGTCAGAATAGAGTCTTTGGCCGTTGCTTGCTGATAAACCACTTGCGCTACATCTTCTGCTGAGAGATGTACCCCCATATTTTGAATGGTGCCAGCATTCATATCTTTAACCATGGCTGTTTGCACAAAAAGTGGCATTACATCTAACACACGAATACCAAATTTATCCCATTCTATATCTAATCCTTCAGTGATGCCACGCACAGCAAATTTAGAAGCAGAGTAAGAGATTAAATCAGCTTGTCCATAAATTGCAGAGGCGGAAGACAGATTAATCACCCGAGCAAAACTAGCCTGTTTCAAATAAGGCAAAGCGGCGTGACAGCCATTCAACACGCCATTGACATTGACTGCCATGGTACGGTGATGAGCTTCTATAGGTGTATCTTCAAAAGCACCTGAATATAAAATTCCAGCATTGTTGACTAAAATATTGAGTTCACCCGCCCATTGGCAAAAATCTGACAAAGCAGCTTGCCAGCTGGTATAGTCCGCTACATCCAATAAGCCTGCATGCGCACGTTCACCCAGTTGATTGGCCAGTTGTTGGGCTTGGGTGAGATGAATGTCATAAATACCAACACGGTAACCTTGCTGGTAAAACAAACGGGCAATTGCCGCACCGATGCCTTGTGCAGCACCACTAATCAAGATACTGTGCATTTGAACTTGCTCCCTGATGTTATTTTTGTTGTACATATCGTCCTTGCGGTTTTGAGCATAGCAAAAAATATTCAGGTTTGTGCAAAAAAATGAAATAAGGAATATCTCATGCAGCAATTGCTTTCAGTCATGCAACAACTTCGTCAACAATGTCCGTGGGATCAAAAGCAGACCCCTGAAAGTTTGACCAAATATGCAATTGAAGAGGCCTATGAAGTCGAAGCCGCAGTACGTTCAGGTAATGTGGATGAAATTCGAGATGAACTAGGAGACCTTTTGCTGCAAGTGGTGTTTCAGGCACAAATGTATAGTGAGCAAGGTGCGTTTAACTTTCAGGATGTGGTGCAAGCTATTACTGAAAAACTGATTCGTCGTCATCCACATGTGTTTCAGGCCGAACAGTTTGCGCAGCTCAGCGCAGAAGATGTTGCTGCCTTATGGAAAACCATCAAACAACAAGAAAAACAGGGCAAGGCAAAATCACGTTTAGACGAAATTAAACATGCCCCTGCATTACAGCAGGCACAGCAAATTCAGCAGCATGCAGCCCAGTTAAGCTTTGATTTTCCAACTGTAGAAGAGGCTTATGTAAAACTTGAAGAAGAGTTGCAGGAATTACAGCAGGCGATTCAGCAGCAACAATCCGACGAAATACTGGATGAGTTTGGTGACTGTTTATTTTCTTTGATCAATGTAGGTCGTAAACTAGGCCTGTCCAGTGAAATGGCATTATTGAGCACAATTCATAAATTTAGAACACGCTTTGCTTACATAGAAGATCAAGCCGAATTACAACAAAAGCAGATTGAAGAAATGAGTTTAGAAGAAATGGATCGGTTTTGGGAGCAAGCAAAACAACAATTAAAAAAATAGGTTAATCATTGTATGTATATACCACGTATATTGAGTTTGAGTTGGGCTGATTTTAAATTTACAGTACTTGGATTATGGGCAGTGTTGCTGTGTGGAATCAGTCTTCCCACAACGGCACAGCAGTTCGACCAAAATTATTTAAAATGGAAAGCGCAGCAAGAAGCGCAAGATCAGCGTTTGACTGCAAAGCAAACGACTGCTGCCACATCACAATATTATTTAGCACGTCCGAAGCAAAAAGTAAGTTCTAGTGTGCAGCAAGTCCGTTTGAACAGTGCATCGCTAGAGCAACTGCAACAATTATCGGGGATTGGCTTGAAAAAGGCTGAAGCGATTGTGGAATATCGTAAACAAAAGGGACAGTTTCAAAGTATCGAAGAGTTACAGCAAGTCAAAGGCATTGGCCCAGCTTTATTTGCCAAGAATAAACACAAGCTGGCATTGTAGCTGCAAGCAGAATTTTAGCACTACACATTGCAAAATTAGCGTGTGAATCAAATTGCCCTTTGATTGTGATAGAGATATGATTAGCGACATCTTATATATTTTACGTTCAGACGTAGGAGACAGCGTCTTTTGCAAACTTTGCGCGCGTCAAAATGTGGTTTATCTACCGCTCAATTACCTTCTTCCATTTTAGATGTTTTAGATGCTTTAACTAAAGCAGGCTATGAAGCCTATATTGTAGGCGGTGGAGTTCGTGACTTAATGTTGGGGCTGAATCCTAAGGATTTTGATGCCGTGACCAATGCCACACCATCACAAGTGAAAGAGGTTTTCGGACGACGTTGCCGAATTATTGGACGACGTTTTGAGCTGGCGCATGTCTACGCAGGACGTGAACTGATTGAAGTAGCGACTTTCCGTGCGCCACCCAAAAAAGCTGTGACTTCTGCCGCAGGCATGATTCTTCGCGACAATAACTGGGGTACAATCGAGCAAGATTTTGCCCGTCGTGATTTTTCAATCAACGCATTGTATTACCAGCCCCGCAAAGGCATAGTGCTGGATTTTTGCAATGCCGTAGATGATATTAAGCATAAAAACTTACGTTTATTGGGTGATCCAACCCTACGTTTTGAAGAAGACCCTGTGCGTATGCTGCGGACTTTGCGCTTCGCTGCTAAATTGAACTTCAATATTGATCCAAAAATTCTAAAAATTTTTACGCCTGAAATGACGCAATTATTGCGTGATGTTTCACCCCACCGTTTGTATGATGAGTCGCAAAAGCTCTTTACGATGGGGCATCTAAACAAAGTTTTACCAATGTTGATTGATTTCGGAATTTGGCGTCAGTTATTTGCCGATATTAAACCTGACATTAATCCGTTTATTGAACGTGCTGCAAAAAATACAGATCAACGTATTGCCATTGGCAAAACGATTAATCCTGCATTTTTCTATGCAGTGCTGTTGTGGCAACCATTTTTAGAGCGTTGTGACTTTTATTTATCTAAAGGTGTAGTTGCAGCCGAAGCACGTGCACAGGCAGGTTTAGATGTGCTGAAACGTCAAGCAACACGTACCATCATTCCACGTTTTGCTGAAACTTTTATTCGTGAAGTATGGGAAATGCAAACCCGCTTGTTGCAACCTAAGCCACAGCAGATCGAAGCATTATCGGGACATGCGCGTTTCCGAGCAGGTTTTGACTTCTTGTTATTGCGAGAAAAATCAGGCGATAGCTCAACCCTAGGCATGGGCCAATGGTGGGATGCCTATCAGCTCATGAGCACCGATGAAAAAGAACGTGCGATTGCTCAATACAACCGGTCACGTGCTAAGAGCCGCCGTAAA
Source organism: Acinetobacter sp. A2 (assembly GCF_012371325.1). Lineage (GTDB taxonomy): Bacteria > Pseudomonadota > Gammaproteobacteria > Pseudomonadales > Moraxellaceae > Acinetobacter. The sequence goes on along the minus strand of NZ_JAAZQX010000020.1, from coordinate 7,116 downwards.
GCAGCGCCTGAGCCTGTTGAGGTGTTAGCTCAGCAGATTGATCATCAAATTGAGCCTTTGGTGAATGAGCCTGAGCCACGCAGCCGTCGTGCGCGTAAAGCCAAGCAATATGAAGAAAATCGTGCTCAACGTTCTGCAAGCACTCATGAGTCTGGTATTGCTGCAGATCATCCAATTTTAAAACGTAAACGTGTACAACGTGATTTAAGCCAAGTGATTTTTGGGCCTACACAATGAGCAACATCACCTATATTGGTTTAGGCAGTAATTTGGGCGACTCTCGTCAAATTTTAGCCGATGCTGTACAAAAACTGGCAACTTTGGGTGCTGTGCAGACCTCAAAGCTGTACCAAAGTCCACCCATGGGGCCACAAGATCAGCCAAACTATTTAAATGCCGTAGTGCGTTTGGAAACAGAACTTGAACCTCTAGCGTTGTTGGATGAGTTACAGCGTTTTGAACAGGAGTCGGGTCGGGTGCGGTTACGTCATTGGGGTGAGCGCACGCTAGATTTAGATTTATTGATTTATGGCGATGCCACGATTGAAAATGAACGTTTGACTGTACCGCATGTGGGGGTGTTAGAGCGTGATTTTGTCGTCATCCCATTGTTAGATTTAGATGCTAATTTAAGCGTCAAAGGACAAGCTTTAAAACATTTGGCATTGCTTGAACATCCGAACTTAACAGTTGCGGATGCAGGGGATTGGGCAGGGCTGTAAAGTTTTAAATTAAGCATGAGTAATGCTTTTCCATAGAGGAATATTTTCATGATTAGTCTAAGTGACCTAAGAAAATTTAAAGCGGAAGGTCGCAAATTCTCCTGCCTGACTTGCTATGACGCAAGCATGGCAAAGGCAATGGAAGTTGCCGAAATTGACACAATTTTAATTGGTGATTCTTTGGGCATGTCAATTCAGGGACGTGACTCGACTTTGCCTGTGACTGTGGCCGATATGGCTTATCACACCGCTGCGGTACGCCGTGGCAATCAGCATGCTTTTATTCTGACAGACCTGCCATTTATGAGTTATGCCACCTTAAATGATGCACTGCAAAGCTCGAAAGAAGTCATGCAGGCAGGTGCGCAAATGGTCAAAATGGAAGGCGGTGCATGGCTCAGTGAAACCGTTGCAACATTAACCCGTAACGGTATTCCAGTGTGTGTGCATTTGGGTTTGACACCGCAATCGGTGCATGTGTTTGGTGGCTACAAGTTGCAAGCGCGTACCCGTGAAGCGGCAGACAAGCTGATTGCAGACTGTAAAGCGGTGGTGGATGCAGGTGCGGCAATTTTATTGCTGGAATGTGTACCTGCACAGCTAGGTCAGGAAATTTCAGAGCTATTCCCTGAAATTCCTGTGATTGGCATTGGTGCTGGTGCAGCAACCGATGGTCAAGTCTTGGTGGTACAAGACATGCTAGGGCTTACCTTTGGTCGCATGGCAAAATTTGTTCGTAACTTTATGAAAGAACAAGCGGGTGAAACTGCTATTTTAGATGCATTTAAAGCCTATCATGCCGCAGTACAAGATGGCTCTTTCCCTGCACGTGAACATACTTTCCAAGTTGAGTTGTAATATGAAAACCGAAACCACAATTCAAGGCTTAGCAGCATCTTTACAGCCTGCACGTGCTGCGCGTAAAACCATTGGTTTTGTGCCAACCATGGGAAATTTGCACGAAGGGCACTTAACTTTGGTGCGTGAAGCGAAAAAAATATGTGATTTGGTGGTGGTCAGTATTTTTGTGAATCCAATTCAATTTGGTCCAAATGAAGACTTTGACAGTTATCCACGGACTTTAGATCAGGACAGCCAACTGTTGGCAGATGTTGGTTGTGACATTATTTTTGCGCCTTCTGTGGAGCAAATGTATGGCAATAAGCCACGTTTGACCAATATTTCTGTTAGCGATATTACTGCAGATTTGTGTGGCTTACAGCGCCCGGGTCATTTTGATGGGGTCGCAGTCGTAGTGACCAAATTGTTTAATATGGTGCAGCCAAACTATGCTTTCTTTGGCGAAAAAGACTATCAACAATTGGCGGTGATTCGTCAGTTTGTGCGTGATTTAAACATTCCGCTTGAAGTGATTGGTGTACCCATTGTACGCGCAGCAGATGGCTTGGCGCTCAGTTCGCGTAATGGCTATTTGAGTGCAGAACAGCGTCAAATTGCGCCGACGATTTATCAAAGTCTAAAAGCAGCAGAACAGGCGTTACAGCAAGGCGAAAGCTTGTCACAAGTGTTAGCGAATATTAAGACCACATTGACAGCTGCGGGCTTTGTTGTGGACTATGTAGAAGCACGTACAACAGAATTGCAAAAAATTGAAGCATTTAGTGAAGATGTTGTGCTATTCGTTGCTGCAAAACTGGGCAATACACGTTTAATTGACAATTTGCAGGTCAAACATTCTGCATAGTTCGCAATATAAGGGTTGCATGCCATGAAACGTATTTTGATCGTCACAGGTCAATCGGGTTCAGGAAAATCTTCGGCATTACAGGTGTTGGAAGATTTAGGTTATTACTGTATTGATAATTTACCCTTGGCATTGCTCCCAGAAATTGTAGACAAACTGGATCAGGAAAATAATTTAGAGCAGTTGGCGTTGGGGGTGGATGTACGCAGTACCCGTGCCGACTTGCAAGAGTTTGATCTGGTATTTGAACAACTGCAGAAGCATGGATCGGTAGATATTATTTATCTGACCACGCAGGATCAGGAACTGATTGCCCGCTTTAGTGCATCACGCCGTCCGCATCCATTGTCGAGTCGATTTAAAAGCTTAAATGAATGTATCCAAGAAGAAAAAACCTTGTTGATGCCTATTCAGTTTCGCTCGACTGTGCATATAGATACTACCGATAAAAGCGTGCATGACCTAAAGCATGTATTGCTGTCTAAACTTGGGCAAAGCGATCATTTAATTGTGATTTTACAGTCCTTTGGTTATAAGCACGGCATTCCGCTAGATGCCGACTATGTTTTTGACGTACGGCATTTACCCAACCCGCATTGGGATTTAGAGCTGCGAAAACATTCAGGTTTAGATGCACCCGTGCAGGAGTTTTTGCAACAAAGCCCGCAAACTCATGAAATGTTTAAAGACATTTATCAGTTTTTAGAAAAATGGTTGCCTGCTTTTGCCGAAGGGCATCGTCACTACATCACCATTTCTATTGGCTGTACTGGTGGGCAACATCGTTCTGTTTATATCGTAGATAGACTAAAAAAAGCACTTGAGGCAAAATGGTCTATACAAGTCTTACACCGAGAAATGAAGCACTGGTCATGATTGACACAACTGTTGACGTAATTAATAAACTAGGTTTACATGCACGGGCATCTGGGAAACTGATAGAAGTGACCACCAAATTCCGTTCGTCAATCCAAATTGGCAAAGGCGACAAGTTGGTCGATGCCAAAAATATTATGTCCTTGCTCATGCTGGGTGCAGGCAAGGGAACTACTTTACGCTTGGTGATTGATGGGGCAGATGAAGAAAAAGCTTTATCTGACATTCAAGCACTATTTGCAGCAAAATTTTACGAGGCAGATTAATCGTGGCACGTCGACCGCAACGTTTTACTGAAGATGACTTTGAATCTTTAGAAGGGCGTGCAAGTAAAACCGAACAGAAAAAAGCCGTACAGCGTATGGCTGCTCTGGGCGAACAATTGGCGCAGTTAAGCACCAAACAAATTCAGAAACTTCCTGTAGAAGAGCGTTTAATTGACGCTTTGCTGGAATTGCAAGGTATCACTTCACATGAAGCACGCCGTCGTCAGTGTCAGCGTATTGGTAAACTGCTACGCAATGAAAATGAAACGGTGATTTTGTCGTATTTGACGCCACAACAAGGCGCAAAGAAAACCGCGCAGTTACAGCGTTGGGTGGAGCGTATTATTAAAGATGGTGACCCTGTCATCAATGATTTTAGTAAAACCTACAAAGCTGCAGAACGTCATACGTTGCGTCAGCATCTGTTGCGTATTCACCGTGATATGAAACAGGAAGTACCTGAAGAGGAATTAGAGGCGTCTAAACTCAAGTTATTCAACTATGTACAACAGGTTGCGCTCTTGTCTGAAAGTTAAGTCAAATTAAGTTGAGTTAGAGCAAATCAGAAGATGGTTGTAGATTAACTCATTTGACAATCAAAAAACGACTCCAAGATGAGTCGTTTTTTATTTGGATTTATGATGAGGATGAATAGTTGGTACATCCTCATAGTTTTAGATTAAATTTAGCCTTAACCAAACTCACCGACTGAACGCTCTTTGGCCCACTCACGCAATACAAACTTTTGTAATTTGCCTGTAGAGGTTTTTGGAATTTCAGTAATCACCACATCTTTTGGTACTTTAAAGCGTGCTAAGTGCTGGCTGCAATAGGCAATGATTTCTTCAGGGCTGGCCTGTTTACCGTCTTTGAGTTCAATGAAGGCACATGGGACTTCCTGCCAGCGCGGGTCAGGTTTTGCTACCACTGCAGCAGTTAGCACGGCAGGGTGTTGATACAGGACTTCTTCAACTTCCAGTGACGAAATATTTTCGCCCCCTGAAATGATCACGTCTTTAGAGCGGTCAGTAATTTTGGCGTAGCCGTCGGGTTGGCATACGGCTAAATCACCCGTATGGAACCAACCACCTGCAAATGCTTCTGCGGTAGCTTCTGGGTTTTTCAAATAGCCTTTCATCACGATATTGCCACGGAACATAATTTCGCCCATGGTCTTACCGTCTTTGGGTACAGGTTGCATAGTTTCAGGGTCAAGAACTTTCATGCCATCCTGCAATGGATATGGCACACCCTGACGTGAATGTAACTGTGCTTGTTCCTGAATAGACAAGTCGCTCCAACCTGCTTGAGAAGCACAGAGTGCAGATGGGCCATAAGTTTCAGTCAGGCCATAAACGTGAGTGACATTAATGCCAATATTGCGCATGCCTTCAATAATTGCGGCTGGTGGTGCAGCACCTGCTACCATGACTTCTACACGGTGCTCAAACTGGGTCTTTTTCTCTTCTGGGGTGTTAATTAACATCGATAAGACAATTGGTGCGCCGCAGAAATAATCGACTTTGTGTTCTGCAATCAGTTTGAAAATCAGTTCAGGGTCGACTTTACGCAAGCAGATATTGGTACCACCATTAGCGGCCATGGTCCACGCAAAACACCAGCCGTTACAGTGGAATAAAGGCAGTGTCCATAAGTATTTGGCACGTGGTGTCATGCCACAGGCAATAATATTACTTGCTGCATTAATATATGCACCACGATGATGGTAAACCACGCCTTTTGGGTTGCCTGTGGTGCCTGATGTGTAATTTAGACTAATCGCATCCCATTCATCTTGCGGTAAATGCCATTCAAAATTCGGATCACCCGCTGCGAGCCATGTTTCGTATTCAATTTGTCCAATGCTGATTGCATTGGCAGCATGTTCGTATTCTGCGTCGCTGACATCAATGACGTAAATTTCATGCGTGACCATTGCCAAGGCTTCTTGCGCCAAGGCTGCAAATTCAGGGTCAACCAAAAGTACTTTCGATTCTGCATGATCAAGCATAAATGCCAGTGTTTTGGCATCTAAGCGGGTATTTAAAGTATTTAACACCGCCCCCGCCATAGGTACGGCAAAATGTGCCTCTAGCATGGCCGGAACATTCGGCAGCAGCACCGAAACAGTATCGTTTTTGCTAATGCCTAATTGTTGAAGTTGATGGGCAAATTGGCAGCAGCGCAAATATGTTTCACGCCATGTGATTTGGCGAGAACCATGAATAATCGCATTTTGGTGTGGGTAAATATAAGCCGCCCGTTCCAAGTAACGTAAAGGGGACAAGGCTACAAAATTGGCGGGTGTACGCGGTAATTCATCGTATGCGCTGACCATTGTTATTCTCCATATATGTCGTTATTTTATCCAATTTAAAAAGATAGGGATTTTATGGCAGCTTTGCAGTTATGCTTTAGTCGAAATCCTGTTGTTTTTATTTTTGTTCGCTTGTAAGTCGGTTTAAATAATGAGTGAAGTAAAATTTAACTTTTTGTTTTTCTTTAAGAATAATCAGTGTTTATGGTGTGATCTGATTTTTATACAGTGAAGGGCTGAGTCCTGTCCATCGTTTAAAGGCACGTCTAAATTCACGCAATTCACTAAAGCCCAGTTGCTGACTGACTTCACTAATGGAAAGGGATTGTTGTAGCAGTTGTTTGGCTTTATTTTCTAAAACACGTTGTCTTAAATTTTGGAAACTACAGCCCTCAGCTGAAAGCTGTCTGCGCAAATGTCTTTCACTCATTTGAAAATGCTGCGCTGCTTGCGTCATATCAAAATGCTGCGGTAAATGCTGCTCAATCAGATAACTTAGTACATGTGCATATTGCTGCTGATTAATCGCCTGCATATCTTGCAATGCCATTTGGCAGACACGCATAGCGGTGCTGTAGTTGGCAGCACTTGCGGTTTTAATGTTACGGGTAAAAATTTCAGGACGAAATACCAGTGCATTCATGTGTGATGAAAAATGCAAAGGACATTGATAATGTGCGTGATAAGCATCTAAATGCGCAGGTTTGGCAAAACTAAAATGTACTTCGAGCAAATCTTGATGATCCCCCAACATCACATCTAAACAGCTAATAATACTGGACAGGGCTTCATCGCAGAAAAAGCGCAACAACTGACCTGTAGGGTAGCGCTCTTTGATGACTAACATGGGATGGTTAGAGGAAAAATCATAATCCAAGTCCATTACGCTGCCTGAAATTGGATGGTATTGCAGTCCTGTCTGTAGCGCTTCGACAATATTTTGACTCGAGATCATGGCAAAACCTAGCATGCCCATGGAAATCAGCCCTTTGTCACGTCCAATCTCTAAGCCCAAATGCTCGCATTGGGTGTCTTGTAGCACACGTGTTGCAACCTTACAAATGTCTTGAAATGAAATAAAACCATGACCTTGATCAATCTGAGTTACATCTAAGGCTAGGCCTTCAAACCAATGCTGATATGTAAGCTGCTGCTGTTCCTTAAAATGTAATCAAACATAGTCAAGGACTAATTCGCACTCTGTTAATGTCTTGTTGCCAAGCGTGTAAC
>NZ_JAAZQX010000001.1:127699-222822 GCF_012371325.1 Acinetobacter sp. A2 | reverse complement strand
ACTCTTCAGTTAAAATCATTTTGAAGTTTTAATCTAAACTTCCAAATCTGGCTCATCAATTTTCTGACTTAAATTTCGCTCAAATAAACTTCGAGTAATTTAAACCAATCAATCAATGATAATATTTCGATTAATCAATCAGTAAAAATCCACACAAGTTGTTCTTCATAATCTCTTAATGATCTTCTCGATGCTTCGTCAGCATCAAGCTAGGTCGGCTATACTACTCTCTATTTCTAGAAAGTCAACATGCAATGTTGATTTTATTTTCAAACCCATCTACTCAAAACAAACTCAATTAATCTTAAATCAATCAACCAAGCTATTGTTTTTCAACAAGTTTTTATCAACATCACCGCCGATGGATGTGCATTATAGATGAATTCCCATCGCTTGCAAGCCCTGTTTTTTGTTTTTAGCAAAAATATTGTTTGAGTGGTTGTTTATTCATCAAAATTATGTAATTTTCCAGAAAAATCTTGATTATTTCTTTTTTTGATCATAAAAGGTTCGGGATTCAATACTGCCGCGGGTACATTTTCCGCCTGATCTTGCTCCTGCCACTTCAGCGCACGGCAATCTATATATTCACAATAACCTGCTTCACCCTGTTGCAAGTTTCCATTGATAGAAAGTTGGTATTGAAAACTCCCTACATAACCTGCAGCCGCGCCAAATTTAAAATCCCCTCGACTTTGCGCCTTGACATAAATACTGTTGCCATTTACATCCTGACAAGTCCATTCAAATTCACGCGGTAAATACATTGTCTGTCCGATTGGTGTTGTCACTTGTGGATAGACACGCTGAATATGTAGCTGAACCTGTTCATCAAACAAAGTACTTTGCCCAGTGCTTGCATCACGCAAATAAATTCGAGATTGCAGAATACGATTGAATACATCACGACTTTGTAACAACAGCATTTGCTGCTGATTCTCTAAATTAATTACCTGATAGCAAAAGAATGCGACCGCTAAATAGGGAAACTGTATTGATCTGGCGTATTCAAAACTGCCTAATTGTTGAATCTCAAAATTTTGATTTTTATAACGAACATCGCCTTCACATTGGCACAATAATGACCAGTGTTCGGCTAAACTCATCCGCAGTTTAGTGAAATAAGAAATTGTGGTACTTGTGGTGATCTGTAAATCAAAACTCAACTCAGTATCATCACGCTGAATCCGAAATTGCGGAAACTTACCTGTAATGCATTCTTTACGAGCAAACTGAAAATTGTGTCGACTGAATTTGCAATCGTGTTGCATGGAATAATGATTGGTTTGTCCTACCATGTGCGGACTGGTGCTGCAATGAATACTGACAGTATCTAAAGCTGAACCGTTCAGCATCTGCTCAGTACGTAACATATTACTATTCAGATGGCCCAATAAACCGAGAAAATTCACATAATGCAATGGTGCAGGTAAAGCAGGCAGAATTAAGCCCTGATAGATAAATTTATAATGATGTTTTGGCGCATGATAAGGCAATTTACAAAGCGCATCAGGAGTTTGATTGAGTTGTTTGGAACGATCTAAAAAATCTTGAAACAGCTGCATATCAAACTCCTTGTGAGTTGATGTGTCAGTCTAATGCTGCACTAACTCACTGCATTTTTTCTTGCCATAAAGGTGGTCACAAAACCTGAAAGTGCATAAATGATTGAAATCACCAAAATACCTACTGGAATGTTATAAGTCATGGCGGCCAAAATAAAGACGGCTATAGGTAAAACAAAAAATGGAACACGTTTACGGTCAAAGGTTTTAAATGAATAATATTTGATGTTAGAAATCATCAATAAGCCTACTGCAATAATAATCACAGCATTCAAGATTTGTAGCCCAAACTCACGAATATCATACAGTTCAGGGAAATCACGCCCCACCCAAACCAAAGACACAATAATCAGTGCTGCTAAAGGACTCGCAACTCCAATAAAATAACGTTTATCGACCACACCAATTTGCACATTAAAACGCGCCAAACGGAAGGCAGCACAAGCGGTATAAACAAAACATGCCGCCAAGCCAATACGGCCTAAATCATGCAAGCTCCAGCTATACATAAGAATGGCAGGCGCAACCCCAAAAGCCAACATATCAGACAAAGAGTCAAACTGCTCACCAAAAGGACTTTGCGCGCCAATAGCACGTGCCACACGCCCATCTAGACCATCAAATAATGCCGCTAGAAAAATAGCGTAAATGGCTTGGCTAAACTCACCATTCATACTGGCAATAATCGAGTAAAAACCCGACAACAATGCTGCCGTGGTAATCAGGTTTGGCCACAGGTAGATACCACGACGTTTCACCTTTTGCCCTTCGCGGGTATGCTCTTCTTCCACCACCTCAAATGTAATTCCGTCATGTTCAAGATCACGGGAACTATATTCACCTTCGGGCTTGGATGTATTTGTCATTATTTTGTGTCCTAACTGTAACCTGAACGTCTATTTAACTTTTTTATTCGCCAACCAACCAGCGCACTGCAGCATGCCCACCATGTTCTTGCATGCGTAAATGAGGGAATAGCCATTGCAAGGCTTCATCTGCATCTTCAGAGAATTTCCAAGGTGGATTAATCACCAACAAACCACAGCCATTTAAACCAACTGGTGTGTCATCTGGCCATACACAAATTTCACAAATTAACTGACGGCGAATACCTGTTTTAAACATTTTCTTTTCAAAACGTTCAATCATGGCGCGGTCTTTAATTGGATACCATACTGCGAACACACCTGTCGGCCATTTTTTATGCGCAGCAGCCAATAATTCCACCAATTGTGGAAAGTCTTTACGTTCCAATTCATACGGTGGGTCAATCATCACCAAACCACGTTTTTCTTTAGGTGGAATCACACCCAATAAACCTTCGTAGGCATCACGTTCATGTAAGCCTGCACGTTTGTCACGAATGTTATGACGTAATTGCTGAAATACGTCGCGCTGCATTTCAAAAATTGTGGCTTTGTCGATGTCACGCATACCCTGTAAGGCAAACCACGGAGAACCTGGATAAGCCCCCTGACCATCGACAGTACGCATTTCTTCAACCAGTTTTAAATATTGCTGTACACCTTCTGGTGCCTGACGCTTGATTGAATCATCTAGTTTTACCAAACGGTGAATACCATTTAAAAATTCACCCGATTTCTGTGCAGGTGCTAAAGACAAGTCATATTTACCCGCACCGCCATGTGTATCGACATAACGATAAGGTTTATCTTTGGCATTTAAACGCGTCAGAATTTGCAGCAATAAGACGTGCTTCATGACATCGGCAAAGTTGCCTGCATGGAAATGGTGACGATAATTCATGTTTGGTTCATTCCTAAAATCAACCGCTATTTTAGCATGAAAAAAAGTTTCATTCAGGAGCTTGTATTCCTCTAAAATAACCAACTCTCAATTTCATCTTTTTCTGAGTATTTTATATGGACGCTACACTTCTCCCAAAGTCCTGGAATGTTGATCGAATTCTTGAAGATTTGGATCAACATGGTTTTGCAATAATTGATGATGCTTATTCACCCGAATATCAGCAACAATTGCTGCTAGAGTGTAGTCAAAATTTAGATCAGTTTCGTGAAGCCGCCATTCAAAATGGCGTGGTCAGCAATATTCGCAGTGATCATATTTTATGGATTCATGAAAACTTAAGCACAGCCCATCAACATACCCAAACGCTTTTAGCCTTAGCAGAACAATTCAATCAGGCATTTTATTTGGGTATTCGTGAAGTCGAAGCACATTTTGCCAGTTATCAAACTGGGTCTTTTTACGCCTTGCACCGTGACAACCCTCAACAGAAAAATGATCGGGTGATTTCTGCCGTATATTATTTACATAGCGAATGGCAACCTGACTGGGGTGGTCAGCTCCGCCTACAAGATAAACACGACCAATGGCATATTATTGAACCATCACCAAACCGATTAGCCATTTTTCAAAGTGATTTATTGCATGAAGTTTTACCCGCCAAGCAACAACGTTTATCCATCACAGCGTGGTTACGCAGTGGCAATGCGCTTTGGTAAGTTTGCTAGAAATGCTTGTAGTTTTTCCAGTGCTTTGGCTTTAAAAGCTCAAATCTGCCCCGATGTATAGCCCATATTGCAACTAGGAATTCACCAATGCGCCATTCGACTCAACAACTTATTCAACGTATTGGTGAAACCGACCAACTTTTCTTACAAGGGAACACCCCAGAACTGGCGCTGGAACGTGCCGATTTACGCTTACAACTGGTCAGTTTAAGTGAGTTGCGCCAAGAGCAGATTTACTTTTTACAAGAAGCGATTGTGCTGTTGGAGCAAGGTCGTGTTGAATTTGAAGAAATGCCCTTGTCGCTGTATATCAATCTGTCTTTGCATTTAGCCAAAGCATATATGATGTATTTTGAGCTCACGCGTGATGCCAAATATGCACTGATTACCCAGCAAATTTTAAAAGCTATGACCCATTATGCGCATGGCGATATTTTCTTTTTCTTGGCCTATGCCAGCGCCAGTAAAAATGAAACTGCACTATGCCGCCATTGGCTAGGAAAATACAGTAAAACTGCCGAGTTTGATTTGGAGTTATTGCAGATTCACCCAGCCTTTAATGCTTACCAAACTGAAGTGTGGTTTAAACAGATGCTTAAAAGCAGAATGCATTAAAAACGCCTCGTATTGAGGCGTTAGCATAAATATGAGATGGTTTTTATACTGCTTGCAAACGATAAGCATCTAAGTGTAACTGTTGATTAAGTTCATCAATCCAAATGGCCCAGTCATCATCCTGTACCAAATGACTAATTAAAAATTCACGTTGCGATTTATTCCAAAACGGCGCTTCATGTAAATTAATCTGTGCAGGTAATTGATGTGTACGTACATACAGCTCAATGGCTGCAGGGCTACTGGCTAAACCGAGCTGGCTGAATAACATGGCTAATGATGGAGTATTTTGCATGAGCACCTTGCCCCCTTTATTAGTTTATTTGTAATTCCTTATTGAACCAACTTATAACACTTTGCATAAAAAACCCAGTCCTTTGACTGGGTTTGTTGTATCTTTTTGTGATTAATTTTTTGAGCTGCTCTCACTCAAGCTTTTTATAACCATACTTCACACCATTTACGTACTTGGATGCTGATCGCTATGCAATTGCTCATTCAGCGTTTCAATCACAATGGCCCAGTCATCATCTTTTTTCCAATGGCTTTGTAAAAATTGCCGCTGACCCTCTGTCCAAAATTCAGCACAGTGTAATTTGGTTTCTGCGGGCAATTGATGTTCACGAATAAATTGATCAATTGCAGCATCATCTGCATCTAGACCCAATTGTTGAAATAGCAGTTCTAAAGTTGGTTGTTGATCAAACATGACATCCTCCTTTAACTCTTTCTGTAATTAAGATGACTGTAACTCGCTTTATAAAAGTATTCAGCAGCAGCCGAGTTGCAGCATGTTATTTTTTGTACAACACAACTGTTTCTGTGCAAGTTTCAAAGCATGCAATACAAGTAAGAATGAATCAAAAATTGTTGATAAGAATGATGTCGAATATTTAGCTAAGAGCTGAGAAATAGCCACGAAATAAAAAGCCAGTCAAAATTTACGCTGACTGGCTGAATAGGTTTAGTTTTAAATTTAGCAACCTGTTAATTTTTCAGGTTGTGGCTTTTCACTTGGAAAGAAAATCGGGCGCAGTTTTACGCCAATTGCATTCCCCATAAAGGCAAATACCAACCACAACCAACCATGCACACTTCCTGATGCAATACCACTGAAGTAAGCACCGATATTACAACCGTATGCTAAACGTGCGCCATAGCCAAGTAATAGACCACCAACAACTGCTGCAACCAGTGAACGACGTGAATATTAAAGTTAGGCGCAAACTTGCCTGCCAAACTCGCTGCAAGCAAAGCACCGAGCATGATGCCAAAATTCATCATCGAGGTAATGTCATGCCAAAGTGAATTGGCTAGAGCTTTAGCATTGCCAGGTTGTTGCCAGTAATCCCAAGCACTTACATCCATTCCTGCTAAGGTCGCCACTTTTGCAGCCCAAACTGCAAGTGCAGAGGTTACACCCCACGGACGACCTGCTAAGGCCAAGGTAGCAAAGTTAAGCAGGGTTAAAATAATGCCGCCCCAAATCAACGGCCACGGGCCTTTCAGAAAGCGTTTCCAGCCGTGCTGCTGACTTTGTGGCTCTGCCTCTAAACTGCCATGGCGTTTCTTTTCAACCCATACTGTCACGGCTGCAATTAACGCAAAAATAACGAAACTCAACAACAGCGCAGGAATCACCCCAAAGCTTTCTACAATAGAAATGGGTGCTAAATGTGGTAGGTTAAACCACCAATCCAAATGTGATGTTGCAATCAACGAACCTAAGCAAAAGAAGAGTAAGGTCACCAACATGCGGGCACTACCACCGCCAACGGTGTACAAAGTCCCTGAAGCACAACCGCCGCCCAATTGCATGCCTATACCAAAAATAAAGGCACCAATCATGACTGACATGGAAACTGGATTTACATTACCTTTGACAGGATTACCAAATAATTCACCTGCCCCTAAAGCAGGGAAAAATAGCAATACCGCCAAACCCAACATGATCATTTGGGCACGCAACCCACGCCCACGCCCTTCTTTAATAAGGCTCTAGACTAGCAGAATAGATATGTTAGTCTAGAGCCTTAATAAATACGCGCCAGCTAGAAGTAAAACCAAAAGAAGCATGATACAAGGTCATCCCCAAAGCACCGCCAATCAAAAATAACAGCGCTTGATTCAGACCAACAATTTGATAGGCACCCAAGGTACCCACAATTAATAAGATAAAAGCCACCCAAACCGAAACATTCGATCTTTGGGAAGCAGCAACAATAACAGACATGGAAGAGAGAATTTGAAAAAGGAAACCCGCGTATTCTACGCAATTTCCCCTACGCTGTAGGGCTGACTGCTTATTTTATCGCAGATAATTCATTCTTATATCTGATAATAAATATAAGGTAATTTGATTTATCAATCTTATTGTTATAAGAAATATGAACATAGAAAAGAAAAGGCCAGTCAATAAAATTGACTGGCCTAACTCTTAATCGAGTTTTAAATTTAATCTATAAGATTAAATTATTTAAGCATGTCAGCAATTGCTGCGCGCTCTTCTTCAAGTTCGTTTAACGTGAAGTTGATACGCTCACGGCTGAACTCGTCGATTTCAAGACCTTGAACGATTTTGTACTCGCCATTTTCGCAAGTTACAGGGAAACCGAACATTACGCCTTCAGGAATACCGTAAGAACCGTCAGAAGGGATACCCATAGTTACCCATTCGCCGTTTGTGCCAAGCGCCCAGTCACGCATGTGGTCAATTGCAGCGTTTGCAGCAGAAGCAGCAGAAGATAAACCACGCGCTTCGATGATCGCAGCACCACGCTTACCAACTGTTGGAAGGAATACGTCTTTGTTCCATTCTGCATCGTTGATTTTGTCTTTTAAGCTTTCGCCGTTTACATTCGCAAAACGGTAGTCAGCATACATTGTTGGAGAGTGGTTACCCCAAACTGTCATGTTTTTGATGTCAGAAACTGCAACACCCGCTTTTTGAGCAAGTTGAGTTAACGCACGGTTGTGGTCAAGACGTAACATTGCTGTGAAGTTTTTCGCAGGAAGGTCTGCAGCAGATTTCATTGCGATGTAAGCATTCGTGTTCGCAGGGTTACCTACAACAAGAACTTTAACGTCACGGCTAGCAACTTCGTTCAATGCTTGACCTTGACCAATGAAGATTTCGCCGTTCACTTTTAACAAGTCAGCACGTTCCATACCAGGACCACGTGGACGTGAACCAACTAATAAAGCGTAGTCAGCATCTTTAAATGCAACTTTAGGATCATCAGTACCGATCATGCCTGCCAATAATGGGAAAGCACAGTCGTCAAGTTCCATCATTACGCCTTTAAGCGCTTGTTGAGCTTTCTCAACAGGAATTTCTAACAATTGAAGAATAACTGGTTGGTCTTTACCCAACATTTCACCGCTAGCGATACGGAATAATAAGCTGTAACCAATTTGACCTGCAGCGCCAGTCACGGCAACACGAACGGGTTGCTTCATGTAATTATCTCCAGTTGAGGATAGTCAATGCGATTAAATAGTCAGTCCATTTAATCTAATAATCATAAACGCGAAAGATTGTACTCCAATCATTCAGCGGATGCATGCAAAAGCGCATCAAATTCCACAAAAGTCTGATAGAAAATATAAATAAAATATTTCCAAAAGACTCAAAACCACAAATTTAATGCGCTCAAAAACCTAGTAAGAACCTTTAATCACAAACTGACTTGGGCAATTTGACCCAATGTTGGCAGCACACTGCTTATAGCGCCCAGCACTGTTATAGCAAATTTTGATTTCGGTTAAATAACTGCTGCCCTGATGATTCGAGCATTGAAAATGAATGCTTTTGGATGACATACCCGAGTTAGATTTTAAGAACAGGCTACGCAACTGACCCAGTTGTACGGTTTGAGTGTCTTGTCCGGTCAATACCGCAGGCACATTAATCCGATCTGCATTGTTAATGATCATTCGGAAATACTGACTAGCATTCATAGGCACACACCCACCTATCCCCTGCCAAAGCTGTACTCGTGCAGCATCATCGGGCATGACTCGCGCCACCACCTTCGCTTGTAACGGTGGTAACTTTGCCGATGAATGGGTGCTACATTCACGTGTCGCTACTTCAGGATATAAACCCTCAATATTCAGCGAGTAACCTTCTAAACATTTACGCTTTTTGCTTTTGGTTGAATCAATTAAACATACGGCTGGAGTCATTTGAACCGACATCACATAGCCTTGCACAGGAGCTGAAAATGCATTTTGTGTACACATGACCAAAGCAGCACCACCCAAACTGAGCAATGCAAAATGAATTGGCTGCAAAATGGTACCCATCCTCATTTTCAATGATTCTGCCCCCTAAATAGTGATTCGATGACAAATAGCATGCTTGAGTATTCCACTAACTATGGTGTATTGCGTGATGGAATACTTTGCATACGACTACTCATAGATTGTCCGCCTTGACCTAACATCAATCCATAATGTGTAGCATTGGTCATGACGTGTTTTACATAGTCACGTGTTTCCAGCAAAGGAATACTTTCAGTATATTGGTCTGCTGCAATTTGCTGAAACTCTGGCTGCCAACGGCGTGCACGGTTTGGCCCTGCGTTGTACCCTGCTGTGGCCAGCACAGGACTATTGCTTAATTGTCGCTGAATGGTCGACAAATAAAATGTACCGTAGCGGATATTGGTATTCATATCACTGAGTGCAGCAGGATTGTAAGTTTCACCCATTTGTCGTGCAACCAAACGTGCCGTGTCTGGCATAATTTGCATGAGTCCACCCGCACCGACATGCGAACGTGCCGTAGTATTGAAACGGCTTTCTTGACGCATCAAACCATAAGCCCAAGCAGGGTCAATACCTGCATTTTGACTATGACTCACCACATAATTACGGTGTGGCATTGCATAACGGTAACTGTAGTTGTGCTTATTCACAGTACGGTCTGCTGCATAAATTGCACGGTCGTACCACCCCATATCGGTCGCACGTTTGGCGGCTGCCAAAATCAAACCATCATCCTGTCTTAAATAGGCCTGACGTACCGCCCAATTCCATTCTCGATTCACATAATTGGCGGGCGCATTAATTTCACGTAAGGCAAAAGCACGGTTAAAGTGAATATCCTGATTTAAACGCTGCAAATCATTAGTTGTCGGCTGGCTATTTACTGGAATGGCATTGTAACGCTGCCCAAGACGATCTTTTGCTAATAAGTTGTGATAATCATCGCCCTGTGCCAACTGTTTATAAATATTTTGCGCACTGCGTTTTGATGCTGCATCACCACGTTGTTCTGAGGCACGGGCCAACCAGTATTGCCAACGGTCTTCTTGTTTCTGAGTCACACTCATGCTGTCTACTGCACGAATCACACTTTCCCATGCACCAAAGCGGATGGCCTGTCTGGCATAAATTTCTGCCTCTTCGGGGCTAAATGGCAAGCCATAACTGGCATCTAAGGCATTTAACACTTCACGGTTGAAATTATTTTTCATCACCGTGGTGCCGCCAATATAGCCTACTGCACGGTGCAACGCTTTTTGTACGGCATCGGGTGTGCCCTCTGCGCTCCGTTTTAGCGAAGACAAGGCCGAATCCAGATCACTGTCGGCTAAACGACCTATGGCATAAATTAAATAAGCGTGATCTTCATTGCTGGCTTTTGGGGCCGACCATAAATAATTCAGTGGATTAGCCTGAATACTGTTCAGTTGTGCCAAACTCAGATTCATACCCAAACTTTGCGCAGTCGCCAAAGCTTGCCCTGACTGCCCTGCACGCAATTGCCCCCACAAACGCTGCTGCTTGTCTTGCTGAGTCATGATTGGACTAGAGAGCATCATGCGGCCCAAACCTGTACAAGATTCAGGTTGTGAATTAGTGGTCAGCCAAACATCTTTATATTCAGCCAGCACTAAAGGATCGCCCGAACGGGTGCGCACCTGCGCCATAGCACAACTTTCCGCCTGATCGGCATTACTCACATAGGCAAGCACAGGTTGTGCACTGCCAAAATCTGCTTGTTTAACTTTTTCTTCGACATAGTCGGCAGCCAATTTTTCCGCCATAGCTGATTGAGGATGTCGCTGTGCAAACTGGATAATAGCGGTGGCAGGCTGCATGCCAAGGTTAGTATTTAATGACCAATATTCAGGATAATAGCCCAATACATCATTTTGCATGGCGTATTGATACTGCTGCAATAAATCGACATCACCTGAATTGGCGGCACGTAACGCATCATTGAACTGTTCATTTGCCGCATGCGTACTTGCCATGACTGCAAATGAAACAAGGCTCAAAGCAAGCTTTTTAGCTAAATTATTATTTTGTTTCATCATTTGCAGCATTCGCTTGCTTTCGGTCATTTACTTCCGCCTCGAGGTCCGCATCTCATCTTTAGGTTTAGTTTAATTAGTCTAGAACCGCAGTTGTGTTCTGTTATGTAACCTTCTGATTAGACACTATTAATCTTACAACTCATGTTCAAACAAATTTCTTCATATTTCAATCAGCTGTTGTGCTGATTTAAGGCTGTCAGTTTAGCGTGAATTCCTGCTAAAATATGCGCCTTTCTTTTGTCTAATGACGTTTATTTTTTATAAACGATTTAGTGAACTATCTCTTAGGAGCCTACATGACGGTTCAAACCTTCATCCCCAATGGTGCCCAAGCTGCCTCAGAAAACACTGTTACCCAGCCACAGCACACCCCAGCCGACGGTTCAGTCAAAAAACTGTATATCGAAACGCAAGGGTGTCAGATGAATGAGTATGACAGTCACCGTATGGCAGACCTTTTAGGCGATTCTCACGGCTATGTACTGACCAGCAACCCTGCTGATGCCGATATTCTGCTCATGAATACCTGTTCGATTCGTGAAAAAGCGCAGGAAAAGGTGTTTTCTGAATTAGGTCGCTGGCGTAAGCTGAAAGAAAAAAATCCTGATTTGGTGATTGGCGTAGGCGGTTGCGTCGCTTCTCAGGAAGGCGACAATATTCAAAAGCGTGCCCCGTATGTGGATATGATTTTTGGTCCACAAACCTTACACCGTTTACCGCAAATGCTTGATCAACACCACGATCAGGTCGAAAAACCAAAGAAAGAAAAAATCAAACTGGTGGATATTTCTTTCCCAGACATCGAAAAGTTCGACTTCCTACCTGAGCCGCGAGTTGAAGGCTTTAAGGCCTTTGTATCGATTATGGAAGGCTGTTCAAAATACTGCTCATTCTGTGTCGTGCCATATACCCGTGGTGAAGAAGTTTCACGTCCTTTAGATGATGTCTTGGCTGAAATTGCGACTTTGGCAGAAAAAGGTGTACGTGAAATTAGCTTGCTCGGTCAAAACGTGAATGGTTACCGTGGTGAGACTTTTGACGGCAAAATTTGTACTTTCGCAGATTTACTGCGTTTAGTTGCCGAAGTGCCTGGCATTGGTCGTATTCGTTACACCACATCACACCCGCTTGAATTTAATGATGATTTAATTCAATGCTACCGTGATTTAC
Organism: Acinetobacter sp. A2; assembly: GCF_012371325.1. Taxonomy (GTDB): domain Bacteria; phylum Pseudomonadota; class Gammaproteobacteria; order Pseudomonadales; family Moraxellaceae; genus Acinetobacter. The sequence continues at coordinate 210,648 of NZ_JAAZQX010000001.1, read as the reverse complement.
CGCAAATGGTGTCGCATTTACACTTACCTGTACAAAGTGGCTCAAACGATGTGCTACAAGCCATGAAGCGTAACCACACCATTGATGTGTATATCGACAAGATTGCCAAATTACGTAAAGTGCGCCCAGATATGCATTTATCTAGCGATTTTATTATTGGCTTCCCTGGTGAAACCGATCAAAACTTTGAAGAAACTTATCAGTTTATTCAAGAGATGGATTTTGACCACTCGTACAGTTTCATCTATTCAAAACGTCCAGGTACGCCTGCATCTGAACTTGAAGACACCACACCTGAAGATGTGAAAAAAGAGCGTTTGGCCAAAGTCCAACAATGGATCAAACAATCGAGTATTGATAAGACCGATGCCATGCTGGGTACGGTGCAACGTGTCCTGATTGAAAATGTTTCTGATAAAGATCCGAACATTTTGGTCGGCACAGCAGACAATACACGTTTAGTAACATTTATTGGTGACCCTGCTTGGGTCGGACGCTTTGCGGAGATTGAGATTACCGAGATTAAAACTTTGAATTTAGTTTATGGTGAGCTCTTGAATCTTGAGCCTGACGTGGCGTAATGTAGGAGCTAAAGTCCAATAACAGATTAAGGAATTCTCTTGACTGCAGCGATTCGACGTACAGTAACTTTTCCTGGTATTTCAATGGAACGTTTAAAAAGCATGCTCGGTGCTTATAACGGACATTTGAAACAAATCGAACAACGCCTAGACGTCCAAATTTCCCATCGTGGTGACGCCTTTTTTATAGATGGGGAAATTGATGCAGTTGAGCGAGCCGAAACGCTCTTGCAACGCCTGCATGAAGAAGCGGAAAGTTCTGCACAAATCAGTGCAGACACGCTCCACATGATGATTCAAGGCAGTCAGACTGACCGTGAATTACAATCGGATGATGGGCAAGAGCATACTGGATTGGATGCTGTTTGGTTACAAACCCGCAAAGGCCGTATTAACCCACGCGGTGCCAACCAAAAGCGTTATGTTCAGCGTATTTTGCAAAGCGATATTTCTTTTGGTATTGGTCCTGCAGGTACAGGTAAAACCTATTTGGCCGTAGCTGCTGCCGTAGATATGCTGGAACGCAATGAAATTCAGCGAATTCTATTGGTGCGTCCTGCGGTTGAAGCAGGTGAAAAACTGGGTTTCCTACCTGGTGATTTAACCCAAAAAATTGACCCCTACTTGCGCCCACTTTATGACGCCCTATATGAAATGTTGGGTTTTGAGAAAGTGGCCAAACTCATTGAACGTCAAGTAATTGAAGTTGCGCCCCTAGCATATATGCGTGGTCGCACCCTAAATCACTCTTTTGTGATTTTGGATGAAGCGCAGAATACCACCCCTGAACAAATGAAAATGTTCCTGACTCGTTTGGGCTTTGGCTCTCGTGCGGTCATTACTGGTGACGTGACTCAGGTTGATTTACCACGTGGTCAGCAATCAGGTTTATCTCATGCGCTGCGTGTCTTGGAAAATGTGCATGAAATTCACATCACACGTTTCCACTCACGTGATGTAGTACGTCACCAGTTGGTGCAAAAAATTGTTGAAGCCTACGAAGGCTGGGACAGTGAGCAACAGCGTTTAAGTGCCGAAGCACGTGCTGAACGCAAAGCACGTCAGGAAGCTTTAATTGCGGAAAATGATGCCGCAGCAGATGCACAGCACTAGTGGCTGTGCGTTCTGCAACCTACTGAAGTATTAAGGATTCATTTTGAAACTAAGTCTAAGCCTGCAACAGGACATTCAAGCACCTGAGCTGGTATTAAAGCGCGCCTATCTTAAAAAAGTGGTGGAAACCACTTTAAGGCATATAGACACCCAAAGTGACTGTGAAATTGGGATTGCCTGTGTTGATCATGCAGAAAGTCTCAAGCTTAATCTGGAATATCGCAAAAAAGACAAATCGACCAATGTCTTGTCTTTCCCGAGTGATTTACCCGATGAAATGGCACAAGTGTTGCCAAGCTTTCCAATTGGTGATCTGGTGATTTGTATTCCTGTGGTTTTACAGGAAGCAGCCGAACAAGCTAAAACACCTTTGGCACATTTCACTCACATGCTGGTACACGGCACGCTGCATCTCATGGGCTACGACCATGAAACCTCAGATGAGGATGCCGAAGAAATGGAAGCTTTAGAAATTGAGATTCTTGCCAAGTTGGGCTTAGAAAATCCATACGTGGAAAGAGATTAAATTTGAAGTTCTAGAACACTATAAAAATAGCGGGCTTCGGCTCGCTTTTTTATTGAAAACTGTCCTACTTCTAATTCCCTCGCGAAGAAGAACGTGAGTTAGAGCCTATGATTGCTGAATACTACAAGAACATTGCTGCACAAAGAAGAAATCAGATGTAGTTACTATATCTATGAAAGCCCCTCTCTCTAACTCCCTCCCAGTGGGAGGGAGAACAATCATGAGAGTCCCATGATTGCTAAATACTAGAAGAACATTGCAGAGATCAGATTTTTATTACTTCGTCCTCTGAAAGCCCTTCCTCTAATTCCCTCGTAGGAAGGAGAACGTGGGTAGAATCCTATGATTTTAACACTACACACAAAATTCTCTCTCCCTTCGGGAGAGAGTTAGAGAGAGGGAAAAACTAGCGCACCTCAAACTCAGCTTCGGCAGGGTCAAAGCGCCACGTCCGCACAATCCGTAATTCAGAAATATCTTTCATTTTCGCATCGAATGCACCAAAAGGTGCGGCCTTACGCACCGAAGCCTTCGCTGCTTCATCCAGCATGGCATGGCCTGAACTTTCAATTAAACGAATGGCACGAATCCCGCCATTGTTATTTAAAATCACCATCAAACGGACTTCGCCAGCCAAATTCTGTGCTTTGGCTTGTTCAGGATAATAACGGTTACCGTAAAATTCGACTTTTTGACGGAATTTTTCCATATAGCCCGCAGTGTTGTCTTGCTTGGCCTGAATTCCATCAATGGTTTTAATTTTTTGCTGACGGCTAAAGTTTTGTTGGCGTTGTAAATATTGTGCCTCAATACTTGCAACCATGGCCGCCTTGGCCTGAAACTGACTATTCAATTCCTGCATGGCTTTTTTACGCTGATTTTCTGCCGCCTGCTTTTGCCAGCTAAGCGTGGTCATCAACACTTTTTCTTCAAAGTTTAATTCACGCTGTTGCTGCATACGCTCTAAGCTTTCCAGCTGCTGTTCACCTGCACTTTGCTCAGTCATAGGTGCTGGCATGTCACTAGACATGCGATGTTCTTCTCGGAAAGTACCCGAACCTTGTTGATCGGCCTGTGCTAAAAAGTCTGCATCTTCAACTTTTGTATCACTCATACGTACCGATACCGCAATTTCTTTGACTGCGGCATCGCTTTGCTGTGGTGCAGCAAATTGCACAGCTAAAATCATCACGTGCAACACAGCAGCCACGAGTAACGCAGCAGCAAAAATAGGGTCTTTCCACCACTCTTGTGAAGTAGGCATCAATTGAATTTTTTTTAGCATCACATTAATCCGACAAAATGTCCGATTCCCCAAGCCGCTAAATGCGGTATAAATCTAAGAGCAAGTTACTTTGAACAGATTTTACTTTTTTCAAAACTGCCAAGTTCATCAAAAAGCTGACTGCCGAATCTTAAAATATTAAAAATGGTGCAATTTATTTTGCTAAACTGCAAGCTTCTGTGCCTGTATTTTTAATACAATTCGATAAAATATTTGTATCTGAAAAGAATCAATGAACGACCTGGACGCCGTATGCAAAGCCTGATCACCAATATCTCTCAACGTATCCGACAAGTGTACCAAAAAGCGGAAGGATTTATTGAGGATGAACGTGAATTTCCATTATCTCAAGTCTTCTTAAATGCGACTTTTCAGCGCTTTGTGACTGATAATGTGAAAATGTTGCAAGATCTGCATGCAGACTTACACGATGACTGGTTACGCCTGTACGCTACGCTGGACTATAACGGTTTAAACATTACCCTTTCGGTTGATTTAAAACTGGTACAGATGGAGCTGAATAAAAACACACAACTGATTGTGTTTGAACAAATCAGTGACACCCAAGTAATTGATGCCAGTTATCCAAGTGTTTTTCATAAAATTGCCGTGAAATGTGCCTTGTTCTACTATCAAAAAATACGCAATGACGACCCTTTGGGGATGATTTTAGAAAAACTTAAAGTCATTAAAGTCAAAGATGACTTACTGCATTTGGACTTAAACCGCTGGCTAGGCAAAAACCGCTCGATCATTGACACCTTAGGCAAAGTTCACGTGAATCACGCTGTATTACGTGAAGCCGAATTGGTACTGATGGGCAACGTCAATTTAACGGCATTGTTCCGTAAAATGTCTGAAGAAAGACTGGATGACCTGAGTGAAACCCTAGAAGATACACAAGTGACACCATTGAAACAAAAACAAAGCTAATGCCTGCCTTGCTCATCGTATCTACTAAATTTGGTTAAATTTTGGAAGAGAATACATACAGGAAAACTACATAAGCCGCATAATTTCCAATTTTCTCTTCATATTCAATGCGTATAATGGCAACAAGCAAGCAAATTGCATCTCCCTACATACAGAGGAAATATCTCAGCAATGGCAAATCATGTATTGAAAACAATGGGTATGGCAGCCGGTGTGTCCACAGCACTGTTCTTGGCTGGTTTCTCTAGCCAAGCATTTGCCATGAGTCCTTTCCAAGCTAGTTACCAGTTTAACTACAATGGTAAAAACTTGGGTTCTGCAACACGTACCTTAAGCAAAACAGGCAATCAGTGGAATTATGTATTTGCAGCCAAAGCAGGTGTGATTGCATCTGCCACTGAAACCAGCCGTTTTACTTTTAATGACGGTAAAATTGGCTCGTCTAGTTTTAGCCGCAGCAGTAAAATTTTGGTGCATAACAACACCATGAATATTAATTTTAATCCTGCTGCAAAAACCATTAACACCAAAAAAGACAGCGATGCACGCTCGTTTGCGTGGAAAGCAGGTGTGTTGGATGAACTCAATGCAGAATTGCAAATTCGTGAAGACTTAAAAAGTGGCGGTTTAAAGTCGAGCTACTATATTGCTGACAACAAAGAAGTTGAATCACGTCGCTTTATTAAACAAGGTTCAGAAAAAATCAAAACCAATTACGGTACGTTTGACACCATTAAAGTGGTTCTTAAACACAACAAACCTAACCGTGACACGATTTTCTGGCTTGCACCAAAACTTGACTACTTACCTGTAAAAGTCACCCACCAAGACAAAGACAAGTCTTATGGATTATTGCTAACAGGTTATAAAGGCCCAACCAACTAATTCTCAACATAGCTGCTGAGCAAACTCGGCAGCTATTCACCATTTGGTAAATTGTTCTTGCATTTTTTCAGGTGCTTTTTAAAATACGCTTTTGCTTTAAAAAGCACCTGCCCTTGAGGATTCTCCCGTGCATGCACTAGAACAGAAAATTTTAGCTGAAGGTATCGTTTTATCTGAGACGGTTCTCAAAGTCGATTCTTTCTTAAACCATCAAATTGACCCTGTGATGATGCAGCAAATTGGTCAAGAATTTGCGCGTTTATTTAAAGATGCAGGCATCACCAAAATTATTACCATTGAAGCATCAGGTATTGCACCTGCAGTCATGGCAGGTTTAGAACTGGGCGTTCCTGTAATTTTTGCACGTAAATATCAATCTTTAACTTTAAAAGATGATTTATACCGTTCTAAAGTGTTTTCATTTACCAAACAAACGGAAAGCACTATCGCCATTTCAAACAAACACATTCATGCTACCGACAAAGTGTTGGTCATTGATGACTTTTTAGCGAATGGTCAAGCAGCACTGGGGCTGGCAGATCTGATTCATCAAGCCCAAGCAGAAGTGGTCGGCATTGGAATTGTGATTGAAAAATCATTCCAGTCTGGTCGTGAATTACTCTTAGAAAAAGGCTACCGTGTCGAGTCATTGGCCCGTGTTAAATCCTTGGCAAATGGTACAGTTGAATTTGTACGTGATTAAGCCTTGCTCGCAGAAGCAATAAATCTAGTCATGACACAAAATTAAATCTCAAAAAGAGCGCTACGGCGCTCTTTTTTTAGCCCTATTATTTTGCAAACTTAAGCAACTCATTTACATATATTTTATTTACAAAATGACAGCGCTACGCCATGCTGAACCTCTTAAACAATAGTGTGTAAATCTCTTAAATATAAAGAAGGGAAAGATTACTCACTCTTTTGACATCCTGCTTGCAGTTATGCAAACAGCATCAGTACAAGGCATTTTACAGTCATGACACAAGACAATCCGTTGATGGAACACAGTATCGTCTGTCCAAAGTGTGGCTCAACCCAAGTTGAAAAACGCGACCATGAACAAAGCTTACAAAAAATTGGTGGAGTCTTATTAGGCTCGGCAGGAACAGCGGCTGGAACCGTCGGCGGTGCTGCCTCTGGTGCATCAATTGGTGCTGCAATTGGTACTGTGGCAGGGCCTCTTGGGGTGATTATGGGTGGTACCATTGGCACTTTTGTAGGTGCAATTAGTGTTGGAATCACTGGCGGCTTTTTAGGGCATCGCTTTGGTAAAAAAGCAGGTGTAATTGTCGACCAAAATATCTTTCTTGATTTTCATTGTCTGAAATGCAAACACCGTTTTAAAGAACAAATCAAACCAAACCAATCTTAAACACACCAAACGTAGATTTTCATATAAAAAAGTGCTGTATAAAACAGCACTTTTATCACATCTTTTTATTATTTTACTTGTACATTTTCGGCTGCAATTACTGGCTTTTGAGCTGCTAAATATTGAACTTCTGCAGGTTGTTTTTGGGCTGGTTGTTCTTGGGGGAAGTTCAGACTGTGTACAATCTCAGTTGCAGCTACACTCGACCACGAACAGCCTAAACTCAATACAGCTAAACCAATTAACACTAACTTATTCATTTCCACTTTTCCTCAATCTCTCATTTTTACAGCAATCCATTGTGCTTAATACATATACCTGCACAAAAAATGCTGCGTGAACCGTGACAGAAAATTCTGCTTTTAAAGTGGCTATTAAATGTGAAAAGTGAAAGACTGAATATCACTAAAAATAGTGATTTTACGTGAAAAGTAATTTGTTTTTTTTGCATAAATAAAAATACTCAAATTACCGCAGCCAATGAAGCTCAAATACAATCAAGGTGTAAAACATTCTATTCGTTTTACACCTGAGTTAATGATTCAGAAAATTACATTCCTTGTAACTTTTTCACCATTTCGCCTAAACGTTGCCCTTGTGCTTCACACAAGATTTTTTCATCCTGACTCAAAGCCTGATCGTGGCGTGGGCCACTCACATGAGTTGCCCCATACGGTGTACCGCCTGTCTTGGTGTTGGATAACGCAGGATGTGCATTGTGCAAGCCCATGATCATCATGCCATGGTGAAAAAGTGGCGGTAACATAGTCAGTAAAGTGCTTTCCTGTCCGCCATGCATCGAACCTGAAGAGGTAAACACACAGGCAGGTTTATTATGTAACGCACCATTCAGCCACAGACTGGTGGTTTGATCCCAAAAGTATTTCATTTCTGATGCCATATTGCCAAAGCGTGTTGGCGAACCTAAGGCTAAACCTGAACAATTGGCCAGATCATCCAAAGTACAGTAAATATCGCCTTCTGCTGGAATACTTGGCTCAGCTTGTTGTACAACAGTTGAAATATTGGGTACGGTTCTAATTTTAACAGGCATGCCACTGGCCTCTACTCCATTGGCAATTAAATGTGCCATTTCCTTAGTAGAACCATATTTACTAAAGTACAAAACCAGGATATATGCTTGCATCATGCGAATAAATCAGACTAAAAATGAAAACTATACGGTATTTTGCTGCTTTTTTGGTTAAGCTTAAACATGAAAACACATAAAGATGATTAAAAATTGAGACAGCGACTGTATGATTGTTGAGTATTTAAAGAAACTGCCCTTCTATGACAAAAAATGGTTTCAATTTGTCTTATTTGTGCTGCGTCGCTTTGAAGCCGACCGCTGCCGTGAACAAGCAGGTTCTTTAACCTACACCACCCTGTTTGCGGTTGTGCCGATGCTGACCGTTTTTTTAGTGATCATCTCTTCCATTAAGGCACTTGAACCTGCACGCCAACAATTACAACAGCTGATTTACAGTAACTTTTTACCTAAAACCACCATCGCATTCGACAAAGCCTTAAGTGCTTTTACTGATAAATCTAGCAACCTCACGATTATCGGGATTCTGTTTTTATTCATTACCACAGTGATGATGCTGACCAGTATTGAAACCGTGTTTAATCGCATTTGGCGTGTCAAAGAAACCCGTGGTGGCATTATGGGTTTTATGCGTTATTGGACCATTATTTCTTTAGGACCTATTTTGCTGGGCAGTGCCTTTGTTATTTCATCCACTTTGGCATCTATGAATGTACTCAGTAATAACTTTGCAGGTTATGAGCTCAACGGTGCGTTTATTTTATGGCTGATTTCATTCGCACTGACTGTTTTAGGCTTTTTTATTCTAAACTGGACGATTCCCAACCGTAGTGTGCCTGTAAAAGCCGCCCTAATTGCAGGTGTTTTTAGCGCAGTGGTGTTTGAATTATTAAAAAACCTGTTTGGTTTTATTATGTCCAACTTCACCAGCTATGAGCTGATTTATGGTGCATTTGCGGCTGTGCCTATTTTCTTACTGTGGATTTTTCTGTCTTGGAACATCGTACTCTTAGGTGTCGAAATTAGTTATGCCCTGACCGCATTTGAAGCCAGTCGAGAAAAAAAATGCCATCCCCTACTTATGCTTTTAGACTTGCTGGAATTGTTCTATAAAAAGCAAATGCGTGGCGAGAGTGTGAGCGAGGCAGAAGCACTGGATGTTTTAGGCCGCAATGAAATTGGACGCTGGCCATCTTATGTATTGATGTTGGAACAACAAAATTTAATTAAGCGCACTGAAAATGATGAATTCGTGTTGGTGCGTAATTTGTCTCAGGTGGATTTTTGGAGTTTTTATTCAAAATTACCTTACTCTTTACCACGCCGTCAGGAGTTAGCCAATGTGTATCCTGATGATGAATGGATGCAAAAACTAGGGCCTATTTTAATTGAATCTGACGACTACTTAGCTGCCAAACTTTCCATTCCGTTATCTAAAATTTTTGAAGCGAAATAACGGCTAATCTAGATCATTTCAATTTTTAGCAAAAACCATTTTCAAGTTTAGGTATGCAATTCACTAAATCGCTTGAAGATGGTTTTTGCTTGATTGCAGATAAAGTCTGCCAAACCACAACCCAACCGAATTCAAACCGAGCAGCACAGCTTATTTGCTTTGCTTTACCTGAGTTTTATTTTTAAACCAACCTTGTGCATTGACCATCAACACGCCCAACATGACCAAAATTGCCCCGACGATAAAACTTTGACTCAGACTTTCATTCAATAACCAAACACCAAACAACACCCCGAATAAAGGGGTTAAAAATGAAAATACGCCTAAGCTAGAGGCTAAATATTGCTTCAACAACCAAAACCAAGCCAAATAGCTAATAAATGAAATCAACACAGCATGAAAAACCAAACTTGCCCATGCAATAGCAGTCCAATGAATGTCTGCTTGCCCGAGTGCATACGCCATAGGCAATAAAATCAGAAAGCCACCTACCAATTGATAAAACAGGGTTTGCGTTGCAGGTGCTTCAGACAAACGGCTTAAACGTACAGCTATCGTGGTGGCTGCCCAAAGCATACCTGCACTTAAGGCCAGTAAATCACCAAAAAGCATTTGGCTGAAGTCTTGCTGTTGAGATTCAGCACGCCACAAAAACGTAACCGCAATCCCGACAAAAGCCAAAATAATTCCGCTCCACTGCAAAGGAGATAACTGCTCTGCAGGTAGTTTCCAATGTAAGCCTAAAGCCACAAAAATAGGTGCGGTATATAGTAAAACCACCACGTGCGAGGCAGAGGTATATTGAATAGCTTGCCCTAGCATAAAAAATTCTGCGGCAAACAACACCCCGACCAATATGCCGGGATACACATATTGCGCTGCAAGCAATTGCGTATTTCTTGCCATCCACAACAAAGGCAACACCATGATGGCAGATAAACCTGAGCGTAATGCCAATTGCATTAATGGAGAAATATCAGGTGCGGCCAGCTTCAGCACCACTTGTTGTAAACCCCAAAAGACGCACAAAATAAGCATCATACTACTGGCTTTTGCATCCAGTGCTTGGCGTGAACTCATGGCTGAACCTGATTTAAACAAAAAATAGACTTTCAAATAAGCGGCGAACTCAACCCAAATAGCTTGGTTGATTAAATACGCTTGAGTAGGTGAAATATTTTGGCATTATGCGTGAGTTCGCATAAAAAAAGCGACCTTAAAAGATCGCTAATTTTAAATAAGATATGGGCTTAATCGTCTGTTGCAAAAGCAATATCACTGAGTCCGGCTTCACTCGCACGTGACATCACTTGCGCTACAGTATCATAACGCGCTTCTTTGTCGGCTCTTAACACCACCGTTGGTTGCTGAGCTTGCTGACTGGCGCTGTTAAAGCGGGTTTGCAACTCATCTAAGCTAATAATTTGATCATCCCACGCCACTTCACCATTGGCATTGATACTGACCTGAATTTGCTCAGGTGGTAAATCGACAATCTCTGCAGTCGTTTGCGGCAAGGTTAATGGTATAGATGGGTTGGCAACGGTCGCTGTCACCAAAAAGATGATCATCAATACCAACATAATGTCGATCAGGGGAATGAGGTTCATCTCATTCATGCCTGAGTCGTTGTCTTCACCCAATTGAAAAGCCATTAAACCTGACCTCCCACCAAACTTTGTTGTGTTGCTTTCACTTCTGTTTTTTGCACAGATGAATCTTGCTGCAACATGGTATCAATCAACAAGCTGTGTGCATGATCTTGCAGATTGTTCGATAAGGTACGGTTCACGCGTGAGCAAATGTTGTAGGCAATCACTGCTGGAATTGCGACTGCCAAACCAAAGCCTGTCATAATTAAAGCTTCACCCACTGGGGTTGCGACTTGTGCCAGTCCTGCCTGCCCACTTTTACCTACGGCAACCAGTGCATGGAAAATTCCCCAAACCGTACCGAATAAACCGACAAACGGTGCAAGTGAGGCAATTGTACCCAATACCGACACCCCTTTTTCTGCCGATGCTTTTTCTACAGAAATTTGACGCAATAGGGCCTGTTCTGCAACCGCTTTGCGCTGTTCAAAACTTAGTGGCGCCAGTTTTGCCTTAAGCTGATTTAAAGCCTGAGACAGTTGAGCATAAGCTTGTTGCTTCAATTGGCGCGTGCCCATCAAACGTAATGCGAAGATGGTCCATGTCGCAATCGACATCGCCAATAACACGAAATACAGTGTTTTGCTGACTGCATCTGCATGTTGCCAATAGACGGAAAAGTTCATACTCGAACTCCTGTTAAGGTTAGCCGTTAGGGTTCAATGTCAATTCAAAAGGCTGCTCAGCACGAATTGGATAAGCAACGCCATTTTCTTTGTACGGTTTGAATTTTGCACTACGCACAGCGCGTAAAATCTTTTGATCTAAAGCAGGTAAACCACTGGAACGGGTGATTTGTGCATGGGTAATTGCGCCTTTTTCATTGGCCTCAATGAGAACTACCACTGTTCGGGTTTCACCTTGTAAATCGCGGTTACTATAAGTTGGTTTTGGTGAGCGACTCCATTGCACCCCTGACCCACCAATTGAAACTGTTTTAGGTGCGGCTGGCACGACAGGTGCGGGTGCAACAGGCGCAGGAGTTGGTTTAGGTGCGGCTTGTACCACCTTAGTTTCAGTCACTGTCGCTACAGGTGCAGGTTTCACAACACGCTCGACAGGTTTTTCTACGGGTTTTGCCACAGGCTTAGGCGCTTCCGCTTTTTTCACCTGCTGTACTTTTTCCACTTTTTTAGGTGGCGGTGGTAACGGTTTTTCTACCACTGGCACTTCTTTCACTGGCTGCGGTTTTGGTTTTTCTGGTTGCGGCTCAGCTTTAGGTTGTGGCGGCAAAGGTTTTGGAGGTTCTTGAATTTTTACAAAGCGGACTTTTAAAGGTTCTTTTTCTATTGGCTTTAAGCTTGGGGTTGGCATCTGCCCCAATGCCCACAACACGCCCACGTGTCCCAATGCAACCACGGCTAAAGCTGTTACAACTTTCTTTTTCATGGTGTGGGATGTATGCGTCATAGCGTTGGGAGATTGGTTCATTAAAGTCAGCGACCTTGAAAAGCAATTGCCAAACCATCACAGCTTATACGATCAAACTGATCGGTTAGCACAATTAAAGTAACGCAATAATAAATGAGAAGTGTTTTCATTTGCAACTATTTTTTAATAACACATGTGAACAATCACACATTATGCTTATTAATACACAATTAAAATAAATGTTATAACATTACAATTATAGTATAAAAAAACATGCCTAGACGGCATGTTTTTTGTTCAATCTTGAGATGGCTTTACACCCTATTGAAATACAACAGTTTTGTTGCCATCTACAATAATACGGTCTTCTAAATGCCATTTGACTGCACGAGCCAGTACATTACGTTCAACGTCCTGCCCCAATTCGCGCAACTGATCTACCGTAAAGTCATGGTTTACACGCTCTACATCTTGCTCAATAATCGGGCCTTGGTCTAGGTCTGCAGTCACGTAGTGTGCCGTTGCACCAATCAACTTCACGCCTTTTTCATAGGCTTGTTTGTACGGGTTTGCTCCCACAAAGGCCGGCAAGAAAGAGTGGTGAATATTGATCACTTTCATTTCCCACTTAGACACAAACTCTTCATCCAGAATTTGCATATAACGCGCCAATACCAGCAAATCATTGCCTTGCATCAATTCATCAATTTGAGCATAAGCTTCACGTTTATTTTCTTTATTTACAGGTACCACTTCAAATGGGATACCAAAATTTTCTACCGCTTCACGCAATGTGTCATGGTTCGACACTACTTTGGTAATTTCACACGGTAAACCGCCACGTGAATGACGCCATAACAACTCAAGCAAAGCATGATCGACTTTAGACACCAAAATGCCGACTTTTTTCACATCGCTGACTAAGGCCAAACGCCACTGCATGTCATAGCGTTCTGCCACGTTAGATGCAAACGTTTGCAATAAGCTTTCTTTACGGCTTTGCAAATGATCCAGCTCAAACTCAACCCGCATGAAATAACGCCCGCCCTGTGCTTCTGTTGCGTATTGATCAAGCGCAGTAATGTTAGCTCCCTGATGATACAAAAAGCTTGATACAGCCTGCACAATACCCGGTTTATCTTCACAGGTAATCAGTAAACGTGCAGTATTCGCAGTCGTCATATTCATGTTGTTTTAAGTCACTACTTGGTTAAATTGAAAAACAAGCCGAGTATTCTAACGCGTTTCTCAGACATTCTAAATAGCCATTCACAGCCGCTTAGTCGGCTTGGGTATTTTTACTGGATGATAAACTTGCAAACAGTTCAGATGAACCCAATGTTTCCAATAATCGCTCATAAGTCGCACGGCTTTCACCACGTAAATATGCCCCCTCAAGGAACAACATTTGACGCAAAGCCTGCCATACCCATTTTTCTTCTAAATGATTGGAATCGGTAATGTGACCCGACATATATAAGAAGTTGGTCCAGTTGGTCAGCACAATCCAGATATTAATAATTAAGGCTTCAATTTCCGACTCGGTCATTTGCATGAGTCCTGCATCCACAAAGGCCTGATAAATTTTCTGCCCCTGCTGCATGACCTGCCCTGCAAAACGCGGATACATTTTGCGGAAATCTTCATTGGTTTCGACCAAGTGATAGACATCACGATGCAAAAAACGATAGGCCCATAACTGACTACTGAGTACCTGAAAATAACGAATTTTATCGTTGGCATCCAACCCACGGCTTTCAGGTAAGGCCAACATTTCTAAAGTTTCCTGCTGGTATTGCTCCATCAACTCTTTAATAATTTCGTTCTTATTGCGGAAATGGTAATACAAATTCCCTGGGCTCATGCCCAATTCAGCCGCAATATGATTGGTTGTAACTGAACGCTCACCACGCTCGTTAAACAATTGCAAACTCAATTGCAAAATACGTTCTTTGGTTTTCAACGTTTTGGTTTGTGACATCCTAAAAACAACCATTCTTTAAAATTTGGGGGAGCGAAAACATAAAGTCACTTGACTGTTTAGAGTAAATACTCTAAAAACTAACTTATATTGCTTTTATTGAATGGTAACATGCCATGAACAGTCAAACAAAAACAACTTCAATGACCCCTCATTCACCCGATTTACAACGTCTGGATGATATTTTGGCATTGCAGAAATATGCGTATCAACGTAATCCTGTCCCAAGTGCCAAAGAACGCATTGAGCGTTTAGCTCGCTTAAAACGTGTCATTGTGAAATATCAAGACCAATTTGCTGAAGCGATTAATCGTGACTATGGCAACCGTGCCATTGCAGAAACTAAAATTGGCGAGCTGCTGACTTGTTTAGAACATATCAAATACTACAGTAAAAACCTAAGCAATTGGATGAAACCGTCTAAACGTCAAGTCGGAATCATTCACCAACCTGCAAAAGCATGGGTACAGTATCAGCCTTTAGGGGTGATTGGCATTATTGCACCATGGAATTATCCATTATTACTGTCTTTAGGCCCACTCATTTGTGCTTTGGCTGCAGGTAACAATGCCATGATCAAAATTTCCAGTGCCTCGACCCATTTTGGTCGGGTATTGGAAAATGCCTTGAGTGAAGCGTTCCCACAAGAACTGGTGGCAGTGATTAATGGCGGTGGTAATCTTTCTGACGCCTTCAGCCATTTACCTTTTGACAAAATGATTTTCACAGGCTCTACCGAAGTCGGTAAAACGGTAATGGCTGCAGCATCCAAAAACTTAGTTCCTGTCATTTTAGAACTTGGTGGAAAATCACCTGTTTTGGTTCACCCTTCTAGCGACATGGCCGATGTTGCTCAACGTCTTGCCGTAGGTAAACTTTGGAACGCAGGTCAAACCTGCGTTGCGCCTGACTATATGTTCCTGCCTAAAGGTAAAACTGCCGAATTTATGGAACATTTTGAACGCTATGTGACGGAAATGTATCCACACATTCGTGACAATCAGGACTATACCGCCATTATTAATGACAAACAGTACCGCCGTTTGCAAGGTTATTTGGAAGATGCCCGTGAACGCGGTGCCAATATTATTGAAATTAATCCGCAAAGTGAAAATGTCGCTGCAACCCGCAAAATGGCGCCTACCGTACTGACCAATGTCAGCCCAGACATGCAAATTATGCAAAACGAAATCTTCGGGCCAGTGCTACCTATCTTAGAATATGATCAAATTGATGATGTAATCGAGTTTATTAATAGCCGACCGCGTCCTCTTGCTTTATACTATTTCGACTTTGATCAGGCGCGTGCCGACTATGTCGCACAGCGAACCCATTCAGGGCATTTCGGAATCAATACTGTATTGACCCACGTTGCACAAGATGACCTACCGTTTGGCGGTGTTGGCGCATCAGGGATGGGGAAATATCACGGTCCTGAAGGTTTTTTCAGCTTATCACATGAACGGTCGGTAATGTCTAATCCGAAGCTATATAGCTTGAAGTTCATTCTTCCCCCATTTGATAAGCCGATTCATCGATTGATTTCGAAGACGCTGCTTCGCTAACTGATCAAGGCATGAGCTATCAAACTAGCTCATGCTGTTTTTGAAGAAAATCGCTTGTCTTTTAAGCGTATTTTTGATATAAAACGCCCCTTGAATGAATTCATCCGTTTATTTTTGACTGGCCATACAGATTTGCTGTTGGCTAAATCAATGGAGTTACACCATGTCTAAGGTTTGCCAAGTTACCGGCAAGCGTCCAGTCGTTGGTAACAACGTCTCACACGCCAACAACAAAACTAAGCGCCGGTTCGAGCCGAACCTGCACAACCACCGTTTCTGGTTAGAAAGCGAAAAACGTTTCGTACGTCTTCGTTTAACCACTAAAGGTATGCGTATTATCGACAAATTGGGCATTGAAAAGGTTGTTGCTGACCTACGTGCTCAAGGTCAAAAGATCTAAGTAAGGAGTCAAGACAATGCGTGATAAGATTCGCTTAGTGTCTACAGCGGGTACTGGTTATTTCTACACCACTACTAAAAACAAACGTACTATGCCGGAAAAAATGGAAATCAAAAAATTTGATCCAAAAATCCGTCAACACGTGATTTTCAAAGAAGCTAAAATCAAATAATTTTGGCTTTTTAAAAAAACGACCTGAATTAGGTCGTTTTTTTTGCACTTTTTTTGCCCCACTTGTTAAAATTTCCTCGCATTTTTCTTTTGGCACTGTTTGTGCTTGTCTTCACATAAGGTTAACCATGGCTTCAGGAGTTTCTCGTGCCGCATGATGTAGAACTCATTATCTTACTTGCCGTTGGTTTTGGCTTGGCGCTGGTATTTGGTTATATCGCTGCTCGTTTACGCCTGCCGCCGCTCATGGGCTATTTAATTGCTGGGGTGATCATTAGCCCCAACACCCCCGGAATTGTTGCCGACATCCATTTAGCCAACCAACTGGCAGAACTTGGGGTAATGTTCCTCATGTTTGGCGTGGGCATGCACTTTTCCCTGAACGATCTCATGCAAGTCCGACGTATTGCCCTGCCTGGTGCAATACTACAAATTGCAGTGGCGACCTTATTGGGTGTGGGTGTGTCGATGATGTGGGGTTGGAGTTTTGGCTCTGCGCTCATCTTTGGCTTAAGCCTGTCCTGTGCCAGTACCGTTGTTTTGCTCAAAGCCTTAGGAGATCGCGGCTTACTTGACTCCGTTAACGGTAAAATTGCTGTGGGTTGGTTATTGGTTGAAGACTTAGTGATGGTCTTGGCCTTGGTACTGCTTCCCGCAACAGCCGTATTACTGGGTGGACAAGCCATTGAAGGTGCAAATGATGAAAATATCTGGCTAACTTTGGGGCTAACCTTACTTAAGGTCTCAGGCTTCATTGCCTTTATGCTCATTGTGGGCAAACGCCTTGTGCCCTTTATCATGCAAATTGTGGCGCGGTTGGGCTCTCGGGAACTGTTTACCCTAACTGTAGTTGCAGCAGCGGTATCAATTGCCTTTGGTGCCTATAAAGTCTTTGGCGTATCGATGGCGCTCGGTGCATTCTTTGCAGGTATGGTGGTGAAAGAGTCTGACTTTAGCCATCGTGCCGAAGAAGAAACTCTTCCACTACGTGAAATTTTCTCAATCCTGTTCTTTGTAGCCGTGGGCATGCTGTTTGACCCACGTATTTTAATTGAAGAACCGATACACGTACTGGCTGTGGTTGCCATTATTATGGTGGGTAAAACCATTGCAGCAATGGCGTTGGTGCTGTTCTTCCGCTACCCACTCAACACGGCCTTAACTGTAGGTGCAAGCTTAGCGCAAATTGGTGAGTTCTCCTTCATTTTGGCAACCTTAGGCGTATCGCTACAACTGTTGTCGCTGGAAGGCCAAAACCTGATTCTGGCAGGAGCACTCATTTCTATTACACTCAACTCTTTTGTTTTCTCTGCAATTGAACCCGTGCAAAACTGGATTCGGGAACGCTCTTACTTGGCACGTTTACTGGAACGTAGCAGCGACCCATTAGCGATGCTACCCGATGAAGTCTCACAGGACTATTTACGTGATCAGGTCGTGATTGTTGGACATGGTGAAGTCGGACGTCGTATTACCCAAAACCTCATGGCTGAAAATATTAAGGTCGTGATTGCCGAAGAAAACCGTGAAATTGTAGAAGATTTGCGTGCCAAAGGCATTGCTGCGGTCAGCGGAGTTGCGACAGAAGCAGGTGTGCTGATTCAGGCGCATATCCAGCATGCAAGACTGTTGGTGCTTTCGCCTATGGATATTCTGGACATTCATAAAATTGTGGATATTGCCAAAACCCTCAACCCTGAAATTCAGGTCTTGGTTTGTGCAGAAAGCAAAGCTGAAGCCGAAGTGATTCGTAAGGACAACATTGGTGAGGTGTATTTCGCCAAAGAAGAAATGGCGAAAAATATGAGTAATTATATTTTAAATCAAATTGAAATTGCGCATCATCAACCACCAACGCATTAAGCCAAGTTTGGACTTATGGCGATCTAAGCCAGATATAAAACAAACAAAAAGCGCACTTTAAACAGTGCGCTTTTTATATGAACGATTGCTTTCTCTGCTGATCTAGCAAGTTCACTAAAGCATACAGATCAACTCATAAATTTTGGCTGCTCATCCACAATTTCTGCATGCCACTCATTGACCTGTTTTTCCAACAAGCCAAATAATGCCGCCTGAATCATGTGCTGGGCAACAACAGCAGTCTGATCACCCAATAAGGCTTTGACTTCGTCATTGAACTGGATTTTCACTAACGGCTCTTTCTCTGAGCCTGCATTACGCAATGCCAACTCACCGCCTTCAAGCTGCACCAGCTCCAAAATAGCTTCCTGATTACCAAATAATTCTTTCAATTGCTCTATAGACATATATCCTCCATGCTCGACATGGCGGCAAAGGCGCTTGCACTTTGCATCGTTCAGAATATTTATATCGGGCTGATCAAAAATTTTTCAAGGGCTATTGGTCAGCTTAAAACTCCACCATCTCATTGCGAAAACTATCAATCAATTGGGTCAAATCTCGATGCCATTCGCGTAAAATTTTGGTGTCTGGCAACCATGCTTGCGGCGTTTGCGTGACTTTAATAATTAAATTAGATGATGTTTCATCTTCAGGTTCAGGCGCACTCGGTTCTGGTGTGTACTGACACAAGCGATACGCTCGCTTTAACTCTGCAATAAAGCCCGATTTACTCAGTTGCTGTAAAAGAGCCACTTCAGGGGAAATCTGCCCTTTTGCGGCCATTAATTCTTCAATCGATTTAAGGGTCGGATTGCTGTCATTCAGGCGATAATAGCGTACCAATTCCTGCAAAAAAGCCAGTACTGCACCATGCAAATGAAATACCGCAGCTTCACGATGCGCCTGTGCTTGCTGAACGTGTTCGGTTTGTTCTGCCTGTTGGCACGAAAGGCGTGCGAAATATAATTTCTGATTGGTACGATCTGCATGAAAACGAGCAACACGAGACATGAGCCTTTCCTCAATTTAGCGGTCTAAGAGCTTTAGATTAAACCGATTTTTACACGATTCCCAATAAAAAATAGACTGTTTTTATACAACCTAAAATGCGCACCAATACAATGCATACATCAGAATTTACATTAAAAAATACGCATAAAAAAGGAGCATTTTTTGCTCCCTTTGAACTATTTTGAGGCAGGCTTATCTTCCGCCGCTTTGACTCGAATACCATGGCCATGCAGACGCAATGTGTTCAAGCCTTTAATGGCTTTCACAGCTTCACGTGCATGCGGCATTTCTACAAATGCAAATCCTTTCGATTTTCCTGTTGCCGCATCCAGCACCAACGTACAAGATTCGACTGTGCCGTATTCCTGAAAAAGTTTTAATAATTCTTCTTCAGTAACCGTACGCTCTAAACTACGAACTAAAATTTTCATCTTACAACCTTAAAATAGGCAAAAAACATCAAAAAGCACTCGCCTACTCTACTTTTTGCAGGAAACCATGTGACATAGTTTAATCGAGATCAATGCCAAAATCTAAATTAATCGCTTGACGTTCCACCAAGGCGCTTTTAACTGTTTGCTGGCGGGTACGGTGATGAGTTTCCATGCTACACAATTGACGGGTCAAATCATTCAAAAAATAACTGTCTAGCTTGCGCCCCTGTTCGTCTACCGTGTCTCGCGCCCACAAATTCAGATTTTGTTTGGTTAAAATCAGTTCATTTTGGGCACGGGTCAAGGCCACATACAACACGCGACGTTCTTCTTCAATATCATCAAAACTGCCCTGCGCCCGTGCGTGTGGGTACTGCCCCGGTGTCACATTGGCCACATAGCACACTTTTTGCTCTGTACCCTTGGCAGAGTGAATCGTAATCAAAGTGACCACATCGGTATCAGACTGACGTTCAATTTCTGAAATAGATACAGGATCGAGTACATACTCTTCTAAAAATTCACTTAACTGCGCATGCTTAGCCGCCAATTGTTGCACCAACTGAAAATCGCCCTGACGACGATTCCAGTCTTTTTTATAATTTTCTGCCAATTGTTCCTGAATAGCTTCAATCCCCAAACCGACACAAGCAGCAACTTCATGCCGTAAAACGTCCATCTGCTTCATAATCAGTAAAGTTTTTTCAGGCAATTTTCCAAACTTTTCCAACTTTTCAATAATTTTATCCATGCTCGGTTCAAGCAATAGTTGTTGGGCCAACTTACTTGCACCGACATCACCCACGCCATTCCATAAGGTCAGAAAACGCATCCATGCAATATCATCTAGAGGATTGGCAATGACCCGCAATAAACTGAGCAAGTCTTTCACATGCGCGGTTTCCAATAACTTCATGCCACCAATAAAACGATACGGCACACTTGCCGCAATACATGCTGCTTCAATATGCCGTGCGGCAAAACTGGAGCGTACCAACACCATGTGATCTGACCACGGTGCACCTTCCAAGAAATGTCGCTCTTTAATATCAATGGCGATCCATTTGGCTTCATCAAACTCATTTGGGAAAATATGTATTTTCGGCTTGATGCCATCACCACGATACGCCTGCAATCGTTTGTTATAGCGAATTTCACTTTGCTCCAGCAACCAGTTAGACAGGTCTAATATTTCCTGTGTGGAGCGATAATTTTGTTCCAGTTTAAAAATTTGAGCATTCGGCACACGTTCAGTGAAATGATGAATATTTTCAAAATCCGCACCACGGAAACCATAAATCGACTGCGCATCATCACCCACGCAAAACAGGTTGACCCGATCTTTTAAGGGTTCAAGCAACGCCCATTGCAAAGGATTGGTGTCCTGCATTTCATCGACCAGCAAGTGCTGACAAATGGATGCGACATAATCGACCAGACCTTCAGATTGTGCCAATGCCGATGCCACCACAGCCAAAATATCGTCATAATCTAAAAAACCTCGCGCACGTTTACGGCTTTCATATTCCTGCATGATCTCGGCAATTTGGTCTTTCATTGCCAAATATTCTGGCTGTTGTTTTTCTAATGCCACACTCAATTTTTGGCGAGTATTTCGTGCAAAAGAATATAAGTCACATAATTCTTGAGGCTTAGGCAACTGACTTGGGTTTTTCTTATCATCTTTGCCGCGAATTAAACGGAACATCATTAACTGATCATCACGATCAATAATTGAAAACTGCTCTAAGCCAAATGCTTTGGGGATACGGCGCAGCAAATACATACAAAAAGTATGGAAAGTCGAAGCACGTAAGCCCTTGGCTTGCTCACCCAGTGCTAACTCAACCCGCGCCACAATTTCACTGGCTGCACGACGGGTAAAGGTTAAAATTTGAATCTGATTAGCAGGAATACCCTGATCAATTAAATACGCTGCACGTGCCACAATGGTTTTGGTTTTGCCACAGCCTGCCCCTGCCAAAACCAGACTATGTTGATGTGCTGTGGTGGCTGCTTGTTTTTGTTGGGGGTTCAATTCATCAATTAGGCTGGCTAAACTCATAGTGACTCATCGTGCTAGGTGGATGAATAGTTTAACAGATCGGTTTGAGAATAAGCCCACGAATATCAATAGCACATTTCATACACTCAGCATACTTTTGCACAGGCTGTATCGTGAGTTGTGGATAAGTACAGGTTTATCCTCAGGCTTATTTCCAGCCCAGTTCAATAGCGGTAATTTCGTTGATGCGTGTTTGCTCCAACGACTCAGGCATTTTGCTTTTACTTTGTGAAAGCGGGATATAACCTGCCATCAACTCGGCTTGGTGCTGTGGATATAAAGGCTGTTGATTCGGTGCTGCATAGCCAATCGGATAAATTGGCTGACCTGTAGCCAAGTCATATTTGTCTGTTGCACCAAAGGCATGTAGTAATTCATGCACCATCACCATGGTATTGCGCTGGCTGTGCGCATTGGAGGCAAATAAATTTACCGAGCCAATTTTGCCTTTTTGCAGTGCGGTAGAGTGTTTTAAAATTTGGGTTTGGCTTGGATCATAATAATTCAGATACAGCGTTACAGTTGCAGCACCATCACTCCCCTGTCTTTGCTGCCAAGCATAAAAACGAAACTTTAAACTCCAGAGCACGGTACTGAGTAAAGAGGCATCCGTTGGGACTTTAGGCGGCATCTGTTTAAGTTCACGGCCTAACTTAAAATACAATGCAACTGGTTGCCCGCGATACTGCTGTGATGCTTGTTTAAGATAGTCTTGTGCTGTGTTTAAATTGGCAATATTTAAGGTATTGATATAATTTTGTGTGTTTGTCCGTCCATCGGCATTAATGGGGTGTAATAATACGATGATCGGCTTAGTCCAGTCTTGATTCTGATCACGCCATGCATTAACTGCAACAACCAGTAAAACCAACAATAAGCATAAAATTCGGATTTTTTTCCACATGAGTTACAGCAACACTAAGACATCAGTTTGCCGACTTTAACACGACTAGCATCACCGGAAAATTCCAACCAACCACTATGTATTGAAAGTATAGCTGCTTGTGTGTTTTCAAAACCCTGATTTTGAATATTAAAGTAGGGATCATTTTGCTCAATATGCTGAATAATCTCTGAAACTTTAGCCCACCCCGCCTGATCAGCAAGCTGTTGAATTGTTTTTTGGACAAGCTTGACGAAAGTACTAAAGCTACGCTTTCTTAGGTACATTTGACTCCCCTGTAATTTGGTTTCAAATAGACCTAAGGCTTTAATTAAACCAGAGAGCTTATCGTAACCATAATTTCGGGTATCAAAATCAGGTTTAACCGAGCTGATATAAGTACCAATCGCACCTAAATAAGCCCAACCACTGTCATCGGCATTTTCTTTAACCGCTTTATAAATCAGATTTAAAGTATATTTATCAATACTCTGTGCAATATCTGCAACTTTATTATTTTTTTCTTTCTGATCAGGCTCTTCTGTAGCCGTAGCTTTTTCCGCTTCAGAAACCAAGTTCTCTACATAAATAAATTTATCGCAAGCTTTGCGAAAAGCTTCAGGTGTATTACTACGTCCAAAACCATAAACGATTAGACCACTTTCACGAATCCTAGATGCCAAAGGAGTAAAATCACTGTCACTAGATACAATACAAAAGCCATCTAAAGCCCCGCTATACAACAAGTCCATTGCATCGATAATTAAAATCATATCGGTGGCATCTTTGCTTTTGGTATAAGCAAATTGTTGCACAGGGGTAATGGCGTGCGGTAAAAGTACATCACGCCAATTTTTCAGACTTTCGCTACTCCAGTCACCATACACGCGCTTCACACTGGCGATGCCATATTTCGCCACTTCTTCCAACACAGACTCAATCGAATTGACTGAGGAATTATCTGCATCAATTAAGATGGCGAATTTTTTTGGCTTCAATTCCATAACAGACCGTGCTAAGCCTCAACCCATTTACCATCTTGGTAAAGCAGTGACCATTTGGTTTGTTTGCCTTCAGGCGTTTCTGAACCAATATATTGCGCTTGGTTCTTACGGCTAAATTTCACCAAAGTTGGATTACCTTCTGGGTCTGCATCGGGTGCTTGCAAAATAAACTGATATTTTGGATCAAGCTGTTCTGCCACCGTACGTAACTCTGCCACTTTCGGGGCACGGGTTTCTCGCACTTTCGGGAACTTGCTAGCTGCCAAGAATAAACCTGCTGCACCATCACGCAGTACAAAAAAGTCATCGTGTTTGGTCGAGCGCAAATGCTCCATTTTAATTGGATCAACACGCGGTGGCGCTGGCTGACCATTCTTGAGCACTTTACGTGTGTTTTCACAACTGGTGCAGGCAAAGTAAGGGCCAAAGCGACCTGTTTTCAGCTGCATTTCGCCATCACACTTGTCGCACGGAATGGTTGGACCATCATAGCCCTTAATTTTGAACTCGCCTTCTTCAAGCTCAAAACCTGAACAGTCTGGGTTATTCCCACAAATGTGCAGCTTACGACCGCCATCAATTACGTAGCTGTCCATGGCTGTTTCACAAATTGGACAGCGCTTTTTAGACATTAAATCTGCAGTTTCAGCGGCATCATCATCGGATAAGGCTGCAAGTGATTCTACAGGTGTTAGGTTCAGCGTTCCCTTACAACGCTCTTTCGGTGGCAAGTTATAGCCTGAGCAGCCTAAGAATACGCCTGTTGTACCTGTACGAATCTGCATTGGGCGTGAACATTCTTTACAATGTACTGCATCGACCTCTACAGGCAAGTTACGGCGCATGCCCTGTTCACCCTGTGCATTGGTCAAACGCTGTTTGAAATCACCATAAAAACTGTTCAGCAAATCTTTCCAGTTACGCTCACCATCTGCAACTTTATCTAGCTGACCTTCAAGGTCTGCAGTAAAGTCATAGTTCATCAAGTTATTAAAGCTTTCATCCAAACGGTCGGTGACAATCTCACCCATTTTTTCTGCAAATAAGCGACGATTTTCTAGTTTCACATAACCACGGTCTTGAATGGTTGAGATAATTGCAGCATAGGTCGATGGACGCCCAATACCTTTTTTCTCAAGCTCTTTGACCAAAGACGCTTCGGTAAAACGTGCAGGCGGTTTGGTAAAGTGTTGCGATGGATCAAGCTTCTCTAATTTAAGAATTTCACCCACTTTAACGGCTGGCAACAGCACATCATCATCCGATTTGTTTTGGCCGCGCACTTTGGTAAAACCATCAAAAACCAGTGTACGGCCTTTGGCTTTTAACTCTACGCCATTGGCATCAACCAAAATGGTTGATGATAAATATTCTGCAGGTGTCATTTGACAGGCAACGAACTGACGCCAAATTAAGTCATACAAACGCTGTGCATCACGCTCTACCCCCACCAAACTGTCACCTTTCAGCGCAACATTAGATGGACGAATTGCTTCGTGCGCTTCTTGTGCGCCTGCTTTATTGCCATAACGGTTAGGTTTTGCAGGTAAATATTTTTGACCAAACTCGGATTCAATATGTGTGCGTACCATATTTACGGCATCATCACTCAAGAACGTCGAGTCCGTACGCATATAGGTAATAAAACCTGCTTCATACAGACGCTGTGCCAACATCATGGTTTTCTTGACTGAAAAACCAAGACGAGTACTGGCTGCTTGTTGTAGCGTTGAGGTGATATACGGTGCACTCGGATTAACTTTGGTCGGTTTATCTTCACGTGCAGATACGGTGTATTGCGCATCTTTAATCAAGTTCAGTAAAGCATCAGTTTCGGCTTTGTTGCGTAACTTGAGGGTTTTACCCGCTTGCTTCACCGCTTCTAGACGAATGTCATCTTTTGCAGATTTGGTATCTGCAAACACTTGCCAGTATTCTTCAGGGACGAAAGCACGAATTTCACGCTCACGCTCTACCACTAATTTAACCGCAACCGACTGTACACGCCCTGCCGATAAACCACGGGCAATTTTTTCCCATAACAGCGGAGAAATCATAAAGCCAACCACACGGTCTAAGAAACGACGCGCTTGTTGTGCATTGACTTTATTGGTATCTAAACGCGCAGGGTGCTTAAACGCTTCCTGAATGGCATTTTTGGTAATTTCGTTAAACACCACACGCTGATAACGAGAGTCATCGCCACCAATGACTTCTTTTAAATGCCATGCAATGGCTTCCCCTTCACGGTCCAAGTCCGTTGCGAGATAGACTTCATCGACCTGCGATGCCAGTTTTTTTAATTCCGCAACGACATTTTCCTTGCCTGGTAGCACTTCATAATGTGCTTTCCAGTCATGTTCAGGGTCGACGCCCATACGGTTGACTAATGCTGATTGAGCTTTTTCAGCTTTCTGAGCCTCGGTCAGCTTGGTTCGGGTGGTGGTTTTCTTTTCTGTGGTTTTAGCACCGCCACTGGTTGGTAAATCACGCACGTGACCTACCGAAGACTTCACAATGTAGTCCGAACCAAGATATTTATTGATTGTTTTCGCTTTTGCAGGCGACTCCACAATCACTAAGGCACGTTTGTGACCAGCTTCAGATTTGGCTGCTGTGCTTTTGGATGTGGACCGAGGAGCGTTCGCCATAAGTAACCGTATTTCCTATTTAATGGTTTAAAAATTAATGTTCTGCCAAGCCATGTAAAAAGGCTTTCATTTCATCTAACTGAGTAGCACGAAGGTCGGCTTCTTCATCCCAATAGATTCCTACACAGTTTGCCTGCATATCAATAGCATAAATGCCCTTTAATGCAATGGGTAAGCCCTGAAATTTCTCATCGCCATGCAGCACATTAAGCTTTTGATCTGTCACTAAAGCACGCATCAATGGTAAACGAGCATCGGCGATTAAGACGCTATAATACGCCACCATACTGGCACGTGATTCCGTTGCTTTCGGGATTTTGGTCCAGTCGGGTGCAACCACCAAACGTGGGTGTAGTCCCATTTTTCGGGCTTTCTCACGCATTAGTCCCAAAGCTTTTTCTCTTGGGCTTACACGCAGACCAAAAATAGAGCCCATCACAAATACAATGACGGCAACGGCAACCCAAATTCCAGTATTTTCCATAGTACAACCTTTCTATTCTTATATTAGAGTTGCATAAGCACAATATAAAACGCAAGTACCGACGACTAAAATCATAGGCTTTATCCGAAGCTTATGCTCTTTATGACAAAACTTCGGTATTAGGCTGCCCCATTAAATTTGCCTGAATTATTATTGTATTCAAACAAGTTTTGTCTAGACTAGCCCAAGCCTCAATCAAGGAATCGTTATATGTTAGTTTGGTACTCTCTTGTTTAACAATATTTTGCTTTATTAAAATATTGGTAAAATCTTGAGCCGATTGCTGAGTGTTTAACTTTAATACAGATTGAATCGAATTCAGTAAACTATTTAATTTTGCAGGTTTATTATTTCTAATTTTACTTAGATAATCACAATACTGTTTCACTCTTTGTAAATGCGGCTTAATCTGAATTTCATCAACTGATGGTAAAGCTTTACTTAAAGCCTGTACCTCACCTTTTTTTCTAATTTTAAGAGCTTCTTTCATCCTAGATAGCTCATAACTTACAGTCTGATCTTTAATCTGAATTAATTGATAATCTTTTAACTGCTCAATAATTTTTCTAGTATTGCTTGTATATCCTTTTAACCAAGACTTTAAAGCATTGTTTAATGAATTAAATTGTTTTGGTTGATTTTTTAAGAGTAATTGAATTGCAAACAGTAAAGGTTTCATCTCATCAGAGCTTAAATCAATTTCCTGATTTATTAATTTAAACTCTTTACTAGGTGAAGATGAGATATCCTTTTTTAACTGTTGAGACTTAAAACCCATTACTGTCAATAAATCAACAATATATTCAATTTTCTTATCATTCGACATAACATCAAATTCAATATTTGATTTATCCATTTGAATAGACAACTGACCAGCTAAGAAAGCCAACCCAAAGTCTGCAGCATCTGGTCCTATCTTAGGCATTTTAATAAGAACAAGCTTTTTCTTAGTCACAAAATCAGAAAGCATCTGCAAACCGTCCAAGCTTAAATTTATAGGTGATTTTGCATACACCAAATACACATATTGATATTGAGCTAAGTATTTCAAAAGCTCTTTTTCAGTTTTTTGAATATTTTCGATGTCTACTAATAATATTTTTTTCATATACCCTCAGTCTTATCAACTCAAAAACATTTCATGGCTATACAGCACTTCATGCCCATTCCAATAAATATAGCCTTTTTCAATCAGTTCTTTGAGCAATAAGCGAATGTCAGATTTTGGAAAAAGTCGTTCCAATAAATCACGCAACTCATAAATATCTTTAGGCTTATCACCTTTTAGCTCACGTAGTTTTTTTGCCACTTCCCATTGCACAGGGTCAATTTGGCTAAAGTTTTTAAACAACGCATGCTGAGGATGCAATTCTGCAACTTCTGCTTGCTCCGCTAGCGTAGACTTTTCTGTCACCTCTTGAATGGGCTCTGCTACAGCATCTAAATCTAACTGCACCCATTGTTTCAGTACTTTTTTACGGAAACTGATCTGCTCATCTACACGTTTAACAATTTTTAGGTTAATCAACATGCCCAACACATGCTGTGCCTTATCTGCTTCAAGCTGCAAAATATTGGCGATCGAGTTTTTTAAAGCGTCTTGATTCGTCGGTTTACCTGACATTTTTGCCAACGCCTCACAGTACTTTTTCACCAACAGCAATTCAGGCTTACTGCGAATTGCTGCAGGGCTCGGTAATTGATGTTTACTTTTCGCAGCCTGAACTTCAGGCTGAATATGAATCAGGTGACAAGCGATTTCTGAAGCCTGCAACATTTCCAATAAAATCTGAATACTGTCTGCGGCAGAAATGACTTCAACCTGTGTATCGGGCTCAAGCAGCGCCATCAGTTGCCCCACCACCACAGCATATTCAAACTCTTTAAATTCAGCACGAGGGCTATCTAAAATAATGAGCTGACCTGTGCTAACCCAGCCTGCGAACTCGGTTAAATCTTGCAGGCTGTATTCAAATTTTCCTGCACAATTAAACAGATACACACTAGGATGATGCTCAACAATCTCTCGCAACAAGGTCGCGGTAGGCATGTTGTTTTCAAGATCAAGTAACACAACTTTAGAAGACATAAATTTTAGCGAACACGGGTAGATTTTAAGATTTTGGCGCAGCAGCCGAGCATTACAACGGGAAGTATCGTAAAGGTCAAATAAAATTCATGTCTGACATTGTTTTGATCTGAACTACCTTCCCTGTATTTACGCATCTTCGAGCCTTAATAATGCGGTGGACGGTTAGTCAGTGGGTCAAATGGCGCAATGCCTTCCGACAAATCGGCAGACTCAACCCGCTGATACAACAATTGCATTTGTTGCTTTAAATCCGCAATTTCCAGACTTTGGCGTACCACTTGTTCATTCAATTGTTCAACTAAATCGTCCAAAAATGCAATTCGCACTTGCAAATCTTCAATGGGTGCGGAAAATGACGCCTGATCATCTATACTTTGTTTAGTCATTTCAAATCCTCATTTGAGATTTTTTAGGAAACACTATGGCCTATATTACTTTAAGGGATGTCCAACTTGCATTTGGTGGACCTGCCTTGCTCGACGGCGCGAATTTTAACCTAGAACGTGGCGAACGAGTGTGTTTGATTGGCCGTAATGGGGAAGGTAAGTCTACTCTACTTAAACTGATTGAAGGAAGTTTACTACCCGATGCCGGTGAAGTATCGCTGCAAAATGGCATCACTATTTCTATGCTGGCACAAGATGTACCGATGTCATCTGGTAAAGTGGCTGATATTGTGGCCGATGGTGCAGGTGAAGCAGCTGCGGTGCTCAAAGCCTACCATGAAGCCAGCGATGCCTGTGTATTGGGCGATATGGATGCCTGTGATCGCATGGGGAACCTGCAACACAAGTTGGATCAGCTGGATGGCTGGGCGCTAGAAAATAAGGTCAATGCCATTTTAAGTAAAATGGGACTGGATCCGAATGCAGACTTGGCCGATTTATCGGGCGGACGTAAACGTCGTGTGTTGTTGGCACGTGCCCTGCTCACACAGCCTGATGTGTTGTTATTAGATGAGCCAACTAACCACTTGGATGTAGAAAGTATTGAATGGTTAGAAAAATTCTTACTCGATCAAAACAATTTAACCCTGCTGTTTATTTCGCATGACCGTGCTTTTGTAGACAGTATTGCCACTCGTATTGTCGAGCTAGATCGTGGTGTGTTACGCAGCTATGAAGGCAACTATTCACGCTATTTAGATTTAAAAGCACAGCAACTTGAAGCTGAAGAAAAACAAAACGCACTATTTGATAAAAAACTGGCCGAAGAAGAAGCATGGATTCGCCAAGGCATTAAAGCACGTCGTACCCGTAACGAAGGACGTGTGCGTGCCTTAAAAGCCTTACGTGAAGAATCGAAGGCTCGTCGCTTCCAACAAGGCAAAGTCAATATGGCTGCACAGGAAGCCAACCGCTCAGGCAAACTTGTGTTTGAAATTGAACATTTACAAGTTGCTTTTGGCAATCAAGCACCAATTATTAAAGACTTTTCGGCATTGGTTTTACGTGGCGACCGTATTGGTTTAGTGGGTGACAACGGTGTGGGTAAAACTACACTGATTAAAGCCATTTTGGGTGAAATTGAGCATGGCGGTTCTGTCAAAACAGGAACACAGCTCGAAATTGCCTATTTTGACCAATTGCGTAACGTCTTGGATTTGGAAAAATCAGTTAAAGATAACGTATCTGAAGGTTCAGATTTTGTAGATGTAAACGGACAACGTCGTCATATCTATAGTTATTTGCAAGACTTTTTATTTTCACCTGAACGTGCACGTACGCCTGTTAAAGCCTTGTCTGGCGGTGAACGCAACCGCATCTTACTGGCAAAATTATTACTTAAACCATCTAACTTAATTGTGATGGATGAGCCAACAAATGACTTGGATATGGTCACTTTAGAATTGCTTGAGGAAATGCTCAGCGACTATAAAGGAACTTTATTACTGATTTCACACGACCGTGCCTTTATGGACAACGTAGTGACTTCAACTTGGGTGTTTGATGGCAAAGGCAATATTGATGAATATATTGGCGGCTATCAGGACTATTTGCAGCAGCGTCCAGACCAAACTGTGGTTGATCAAAAAAGTGATGTAAAAAAAGCTGTTGCCAAAGCCGAGGCTGCAGCTGCCGCGCCACAAGCGAAAAAAGTCAAATTAAGCTACAAAGATCAACGTGCTTTGGAGCAATTACCAGGCGAAATTGAAGCATTGGAGCAGGAACAAGCAGAATTGTCTGAAAAACTGGCAGATGGCTCTTGGTTTGTAACGGATGCTGAAGCCGCCACCAAAGCCTCACAGCGTTTGGCAGAAATTGATGAAGAGCTATTGGAAAAACTAGAACGCTGGGATGAGTTAGAAAATCTGGCCAATGGTAACTAGGTAAATAAGCTCGAGGGATATGTCAAACGTGTTTAAGCGCTAGGCATAAATCCTCTAAAATCAGACCTCTTAAAGCATCTTTCCCATTGGACGGATGCTTTTTAATTTTAAAATCGGTTCATGCTACACTGCAACGATGCAACAAGCGATCTGGATATTATGAGTCAACGCACTGAATTTCAACCTGGTGAATTTCAATGGTCTTTCCTGTTACCCAAATACTGGGGGGTATGGATTGGCATCGTTTTTCTCATGATTTTAGCCATTTTACCATGGGCAATTCAGTATCGTTTGGCACAGTTTTTGGGCAATTTAGCCTTTAAAAGCATGAAGTCGCGTCGGTTGACCACCTTACGCAATTTAGAAGTGTGTTTCCCTGAATGGAATGAAGCGCAACTGCATGAAAATGCACGACAAGTATTTGTAGATCAAATGCTCGGTGTATTTGAAACGCTTAACGCATGGTACAACCCACAGTGGTTTAAAGGTCGTACCCAAGTTGAAGGTTTAGAGCATATTCAGCAGGCACAGAGTGCAGGTCGTGGTGTTTTGCTTTTGGGCACTCATTCTACTTTACTCGATGCGGGCGGTTATGTCTGTGCCCAATATTTTGACCCTGACGTGGTCTATCGCCCACAAAACAATCCGTTATTGGACATGCTCATTTACCGTTGTCGCGCCACCATTTATGGTCATCAAATTGACCACGATGATATGCGTGGCTTAATCCGACAATTAAAAAACGGGCGTGCGATTTGGTATAGCCCAGATCAGGATTTTGGTTTAAAACAAGGGGTGATGGCGCCATTTTTTGGCGTGCCTGCAGCAACAGTCACGGCGCATCGTCGTCTGTTAAAAATGACCAAAGCCGCTGCAATTCCGTTATATTTTTACCGTACAGGTGAGCTTGCCAACCCTCAATATAAAGTGCTGATTGAGCCTGAACTGTTAGATTTTCCAAGTGCAGATGAAGTCGCAGATGCAACGCGCACCAATTTTATTATTGAGCAGCAACTACGCATCGCTCCTACCCAATATATGTGGTTTCATCGTCGGTTTAAGAGCCGTCCCGAAGGTTATGACAGTATTTACTAATCTGTACGGTAAAAGGAAAGATTCATGAAAGTCATGCAGCTATTACCCGAATTAAACAGTGGCGGTGTAGAACGTGGCACCCTAGAAATTGCCCGTGCCTTAGTCGCTCAAGGGCATACCTCATTGGTGGTGTCGAATGGCGGGCGGATGGTGAACCAACTTGAAACTGAAGGTTCTATACATTTAAAGTTGGCCATCCACAAAAAATCATTATCAAGCTTGTGGCAAATCCGTCCTTTACGCCAACTGATTCTGCAACATCAACCAGACATTGTGCATGTGCGTTCTCGTGTACCTGCTTGGCTGACCCATTTTGCTCTAAAAGGTATTCCAGCAGAAAAACGTCCTCACTTAATTTCAACCGTGCACGGTTTTTATTCAATTAACCGCTACAGCCAAATTATGACCCAAGCTGAAAAAGTGATTGCCGTTTCAGACAGTGTGGTCACCTACATTCACGATCATTATAAAAATTGCCCAGCCGAAGATATTGTCCGTATTTATCGTGGAATTGACCCTGCGGCATTTCCACATGGCTATCAACCTTCTACACAATGGATTCAACAGACCTATCAAGATTTTCCTGAACTTGAACATAAGTTTTTAATTTGTTTGCCAGGACGTATCACACGTTTAAAAGGTCATGAAACATTAATTGATCTAATTGCGAAATTAAAAAACCAGTATCCACATATCCATGCTGTAGTTGTAGGCGGTGCAGATGCGAAAAAAATAGCTTACCTGCAAGAACTAAAACAAAATATTCAGGATAAACATTTGACTGAAGTCATAACATTTGTTGGACACCGTTCTGATATTCGTGAATGGCTTGCTTTTAGCGATATTGTACTTTCTCTTTCTAATCAGGCAGAAACCTTTGGGCGTACCGCACTTGAATCTTTATCTGTAGGTACACCTGTAATTGGCTGGAACCGTGGGGGCGTAGCAGAAATTTTATCGCAATTGTATCCGCAAGGGCTAATAAAAGTCGATGATCAGTCTGCTTTATCGAAAACTGTAGAGTTACACATACAGCAAAAGCAAAGCGTAGCACCTGTGGAGGTATTCAGTTTGGCAGATATGTGCCACCAAACCTTAGATTTATATCAGCAAGTTTTGCAGTCAAAACGCACCTAAAGCCTTAGAACTAAATCAAGCTGATTGAAATTTAATTCGTTTAAAAAACAATGAAAGTGAAAAAAAACAATCCCTAAAAATCATCGCCCGAGTTCTACTTCCTGTAAAACTCGGGCTCATGAGGTTGTGCTTTCAAAACTTATTGTTATTTTATTATGTGGCATTCCTTACCTACATCATATCCTTGATGTTCATCCATCGGCGTCGTCTTCCTTAATGGGATATTCCGTTCCCGAGTCCTTGTGCCGATGAAGTAATCTTAACCAGATCAGTCAGAATAAACTATGCGCCATGTGCCTAAATCCGTGTAAGCTATTTCGTACACTTTTCGATTGATTTCTAAACCGATTTACCCTGCTCTTTATACGGCTGCGCAATTTCATCTGTCACAATCTTTTCTTCTAGCTCAGCTTTTTCAATGCCTTCCTGAATTGCGTCCTGTGCTTCTTGCTCATCGGCATCAGTTTGAGGCAACTCTTCTTGAATCCGATCAAAAATACGCCCTGTCTGCAAAACCACATACACAGGAAAATGATCCGAGCCGATATGTGCTAAGCGTTTCATCTTGACCAAAGCAAAGTCTGTGCTATGAAAAACATGGTCTAACGACCAACGCAGCAAGGGATAATCTGCATGAAAGGTATTGATGTAATGACGCCCTACCCGTGGATCAAGCAAGCCACTAATCCGCTGAAACAGTCGTGTCGTTCGTGACCATGCCACATCGTTTAAATCTCCCATAACAATGCAACTTTCATCTAAATCTTTGATTTGATCGCCCACAATAAGTAGCTCTGCATCACGCAAAGTTGAGTCTTTGGCTTCGGTTGGGCTTGGTGGTTTCGGATGCAAGCAATATAGCTGCACAGGTTGTCCTGAAGGTAAAAATACAGTGGTATGAATGGACGGAATTTCATCACTGAGAATAAATTTAATTTCTGTATCTTTGAGTGGCAAACGGCTATACAAATGCATCCCGTACAAATTATCTAAAGGAACTGCGACCCGATATGGATAATCCACCTCAATTTCAGTCAAAGCCTGTTGCCAAATTTGGTCAGACTCCAAGGTCAAAACCAAATCGGGTTTCAGTTGCTGAATTTGTTCAATCAGCAAATGATGCTTTTGGTTGGGCGTCAGCACATTGGATACAATTAAAGAAATTTGTTTTTCAGGGTTCAATTGTTCAGGACGAACTTGCTTCACCTGTTTTTTCCACAATAAAGTGTACGGCAAGACCATTTTGAGTTGATAAGCCAAAGCAGCAATCACGCCAATCAAGATCACTTGGCGTGACATATCCCATGGATGTTCCCAAACTAGCAATAAAATAAAGGCAATAATCCCCAGTGCTAAAATTTGCAAACGCGGAAAATCTGCGCCCCGAATCCACCACTCATCACGCGGAATCAGCGACCAAAAACTGAGCCAAATCACCAATATTGCCAGTATCTCCACCCAAATCATGTTGTCTAACTCACTTGTATTTTTTGATTTTTCTTGCTTGAAACAAATGTTATCAATTTGTA
The DNA here is from genome assembly GCF_012371325.1 of Acinetobacter sp. A2. Classification (GTDB taxonomy): domain Bacteria; phylum Pseudomonadota; class Gammaproteobacteria; order Pseudomonadales; family Moraxellaceae; genus Acinetobacter. The sequence continues at coordinate 175,726 of NZ_JAAZQX010000001.1, read as the reverse complement.
TGTAACATAAACTAGAGATTTCACTCAATAATACTCATGTTTTGTTCATGTAATGCTTGCAGTTGCGCCCCCTTTTGATAAACTCATACTCCTTTTTGTTTTTTAACGCACCGAGGCAAAGTGACATGAAAGTAGGTCTGGTCGGTTGGCGCGGGATGGTCGGTTCCGTCCTTATGCAACGTATGGTTGAAGAAAATGATTTTGCTCATTTTGAGCCATTCTATTTCTCTACCAGTAATGCTGGCGGTGAAGCACCAGCGTTTGGTGGTAAGACTGCTCCAGCACTTATGGATGCAACAGACCTAAACAGTCTGAAGCAAATGGATGTCATTATTACCTGTCAAGGTGGTGACTATACTTCTGAAGTTTTTCCAAAGCTTAAAGCTGAAGGCTGGAATGGCTACTGGATTGACGCAGCATCTACCCTACGTATGGATGATGAAGCCATTATCGTGCTTGACCCTGTCAACATGAATGTCATTAAAGATGGCTTGGTGAATGGCACTAAAACTTTCGTGGGCGGAAACTGTACTGTTTCACTCATGTTGATGGGCTTGGGCTCACTGTTCCAAAACAATTTAGTGGAATGGGCGACGTCAATGACTTATCAGGCAGCTTCTGGTGCAGGTGCGCAAAACATGCGTGAGCTGATTACAGGCATGGGCTACCTCTACAACAACACCAAAGACTTGTTGGATGATCCACGCTCACCAATTTTAGACATTGACTCTAAAATTGCAGCATTACAACGTGGCGAAGGTTTCCCATCAGCAAACTTTGGTGTGCCTTTAGCGGGTTCTTTAATTCCATACATCGACAAGCAGCTTGAAAGCGGCCAATCGAAAGAAGAATGGAAAGGTCAAGTTGAAACGAACAAGATCTTAGGCAATCAGCAGATCGTTCCAATTGATGGTCACTGTGTTCGTATTGGTGCAATGCGTTGTCACTCTCAGGCGATCACCTTGAAGCTGAAAAAAGACGTACCATTGAACGAAATTGAAGATATGATTCGTCAATCAAGCCAATGGGCTAAAGTTGTTCCAAATACTCGTGAAGCATCTATGACTGATCTGACACCTGTAGCTGTGACTGGTACTTTAACAGTTCCTGTGGGTCGTTTGCGTAAAATGAACATGGGCAAAGAGTACTTAGGTGCATTCACTGTAGGTGACCAATTACTTTGGGGTGCTGCTGAGCCATTACGCCGCATGTTACGCATCTTAATTGATTACAAAAACGCCTAAACACTCGCTTGATCACTCAATCATTTTGATGTTGTGATCTAGCACTAAAAAGCCAGTCAAATTTTGACTGGCTTTTTTATGTAATCGGTGTGTTAATATTTTACAATCGACCTACAACTCGCTACTCTATCCTTTTCGCCTTGCGATAAATGACCGAGCTAACAATTAAGATGACTGTATATAACAAATTAAAGATCGCCATTTTATCTATTTTGGCTTCGCAGCAAATGTATGCAATGAATGTTGACCCAATTCAAATTCAGTCAACAGCTGGGGAATTGCTTTATGCTGAAATCAACTTTCGTCAATCCAATATTAATGAACCGATTGATGTAAGTTTGGCTACAGCAGAAGATTTAATGTCTATTGGTGCAAGCCATCGTCCACCGGGCCATCTTAACTTTTTTACCCGCCGCAATAGCAATGGTACAGGGGTCATTACCATTACCTCCTCTCGACCTTTGACAGAGTCTGAGCTTAATATTGTGGTTAAAATTAAAGAAGGCAATGCAACTCGTTTACAGCATATTCGTACACCATTAAAGCGCAGCACACCTGCCCCGCTCGCCACAACGCAGCGCAGTAATGAACAGGCTTTAACCCCTGTGATGATCGTGAATGAGCAAGATATTGCCTTAAATTTACCTGTAAGTACTCATTACCAAGTTGAAACACCAAAAGCCATTGAGCGCAATGCATTTGAAGCACCACTTACCATTCAACGCAGTGCTCCTCCTACGCTCAATCAGCAGCAAGTGACTGTAGTACAAACAGCACCAAGCCGCAGCACAACACCAAGTAACACCGTGGTTAACACAACACCAGAGCAACAAGTCAGCAATCCCACAACACCTAAAACGACGACCACAACATCATCTGTGACTGTGGCACAACAATCGGCTGATCCTTTGGTTCAAAAATTTGCTGCCGAACAGCGTGCAAAACAAGCAGCTCAAGCTAAACCCGAATCACCAGCCAGCAAAGCTGCTCAAACGGCAACAACCAAAGCAAAACCAAGCGTGACAACACCAAACAAGACTCAACATGTGGTGCAATCAAATGAGTCTTTATGGGCAATTGCCTCACGTATTGCGGGTGAAAATAACCAGCCTGTTGCAAAAGTCATGCAACAAATTAAAGCCAATAATGAGCATGCTTTTATTCAGGGAGATGCCAATCGTTTACGTCGTGGTGCAACCCTAAACCTACAGACACAAGCAGGTACAAAAGCCCAGAAAAAAGCAACGATTCCAGTGCCTGAACAAGCCACTGCAGCACAATCTGGCAAAGCTAAATATCGTTTGAATCAGGCTGAAATGAGCCTTGTCGCTGAAAATCAACAAGACTCCACCCATGGTTCTGCGAAAAAGAACACACAATCCACACAAACTTCGGGTGACTTGTCATTAAAAGTTATGACATCCCGCGAGAAAACCGTTAAATTACAAAAGAACGTAACAGAATTAGAATTGGCATTACGTCAGAAGGATCACAGAATTCAATTACTCAATGCGCGCTTGGCTGAACTGCAACAACAATTGCAAAAGCAACAAGCAGCAAATAAGCCAAAACACTAAATGTTACTTACAATGATTTTTTTGGGATATAAGGTCAAACACGCACCACATCCTCAAGGGGTATAAACATGCTGATTTATGTGATTCCGTTTATTTTGCTACTGGTGATCGCAATTTTCTTGAAAAAGCGTGAAGCAAGTAAAGAAGCTGAACCAACCACCAAAAAAGCAGCAACGCCAGCAAAAAGTAGTGCAAAAAAAACCACGACTACAAAAAAAACGGCACAAAAATCAGTTGCTGTTGAAGATGTGGTACCTGCAGCACAGCACTCTACCCCTGTACCTGTTAAAATTCAGACGAATATTGAAAATCTGATTAAGGAACGTAATTTCTTTGCTGCAGAAGCACAGATCAATCAGGCCTTAAAACGCGATAATTCTTTACACGGTCTGTATTTATTCTTGCTCGACATTCATTTACAGCAAAAAGATGAGTTTGCGATTAATCAGTTACTTAATCACATACAAGCTTTAGGCCTTGATGATATTTTGGTGCAAGCTGAAGCTAAAAAGCAATTATTTGATGAGCAAAATAATAAAGCAATTGATGGAATTGATTTTGAACCTACAACAGTAGATACAGTTATTACTGAACAAAAATCAACAGCTGATTTTGATGCGCTTATAGAGACCAAGAATGAAATACATTCGGAAAGTACATCATCATTTGACCAGTTACAACACGAATTAACCTCAAATAAAACTACAGATACTGCAGCTGGCTTAGAATTTGATACCTCATCATTAAACTTAAGCCCTGCTGCACCTGTAGAAAAAGTGGCTGAGCCTGAAGTAAAAGCAGAACCTGCTGCTTTAGACTTTAGTTTTTCTGTAGATACTGCAACAGAGAAAACTGAAACACCCACAATTACATCTGAGTCAAGTACAAGTGCTACAGAAGCAGCCCAACCACTTGAGTTTTCTTTTGATTTAGAACCGAATAAAACTGAAACACCAGCAAGTGCACCTGCTACAACTGAAGCCCCAAGTTTAGACTTTGACTTTTCAACAACAGAAACCCCTGCGGCTGTTGAAGCAAAAACTGAACCTGCTACATCTGAATTCAATTTCACATTTGACAGCGCACCTGCTCCAGAAACAACAACTGAAGCAGAAGCCCCAGCTGAGGTCATAGCTACTCCAACTCTAGAGCAAGAAACGACAACTGCTCCTGTTGCTGCAACCGTTGACCTGAATGACCCGTTGGTTAAATCATTCCCTGATTTAGCTCAGGTTGATGAAATTCAATTAAATTTAGACTTGGCTGCTCAATATATCGAATTAGGTGCTTTTGATGCTGCCAAGGCCTTACTCAGCGAGCAAGATGCAGATTACTCAACTGAACAACGCCAACGTGCCGATCAGTTACTGAATCAAATCGCTTCTTGAAGCAAATCCAATTAAGATAAAGCAGTCATCCTTGACTGCTTTTTTTATGATGAAAAAAATTGCTTTGATTTATATGGGCGGCACCTTTGGCTGTGTCGGCGAACCCCTAAGTCCAATGCCTGCTGAGCAATTTCTACCTCGCTTAGCACAAGTCCTCCCCCTAAATTTAGATATTGAATGTTTTGTTGCACCTGTTATTAAAGACAGTAGCGCCTGTACCGCAGCAGACTGGCTATTGCTGATTCAATATATTCAAAAATTACAACAACAAGATTTTCAGCATTTTGTGATTCTGCATGGCACTGACACTCTCAGCTATGCCAGTGCGGTATTGGCACGTTTTTTAACGCATTCTGCTCACGTCATTTTAACCGGTAGCCAATATCCGCTTTTAAATACACAAGGCACAGACACCCGTGAATTTAGTGATGCACTCGACAACCTAAATTTTGCTTTAGCACAGATTCATCAAGTGAATCTGGGCGTGTATCTAGCTTTTCATCACCAACTCATTCACGCTGCAACAGCCCTGAAACAACACACCACGGAGCTAAATGCGTTTACAGGGCAATCTGCTTTAGCCTGCAGTGGAATTCAACCTTACGATGAGCCACCGTTAAGCATCACAGCTCAGCATATTGAAAAAGCTCAGCACTTTAACTGCCTCAATTGGATGCTACAACCGATTGCACTTTCAGCCTTGATACAGAATTTAAAAGCCTTACAACAACATCCACCCCACTGTCTGATTTTACAAAGTTATGGCACAGGCAATATGGCAGTCAATGCCGAGGTCATCGCCCTGATTCATGCCCTGCAAAGCCAGCAATGTACAGTGATTCTCACCACACAAGTCACCTTTGGAGCAATAGAACAACGCTATGCCATCAGCCAATGGTTGCAGGACAGTAAAATTTTTATCAGCAATTGCCACAGCCATGCAGATCTGTATGCAAAAGCCTTAAAAATGCATTTACAATACGACAGCCTTGCACAGTGGTATGCGCATTGGCATTCTTCAGTGTAATTTGAGGTCATTATGCAGCGTTTTGCAGTCGGAATTGAATTTTGTGGCATTCGTTATCGCGGCTGGCAAACCCAGCAAGCAGGCGTGCCGAGTGTGCAGGAAACCATGGAAAAAGTCCTGAGCAAAATTGCTGATGAACGAATTATTTTACACGGTGCAGGACGTACCGATGCTGGCGTGCACGCAACCAATATGGTGGCGCATTTTGATACTCAGGCCATTCGCCCTGAACGTGGCTGGTTAATGGGTGCCAACAGCCAACTACCTAAAGATATTGCGATTCAATGGATTAAGGCTATGGACATGGATTTTCATGCCCGTTTTAAGGCACAGGCACGCCGCTATCGCTATGTGGTTTACAATAATCCGCAACGTCCTGCCTTATTGCACAAGCAAGTTACGCATGCTTATTATCCCTTAGATGTCGACAAAATGATTGCGGCTGCACAGAAATTTGAAGGTACGCATAATTTTGAGAGTTTTCGCGCTGCTGCATGTCAGTCCAATCAACCTGTACGCCATGTCAGCCATTGCCGCCTGATTCGTCACGGCAATTATTTGGTGCTGGATATTCAAGCTGATGGCTTTTTGCATCACATGGTTCGCAATATCATGGGGTGCTTATTAGAGATTGGGCAAGGGCTGTATGAAATTGACCATATTGACCAAATTTTTGCAGCACAAGATCGTAAGGCTGCAGGCATTACCGCCCCACCTGACGGCTTATATTTTATTCAGGCGCATTATCCGGAACAGTTTGATTTACCCAAAGTTCCTTTAGGGCCTCATTGGTTAAACATGCCTGAATAATTTCTTTTTCAAAATTTTAGTCCCCCTAACCTCCTGATCAGAGAAGAACTAAATTCCCTGAAAAAGTGCAGCAATGAAAAATCCCTCCATTTAGGAGGGACTTGAACAGGCAACTTAACGCTGTTTGCGCTTTCTATATTCCACAGGGGTTTCATTGGTCCAGCGCTTAAATGCACGGTAAAACGTGCTTGGCTCAGAGAAACCCGTTAAGTACACAATTCGCTCCACACTTTCATTGGTATTAGAAAGTAAGCGTTTCGCCAAACGACAGCGATAATCTGACAAAATCTGCTGAAAACTGGTATTGGCTTCACTCAATTGCGTACGTAAGCGACGTGGTGTGATATTCAATTGTGCCGCTACTGTTTCCAGTGTAGTTTCACCACTTTCCAAGGTAGAGCCAATGGCACGTCGTACCTCACCCACCAAATCATAACGTGCCAATTCCTGCAGCTTTTCCAATGCCAGTTGCTCATGTAACTGCAGCAGCTCAGGTTCAGCCTGCCAAAGCGGATACTCTAAAATACTTGGATCAAAGTACAAACGAGTTTCTTTTTGCCCCAAGCTTACTGGACATTCAAACACCCGAAAGTATTCATCATCCATTGCCCCTTCACTAAAATTGAAGTCGATATAAATGGGCTGAAATCTGCCTTCGGTAATAAATTTAAAAAAGCGCAGTACACCCGACATAGCACATTCAGAAAAGTGGCGATTGACAATATTTTCAGACCACGGCTGCACCCCGTTAGTCAAATAACAACGGTCATCCTCAACCACCAGTTTGGCATCAAAAGCATCACTAATTAGACGTTGATAGGCCAAGGCACGCTTTAAGCCTTCTCCAAAGTTTTCTGAAGAAATAAACAAGTGCTCAATCACTTGCCCTCGGTACAATGGCAAATGCTCACCCAAGTGTAAACCGATATCTGGGTCTTTGCTGACTTCTTCAGCTGCAACCCAAAACGCATATTGTGCATTTAAAGGCGTACGTTGATTGGCATCGACCTGATTTAAGGCCACGCCTGCTTTTGTTAAAATTTCTTCGGTTGGCAACCCCGCACGACGAATCGCTTGGTAGCCTAATCGCAATACAACCGATGCATCAGTTAGCTGACCCACGCAAAAACCTTCCTTGTATGTACTTCATTTATACCCAAAAAGATTGAAATTAGATTAACTGCGATTGACCAAACTGACAACCTACCCAAGCCCCTTTTTACAGAAAAAGTATAAACCGATGATTCGCTTATTTTACTAACAGATGCGCGGTGTATAGGGTAAAGCGTCTTGATTTTTTCAGAAAAATTGCCTATAATTTGCGCCTTTCCAATTTGATACTCAGGTAGGCCATGGCCAATAAAGAGGAACTCATCGAGTTCGAAGGCGTTGTCACCGAAACGCTTCCTAATACTATGTTTCGTGTACGTTTAGAAAACGGTCATGAAGTGATTGCTCACATTTCTGGTAAAATGCGTAAACACTATATTCGTATTTTAACAGGCGACAGTGTGAAGGTTGAAATGACACCTTACGACTTAACCAAGGGTCGCATCACTTACCGCGCACGCTAAGTTTTAGAGTAAGCTAAAGCCACTTTCGGAGTGGCTTTTTTACGTTATTTTTTAAAAATCCTCCATTCTCAAACCTTTTCTAGCTACCGCCTATCGAATCACAACATTTCTTCCAGCGTTGCTCGCTACAATAAAATTTTGAGCAATGGAGAAAAGTTTATGTTTTTTCGATCTTGCGTTGCTTGTATAACAGGTCTTTTTGCACTCAGTTTTGTGGCGTGTAGTAGCAATCCACCGCATTCCACTTTAAACCGCGATACTTATTTACAGCAATTTATTGGTCAATCTAGCCAATATATCCTGACCCATCTGCAATTAAGCCAAATTGGCTATCAACAGCTTGGTACAGCTCAAGCTACCCCTCAATTGCTACATTACCGTATCATTCGTCCTATGCGTGTTCCGATCCCTATGGCGCAGCATCCCACTACAGGTATTGGTGCTGTTCCATTAAATATTGGTATCCCGAGTCATGAAAGTTACGATGTTGCACTGGCTTGTGATTTGTATTTTCGCCTACAGCAGGGTATTGCTACCGCAGTGTATGTTTCAGGACAACGCTGTTAATTCTCCTAGCTAAAACACTCTAAAAGTACAAAACCAATAAAAAACGCAGCCCGAAGACTGCGTTTGATGATTTGATTTAGCGCTGTAAGCGATAGGTTAAATCGCTTAAATTTTTAGTTAAGTGCAGTAACGACTGCTTGACCCATTTCAACCGTACCAACTTTATTCATGCCTTCAGACATAATATCGGCAGTACGTAAACCTTGATCCAATACATTGCCTACTGCATCTTCAATGGCTTTTGCTGCAGCTTCTTCACGGAAGGTATAACGCAACATCATTGCTACAGAAAGAATAGTCGCCAATGGATTCGCTAAGTTTTGACCTGCGATGTCTGGCGCTGAACCATGACATGGCTCATACATACCTTTACCATTTTCATCTAAAGAAGCAGATGGCAACATACCAATAGAACCCGTCAACATTGCCGCTTCATCAGACAAAATATCACCGAACAAGTTAGAGGTTACAATCACGTCAAACTGTTTTGGTGCACGTACCAATTGCATCGCTGCATTATCTACATACATGTGCGATAAATTGATGTTTGGATAATCTGCTTGCTGCATTGCAGTGACTGTTTGCTTCCACAACTCTGTCACTTCAAGTACGTTGGCTTTATCGACAGAACATACTTTACCACCACGTAAGCCAGCCAACTCAAATGCAACTTTGGCAATACGCTTAATTTCAGACTCTGAATAAACGTCGGTGTTATAACCTTGTTTTTCACCATTTTCTAATTCACGAATACCACGTGGCTGACCGAAGTAAATACCACCTGTTAATTCACGTACAATCAGAATGTCCAAACCTGCTACAATCTCAGCTTTCAAGCTAGAAGCATCTGCCAATTGTGGGTACAAAATCGCTGGACGTAAGTTAGCAAACAAGTTCAATTCACTGCGTAGTTTTAATAAGCCACGCTCTGGACGAATTGAACGCTCAATGTTGTCCCACTTTGGACCACCAACAGCGCCTAATAAAATTGCATCGGCTTTTTTAGCCTGTTCAGATGTTACTGCAGGGTACGGTTCGCCATGTGCATCAATTGCTGAACCACCCAATAAACCTTGTTCCCAAGTCAAACCCAAATTGAATTTTTCATTGACACGTGTCAGCACTTGTTCAGCAGCTTTCACAATTTCTGGACCAATGCCGTCACCAGCTAAAATCAAAATATGTTTTGACATGAAAATTTCCATTGTTAATAACAGTCAACGACTGTAGAGACTAAATTTTTTGTTCCACAAACTCGCCTAAGCCATTCAGGACATTGTAGGGTTTGCAAAAACGACGAATGGGTTTGTTGTTTTGCATCAGCTCCACGCAGAGTGGATCGGGTGCAGATACATTTAATAAGCTACCTTTAGTACGAATGCGGTCTCGATACATTCTAAAGGTATATTTTTGCTTGGCATTAAACTTATGAATGACATGCAATTTTTCTGCACGATCTTTAGAAATCGGATAAAAACGTATTACCAACTCATGCTGTGCAGGAGGCACAGACAAATACAAGGCATTCGATTTATTTAAGGAAGATTCCTGTAAACGCACCAAACCTTGTTTGATGGCAGTACGTGTCACACGATGATTTTCTGCATCTACAATGGTGACTTTATTTAACCGTTCAAATTCACAATCATCCGTACCTGTACAGTAAATTAATGCATTGGATTTAGTTTGCGCAGTTTCTTTTACCTGTTTAAGCCGTGCTGTATCCCACGTTTGGCATGCACTTAACGCAGTCACACAAAATCCAATTACAGCAAGCTGACCGAAAATCTTACTCATTGTTCGCGCCCAACCTCACTTGTTAGATACAAAATATAAAAATTATTATGTGCCGATGTTAGCAAGAGTTAGGCCACGATGCTATGACTAATTTGACTGGACTTAAGCCTGAATTTCAGCAAAAACCCATGGACGAGATTGCTTGGTTTTCTCTTCATAAGCACGAATATCATCTGCCGCTTGCAAAGTTAGACCAATATCATCTAAACCATTCAACAAACAATGTTTACGGAATGGATCGACCTCAAACTTAAATGCAGTACCGTTTGGTGTGCGTACTTCTTGCGCTTCTAGGTCAATGGTTAATTGATAACCTTCTGTCGCAGCACATTCCTTAAATAACTGCTCCACCTGATCTTCAGTTAAAATTACAGGTAACATGCCATTTTTAAAGCAGTTATTAAAGAAGATGTCAGCAAAGCTTGGCGCAATCACAGTACGGAAACCATATTCATTCAATGCCCATGGCGCATGCTCACGGCTTGAACCACAACCAAAGTTAGCACGTGAAATCAAAATTGAAGCGCCCTGATAACGTGGCTGATTCAATACGAACTCAGTATTCAACGGACGTTTTGAATTGTCCTGTCCTGGATAGCCTTCATCCAAATAACGTAATTCATCAAATAAGTTATCACCAAAGCCTGTGCGCTTAATTGATTTCAAGAACTGTTTTGGAATGATTAAGTCAGTATCGACATTGGCACGGTCTAATGGTGCAACGATACCTTGTTCAACGGTATATTTTTTCATGTTTAATTCTCACTGAATCCGTAACCTCTCCCTCTCTCTTCTATTACGAGAGAGAACTCCTTCTCCCTCTTAGGAGAAGGTTGGGATGAGGGAATAACTTAGAATGAACGTACGTCTACAAAATGACCTGCAATTGCAGCTGCAGCAGCCATTGCTGGACTCACCAAGTGAGTACGACCACCGTTACCCTGACGACCTTCAAAGTTACGGTTTGATGTCGATGCACAGTGCTCACCTGGTTGTAACTTGTCTGCATTCATGGCCAAGCACATTGAACAACCTGGCTCACGCCATTCAAAACCTGCTTCTACAAAAATTTTGTCTAAGCCTTCTTGTTCTGCTTGTTGCTTCACTAAGCCAGAACCAGGAACGACCATCGCTTGTTTAATGCTTTCAGCAACTTTACGACCTTTAATGACTTCAGCTGCGGCACGAATATCTTCAATACGCGAGTTGGTACATGAACCAATAAATACACGGTCTAATTGAATGTCTGCCAAAGACTGACCTGCAGTTAAACCCATATATTGATAAGCACGTGTCCAGTCATTGCGCTGTACGTCATCTTTAGCTTGTTCTAAAGTCGGTACGGCTTGTGACACTGGAATCACCATTTCTGGAGAAGTCCCCCAAGACACTTGTGGCTCAATCTCTTCACCTTGCAACACAACAACGGTGTCAAAGTGTGCGCCTTCATCTGAATGTAAGGTATTCCAATAAGCAACTGCAGCATCCCATTGCTCGCCTTTCGGTGCGTAGTTACGATCTTTCACGTATTCAATGGTTTTGTCATCGACAGCCACCATACCTACACGTGCACCCGCTTCAATGGCCATGTTACATACAGTCATACGGCCTTCAATAGACATATCACGGAAAACTTGACCACCAAATTCAATCGCGTGACCTGTACCACCAGCCGTACCGATTTTACCAATAATGGCCAATACGACGTCTTTTGGGGTAACGCCCTGACCTAATTTGCCATCTACACGCACCAGCATGTTTTTCATTTTCTTTTGAACTAAGCATTGGGTTGCCAATACGTGTTCAACTTCAGAAGTACCAATACCGTGTGCCAAACAACCAAATGCACCATGTGTCGCTGTATGTGAGTCACCACACACAACCGTCATGCCTGGTAAAGTTAAACCTTGCTCAGGCCCAACCACGTGCGCAATACCCTGACGGATGTCATTGATGTCAAACTGCACCACGTTAAAGGTTTTACAGTTGTCATCCAAGGTTTGCACCTGAATACGAGAAGTATCATCTTCAATACCTGCAATGCCGTCTGCACGCTCTTTTTTAGAGGTTGGTACGTTGTGGTCAGGCGTTGCCACATTGGCACTTAAACGCCACGGTTGACGACCTGCAAGTTGTAAGCCCTCAAACGCTTGTGGAGAAGTCACCTCATGCAATAAATGACGGTCGATATACAATAAAGCTGAGCCATCGTCACGTTGGGTGACCAAGTGATCATCCCACAATTTGTCATACAAAGTTTTTGCTGTTGGATTTTGTGCTTGTTGGTTTTCGCCTGCCATGTCAGATCTACTCCACTGGACTGGGTAATTTTTTCATTCTTTCGATTATAACCGCGAATTTGTATAAATCTAATTTATCATTTTTATTAATTTAAAAACTTTTGGGAATTAATATTTATCTCCAAGCAAAATATTTTTTATTGGTTCAAACCTGTTTTGTTTTCAAGTTGAGTTCAATCAACATCGTTTCATCTAAAAAATAATTACGACTAAAATCTAATTTTCCAATCAAAAACACAAAAATATTCGTTTTTACAAATCAAGCAAGAATGATTATCCTTTAGCTATCACACAGAGAAACACCAAAGCAGCACAGGAGTATCACATGAGTCATATTCAAAAATTTGTTGCTAACAATCAACGCATGTTCAAAAAGACCTTGAGCTACTACATTATGCACATCACCGTGGCAATGGTGGTTGGTTATGTGGTCACGGGTAATATTTGGATGGCTATTACCTTAAGTTTGGTCGAACCAACGGTTCAAGCGGTGGCTTATTTCATTCACGAACGTATTTGGGAAAAGAAAACACAAGCTGAAGAGACCAATATTATCGCCTAGTTAACATATCGTTATGCTCTAGTTATCCTCTTCTCAAGTGAATACTGCTGTTCTATTTCTTCCTCTTAGATCATCGTAGCGCAAGCGACGATGATCTTTTTTTATGCCCTTTTTTAAACCTACTCCTTTGAGGATGTTTCTGCCTACAGTTTCAAAATATGTAGAATTTGTTTTGATTAATTCTAATTTTTTCTAAATAATAAACACAGTGATAAAAAATACTTATAGGTAGTTCAGATGAATCTTGCAGCCTTCGAAGCTTTTGTAAAAGTCATGGAAACGGGCTCTATTTCTTTGGCCGCAGATCAACTGTTTATTACCCAGCCGGCAGTGACCAAACGCATTCACAGTTTGGAAGATTATTTTGGTGTAAAACTGTTTGAATCGGCAGGACGTGGCGTACAAGCCACACATGCGGCACATTCATTGTTACCTAAAGTTAAAAACTGGCTGAATGAGCTGGGCGATATTCATCACACCCTCAGCCATGAACAAGGGCAAGTTCAAGGCAAACTAAAAATTGGCACCAGTCACCATATTGGTTTGCACCATTTACCCAATCATTTACGTGAATACGTACAGGAATTTCCCAATGTCACGCTAGATGTGCATTTTGTCGATTCTGAACAGGCACATGAGCAGGTTTTGGCTGGAGATTTAGAACTGGCTTTTCTGACCCTTCCACCTAAACTGGATGAGCGCTTGGCTTATGTCACCATTTGGAATGATCCTTTGGTCTTTGTCGTGGCGCCATTTCATCCTCTAGCAGGTCAAAAAAACCTACAATTGTCCGACTTACTTAGCTACCCAAGTTTGTTACCCGCTGCGCAAACCTATACCAGTCAAATCACCTTAGCAGAGTTTGAAAAGCAAGGGGTAAAACCTAAAGTCACCATGAGCAACAACCCGTTAGAATCAATTCGGATGTTGGTGTCTATTGGTTTGGGCTGGTCTGTTCTACCCAAAACTTTGGTCAATCAGGACTTGCAACAGTTAGATATTGATTTAGAAATGAACCGTCAACTCGGTATGGTATGGCATCCTGGACGGACACAATCACGTGCAGTTTTAGAATTGATTGAGATGATGAAGCATTAAGCATTACAACTCAAAAACATTTTTATCTATCAAGCTTACTTTTCTAGACTCAACAAAATAGCCCTCAAGTGATTCATCACTTGAGGGCTATTTTTATCAGAATTTCAAAATGCTGCGTGGTCTATTTCTTAACGATTGACCGAATCTTCATGTAAAGATTCATTCAATTGATCCACCACAATCGCCCATGAACCATCCGATTTTATTTTTTCAACAATAAACTGACGTTGTGCGTCTGTCCAAAAATCAGCATCGGCAATATTGGTTTCTGCGCTAAGTTGATGTGTCACAATAAATTGCTGAATCGCTTCTTCACTGGCATCTAAACCTAATTGTTCAAATAAATGTGTCATTCTTGGGCGTACACCGCTCATTTTTTCACTCCTGCTGTTTTTTAATTCTTGCCTTACCTTAGCACGCCTATTCTAAAAATGAATGACATAATCCAACATTACAGCAAATAAAAACAAAACAGAAACAAGCGACTAGTTACACCTGATACAGCGACAATTGCGCTAATCTAAGCTTTAAATTGACCAGTCCTGCACATCCCAACCTTGCTCTTCCGCCAAAGCCTGTAAACGTGCATCGGGGTTTACCGCAATCGCATGATCGGCATATTCCAGCAAGAAACGGTCGTTAATGGAATCTGAATATGCCCAAGACTCGGTCACATCGCGGCCTTCTAGCCATTGCTCCAAACGTACCAATTTGCCTTTTTGGTAACATGCAGTGTTAATGACCTTACCTGTATATTTTCCATCGACCACTTCCGCATTGGTGGCAATAATTTCAGTAATGCCAAATTCACGAAAAATAGGTGCCGTAATAAAGTCAGAAGTTGCAGTGATGCCTACCAATTCATGTCCTAAAGCCTGATGACGCTGAATCGCTTTAAAGCCTTCGGGACGCATTTGCGGACGAATCACCTTTTGCATAAATAGTTCATGCAATTCGGTCAGGTATTGATTGTCGTGCTGAGTTAAAAATTCAAATACAAATTCGTTATATGCAATTGGGTCGAGCTGCCCTGCTTTGTAGTCTTCATAAAACTTGTCGTTCATGGCGCGGTGACGGACTGGATCGACCAAACCTTCATTTACCAAAAACTCACCCCAAGAATGATCTGAATCAGTATTTAACAAGGTGTGATCGAGATCAAATAGCGCCAATTTCATGAAAATACTCGTAAAAACTGAAATTTAAGAAAAAAATTGTAAATCTATCTCCGCTAGTCGATAGAAATTCGTTAAGATCATAGCAATTTTAACATTATTTACACTTTGCGTTTTCGAGTTGGAGAAAAGAAATCATCATCCCCGAGTGCAAAGTCATAAATTAAACAATATTTAGGTAGCCAAATGATCGACTCAGAAGGTTTCCGACCCAATGTCGGGATCATTTTGGCAAACGAGTTTGGACAAGTTCTATGGGCAAAACGCATTGGTCACAATGCATGGCAATTTCCACAAGGAGGTATCCAATATGGAGAAACCCCTGAACAGGCACTTTATCGTGAGCTGAGAGAAGAAGTTGGCTTACTGCCCGAACACGTCCAAGTTATCGCGCAAACTAAAGGTTGGCTGCGTTATCGTTTGCCACATCGGTACATACGCACGGATTCAGACCCAGTATGTATTGGTCAAAAACAGAAGTGGTTTTTATTGCAACTGACGGCTTCAGCCCATCATATTCGGCTGAATTTGTCCGACCCACCTGAATTTGATCAATGGCAATGGGTCAGTTATTGGTATCCGCTCGGTCAGGTCGTCAATTTTAAACGTGACGTCTACCGTAAAGCGATGGTGGAATTGTGCAATCAATTACCGCTCAAAAAACCTTAAAAACCTGCAAAAAAATGTAGGTTTTTAAACTTAATGTTATAGACGCAGTTGTGATAACTTAGGGTCATGAGCTGTGTAACAACTGACCTAAAAATAACCCATCTAAATATGGAGTAGCGCGTATGTCAAACATGCAACTGGATACCCTTAGACGCATTGTGCAAGAAATTAATGCGTCCACCAGTTTGCATGAATCACTCGACATTATGGTGAATCAGGTCGCAGAAGCCATGCATGTGGATGTCTGCTCGATTTACCTGTTGGATGAACGTAATCAGCGCTACCTCCTCATGGCTTCAAAAGGTTTAAACCCTGAATCTGTAGGACATGTATCTTTACATACCAGCGAAGGTCTAGTCGGACTGGTTGGACAGCGTGAAGAAATCGTCAACCTAGACGATGCGCCTAAACATGAACGCTTCATGTATTTAGCCGAAACAGGCGAGGAAATTTATAACTCCTTCCTTGGCGTACCAGTCATGTACCGTCGTAAAGTAATGGGGGTTCTTGTGGTGCAAAACAAGGACAAACAAGACTTTTCTGAAGCGGCAGAGTCCTTTTTAGTGACGCTCTGCGCCCAGCTCTCAGGCGTGATTGCACATGCGCATGCCGTGGGCAATATTGATGTATTCCGCAAACCGAACAACCTGCCTGCCTACAAAACCTTTCAGGGGGTTTCGGGTTCAGGCGGGATTGCTTTAGGTCGTGCGGTCATTTTGTATCCTCCTGCGGACTTGGCTGCTGTGCCAGACCGTGAAGCCGATGACATTAGCGAAGAACTGACATTACTGGACAACGCACTCGATACAGTACGTCAGGAAATTCAGGCGCTCGATGACAAAATGCAGGATGCCTTAATGGCGGAGGAACGTGCACTGTTTAGCGTATTCCTGCGCATGTTGGATGAAAATGCCCTACCTGCCGAAATTAAAGAACTGATTCGCGAAGGGAACTGGGCACAAGGTGCGGTGCGTATTGTGATTGACAATCACATTGCCTTATTTTCGCAAATGGAAGATGACTATTTACGTGAGCGTGTGTCTGATCTGAAAGATTTAGGCCGTCGTATTTTAGCCTCTTTGCAAGAAGCCGATGCCAGTCACCGTGAACTGACCGATGAAAGCATTTTAATTGGCGAAGAAATTTCCACCGCAGCTTTGGTGGAACTGCCTGTCGATAAAATTGCAGCGATTGTCACCACCGAAGGGGCGATGAACTCACACATGGTGATTGTGGCACGTGCCCTCGGCATTCCAACTGTAGTGGGTGTGACTGAGCTGCCAATCAACAGTCTAGACGATGTAGAAATGATTGTAGATGCGCACCAAGGCCGGGTCTTCATCAACCCGCCACGACGTATGCGCACACGCTATAAAGAGATTCAAAAAGAAGAAGAGCAAATTGCCAAAGACCTGAAGCAATATGAAACCAAAGACGCGATTACCCCTGACGGCGTTGCGGTAAAATTGTACGTCAATACAGGCTTGATGATTGATGTTGTACGTGGCGTGCAACGTGGCGCTAAAGGGGTCGGTTTATACCGTTCTGAAATTCCGTTCATGCTGCGTGATCGCTTCCCAGGTGAAGAAGAACAACGTGCCATTTACCGCCAACAGCTTAGCCATTTTGCCAATAAACCGGTGGTGATGCGTACGCTGGATATTGGTGCTGACAAGGACTTGCCATACTTCTCGATTGAGGAAGAAAACTCAGCCTTAGGCTGGCGTGGAATTCGCTTCACACTGGATCACCCTGAAATTTTTTCTTCGCAAATTCGCGCCATGCTCAAAGCCAGCATTGGTCTGAATAATCTGCATATTTTACTGCCTATGATTACCAGTGTCAGCGAGGTAGAAGAAGCCTTATATTTGCTCGATCGTGACTGGCAAGCGGTACAGGAAGAAGAACAGGTTAAAATTAACAAGCCTAAAATTGGCATTATGGTAGAAGTGCCGAGTGTACTGCTACAAATTGATGAATTTGCCCCGTTGGTGGATTTCTTCTCGGTGGGATCAAACGATTTAACCCAATATTTATTGGCAGTTGACCGTAACAATCCGCGCGTGGCCAACGTCTATTCACACTTTCACCCCGCAGTACTACGCGCCTTAACCCGCTTGGTAAAAGAATGTCATAAATATGATAAGCCAGTGAGTGTCTGTGGTGAAATGGCGGGAGACCCGCTGTCTGCGGTGCTCTTGATGGCTATGGGCTTTAATACCCTGTCGATGAGTTCAAGTAATATTCTGCGGGTGCGTAAAGCGATTTGTCATGTACCAATGAGTGATGCACAAAATCTACTAGAACAAGCCTTAAAAATGAATAACCCACTTATGGTAAAAAGTTTGCTTGAATATTATTTTAAAACCCATGGCTTGGGCGATATGGTGAAACTGGCAACACGCATCGTAGCGCCATAAACATTGCTAAAGCTCAAGCAGCACGCAATACATCCCAAAAACAACAAGGGCGATAATCATCGGAATATCGCCCTTGTTTGTGTTTGCTATAGCCTCGTTTGGCATTTTTCTTACGGTCTACAAAAACCTGACTTTTGTTGACCTCATGCATGTGCTTTGCCACAAAGTTATGCTGAATAAGTTCTGGCTGTTTTTTCTTTGCCATGATGCTGTTCCTTTCAGTTGATCATTGAAATGAGCAGTATGCCTGCTCTATATAAATGGAGGTGTTGGCGTAAAATTCAAGCCGATAATATCTGCAAAATATGGTTAATCTTCCTTCACCCTTCCACACAAATTGGGCAGCCGATCATACGCTTTTTTGTACAATTTACAAGCGATTTACCCTAAATAGTGCTAAGATAAAAATAAGGGTGAAAAACTTACTAAAAGCAGTTTTACTGGATTTTTCTAACGGTTATTTTTGAAAGCTATTTTAAAGAATATTCAGCTGCTTTACCCATACAATTATAGCACGAAATTCTAAAAAATTTTATTACTTTGCAAAGACTTAGTAGTTATAAAATCCACTAGAAAAACGGCAATGATTGGCTAATATGAATATAGAAGATCAGTTAAACAAGACCATTAAAAACAGGAGTCAAATCTATGATTTATGAAGTATCTGGAGATATTTTACTGAGCGAAGCACGTGCAATTGCTCACGGTGTTGCCCCTAACGATAACTTTGCTACAGGTTTGGCTTTAAGTCTGCGCGAGCACTGGCCTGCATTGTATAAAGACTTCCGTAACTATTGCCATATTTACCACCCGAAAGCGGGCGAGCAATGGACTTGGGTTAATGCTGAAGGTCAACGCATTGTAAACCTGATGACTCAGGAAGCCGCTTATGACAACGGTTCAAAACCAGGTAAAGCATCAACAGAATACGTAAACCGTACTTTGAAAAACTTAAAACAGTTGATTGAAGAAGAGAAAATTGAAAGCTTGGCATTACCACGTCTTGCAACAGGTGTAGGCGGTTTAGATTGGGAAGATGTACGTCCACTGATCTACAAACACTTAGAAGATTTGGATATTCCGATCTACATTTACACGCTTTATCAAAAAGGTGTAAAAGCTGAAGAGCCTGCGAAATAAGTATTACCAGATCAGCTTTGACTCGATCTATTGAGTGTGATTATTCAACACTTAACTGAAAGAGACGGTTCGATTCACCCGTTTGGTGTTTGCCAAACGGGTGAATTTTTTGGTGTTCTGAACACAGCGAGCGAGTATTGAGTTTTATGCCGCAAATGCACGCTGTAAAATGGCTGCAACATCTACCTGTTCAGGTTTCAGCATACCTACCACTTGCCCATGCGACTCACTATAACGTGACTGGATAAAACCCTGTGCAACAAAGTCTGGGGCATAACGCAGCAACAATACCGCTTGTGCCAAGATCACTAAACGGCTGACTAAAGAACGTGCCATAAATTGCAAATCATTGCTGTTCGTGCTCTTCAATAACTGCTGCAAACGATCTAATTCACTGCCCAAAATAGCATCTGTAATGGCAGTACCCGCCAAGTCTTGTAATAACACCTGAATTAGCTCAGGTTCTCGCTGCATGGCGCGTAGCACATCTAAGCACATCACATTGCCTGAACCTTCCCAAATGGTATTCACAGGCGCTTCTTTGAAAATACGTGCCATGATGCCGTTATCGACATAACCATTGCCACCAAAGACTTCCATCATCTCGCCTGTAAGCTCCACAGCTCGTTTGCATACCCAAAACTTCGCTGCAGGTGTCATTAAACGCTTCCATGCCAAAGACACAGCATCATCGCTTTCATAACAATTTGCCAAATGAAAACTGAGTTGTACTGCAGCTTCAGTTTCCAGTGCTAAATCTGTCAAAACCGCCTGCATTAATGGCTGATTAGCCAGCGTCTGCCCAAAAGCCTGACGCTGTCGGGTATAGGCAAGGCACTGCACAAGGGCTTGGCGCAACATGGCACTACTGCCCACAGCACAAGTTAAACGGGTGTAATTCGCCATTTCAATAATCGTGGGAATACCACGCCCCGCTTCTCCAATCATAATGCCCCAAGCCTTCTGAAATTCGACTTCTGAACTGGAGTTGCTGCGGTTTCCGACTTTGTCTTTTAAGCGCTGTACCTGAACATGATTTTTGCTGCCATCTTCCAACCAGCGCGGTACAAAGAAACAAGCCAAACCATCTTGCTCGGTATTGGCCACCACCAAATGCGCATCACACATCGGGGCCGAGAAAAACCATTTATGCCCTGTCAGTAAATAAGCTTGGCCTCGTCCTGTTTCTGCGACTGGAACGGCAAGTGTTTGGTTGGCACGCACATCTGAACCACCCTGCTTTTCTGTCATCCCCATGCCGAGCCAAATAGATTTCTTTTGTGAAATTGGCACATCACGCGGATCATATTCATTGCTTAGCAGCTTTTCGCCAATTTTGGCCCACAATTCAGGTTCACGCTGAATCAGCGGAATACTGCCCAAAGTCATAGAATTCGGGCATAAATTACCACATTCAACTTGTCCTGCCAGATAAAACCGACTGGCCCAATCCACCCACTTTGCTGTAGATTGAAGCTGTTTAAATGGATGCGCATGGGTGTCAAATTCACGATTCAGCGCCATCCAGTGATGCCATGCGGGATGAAACTCAACCATATCCTGACGACGTCCACGAGCATCAAAGGCATGTAAAATAGGGGTATGCCGATTGGCTAAATCTGCATAGTGATAATATTCTGCCGAAGCCGCAATTTGCCCCATTTCATTGAGCTGTGTCTGATCCGTACTACCATAACGAGATAAAATTTCTTGTAAAACAATGTCACTTTCAAATAAGTTATAGTCTTGTAGTTCGTCAAACTGATTTTGAATTTGATGGGTCGCCCATGTTTGCAATGTGTTAGATCCCTGATGATTTTTTCCTGATGATGCTTTTCAGTATAGAAAATAATAAGCAGCAAGGTGTTCGGCTTTATTTATGAAAAAATCTGAGATACAAGTACGTCGTAAACCGCGCCAATCAAGGGCTAAACTGACCCAAGAGGCCTTACAGGAAAGTTTTGTTCGGCTTTTACATGAACGCCCTGCAGATCAAATTACCATTCGTGAAATTACAGACTTGGCAGGCGTGGGTTTAGGCACGTTTTATGAATATTTTTCTAAAAAAGAAGATTTAATTGCACTCACCATTCACCTACACGTGAAAACCAATGCAGAACGCCTACAAACTTATGCACATCGGCAACTGGAGTTATCCACAAATCTGGCTTTTGAGGATTATTTGCAGCTAATTGTAGGCTTTCAGCTCGAACAGATTCAGGCTCAACAATTTTTATGGGCGCATAGTTTTTTATTAGAGCGGCAAATTTCTAGCATTGAAATTTATAGAAAAAGTTATGCCATGATGGTGCAGATGTGGCTGAATATTCTTGGCCCATTTATTGCCAATACAAGCCAGTGCTACGCCCTTGCTTTAAATATGCAGCGTATTTGCTATGGTTTTGTCGCACAAAGTTTATTAATGGAGCCTAATTTTCAGGATTGGCCGCAATTACGTAGTGATATGTTGCAAGCCATGCAGCCTTTTTACAACAACCTGAAAAGCCTTTAATAGCTTCCAATTTACGTCAGCCAAGCACTCAGTTTTAGCATCGTTAATGCCAATCATCAGCAACAAATTTATCTATTTGTAAAATCAATAAAATCGTTTTACATTAAAATGGTAAGATTTAGATGCTTTCAGCTATGCATGACATTTCAGCATGATATTGTGGTGTTGTAGTTGATTTTTTAAACGAACAAAACGGTTCATGGCAGCTTGCTTTATGAAGATAAGTTTCTAATGCAGCCCCCTACATGATGATCACAATAATGGAGAACAATGATGAGCCAAGATATTAAAAAATGTCCTGTGACGCATTTAACCACTGACGCGGGCGCACCCGTTGTTGATAACCAAAACAGTATGACCGCAGGTGCTCGTGGTCCATTGCTTGCGCAAGATTTATGGCTCAATGAAAAACTAGCTAACTTTGTTCGCGAAGTGATTCCTGAGCGTCGTATGCATGCCAAAGGTTCAGGTGCTTTTGGTACATTTACAGTGACCCATGACATTAGCCAATATACTCGCGCTAAAATCTTCTCTGAAGTGGGCAAAAAAACTGAAATGTTTGCGCGCTTCTCTACCGTTGCAGGTGAGCGTGGTGCTGCCGATGCAGAACGTGATATTCGTGGTTTTGCACTGAAATTCTATACCGAAGAAGGTAACTGGGATTTAGTTGGTAACAACACACCAGTATTCTTCTTCCGCGACCCTCGCCAATTCCCAGACCTGAACAAAGCCGTAAAGCGTGACCCGCGCACCAACCTACGTGATGCAACCAACAACTGGGATTTCTGGACATTACTGCCAGAAGCATTACACCAAGTCACCATTGTGATGTCTGACCGTGGTATTCCAGTCGGTTATCGTCACATGCATGGTTTTGGTAGCCATACCTATAGCTTCATTAATGCCAACAATGAACGCTTCTGGGTAAAATTCCACTTCCGCACGCAACAAGGCATCAAAAACCTGACCGATGCAGAAGCAGCAGAATTAGTTGGTCGTGACCGTGAAAGCAGCCAGACTGACCTATATAACGCCATTGAACGTGGTGATTTCCCTAAATGGACGCTGTTCGTACAAATCATGCCTGAACTTGAGGCAGAACAAGTACCATATCATCCATTTGACCTGACCAAAGTTTGGCCTAAAGGTGACTACCCACTCATTCAAGTGGGTGAGTTTGAGCTGAACCGCAACCCAGAAAACTACTTCCAAGATGTTGAACAAGCCGCCTTTGCGCCAAGCAACCTTGTTCCAGGAATCAGCTATTCACCAGACCGCATGCTACAAGCACGTTTGGTTAACTATGCCGATGCTGCTCGTTACCGTGTAGGCGTGAATCATTCACAAATTCCTGTGAATGCAGCACGTTGTCCTGTGCACTCAAACCGTCGTGATGGTCAAGGTCGTATGGATGGCAACTATGGCAGCTTGCCACACTACGAGCCAAACAGCTTCCACCAATGGCAAGAGCAACCACAATACCGCGAACCTGCATTAAAAATCCGTGGCGATGCAGATTTCTGGGATTATCGTGAAGACGACAGCAACTATTTCAGCCAACCACGCGCATTGTTCAATCTAATGAACCCTGAGCAAAAACAGGCACTGTTTGATAACACTGCACGTGCAATGGGCGATGCGCTAGACTTCATTAAGTACCGCCATATTCGTAATTGTTACGCATGTGACCCTGCTTATGGTGAAGGTGTTGCTGCTGCGTTGGGCATGACTGTTGCAGATGCACAAGCTGCTCGTGCAACGGATCCTGCACTTGGTCAGCCAGGTGTACTGTAATCTTGATACTTAAAGATTCACTAAAAATATAAACCCATAAAAAAGCCCCTATTCGATAGGGGCTTTTTATTGTGTCGTTAGCAACTAACGCTTTTCAGCAAGTAGAAAACTACTTTTGGCTTGTTAACGACTACACAATCAGCTTCTTACCTTCACGAATACAATAAAACGGATTCATCAATTTAGATGAACGTTTCATGGCATGATGCAAGTCTGCCTCTGGTTGCTCACGCCCTTCATCGGTCAACTCAAAAGTGCGGTAATGAATGGCCAAAGAACATTTGGAATGCAAATCTTTATGCGCCTGAAAGGCATCTTCAGGGTTCATGTGCATATAACGCATCAGATTACGTGGCTCATAAGAACCAATAGGCAAAAGTGCCACACGTGGTGCGCCAATACGGGTTTGTATTTCCTTAAAATGTGGAGAATAACCTGTATCCCCCGCAAAGAAACAATGGTCTTGCCCATGCAAAATGGAAAAACCGCCCCACAACGCCATGTTCTGATCACGTGCACCACGCCCCGAACCATGTTGTGCAGGGGTGTACACAATTTTAAGCTCTTTAAACAAAGCCGACTGCCACCAATCCATTTCAATCACATGCAAGTCTGGTGGTAAATACCAGCTATTGCCCAAACCTGTATAAATAGGCATGGCAAATTGATGGTTCAACCATTTTAAGGTGGCTAAATCCATGTGGTCATAGTGGTTGTGACTAAGCAGCACGGCATGAATGGTGGGTAAATCTTCCAATGCAATACCCGCAGGACAGGCTCGTTTAGGCCCTCTACCCTGTTTCGGGCTCACATGCTCAGCCCAGACTGGATCGGTCAAAATGTTATAGGGACCAATTTGAATCAATACAGTGGCATGCCCCACAAACCAAACTTGCCAATCATCCAAACTGGCCTGTGGACGTAATTGTGGAACCACACGCGGCGTTGCAAAGAACTGTTGTGCCTCTTGTTGGGGATTGACCTTCCAACTGTTAGATTTACGTTTTAGCAACCATTTCAGTAAATCAGTTTGGCTGCGCCCCTCAGGACACGCCACAGGATTAAAAAACTGCGTGCCATCATAATGATTTGAAGGCAAAAACTGTAGCTTGGGTTTACGCCAAGTATGTGACCAACAGGCTTCCGTTGGCAGTTGAAAATGCTTTTGTTCCACGTTGTTCATGTAAGCCCAATAATATATAGCGCATCTGCCATGATGCTTTTAATCCTGATCTGTTCAGAAATAAACACAGCTTTGGTTCATGTGTTGACTCTATCACGCATAGTAGCGAAATCAAGCGGGCAATTTCCTTTATGTTTTTGTTGTTTTGAGAAAAAAGTCGTATCGGGCAACAACTCAGCACGGCAAAGTTAGCCTTTGCAGAAATACTGTTCGCGCCATTCTTTCCAGAAATACATCACAATACCCAGCATCACCACAGCAATACCAATAAATGCATTCATGCTGATGTGTTCATTGTTTAGCGTTGCACCTAAAATCAGCGCAATAATAGGCGTCATCACATTGCTTAAAGAAACTGTAGACGCAGTTAAACGGCGAATCAGCCAGAAATAGCAAAGCATCGCCACAATAGACGACATGATCATAGTAAAGATGAAACCAATCATGGTTTTCACCCCAGGCATGACGGTTGGAACATGCTGCCAAATAAACGGAATTAATAACAATGAACCCAGTGCCGAAACCATTAATGAACCTGTAGCCTGAGACATAGGACTTAAAGGTGCATTGATTTGTTTGACCCAAAAAATTGAGCTGATATAAGACACCATGCTAATCAACATGAGCACCACACCCCAAGGATTGACTTTGCTATCGGCAGAATCGGCAAAAACAAAACTTAGCCCTGAAATGGCAATTGCCATACCAATCCACTGTAACGCTATCAGTTTTTGTGTACGCAGAATCACATGACCGATCAAGCCTGCAATCAATGGCGAGAAACCAAAAATCAGCGCCATTAAACCTGACGTTAAATAATTTGCCGCCAAATAGATAAACAGTTGCGCGCCAATTAAGTTCAGACTCCCTGCCAAATAGCTTTTCATAGAAGTGCTATCAAAAGGCAGTGGGCCACGCATCAATTTGAGTAAACACAGCGCAATCACAGAAGCACCAAAGTAGCGGATAATCAGCACCCACATCGGATGGACTTCTTGCACACTCCAAACAATCGCCAATGGCGTAGTGGCCCAGATCAGCACCAAGAGCGCATAAATACTAGCGGTCACAACAAGCGGAGATGTATTGGCGTTCATACTTGACTCAACATGAAATCTAACTTTTTTAAGCACATAAAAAACAGACCTGAGTTGCCTCAGGTCTGTTTCATTTACTCAAGATCACTTCACCAGTTTGCGAAGGTCTTGGCTCACATCTAAATACTTGTCTGCTTCAAATACGGCCTGTTTACTAATCAGCTTTTTCAGATGACGCATGTCTTTGGCAGCGTTCACGGTAATTCCACCTACAATCACGCCATCAGTCACACCAAACAGTACGAATGAGGAATCGCTGCGTTTAGTCGCATCCATCTCACCACGTACATGCCATTCTGCTGCTGACATATCACCAACGAATTGGTAGTTGATGTCGAGCTGATCAGTCCAGAACCAAGCTGGATTTGCAACAGGATGCGCTACGCCCATGACATGACGTGCAAAAATGCCTGCTTGCAAGTTAGCATTTTCCCAAGTTTCTACACGACGATGGTTACCACATTCACGAAGTTGTGAAGCAACATCGCCCGCAGCATAAATGTATGGGTTTGAGGTTTGACAGTTTTCATTCACATGCACCGCAAAATCTGCATCCAGACCTGCCTCAACTGCTAGTTGTGCATTTGGAATAATACCAATACCGTAAATCACAGCATCAGCACGAAGTTCTTCGCCGCCCTCAAGGGTGACAACAATTTCTTCACCATCCAACTTACAATCTGCAATTTGTGTGGACAGACGTACATCGACACCTGCCAGTTGCTGCTGCTCAAGCAAGAATTCACTTAAAATACGTGGTGATGAGCGCCCCATCACCATTGGCCCCATTTCAATGACTGTTACTTGACAGTCTTTGAAACGTGCAGAAGATGCCAACTCCAGACCAATCACACCGCCACCAATTAAAATGATACGGCGACCCGCTTGCAGTACAGGAACCAAAGCTTGTGAGTCTTCAAGGTTACGCAGCGTGTAAACGTGTTTACCCAAAGCATCAAAATTTGGCAAACGACGTGCTGCACCACCTGTAGCAAGCAAAAGCTTGTCGTAAGCAACAACCTCTCCGTTGAAAAGTTCGACGGTTTTTGCTTCGGCATTGATTTTGCTCACACCATTGCCACGGATGGTTTCCACACCCAATTCTGCCAATTTTTCTTCAGACAGAATTTCGATTTTGGTTTCTTCAGGACGTAAAATTACATCTTTAGACAGCGGTGGACGCTCATAAGGCAAATGTGTTTCATCACCAATGAGGATGATTTTGCCTGCATATTGATTGCCACGCAGCTCAAGAATGGCACTTGCCCCTGCCTGACCTGCTCCCACAATTACAATTGTTTCAACGCTCATGGACTTAACCTTTTAACTCGGCAGATACGATGCCAAAGCCCGCAATCCACTCACTAATATCTTCATAGCAATGTGTGGTCATGTCATACGCACCCAGCTCATCCAATGCCGCAAAAGCAGCCATCCATGAACGAACTTCCTGACCACCACGGCCACCATCACGACGAATTTCAGCTTCAGTCATGGCTTCCATTGCCGCAAAATCTGCATGCTTGAATTTCTCAAGTAAGGCTATATCCCACTCTGGGCTAAGTGGTACTGCGACCGATGTATCACCCGCTGCAAGTTTTTGCCCAACAGCAATAATCTTGGCTTGGCGTGCATGACGTGCTTCAGCACTTGGGTTACGCCCTGCAATTAAAAACTCTTCAACTTCAGGTGGTACTGAACCCATTTGCGGTGTTGGTGGATCGTGCGACAAACCACCTGTACCTAAAACAAGAACACGTTCATTTTCAAGATTTAAAGACTTGATAAACTGCCCCACTGCACGACCCAAAGCAATGGTACGCTTCGTGGTTGGCATTGGTGCAGCAGCACCATTGATAAATACAGGAATGGTTGGGTAACGGTCTAACTGACCATCGCACAAGAAGTGTAAAGGTTGAGTCACTCCATGATCGGCCTGCATACGATACGAGTACGCCACATCTACGCCTTCATCCAATACACGACGTACCATAGCCAAAGCTTTGTCTTCAGGCACATCAATACGGTCATTGTCTTTGCCGTAATCCCAGTCACCCGCAGCCGTTGCACGAATACCCACACAGAAACTTGGCATCAAATCGTAAAAGAAACCATTAAAATGGTCTGGACCAAACGTGATGATTAAGGTTGGATCGTAAGCTTTGACTTCTGCAGCAAGTTGCTCAAAGGCAGCACGAACTTTTTGTTCTTTGGATTGATCTTGCGGTGTTGCAAATTCCATTAAAGGACTGTGCGATGCACAAATGAGTTTAACGGCCATGAGAGACTCCTAAATAAGGAAGGCAGCCCAGAGAAAGGCTGCCGATTCGTCTATTGAATTTAGACTCAATTTTATTCGTCAAAGAAACCTGCGCGTGGTTGACGTAAACCACGAATACCCAGACCACATTCTGCATTGATCAGAACGCCAGTCAGTGGACGGTTATTTTGACGAGATGCTAAGAGCACATAAGAACCTGTCATATCTTCTGGCTCAGGCAAGAAGTTAAGCGGCATACCGCGTGCAATTTTTTCAGGGTCACGCGCATCAAGTAAGCCAAGGTTTTCCTGCCCCAAAGAGGCTGCTCCCTTAATATTGACATTCATTGCTGATGGCGCAACGGCATTGACACGTACTTTGGGTGCCAACTCATAAGCCAACTCTTTCATGATGCCAACACCTGCATGTTTAGATGCAGTGTAAACAGGGCCACCGCCTGAAGAATACAGCGCAGAATTGGATAAGGTTAAGATGATGGAACCTTCAGATTTCACCAATTCATCTAGTGCCGCTTTTGCACCCAAGATCAATGCCTTGGTATTAATGCCCATGATTTCATCAAAGGCTTTTTCAAGCTGCTCACCCGAAGTATTGACGATATCTGCGTAGTGATCCCAAATCCCTGCATTGCCAATAAAACAATCCAGTTTTCCAAAACGCTCCACAGTGGCCTGTACAGCACGGACATTGTCTGCATAGTTGGCAACATCACCAGCGACGGCCACAATTTGATCACCAAAACGTTCTTTTAAGGCATCGACTTTAGATTGTGAGCGCTGTAATACGCCCACATGCGCACCTTCTTCAAGGAAGCGTTCTACCAAAGCCCAACCCAAACCAGAACCGCCACCTGTAATCAGTGCCACTTCGCCTTTTAGCCAACCCATGCTTACTCTCCTGCCATTTCTACGTATAACGCACCATCTTCAACCACCACAGGGAAGGTTTGAATTGGGTCAGTTGCTGGCAAGCATAAAGCTTGACCAGTTTTTAAACAGAAACGTGCAGAATGTAGTGGACATTCAACCGTGCCATCATCTTCAAGATAACCTTCAGACATAGACGCATTACCGTGTGAACAACGGTCGTTCATGGCAAAGAACTCACCACCGTTGTTGAATACTGCTAGTGCTTCGATGCCGTTGACACCGCAGTCCACTTTTAACGCTTCGCCTTCGTCTAATTCGTCAACTTGGCAAACAAAAATCTTATTCATTAGAAGAATACACTCAGGTTGTGTGAGTTATACGTTACTTGGTCAAGCACAATCTTACGGTTGAAAATTTGGAAGCCTAAGCCACCTTCAACACGACGGATTTTGTCATTACGCTTACCACAGTAAATCGTCACGTCTTTCTCTTTTTGAGTACGGTACAGTAAGTAAGTTACGTGTACATCGTATTCACCTTCAACATCTGTTGCTTCAACAATCACGTTGCTAACCATGTGCGTTGTACGTGATGGAGGCTCTTCTGCCCACGCCATACCCGTTTCTAAACGTGCTACACGGCGCTCAAGCAAGTGTTTGTTGTCGTTGAACACCCAAGTGGTTGGTGGCTCAACTGAACGACGACGGTCACGGGTTTGCGCATTTGGTGTAGTACGCAAGGTATAAGAAATATCTTCTGCCATGAGGTCTAACCACTCACGGAATTTCCAGTCGTCCAGCAACTTTGCTTCGCGATACAAGAATTGGCTAACTTCGTGTTGAAGTTCTAAACTGATTTGACTCATTTCACTAGCTCCTTCTCGTATTCGTCAGCTGCTTTTTCAACATCTTCCCATTTTTCATGGATCAGCAAATCTGCCCAACGGCGGTACATACCACGTGCTGCAGTTTCAGAGAAAATGTAGTTGGTAATACCCGGAATACCATCTTCACGGATTTTTTCGTTACCTTTACCCATCTCAACAATCAGTTTGTTTTGACGCGCTTTGTAACCACGTAATACTTTTTGAATTTCAATCCAGTTTTCAGAGTCGTCTTGCTCTAAGAAACCTGCAGGACCAAATGCACGTGTTGCAGAACGCTCAAAAGCATCTTTCACTTCTTGAGAAGCTTCAGCATCAGCAATACAGAATGCCCATACTTCAGTTTTGTTCGGGCCACGTGGGTGCCATACGCGAAGAGTTGCTGTACCGTTCAACCAAGACAAAGTTGGGAACATAGTGTTGTGACCAGCCAAACGTAAGGCACGAACTTCACCTAAACGCTCTTTAACTTCGTCATACGTTTCACGGAAATAGTTAGCAACTTCGCCATCTACCCATACGTTTGCATCTGGTTTTTCTGTAAAGAAGAAACCTGAACCGTGACCACGTGAACCGTATTGAAGTGCGTCTTTCGCAGTTTCCCAAACAGGACGAGCGGTTTGTGCAGCACCCAGTTGTTTACTGCTGTCATCATCTGGTTTTGCACCCAAAACCTGAATAGCAGATGCGTGAGAGAACAATGCATGGTATTGGTCAGAGGCAAACTGTTCTGCAGCAAATTTCCAGTTACAGTCAATTTCCCACTTGTGTACACCACCAATAATTTCTGTACCACCCGGACGACGATCCACCACACCATCTAAGTACCAAGCGATGTCGCCCATGTATTCTTCTAGGTCAGGAGTCGTTTCATCCCAACAACCGAATACCAAGCCTTTGTAAGACTTCACACGATTCACTTCCACCAAGCCCCATTGCTCTTTACAAGCACCTTGAGGATAAGCACGTTCTTCTAATGGAATATCTTTGAGTGAACCATCAATACCGTAAGACCAGCCGTGGTATGGGCAAGTAAATGCACGCGTATTACCACAGTCTGCGAAGCTCACACGCATTGAGCGGTGACGACACTGGTTTAAAAATGCTTTGATTGAACCGTCTTTTTGACGTGCCACAATAATTGGATCTTCACCCATGTAGGTGTTGAAAAAGTCGCCAGCTTTAGGAATTTGGCTTTCATGACACAGGAACAACCACGTACGGCCGAACACGCGTTCAAGTTCTAATTCGTAGATATCTGGATCTGTATAAATAGATGGAGTGATACGTCCATTTTGTGCATCGACCAAAGCGTCGATTTCGCGCACATCAATTTTTCCACTCATGAAAAGCTCTCCTGTGACCAACAACGGCACAAAGTAAATAGACTCAACTTTGGATGGATAATGATTTTTTAGGGACGTTTAGTGAAATATTTTTTTTGTTTCAATTAATAGATTTTATGGATTAATAAAACTTTATATTATGCGATTAAAACATTACACAATGATAAAACCCTATTTATTTCCTAAATGACACAATAATTTTCATCTGATGGTTGTTTATAGATTATACTTTTATTAATCTATAGTAAGACATATTTTGAATTAATCTTTGGAATGGCTGTATGGAATTACGTCACCTTCGCTACTTCATTACCGTGGCTGAAGAACTCAACTTCAGTAAAGCGGCACTTAAGCTTTATACGGCTCAACCTTCGCTGAGTCAGCAAATTAAAGACTTAGAAGAAGATGTTGGCGTTAAACTGTTAAACCGTACCAAACGCAAGGTTGAACTGACCGAAGAAGGTG
This sequence comes from Acinetobacter sp. A2, assembly GCF_012371325.1. Lineage (GTDB taxonomy): Bacteria > Pseudomonadota > Gammaproteobacteria > Pseudomonadales > Moraxellaceae > Acinetobacter. Next base: position 143,948 of record NZ_JAAZQX010000001.1, on the reverse strand, counting down.
CTGTATTTTTGGAACAGGCTCGCCTGACCCTTGCCCAAGCCGACAAAGCCGTTGCCATGGCACGTCAGGTTTCACAAGCCAAACAGCAAATGCTGCGTATTGGCTTTGTACCTGTGGCGGAAATGAAAATTTTCCCCTTTGTTTTACCAAACTTACGGGTACAAAATCCAGATTTGAAAATTGAATTGCTCAGCTTGAACAATACCGAGCAAATGAAGATGATCAAAAAAGGTGAGCTCGACATCACCTTTACCCGACACAATATCAATAGTGATGAAATTGAAAGTCAGTTTGTGCTACGTGAGCCGCTGATTTTTATTTTGCCTAAAGATCATCCATTAGCAAAATATGAGCGTATTCCTGTTAAAGCTTTAAATGGCGTAGATTTTATTATTCCTGCGGCAGAAGCATCTTATACCTTGCACCATTTGATTGTCGATTTTTCCAAACAACATAATATTGAACTGAATGTTGTGCAAAAAGCAGACAACATTTTATTTAATATCAACTCTGTAGGTATGGGTTTGGGTTGCACCATTTTGCCGGGCTATGTTGCACCACTAACCATGGAAAATACTGTGATTCGCCCCTTAGATGTGGAATTACCATATTTGGACTTATATGTGAGTTATGGCAAAAACAGTAACTCACCTGCTGTACAGAAATTTTTAGAGCTGCTCACTCGCGTGTTCTATTTGGACATAAACCGCGAATAAAACTCAAACCTGAAATACCCAATCATAAAAGTGCTTTTTCTCCACCAAGGGAAAAAGCACTTTTTTTATTGCCTCTGCATCAATACTCAGCTTTAGACTTAAGTCTAAACTTATTTTTGAAAGATGATGCAAAATGAATGCTTATTAACTTTAAATATCACAGCGCATTTTTATATAAAATTACTGCCATCTAGCGCCTTAAATTACAACTTAAGTCTAACAAGTAAACCTACCTGAAATACCCAGAATTACTTAGACTCATGCCATAAAACAGCGCACAATCAGGTGAGAACAAAAGCCTTAAAAGGAATAAGAATGCTTAAAAATCCATTTACACGCATGCGATCTGGTATTCAGTCACGTCCTTATTTCTTTATTAGTTTTGTGATTACCATTGTGCTGTATGCCATATTTCAAACTTTTAGTACATGGGCATGGTCAAGTTGCTTATTACTAAGCTGGAATATTGCCATTTCCTGCTATTTACTGCTGACCATGCTTAATCTGTGGCACAGTGATCATGCACATATTTTGCAACGTGCCCAACAGCAAGATGCCAGCAAATGGCTGATTCTATTTTTGGTATTTTTAACTTTGGTGATGTGCTTTATTGCGATCATTATTGAGGTGAATTTATTTGCACAAAGTGAATTTGTGCGCATGGGACATTTTATTTTATCTATTACCACCATTTTATGTGCTTGGTTTTTTATGCACACCATTTTCGCCATCCACTATGCCCATGACTACTATTTGGCATTGCAACAGCAGCAAGAAGGTGGGCTGGATTTTCCTAAAACGCCCTACCCGACTTATCCAGATTTTTTGTATTTTAGTTATGTGATTGGTACTTCAGCACAAACTGCAGATGTTTCAATTAGCTCACAACCTATGCGCGGACTAAACACACTGCACATTATTTTGGCTTATAGTTTCAATACCACCATTTTAGCCATTTGCATTAATTTGGTGGCCAGTTTTATCCAACACTAAATGCCCCAAATATTACTCATAAAAAAGGATGGCATGAAGCCATCCTTTTTCACATCATGCTGCTTATTTTACGCCACGTGCAGTTAAATAGTTTTTAATCACAGTGTTAAATTCTTCCGCTTTTTCAACTTGTGACCAGTGGCCACATTGGCTGAAAATGTGCGCATCGGCATGTGGCACAACATTTAAAATGTCCCATGTGCGAGATACTGGAATCACTACATCCTGCGTACCGTGAATCAGTAAAACAGGTACCGTGATGTCTTTCATTTTGTCAAAATCGAGTGGGAACTCAAAACGGTCACGGTCACGTGCGCCAACTACATCCATTAAACGGTCTGACGCATAGTCATTTTTTGCAGAAGCAAAACGAACTTTAACCAACTCATCTGTGATCAAGTCTTTGTTAACTACAAACATCGACAATGTTTTTTTGATGCCTTCTTCAGTCAAGACTGGATTCGCATGTGCTTTAAGCGCTGCAGTCTGTTTTGCACCACCTGTACCCATAGACACAATACCAAGTACGCGCTCAGGGTAGTCCAATGCCAATTGGAATGCCAACCAACCACCGAGCGAGTTACCCACTAACCATGTTTTTTCAATGCCCAATGCATCTAATGTACGCACTGCATGATCAACCCAAGCACGAATACCATAAGCAGTGTTTGGAGCAACCACAGTCTGACCATAGCCAATGGTATCAATTGCGATACAACGTGCTTGCTCACCAATTTGTGGCAAGTTTAACCACCAGTTTGCCGCAGCAGATACACCTGTGCCTGAACCGTGTAAAAATAGAATAGGTGTACCTTCACCCACTTCGTGATAGTGCGTTAATTCGCCTTCGGCAGTTTCAATCCATTTATCTTCTAAGCCAAAGAATGGATCTGTTGTATAGTCAGGGATTTGAACAGTGCTCATATATACTCCTCGTACAGTCTTTAGCTTGCGTTTAGCTCTAAAAAAATAGAATTTGACGTCAAGTGGACTCATTCAACATTACGTATTTACTGGCTTATATTACCTGTTCATGCCTTATGAACTGATACAAATTTACGATCACAACCCATAAAAAAACGATTAAACAACTCTTTGAAATTTATAAATTTAATAAAATTAAAATCTTAATTTTTATAAGGTATTTAGTACATAAATATTAAAAAAAGAGCGACTATATAAAGTCGCTCTTTTTTACAAGGTTTAGAATTTATAGGTATAGGTGGTGGCTACACGATGTTCTTCTAAGTCATTACCAAAATTATAGTTGGTATCAATAAACATGTAATTGAAGCCTAAGCCTTTCAACTTACCTTCAGGCACAACGTAATTTACGATCACATTGTTTTCGTTTTCTTTACCTTCAGGAGCATCACCACGATCAATATTATCACCACGGAAATGACGAATGGTTGTAGTCAAACCTGGTATACCTGCTTCTGCAAAGTTATAGGTATAACCTAAACTCCACGAACGCTCATCTTTACGAATAAAGCTTGCTACCGACCAGTTATCTAAATACGGCTGTGGTACCCAACCACCCAATGTTGGGAACATTGGTGCACCTGTACCATGTTCACCAAACATTTGCTGATAACCTAACTGAACCGTATGCATGCCATGGTTAATTTTTGCACCAGCAGATACTGCTTGGCTGTCGATGTTGCCATACAACTTATCACCTGACTCGCTATTATCAAAATAACGAACATGGGTGTCCAACTTAGTTTTTTCACCAACAGTCGTTTTGTAGTTTGCAGCGACATAATGTTGTTGATAAATATTGGTGACATCTGCATACCAGTAGCTACCACCGACTTTTGGAGTAAATTGGTAATCAACACCTGCGATATACATACCATCATCAGTTGTATTAGTAAAATCGTTATTAGGGAACAAACTTAAATCTTGGTATTGATTGTCATAGCGAGCATTAATGCCCTCAATATATGCCAAAGTTAGTTTAGTATTCTGAATATCCTTAGACTCTAACCATGCACCACTATAAGTTGTGAGTAATTGACGCGATGGATCAAAGAATACCACTGGGGACATTGGTAATAGATCACCAACTTTCAACTCAGTTTCAGAAACCTTAACTTTTAAGGTTGCGCCCAACTTGGCGTTATCACGTTCGGTCTTCTGATTGCTATATGGCATGTGAATGTCATTCACTTCACCACGTGATTTTAAACCAATCGCATATTGTGCCAATAGATCAGCACCGACTTGAATACCTGCACCAATATCATGATAACCAGATTTCGCATCTAAAGTGACAGCTTGCGTCCAATTTCCATAACTAGGAGTTACCGAACGGCCTGCCTCATGCGCATATTCTCGATCTAAATAAAAATTCTTAAATTTAAGCTGAACATTGCTGTCGTCGATAAAATCTGCCTGAGTGGCAGTTGTCCCTAAAGTTGCTGTCGCAGCAAAAAGTGCTATCCATAAGTTGTGACGATGCATGAGTTTTTCCTATTCATCCAATAAGCGAATTAGCGCATCATGCAAAACTCTGTAATTGAAAAAAATCCGACCACAGTATTAGGGTTTTCAGCAGATTTTAGCCTTTCTTTACATTATGATTTTTTTTAAACATTTTTAATTCTTTTTAACGATAAAACATTTGGCAATGAATCCTCATCAAATGACTTTCTCTCTGAATTCGAAGCACAATTTGACCTAAAAGAGTCATTATTTTTTGCAATATGCTAGTGAGTAATCTTTTTTAGATGTAAGTCAATGTGTTAGCGTTATTTTCTATAAACAACACTTATAAGAAAATCATTTTAGTCCACCACTAAATTCTGCATGAATTTGCCTATTTTTCGCCATAAAAAAAGCACCCCAAATACATTTGGGGTGCTTAATTCAAGCTGGCTTTAAACTAAAACTTAGGCTTGCATTTCACGTGCTTTAGACATAGTCAAAGCCAAGTCTTCAATCATATCTTCTTGACCGCCCACTGTACCACGGCGACCAAGCTCCATCAGGATTTCACGTGCAGAAACGCCATATTTCGCTTCAGCACGTTTCGCAAACAATAGGAATGATGAATACACACCTGCATAACCTAAAGTTGCCGCATCACGGTCGGCACGAATTGGGTTGTGCATCATTGGAATCACCAAATCTTCTGCCACGTCTTGCACTTTAAACAAGTCCACGCCTGTATCCATACCCATACGGTTAGCGACAGCAATGAATAGTTCAAGTGGTGTATTCCCCGCACCCGCACCAAGACCAGCAGATGCCAAGTCCACACGTACTGCGCCTGCTTCAACTGCGGCAACAGTATTTGACACACCCATACCTAAGTTGTGGTGACCGTGGAAACCTAACTCGATGCTTGGGTCCAAATGTTGACGTAAGTGACCTACACGATCAATCACATCTTGAGGAAGCATATAACCCGCAGAATCCGTCACATAGATACAGTTTGCACCGTAAGACACCATCTTTTTCGCTTCTTCAAGCAATTTTTCAGGTGAAGCCATGTGCGCTAACATCAAGAAACCCACAGTATCCATTTCTAGTTTACGGGCAGCAGTGATGTGCTGTTCCGAACAATCCGCTTCAGTACAGTGTGTGGCGACACGAATGGTAGATACACCAATTTCATGTGCCATTTTCAAATGATCAACCGTACCAATACCCGGTAAAAGCAATGCAGAAACTTTGGCATTCTTCATACGTGGCACAACGGCAGACAAGTATTCTTCGTCAGTTGCTGCTGCAAAGCCGTAGTTTACTGATGAACCACCTAAACCATCACCATGCGTGACTTCAATTAAAGGTACACCTGCATCATCTAATGCAGTTGAAATTGCAATCATTTGCTCTACAGTCGTTTGATGGCGCTGCGGGTGCATACCATCACGTAAAGTCATATCGTGAACAATAATCTTAGACATTTTGGTATTCCTTAAGCTTCAGCAGTGTTGAAAACGTGTTCTGCAAACATTTCTGCAGTACGAGCAGCGGCTGCAGTCATAATGTCTAGGTTACCTGCGTATTTCGGCAAGAAGTCACCTAAACCTTCAACTTCTAGGAAGATTGAAACACGGTTACCATCAAAAATTGGACCATTCACCAATTTATAGCCTGGTACATATTTCTGCACTTCTTTGATCATGGCATGCACAGATTCAGTAATCGCGGCTTGATCTGGCTCACCTTCAACCAGACAGTGAACAGTGTCACGCATCATCAGTGGTGGCTCTGCAGGGTTAATGATGATGATGGCTTTACCTTGTTTCGCACCGCCTACTTTTTCAATGGCGCCTGCAGTCGTACGGGTAAATTCATCAATATTTTTACGTGTACCCGGACCCACAGATTTTGTTGATACTGTTGCAATGATTTCGCCATATTCCACAGGTTGAACGCGAGACACTGCAGCAACCATAGGAATTGTTGCCTGACCGCCACACGTTACCATGTTCACGTTTGGCACTTCGCCAGCAGCCAATAACGCTTCTAAGTTTACTGGTGGTACACAGAATGGACCAATTGCCGCAGGGGTTAAGTCAATCATCAGCACACCAAGTTCATTTAACTTGCGGCTGTTTTCAGCGTGAACGTATGCAGACGTTGCATCAAAAGCAATTTTAATGTCATCTTCAAGAATATGTGGCAATAAACCATCCACACCTTCTGCTGTGGTTTTTAAACCCATTTTTGCAGCACGTGCCAAACCTTCAGAAGTTGGGTCAATCCCCACCATCCATACTGGTTCCAACCATTCACTGCGTTGCAATTTATAAAGCAAATCCGTACCAATATTACCCGGACCGATCATTGCACATTTAATCTTTTTCATGCATGTACTCTCTTAGAATCTCGATTTATTCCGCAGCAAACGCAGCTGTTACTGAACCAAAGCCTTCAATTTCAACTTTGAATTCTTCACCTGGATGAGCAACAACCATAGGGCCTAAAGCACCGGTTAAGATGATGTCGCCTTTTAACAATGGACGACCACGGCGTACCATTTCATCGGCCAACCACACTGCAGCATTGAGCGGGTTTGCCAAACATGCTTTACCCACGCCTTGAGAAACAACTTCTTCACCACGTGTCATAACCATTTTGCAGTTCACTAAGTCTAGATTTTCTAGCTTGACGGGTTGTGAACCTAAAACAAATGCAGCAGAAGATGCGTTATCTGCCACGGTATCAATCAAACTAATTTTCCAGTTTTCAATACGGCTATCGACCACTTCAATGGCTGGTAAGGCATATTCAGTCGCACTGATAATGTCTGCATAGGTGTGTTTTTCTTTGGTCAGGTCTTGGTTAATCACCAACGCTATTTCTGCTTCTACTTTAGGCTGAATCAGCAAACCTGCAGGAATTGCTTCACCATCGCCATAAGCCATATCGGCAAACAACATGCCAAAGTCAGGCTGATCTACACCCAGTTGTGCTTGAACCACTTTAGAGGTCAAACCAATTTTACGCCCCACCAAACGACGGCCTTCTTTCAAGGCACGTTCGGTATTCACTTCTTGAACGGCATAGGCAATATCTACGTCAGCACTTTCACCACCAAGCTCTGGGCGGATTGGCGCGATCGCAGTTTGAGAGAGTTCGGCAGTACGTAATGCTTGCGCAACTGATTCAACAACAGCAGAATTCGACATCAATGTTTCCTTAAACTGCAAAAATTGGGCTTATACCCCGAGGTGTTGGAAAGGTAATAAAAGAAGAAAAGGCACCATGACCCTGATCTTGACCGTCAGTGTGATAAGCTGTCCATCTCAGAGGTATGTATAAACTGATTTAGCATCTGAAAAATGGCGTTTTTATGCCAATACTTATTTTCTTTTTTTCAATAGCTATTAGCTATTAGTCTGTTTTTATAAAAATCAATCAAAACAGCCGCCCGTGGGCTTTACTATTATTTCCCGAGTAGATGGCTCGACTATTTGTAGCAATCTTAAAATGTCTTAATCCTTACTTTAGACTAAAAGCTAAGCATTTCCTGTCAGCACAATATATTCAATAAAAAAGGGCAACTTGCTTGCTACCAAACTGCCCTTTTTGTTGTGCTGTAAATTAACCTGCCCGACGCAAACGGTACTGTTGCAATAAAAATGCATGTAAACTCGGTACATCATGCGCAATAGTCAAAGGCTGATAACGCTGCAACACCTCTACACTATGCACACCATAGCTCACACCCACACGTGGCATGGCAATATTCTGCGCCATTTCCAAATCATAAGAGGTATCGCCCACCATAACAGCCTGCTCAACCTGCACCTGAGTACTGTTTAAAATTTCCTGCAGCATTAAAGGATCAGGTTTAGATTTGGTTTCACTGGCAGCGCGTGTTGCCACAAATAAATCCTGACTTTTGGTTTGAGCCAATACACGGTCTAAACCTTTACGGCTTTTACCTGTTGCCACGGCCAGTTTCAAACCTAAACCAGACAATTCATCTAGCATTTCTGCCACACCATCAAACCAAACATCGGTTTTTGAGTGTTCCACATAGTGTTCTGAATAGCACTGCAAAATATCCTGATGCAGTTCAGGCACCTGCGGAAACAGGCGCTGCGCCACTTCTGGCAAGCCCAAACCAATAATACTTTTAGCAGCAGCATCGGTCAGTGGTTGCTGAAATTGTTGTGCTGCGAACTGCAAACTCGCCACAATTTGACCGACGGAATTAAATAGCGTGCCATCCCAATCAAAAATGATGAGTTCTACAGGTTTGTTCATATTAGGTTCCTAGATTTGATTCTGCTTTAAAATTCCCTCGCTTTACCTTAACTGAAAAGGATAAATGATCAAGAATCAGCACATATATCACAACAAATATTCGATAGCGAAACGGCGACATGAATGTCGCCGTTTCGCTGTGGCACAGGGATGTTCCATCAGCGAAACAAAAGATTTTTGTTACTTTTCATCTTTGAAAAGTAAGGCATAGCCTATACAACAAGAATTTAAATTAAAAACTATAAAATGTGGCTGTGAATTACCCCTGAAAGCCCAATCTCCGTCTTGAGAAACAATGTTCCTCATCTTTAAAAAGAAGGGAACTGCTATCACACAATAGAGAATGACAAAAATTAAAACTCAGGTGGTGCTGTCGGCTTATCCGCCTTTTGCGCTCTAAGCTGCGCCACCAGACTCTGCATATCTTCAGGTAAAGGAGCTTCAATCACAGGATAGCCCGGAATTTCCAAACGCATAGCATGTAAGCACAAACGACGTGGTGCAGGACCACGGTATTCAGTTTGATGTCCGTATTTATCATCACCCACCAAAGGATGCCCAATACTTAAACCATGCACACGAATTTGATGGGTACGCCCAGACAGTGGCGATGCATACACCAAACTGGCATGCATAAAACGCTCTGCGACCTTCCACAGGGTTTTGGATTCTTTACCCTCTTTAGATACACGTACTCGACGTTCACCATTGGCCAATTCATAACGATGCAATGGTGCATCAATCAATTGCTGATCTAAACTCACCTGCCCTTTGACAATGGCCGCATAAGTTTTTTGAATTTTATGTTCGCGCAATAAGTCCTGCAGCGTTTTTAAGGTGCTACGCTTTTTAGATACCATCACCAAACCCGAAGTATCACGGTCAATACGGTGAATCAGCTCCAAATATTTTTTACCTGTGGCGGCACGTAAACCCTCAATCAAACCATAAGCGACACCACTACCGCCATGCACCGCAATGCCCGAAGGCTTATTCACCACCATCAAGCCTTCATCTTCATAAATCACACGGCTTAATAAGCTTTGTGCGACCTTATCTGAAATAGGTGCAGCACTGTCGTCTTTTTGTTCATAGCGAATAGGCGCTACACGAATTTGATCGCCAATATTGAGTTTGGTTTCTGCTTTAATACGCTTTTTATTGACCCGTACCTGCCCTTCGCGAATCAAACGATAGATGCGACTTTTAGGCACCCCTTTTAAACGACTAAACAAAAAATTATCGATGCGTTGACCCGCTTGATGCTCATCCACTTCAAACCAAGTGACACTTTGCCATTGTTGGGTAGAATTCATACAGTTAAGTGACCTAATAAAATACTAAAATTGATTAAAAACTGATCATTTAGGCTATGCTTTACACAAGAAACATAAGCTTAGCCCATAGGCAGATGATGCAAGGTTTGATATAGTCAGCGCACGGAAACCATCGTTAGTGGGTTAAGGTTGAATCTATTCAGAATTTTCTGAAACAACACTCAACTGAATACCTCACCATATACGAGCAGGTCCCAAAAGAATTATGCCGACGCCGAAGGCTTATTATATCGGCAAAAAAGCAAACTGTTGCGTTTAATTGTACCTCAGGTACATAAATCAGTTTGTCTGAAAAAATATGTCGCCAACTTTGTTGGTTTTTAAACGTAAACTGATACACATCAGATTAGTCGCACCCTGAAGTCGCATTCAGGCTAAAGCGTTTGATGTATTGGATCTGCACAATTTGTAAAGATACGACGATAATTCCGTATCAAGACACTCTATCTATGTAAAGAAGAGCTGATCTTCGAGCAATGTGACAGTGAAAGTTACACACATCCAATACACCGCTCGTCCGCCAGTGAAGCGATCAGGTGACTTTATCCGTTTAAAGGTTAAAGCCGTATTGCCATCATCAATACGTGAATCATACACCGCAGCCAACCTAAATAAGGCCGGTAAAAAAAGCTCAGACCACAATAGGTTTTTTGAGATCTGAGCAGTTGATCCGTGATGCTTGATGTTCGCTACGTGTCTAGCGATTTTTTGCTGTGTATCACTATTAGGTGTTACACCCATGAAACGTATGTTGATTAATGCAACACATGCCGAAGAAATTCGCGTTGCACTTGTCACTGGTCAGCGTCTTTACGATTTTGATTTAGAAAATCGTACCCGTGAACAAAAAAAATCGAATATCTACAAAGGTCATGTGACCCGTGTAGAACCTTCTTTAGAAGCCGTATTTGTTGAATACGGTGCAGGTCGCCAAGGCTTCCTGTCTATGCGTGAAATCGCAAACTCTTACTACAAAGCCGATCCTCGCCAAACTTCAAATATCCGCGAACTGATTACTGAAGGTACTGAGCTTTTGGTTCAGGTAGAAAAAGAAGAACGTGGCAACAAAGGTGCTGCGCTATCCACCTTCATTTCTTTGGCAGGTCGTTATTTAGTACTTATGCCAAACAACCCGAAAGGTGGCGGTATCAGTCGTCAAATTTCGGGTTCAGTCCGTGAAGAACTGAAAGAGATGTTAGCTTCACTGAACATTCCTCGTGGCATGAGCGTGATTGTGCGTACTGCGGGTATTGGTCGTTCTCAAGAAGAATTGCAGCTTGACCTTCAACACTTAATGGACCTTTGGGCACAAATTCAAAGCACTGCAAGTTCAGGCCCATCACCAATGCTAGTACACCAAGAAGCAGGTGTCGTCACACGTGCCATTCGTGACTATTTGCGTGATGATGTTGCAGAAATTTTAATTGACTCAGAACAAGCCTATAACGAAGCTTATAACTTTGTGAAAGCGGTTATGCCACGTCAGTTAGACAAGCTAAAAACTTACACTTTAAATGAACCACTGTTTGCACATTTTGGTATTGAAAGCCAAATTCAAACTGCGTATGAGCGTGAAGTAAAACTGCCTTCAGGCGGTTCAATTGTCATTGACCAAACTGAAGCATTGGTTTCAATTGACATCAACTCAGCAAAATCGACCCGTGGTCAAGACGTTGAAGATACAGCGTTAAATACCAACCTTGAAGCTGCTGAAGAAATTGCACGCCAATTGCGTTTACGTGATATTGGTGGTTTGGTTGTTATCGATTTCATCGACATGACCAAAGACCGTAACCAACGCATGGTTGAAGCCAAACTCCGTGAAGCCACTCAAAGTGACCGCGCACGTATCCAGTTTGGTCAATTATCACGTTTTGGTTTAATGGAAATGAGCCGTCAGCGTTTACGTCCATCGCTTGAAGAAGCGACTGGTTACGTTTGCCCACGCTGTCACGGTACAGGTATGGTGCGTGACTTACGCTCTCTATCTCTTTCGATTATGCGTAAAGTGGAAGAAATTGCACTACGTGAACGTCATGGCGAAGTTCAGGTTGAAGTGCCTGTAGAAATTGCAGCCTTCTTACTGAATGAAAAACGTCATAGCTTGGTTTACCTTGAGCAAACCTCAAATGTACGTGTGACAGTTTTACCGCACCCACACTTAGAAACGCCGCATTACGAAATTTCGTATAACCCTGAAGGTTTTGCGCCAACGAGCTATGAGCGTACTGAAGCAACCCGTTCAAGTGAAAAAGAATTGGGTTATGAGTCTTCTGAATGGCATTTGGAAGAAGCAGATCAATCGCACAGCCATAGCGCACCTGCAGCTGAAAAAACTACAGCGAAAAAACCACAAGCAGCACAGCAAAATAAAGCAGCTGCACAACAGTCTGCACCTGCGGCAGCAACTACAGCAGCCAGCCCATGTGCATGGTTAGAAAATCTGTTTGTGCAAAAACAAGCATCTACCATTGATCAAGCACGTACTGCCAACAACGCTGCAGCAGCCATTGAACAAATGGTAAATAATGGCGCAGTTAGCCGTGGTCAGTTTGGTCAAATTGCAACTGCAGCCGCAGCACCTGCTGCAAGCAGCCAAAATGTGTACCTTGCACCATCGACTGTGGCACAAAAAACTGAACGTGATGGCGCAGAAAAAGCTGCTGAACGTGAAGAAAAATCGGCGCCACGCCACAACAACAAAAAGCCACGTCACAACAATAACAAGCACAAAGAGCAACGCGAACAGCAAACTCAGCACGACAATCAACAACATCAAGTGCATGAAGAAGTAGTTCAGTTGTCACGTCAGGAGCAACGTCAGGAAGCGCGCGAAAACAAACGCAGCTCTCGTCGTCAGCACAACAATGACCAAGCGCAGCAGCAAGATGCTCAACACAACAATGAGCAACAACAAAATGCCGTGCCACGTCGTGACCGTCGTAACCAACCTCGTCCAGAACGCCCAAATCGCCAACGTGATGCCAGCGTATTGAACGAACAAGCAGCTGTCACAGCTGAAGTTGCCAACAACCAACCAAAAGTAGACTTAATTGATGCACCACGCCATGAGTTAAGCACTACAGCCATGGTGGTTAATGTTGATCAAGCACAAACTGAAATCGTGGCATTGAATGCAGCGCCTGCAACTGAACCTACTGTTGCAGCAGCTCCTGTTGTGGAAGCTGCAGCAGAGCAAGTTGAAGCTCCTGCGGCAACAGCTGTTGTGGAAGCAGCTGCTCCTGTAGCAGAAGCACAGCCACAACCAAGTGCACCAGCAAAACGTGCTAGCAACGACCCGCGTCAGCGTCGTCGTCAGCAACGTGAAGCGCAGGCTCAACAAGCAGCTGCACCGAAGTTGACACCATCTCAAGTACCAACTTTAGGGCAATACAATATTGGTAGCTTAATTCGCCATGTCTATGGTGAAGATTGCTCGGTATTAATTGAACAGTTTGGCTTAATTCCAACGTTCAACCGTGCCTTGCAAAAGTTCACTGACGAGTATGCTGCAAGCCTTGTTAGCACTGCGCCTATGGCAGAGAAAAAACCTGTCACTCGTGACGTAGAAGTTGCCAAAGCTGCTCCTGAAGCAGAACCTGCACCTGTGTTAGACCTAACACCACCAAAACCTGTGTCAGACAAACGTGTGGCCAACGATCCTCGTGAGCGTCGTCGTTTAGCAAAACAGGCCGCAGAACAAGCGTTAGAGCAAGCTAAGCAGGCTCAAGTAGTTGAGAAAACTGAAGCAGAAGCTGAAACCACAGCTGCACCTGTAGCAGCAAATCCAGCAACCGAAGTTGAACAACCTGCTGTTGCTAATGCTGAAGCAGAAGCTGTTTCTACAGAAGTCAGTGCGACTCCAGAAGAAGTACCTGCTGTAACAGCTCAAACTGAGCAAGTAGAACAACAGACTGCCTCTGCCGAAGCAGAAACTGCTGAAGCATCTACGCCAGTCGCTGCGGAACCAGTACAAGCAGAATTGGCTGTAGATGATCCAGCCGAAACAGCTGAGTCTGAGCAAGAAAAAGCAGACAAAGAAAAAGTGGTACGTCCGCGTCGTCCACGTGGTCGTCCACCAAAGAAAGCTACGCCGCCAACTGAGTCGTAATTCGCACTTTTGCAGCGGAATAAAAAAATCCAGTCATTTCGATGACTGGATTTTTTTTGTAACGTAAAACTTAGCGCATCGACCTGAATTTAAATCATGCGACAATTTAGATTTACTCCATGATTTTATAAAATCCAGTATAAAGCTGAAAAATTAGGTTGATTGCACTAGCCTTTAGGGATTAAAAAACAACAAGACTTGATGCTTTGCAACAGATGCAACGGATGACGACAAAAATAGGATTCTTATGAACCAAATGACACAAAGCGATTTAATTGGCTTAACGGATGTTGCGGCAAAAATTCCGCAGTTTATGACAAAAGTTCCCCACCTGATTACAGGTTTAAAGCAAGCCTATTTACGTACTCCTCGCACGCCTGCTGGCTTGGGTTTAGCATTTGAAAAGGCTGTCCATCGCAATCCACAGGGCTGCGCCCTCATGTTTGAAGATCAGCAATACAGCTATTTACAGCTAAATGAATGGGCCAACCAAATTGCGCATTACTATTTAAGCATTGGCGCCCGTAAAGGCGATGTCATCGCCGTTATGCTGGAAAATCGACCTGAGTTAATTGCCAGTATCATTGGCTTGGCTAAAATTGGCGTAACTGTTGCCCTCGTCAATACGGCACAAGTGGCTAAAGTCTTGGCTCATAGCATTAATTTAGTTAAACCCATTGCAGTGATTGTGGGCGAAGAATGCCGCCAAGCGGTTGCCGATATCCGTACTGAATTACAACTGCCAGACAATCGTCTGTATTGGTTTGCAGACCAAAATACACACTTGGATGCAGGTACTGCTCCTGAAGGATTTAGTAACCTCTCCCTCTGTTTAGCTACACAACCTGCTTTCAACCCTGCGACCACGCAGTCTGTACAGGGCAAAGATGGGCTGTTCTATATTTATACTTCAGGCACAACAGGTCTGCCTAAAGCCGTTATTTTCACCAATAGTCGCTGGACACTGGCCTACGGCACCTATGGGCACGTATTAGGCTTAAACCAAAACGATGTCATGTATTGCACCCTACCGTTGTACCATGCGACAGGCATTGTGGTGTGCTGGTGTGGCGTGATTGCAAGCAGTGCTACTTTTGCCATTAGACGTAAATATTCCACCTCTTGTTTCTGGCAAGATGTGCATAAATTCAATGCTTCAGCCATTGGTTATGTGGGGGAACTATGCCGCTATTTAATGGATGCACCTGCCTCAGACTTAGAGCGTGGACACCGTGTCACAAAAATGATTGGCAATGGCATGCGCCCAAACATCTGGAGCAAATTCAAAACCCGCTTTGGTGTTCAGGAAATTCTAGAACTGTATGCGTCTAGCGAAGGCAACGTCGGTTTTAGCAATGTCTTTAACTTTGACAATACCGTGGGTTTTTCACCTACACCGTATGCCGTCATTCAATTTGATAAAGAAAAAAATGAGCCTGTGCGAGATGCCAAAGGCAAATGCATAAAAGTTAAAAAAGGCGAAGTTGGTCTGCTCATTGGTAAAATTACCCGCCGCTCACCCTTCGATGGCTATACCGACCCTGAGAAAAATAAAGCTGTGATTTTGCAAAATGTCTTTAAATCAGGTGATGCCTACTTCAACACAGGCGATTTAGTCCGTGACATCGGTTTCCGACATGCCCAGTTTGTTGACCGCTTAGGCGATACCTTCCGCTGGAAAGGTGAAAACGTATCCACCACCGAAGTAGAAAACATCCTCAGTGACTACAGCAAAATTGCTGAAGCCGTGGTGTATGGTGTCGAAATCCCACATACCAATGGACGTGCGGGTATGGCGGCAATTACTTTGGCAGATGGCTGTCAGCTCGATGAACAGGACTTAAGCCAAATGCTGCTGCAGTTTAAACAAAACTTACCTGCCTATGCTGTACCTGTATTTCTGCGTCTGCAAAAGCAAGTGCAAACCACAGGCACTTTTAAGTATCAGAAAAACACCCTGAAAACCCAAGGCTTTGATTTAAAACAGTGTGATGAAAAAATTCTGGTGTTATTGCCAAGTCAAACTGCATATTGCGAACTGACCCCAGAAATTTACGACAATATTCAAGCCTATCAATATCGCTTCTAAGCCAATTGGTTGCCTATTTTTTGACTAGATACGACAAATTTGTTGCATTTATAATCAAACATAGGCAACTTTTTTATTTTTTGCTTGCGCTCGCTTCATATCTTGCTACAATACGCTCCATCAAACGAAGTGGTGCTTAAAACCCTCTGGTTTTTCTTGCACTTCACAATCAAGCCTGCTTGGTTGCTGGTTCAGGGTCGTTAGCTCAGTCGGTAGAGCAGCGGACTTTTAATCCGTTGGTCCCGCGTTCGAATCGCGGACGACCCACCAT
>NZ_JAAZQX010000001.1:0-127599 GCF_012371325.1 Acinetobacter sp. A2 | reverse complement strand
GGTCGTTAGCTCAGTCGGTAGAGCAGCGGACTTTTAATCCGTTGGTCCCGCGTTCGAATCGCGGACGACCCACCATTCATTCTCAAATACCTCTTCAAATATTCAATTCAAAAAGAAATTTATTCTTTTCTAGCTTTCACACGCCCGTAAAAAAACCACAAGCCCAAACAACTCATGGTTTATTCATCGACTCAAATAATACAGTCCGTTAAATCATCGTATCGCTAATTCTTAGCTTGACTTAATTAAGTGATAGTTCTGCGAAGGCAATGGATGGATTTTGAAGTATTCACGATTATTTTCAGTCGCAATCGCAATTTTATTTCGATCCATGATTAAGTTATTTTCATGGTCAACATTGTAATAAAAATTCACCCCAGTGGAACGTGCCACCACAATCTGATGATTTTGTTCATCATAAAACCAAAAGTCTTTGCGGTACTTCTTTTCAGTGTCGTAACTGATTTTTCCTGCATTCACAAAAATACGATGTGCTGTCCCATCGGGCAATAAAGTCAAAATATAATCTACCGTGCCCTGCTCACACATCACAAATTTATCTGCACAACTGACTTGAATGGAATAGCGCCCCACATAGGTATGATGTGCCTCGGGAATTTTACGTGTCTCTTGTTGCTCATTCACTTGAATGGGCGCAGTAGCCTGCCCTGCCACCTCAGTCAACCGCTTGGTTTCGACAGGTTCTGAATAATTTTGCACAGCAGCTTGCTCAAGTTGTGATCCATCACATCCTAGTAATAACATTCCGCTCAGCACAGAGACTACACACATATATGATTTAGCCAATGACACACATTCCCTTAAAAAATTGAAGCTTTCCGTCGTACTCAAATCAGCTGTAAGCAACGTTGAATCTATGCTCAACTCATTCCTTGATGTTGAACTTTCATCTCAAACTGCTGCCGACTTCTAATTGAATATTTTAGGGGGATGCTGCTTTAATCAACACCTTAAGTTACATAACTTTACCAATTGCTTTTGGCTAGATACTTTAAAAATTCAACAACAACACCATTTTTATATTAAGCATTCGTGATTCAAGAAAAACATCATCAATGGATGTTAATTTTTACGAATGTGTTTTCTATTTCATTGATCTCTCAAGGAGAACTGAATGGCCAATGTTGGTTTATATCGCTCAAACCGCTCAAATATGATTGCTGGGGTCATGGGCGGTATTGCTGAACGTTTTGGTTGGAATGCAAACTTATTGCGTTTAATTTTCGTGATCGTGTCAGTGATGAGCGCTGCCTTTCCAGGCATTTTGGTGTATTTGGTATTGTGGTTGGTAATGCCAAAACAAAATCTATCCAATATGCAAAATCCAACTCAAGGCTATTCAAGACCTGTGCGTACCGTTCATTCAGATCAAGACCGATAAACGGTCTTGAAATTTTACTGACTGACCGCATTTATATCATCAGATTTAAATACGTTTGAATTTCTTTTTCGCTACGATTGCTCCCCCAAGCATCGTAGCTTTTTTTTGCCTATTGTTTTCACAACAAAACTTTTTCTAGCTTGTAGCAAATGTATGAGTTTGAGTATAAATCTGAACTACTTTTCTACAAGTTGCTGATTCAATACTGCAATCATATCGGCACGACTGATCATACCTACTAAACGCTGTTGCTCAACCACAGGAATATAATTAAAAGAACGCTCAACAAAATAAGGCACCAAATCCTGAATACTTTGTTGTGGTTGTACCGTAACGACCTGTCGCAACATAATATGTTTAACTTGATGCTGCCAGCGATAAGGCAAATCGGTCACATGTTTAAACCATTCCACCACTTCATACAATGCCAAAGTTCCGACCAAATGCTGTGCATCATCCACCACAGGCAGGCTCATTAAATTCATCTGTTTAAACTTTTCCAATGCGCTGTGAATATCTTCATCTTGATGCAAAGTCAGTACATCTTTACTCATAATATCGGCACACGTCAGCGCTTGAGTTTGTCGCTCACTAGCTTTGGACTGCGCCTCTAAAATAATTTTTTGCAGATCATATTCACTAATATCCAAAAGCTGAGTTTGTTCATCTAACACATCCTGAATATCTTGCGGCTGAATGGTGGCTTTTTGGGTCGGTGTCGGGTTTTGAGAACGTGTATTCAATTGTGGTTTTTGTGGGTATGGTTTGCCAATCATGCGGTTAAATGCAATTGCAATGAGCATCAACAGTACAGAATTGAGTAAAACAGGATAAAAAACAAAATGATAACCTAATTCACGTACAGCCTCTCCGCCCAGTACTGCAGTAATCGCGACTGCCCCACTTGGTGGATGTAAAGAGTCTGTAGTCATCATTAAAAAGATAGACAATGCCACAGCCACACTAAAAGCTTCGGTTAAATTGGGTAGAGATAAAGCACAACTGACCCCTAACACCGCCGCAATACTGTTCCCTACCACAATATTCCATGGTTGCGCCAAAGGGCTGGCAGGCACAGCAAAAAGCAAGACTGAAGACGCTCCCATCGGTGCGATATACCACGCATTAATATCGCCCAACACCCACCAACTGATCAGTGAAGATAGTGCTAAACCCAGCAACGCCCCCAACCCACACAGCAACCTTTCTCTCAAAGGTAAAACTTTGAAATTTGGTTTAAGCGTATTTAGCCAGTCTAGTTGTGAATGAAACACGGGGACAATCCTGTGGCGAACATTTACCAAGATTATAAGACAATCACGTAATAAGATGTATTTGTTTTACATCTTTCGTTTATCAGTGAATTTGTAAAACCAACTCAGACCACATGCTTTTATGCTTTAACCTTTGCCAGCACCCCGCAAAATCCTTATAATTGAGCACAATTTTTCTCTAATTTTAAGTGGATGACCATGAGTCGCGCCATATCGCATATTGATACCTTTCAAGGCTTAATTCTTGCCTTACAAAACTACTGGGCGGAGCAAGGCTGCGTCGTTTTACAACCTTACGATATGGAAATGGGTGCAGGGACATTCCACACCGCAACCTTCCTACGTGCGTTAGGGCCTGAAACCTGGAATGCAGCATACGTGCAACCGTCACGTCGTCCTAAAGATGGTCGTTATGGCGAAAACCCGAACCGCTTGCAACACTACTATCAATTCCAAGTGGTGCTTAAACCAAACCCAGACAACATCCAACAATTATATTTGGATTCTTTAAAAGCCATTGGGATTGACCCATTGGTACATGACATCCGCTTTGTAGAAGATAACTGGGAATCTCCAACATTAGGTGCTTGGGGCTTGGGCTGGGAAGTTTGGTTAAACGGCATGGAAGTGACTCAGTTTACCTACTTCCAACAAGTCGGTGGTGTTGAATGCTACCCAGTGACCGGTGAAATCACTTACGGTCTTGAGCGTTTGGCAATGTACCTACAAGGTGTAGATTCGGTTTATGACTTGGTTTGGACCAAAGGCCAATTTGGTACAGTCACTTATGGCGATGTGTTCCATCAAAACGAAGTTGAACAATCGACCTATAACTTTGAATATGCGCCTGTTGATAAAATGTTTGAACTGTTTGACTTCTATGAAGTAGAAGCAAGCCGTTTAATTGCCGCAGAATTACCATTACCTGCGTATGAGCAAGTGATTAAAGCATCTCACTGCTTTAACTTGCTCGATGCGCGTGGTGCAATTTCTGTGACTGAGCGTCAGCGTTATATTTTACGTGTACGTACCTTGGCACGTTCAATTGCACAAAGTTATGTGGCTGCACGAGCAAAACTAGGTTTCCCAATGGCTGAACCGCATTTACGTGATGAAGTCTTAGCGCAGTTAAAAGCACAAGTTGAAACGGAAGCTAAAGCACAAAATACTGAGGAAAGCAAATAATGTCTAAACATACAGTTTTATTTGAACTCGGTTGCGAAGAACTCCCACCGAAAAGCTTAAAAACCTTACGCGATGCCTTATTTGCAGAAACTGAAAAAGGTTTAAAAAATGCAGGCCTTGCGTTCGATTCGATCGAAGCTTATGCAGCACCACGTCGCTTGGCACTTAAAATTGTCAATGTAAATGGTGCGCAAGCAGATACCCAAAAACGTTTTGATGGCCCTGCTGTTCAAGCTGCCTATGATGCCGAAGGCAAACCGACCAAAGCGCTTGAAGGCTTTATGCGTGGTCAAGGTATTACGGTTGATCAGGTCTCTACTTTCCAAGCGGGTAAAGTTGAAAAAGTCTGCTATTTAAAAGATGTGAAAGGTCAAAGCCTTGATGCGTTATTGCCACAAATTCTACAAACTGCGTTGGATAACCTACCAATTGCAAAACGCATGCGTTCTGCCGCAAGCCGTACTGAATTTGTGCGTCCTGTTAAATGGGTGGTGTTGCTTAAAGACAACACCGTGGTTGACGCCACGATTCAAGATCATCAGGCAGCGAATGTAACCTATGGTCACCGCTTCCATGCCCCTGAAGCAATCACACTACAACACGCCAATGACTATTTAGATGCGTTACGTGCTGCTAAAGTCATTGCTTCTTTTGAAGAACGTCAAGCGATTATCGACCAGCAAGTAAAAGCATTGGCAGATGAAGTCAATGCAATTGCGATTGTGCCTAGCGACCTACGTGATGAAGTGACTGCACTGGTAGAATGGCCTGTTGCACTACGTGCCAGCTTTGAAGAGCGTTTCCTCGCTGTACCACAAGAAGCTTTAATTACCACCATGCAGGACAACCAAAAGTATTTCTGTTTGGTCAATAGCGACAACAAATTACAGCCTTACTTTATTACGGTTTCAAATATTGAGTCGAAAGACCCGACTCAAATTATTGAAGGTAATGAAAAAGTGGTTCGTCCACGTTTGTCTGATGCTGAATTCTTCTTCTTGCAAGACCAAAAGCAACCGCTTGCATCACGCAAAGAAAAATTGGCCAACATGGTTTTCCAAGCGCAACTGGGCACACTTTGGAACAAGTCTGAGCGTATTGCCAAACTGGCTGTTGCTTTAGCGCCAATTACAGGTGCAAATCCGCAAGATGCTGAAAAAGCTGCTTTGCTTGCAAAATGTGACTTAACGTCTGAACTTGTGGGTGAATTCCCAGAACTACAAGGCATTGCGGGAACTTATTACGCGCGTCTTGAAGGTGAAAATGACGAAGTTGCAGAAGCACTCGGTGAACAATACTTACCTAAATTCGCTGGCGATGTACTTCCAAAAACTAAAACAGGCACGACCATTGCCCTTGCAGACCGTTTAGACACGCTCACAGGTATTTTTGGTATTGGCCAAGCACCTACAGGTTCTAAAGACCCATTTGCATTGCGTCGTTCTGCCATTGGTATTTTGCGCCTTGTGACTGAAAATGGTTTAGATGTTTCAATTGAAGACTTAATTAAGTTGGCTTTGGCTGCTTATGGCGATGTCTTGAAAGATCACGACAAGACTTTAGCAGATGCTGTTGCATTCCTTGAAGGTCGTTACCGTGCTAAATACGAAGACCAAGGCGTTGCGGTAGATGTGATTCAAGCTGTTCAAGCTTTATCACCAAAATCTCCACTTGATTTTGATAAGCGTGTGAATGCAGTCAATCACTTCCGCGCCTTGCCTGAAGCGGCTGCATTGGCGGCTGCAAACAAACGTGTTGCAAATATCTTAGCAAAAGAAACTGCGCCTGAAGGTTCAGTGGTTGAAGCGAACTTGGTTGAAGATGCTGAAAAAGCTTTGTTCGCTGAACTTGCAAAAATCACACCTGTGGTTGAGCCATTATTTGCTGCCAAAGACTACACTGCTGCGTTGTCTGCACTTGCTGCTCTTCGTGCGCCAGTGGATGCGTTCTTTGACGGGGTAATGGTCATGGCTGATGATGCTGACCTGAAAGCAAACCGTTTACGTATGCTTGCACAGCTTCGTAACTTGTTTACCAAAGTGGCTGATATTTCGGTATTACAGCACTAAGTCAGACATTTGAAATAAAAGTAAAACCCTGCTAGAAATAGTGGGGTTTTTTTTATTTTTCTCAATAATATGAAATTATCACAAGCACAAAAAGCATTAGAATTTTTAAAATCTAATCCTAACCAAAAATTTACAGCTAGATTTATTGCTGATAAATTAATTGCTACATATCCTCAAGACTATATTGAGAAAAGAAATAATATTAAATTTCAAAACAATGAAAGTGCTTTTAAACAACAAGTTATTCGAGAGTTATATAGTATTTTCCCAGACTTAATTCAAAATAATCCTTGTGTAAAATATCAAGAAAAACCAAGTCCACGCCAATATTGGTATGAACCAACTTCAAATCTTTCACCAGTAAAAGGAATTGACTTCCATAATTCATTAATTATTAATGCAGAAGACAATAATCCCCCATCGATTCAAGAAAAAATATTTTCAGAATATGACTTATATCCTGTATTGATAGAATACCTATCCCAAGAACTCAATTTGCTTACATTAAGAATTGATGAAAAAAGATCATCAAATACTAGAGGACAAAATGGTAATCAATGGCTACATCCAGATATTGTGGCAATGCAAGCATTAGATAATAAATGGAATGATCTAGTTAAAACTTGTGTAAAGCATAGTTCTGGACAAAATGTTCGACTTTGGTCATTCGAGGTAAAAAAAGAACTAAATAACTCAAATATTAGAAGTAGCTTTTTCCAAGCTGTTAGTAATTCAAGTTGGGCAAATGAAGGATATTTAGTTGCGACCTCAATTTCTACCAATGAAGTTGAAGAAGAACTGCGTATGCTTTCAGCTTTACATGGTATAGGTGTAATTTTACTCAATCCAGAAAATCCAACTGAAAGTGAAATCTTACTTCCTGCTCGCCGAAGACCCGAAGTGGATTGGCAATCAATAAATCGAATTTTAAATGAAAATTCAGACTTTAAAAATTTTATCGAATTGGTCTCAATTTATTACCAAACTGGCCGTATTCGCACACAAGATTGGAATCGTTAATCACTGAGCTATAGTCATTTTCCAACTGATTCCCTATACTCAACCTAACAACACTCAACAAGAAAACAAGCTTATGAAACTTAAAACACTCATTTTATCGGGTTTAACTTGCCTTTCTCTTAGTGCGTGTACCTCTGCACCTGTTATTCCGCAGCTCACAGCAGGTGTTTTACAAGAAGTGAAAAACATTGAAGTTTACCCAGACACCGTAAACAACAGTGCAAAACTCACTAAATTTATTGATAAATGCGTTATTGAATTTACAGGTACACTCAAGGCAGGTCGCTCAATCGAGCAATGGGCATTTAAAGGCAACACTTTAATTTCAGCAGGTTCTGCAACTTTTGCCCAAGACGGCACCAGCACTGCACAGCACTTTGACTTGCACGATGCTACGGTACAAAAAAACTTCATTACCTTGCGCAGTCACTTTCATAAAGATGCACTTGCACAATGCAACTAATTTAAAACGAACCTGAATGTATCCTGATGTAGCAAGATTGTGTGACTTTTAACACAAACCCGCCATCTTCAGATATTTCAAATTATGATAATCATGCAGTGCAGTCCAATACTGCCCTGCTTTAAAACTCTCCAGAGTAACAAGACCCACAAATTATTGTGGGTCTTTCTATTTATGCTCTGCTTATGATCTGCATAAATTGCACTTAGAAACACCAAATGATTCAAACGCATGTTCAATCGTCACCCGAAAGACAATTAAACTTGCGAGAAGCAAACAGTATTTGTCATGTATTCTTTATACAATCCTCAACAACATCACCACATAGCGCGTGAAGGTTGTAATTTTAAGATGGTTACTGCCAAGAATCCTCATCTACATTCAAGCTTTCAGTAGCCACCACACTGCGTATTTAAAGAGGCCAACACATGAATAAAATCAGTTTCGGTATTGCCATTGGATTATTGCTCAGCAGTGCTGCTGTATATGCACAAAACAGTTCTGAACCTACACAAGACAATCAAAGCCACAAACCGATTCGCCCTTATGCAGACAACCCGAATTTATTACATGTCTGGGCTTATAAAACTCAGGAAGGTGTAATTCAGGCTGCACAAAAAGTAGGTGAAGTCACAGAAAAAGGCATTGAGAAAATTCGCCCATCTGCACATCAGGCTTTAGACAATGCCAAAACTTTGGGCAGTCAGGGTGCAGCGCAAGCCAAGCAAACAGGGCAGCAACTGGCGGGTCAGGTCAATAATAAAATTCAGGAAACCAAAGAAGTGATTACAGGGCAAAGTGATCAAGCCGTGCCGATCTATCAAGCGCCATTAAGTACACCATCACAAAATGTAACGCCTGCGCCAACCACTACAACGCCACAGACACAGGAAGCACAGACTCAGGCTGCCCCAAGTGACGAATCTGAAGAAGAAATTAAAGTGATTAAACTATAAAAATATTGGATTGATGATTTGCTTTAAAATTATAAAAAAGCCTGCAATTATTCTGCAGGCTTATTCATGTGAAAACGAATAGAGTTTTGTATTTGTCGGAACACATATAGGCCTAGCCCAAGTAATACCAACACAGCTAAAGCAAAGAATAAATAGGCTTTAGGCTCTGGCGCATCGACAAAAGCCGTTGCAGATACAATTAAACTGAACAACAAAACAAGCACAGCAGGCATTAACAACTTGGTCATACACACTACCCTTGGAATGATCAATAAAACAAGGTTTCAAGACCATCTTAGCCCAATAGCAAAACAATACAAGTGTCTAAAATTTAAACTCTATAAATTAAGGCTTTAAAACTTTGCAAACTACTGTTCAAGTTCTAGGGTAAATTTGGCAGTATCTGGTAAATCTTCTACAAAGTCGTTGCCGCCAAACTCATCGCTACTCAGGTTTAAATCCTTATAACTCAAGACAAAATATTCGCTATATTTTTTCAGTATTAAGGGGTGCATGCCTGCCGCAAGCGCATCCTGCTCTTTGCATAATTTCATGACATGACGATCATTCATACTAATTAAGTATCGCTCATCGTTTAGATAAATTTGTACCAAGCCACTGCCTTTGGCATAAATTGGAATCAAAAATTTATGGTTTAAGGCAATTGCATTTGCTGCATAGCTCTCAATTTTTTGGCTGATGATGTTAAACACCAAACCATGACCAAAATGATCGAGCAATACATTCCGATTTTCATACGGTAACTGGATTTGTAGACCCAGTTTGTTTAGGTCGTGCTGATCGACCTGTTTATTGCTCAATAAAGAACGAATCAGATTCTGTTTCAGCTTGGCATCAAAGAAATTACTGTCTAGCTGTAAATTGTTGTATTTTAAAATACGACCTAAAGACCAACGGTGATTCGGTAAGACATTTTCAATCACTTTACGGTAGTAAAACTTACTGTTCTTTTTCACCTTGCGAATTTTTTGGTAAAAAAACGGCGCATCAAAAGGATGGGTCAAAAAGTCATTTAATAATTCTGAGTTAGCCAAAATCGCAATCGCATCATGCCCTGTAAATGGCAAATGCAAGGTATGTAAATGTGGAATTAATGGCTGTATTTTTAAATAATGCCCACGATCTTCTGGGTAATATTGGTCATAAACCACAATATATTCACGCTGTGCCGATACATCCTGCGCTTGAATACGCATATTGGCATTCACATCGGCATGGTAAAACATATTGTAGCGTGCGTCGTGAATATCTTCAGGGTCAATCGAGTACTGCGGCACCAAAGCCACAATGCGGTTTAAATCCAGTAAATTAGAATACTTAATTGCCGCATAGCCTCCCATAGAGCCGCCATAGCCGACACGGACTTTAAACGGGGCAATGAGCTCTTGAATGGCTGCCAACATGGCACGCATAGATGCTTCAGGAAACCATGATTTTTCCTTTGGCATCACCCCAATCACATTAAAATGAAACTTTTCCAGTGATTTTTCGGCGTTAATAGACGTTCCTTTGGCACGAGTGATTAAATCGCCAAAAGAAAAAATCAGCTCCTGAGATGAGCCTTTCATGAAAATAGCGCGGATATGTCCGTCTTCAAAAATTATGTGTTTGTCCATTCCCACACCGGCGCCAAGGCGCTGAATTAAACCGTTACTTTAAACTTGAATACACGTTACGCAAGTTCAAAAGTGAATATGTTATTTTATAGATGCACAGCAGATTAAAAATCGCAAAATATGACACAATCTCTACATCCTGCCGCACAACAAGGCTTTGGTTCTGGTGCAAGCCTATACCAACAAGTTCGCCCCAGTTACCCGCAAGAAGTCGATACTTTCCTGCAAGATCAGCTCAAAGTTATACCCAATAGCCATATTGTAGACTTGGGTTCTGGCACAGGAAAGTTCCTGCCGCATTTGCTCAAACTAACAACGCAGCTTACAGCAGTTGAACCCATTGCTAGCATGTTAACTGAATTACGCCAACTTTACCCACAAGTTGCAACCGTTCAGGCACGAAGTGAGCAATTGCCCTTGCCTGCCCAATGTGCTGATTTAGTCAGCTGCGCACAATCTTTTCATTGGTTTGCCAATCTACAAAGTTTAAAGGAAATTCATCGTATCTTAAAACCTCAAGCTCACTTGTTACTCATCTGGAATCAGCGTGATATTTCAGTGAATTGGGTCAATGCCCTCGCAGAAATGATTCTCCCTTTTGAGGGCGATACACCACGCTTTCACAATCAAGACTGGCGTCAGGTCTTTGCAGATACAGATTTATTCCAACTTTGCCACGAACAGCAATTTCACCACAGGCATGTTGGCACAGTCGAGCAAGTGGTTTCCAAGCGTCTACTCTCGACCAGTTTTATCGCTGCAATGCCTGCCGCTCAGCAACAACAACTCAAAACACAATTTGAACAATTGATACTGGAATACACGGGGCTACATGCGCAAGATACAATTGAATTTCCTTATTGTACCCATGTGTTTATCTATCAAAAAATTGGGTAAAAACCAAGCCATAAAAATCAACCGAAAATGGAGCACATTTCAATGCAGATTACTTTCAAACACGTCCTTGCTCCCATGCTCATCGGTCTAGCTTTTGGCCTAACTGCCTGCGAACAAAAAAATGTTGAGCATGCCGACCAACTCAGCCCTGAAGATCAAATCATGCAAAATCAGGTCGAACAGGCTGCGATTCAGCCCTTTGAAATGACCACAGATGACCCGCATGACATTCAATTGCTGAGCGATTATGAACAGCGCCATGAACAAATGAGTGAAGATATGTTAGATGAATTGGAACGCTTGCATGAAGCCAAGCAACTTGATGCGGCCTTTGCACAAAGCCGCTTGCATGACAATATGCAATCTGCCTTAGCCATGCTGAAAGACTTAGATTTAAAAACCCCTCAAGGGCGCTATATTCAAGGTTTGATGAGCAATTATTGGGAACAACAAGCAGCTTATCTAAGTAGCCAAACGTCTACAGCAGCTTATCCAATCCGTGCAGAACAGCGCCAGCAAGGTTTGCAAGATTTATTGCAAGCACAGCAACAACTCGAACATTGGCGTGAGCAATATCCTCAGCTTGATGAATAATGCATTTTAGGGATGCTGCTGTAAATACTGATGTACCCCTTCAGCAGCAGCACGGCCAGTGGCAAAACAGGCTGTCAGCAAATAACCACCTGTCGAAGCATCCCAATCCAGCATTTCACCACAAAGGAAAACTTGAGGATTAGAATTTAACTGTAATTGTGGCGACAATACCTCACGCTTCACCCCACCCGCACAGCTAATTGCTTCTTCAATCGGCCGAAAGCCTGTTAAAGACACTTTTAGTTTTTTAATCTGCTGCGCCAATCGTTGCGGTTGTTGCCAAAGTGTTTTATCCACCAGTTCACGTACAATCGCAGCCTTTGCGGCATCCAGCCCCGCCTTGCGCCATACATTGCTTAACGACTGTTTTTTAGAAGGTTGTAACTTTTGACTGAGTTGCTCAATGCTTAAATCGGGTAATAAATCTAGATATAACTGCATTGGTTGCTGTGCTTGCTGTAACTGTCGCAGCGCACGCCCCTGCTTATAAATTAGGCCACTTTCCAAACCATAATGGCTGATCACAATATCGCCCATGCTCGGCTCAGTACCTTCCACCCATGCCTGCACACGTTTTAAAGGCTGCCCCAATACAGGCTGCATATAGTTTGACCAATGACATTCCACCCCAGCATTGCTGGCCTGAAAAGGCTGAATTTCATTGGCAGACAACCAACGCTGCCATGCACCATCGCTACCCAGTTTTGACCAAGATACCGCACCGCATGCCATTACAATTGCAGCAAACTGCTGCTGCTCAGTCTGTGCCGTAGTTAAATTTAAAATACTGAGTTGATTGTGTTTTAAATCACACACCTGATGTCGATAATGAAATTGCACACTTGCATCGGCTAAACGCTTTAACCAAGCACGCAGTAAAGGGGCTGCTTTCATTTCTTGTGGAAAAATCCGCCCCGATGAA
This sequence comes from Acinetobacter sp. A2, assembly GCF_012371325.1. Lineage (GTDB taxonomy): Bacteria > Pseudomonadota > Gammaproteobacteria > Pseudomonadales > Moraxellaceae > Acinetobacter. Next base: position 115,180 of record NZ_JAAZQX010000001.1, on the reverse strand, counting down.
CCTACATAGGATTGAATACCTAAACCCTGCATCCAGTTTTGAATCCACGTGGCATCCCATTGTTGAATCCATGGCGCCAACCATTCAGCCTGATCATAACGCTGAATAAATTGTGCAACTGGTTCGGCATGTGAAATATTTAGACCCGTTTTGCCTGCCATCAAAAACTTACGTGCTGCCGAAGGTTTTTGCTCATAGACATGCACCTCATAGGCATACTGGCTCAGTACTTCAGCAGCCATTAAGCCTGCAGGGCCTGCACCAATAATTGCAATGCGCTGTTTCATGCCTGTTTACTCAGCAACTAAGCTTGAATCTGCGGAAGATTTTGTTTCAACTGTTTCAGCAGGCATTAAAACTGGCTGCTGCCCCTGTAAAGGCTGAAAGTCATCAAAACGAGTTTGATAACCTGCTGGCTTAGTGATACGCAATTCCTGACAACGCTCGCCACGGGCTAAATATTTAATTTCAAAATGGGTGCGTGCCGAATCCGCAGGTACATCTTGCTGAATAAACGGCAGTTTCCACACCTCAATCAACTGCTGCTGTGCTTCTGCGATATATTCAGGAATATTACTGACCAAAGTAATACTGCCGCCTGTTTGTAGGCGTGACAGTAAAAACTCAAAAAACGGCATATTCAACCAACGCTGCGTCGCATTATGCGGTTCTGGGTTCGGATAAAGAATAAAGAACTGCGCTACTTGTGCAGGGAATAAAGCATGCACAATCCATGGAATCGCATCGGCATGAACAATCTGTAAATTCTGCTGACCTTCAAGCTGATGCTGTTTTTGCATCGCCAAAAATTTTTCACGGGTGCGCTCAATTGCAATCAACTTGTGCTCAGGATGCTGCCCGCTAAATAATAAGGCGTGTTTGCCTTTTCCTGCCCCAATTTCTACACAAACCGATTCATTGGCAATGGCTTGAAAATCACGAGGGGCATGCATACGCTGTGCTTGAAATTGACGAATTGGCATAATCAGATCAAACTTACAAAATTCGGCACAAGTCTACCAAGTCAGGTGCTATTTGCCTAATCCAATCCTGCATTTTTCATTTGGAGTTGATCATGCCACGCTCTTTTCCTTGCCCACGTTGTGGCAAACCTTCGCAATGGGAAAATAATCCATTTCGTCCTTTTTGTTCCGAACGTTGCAAGCTCATTGATTTAGGTGCATGGGCAAATGATGAATACAGACTGCCAACGCAGGATGCGCCTCAAGCAGAAAATTCTGAAGAATAAGCAATAAATTACCACGCCAAATATTGCCTAAAACTACACGCAGTTTCATGGAATTTTTCACATTTTTAGAAAAATTGCTCAAAACTTAGTTGTTCTATAATTGCTTTTAGCAGAAATAGCACAGGTTATACTTTGCACTGTTCGTGACTCCGTCACTGCACATAACAATAAAGAAAGCAAAAAATAACCTAGGAACATCTCACCTTGGAAATCATGTTAAAAGGAATTGTAATGCTGTGTATTTTACTCTCTACCAGCAGTTTAGGCTTTGGACTATATGCGCATGATTTACTCATGCTGTGCATAGGCATCTTACTGACAATTTTCACCATGCTGTTTGCAATTGAAAGCAAACAAATGCTGAATAATCCCTTTCGCAAATAAAAAAGTCAGCGACTGCTGACTTTTTCTTAAAGTATAAATACACACTGCTTCTAACCTGCTTGCCCTGCTACAAACGGGTTATGCTGTTTTTCAAAACCAATGGTGCTGATTGGCCCATGACCTGAAATAAACTGGGTGTCATCAGGCAAACTGAAACACTCACGCTGAATTGAATCTAATAATTGTTGATGATTACCGCGCGGAAAATCTGTACGACCAATAGAACCCTTAAACAACACATCACCCATCCACAAAATGCCATATTTGGCGTTATAGAACATCACATGACCTGGAGTATGTCCTGGGGCATAGCGTACTTCAAAACTTTCTTCACCAAGTTGTAGTACTTCACCACCGTCTAACCATTGGCTCACAGTGACTTGTTCAGGGATAGGAAAACCATAACGCGCAGACACTTCTTGCAACTGATCTAACCAAAATGCATCTTCTTTCTGTGGACCAATCACAGGAACATTCCAGTGATGTTGCAAAGCACCCACTGCACCAGCATGGTCTAAATGTCCATGCGTTAGCCATAAGGCTTTTACGGTTAAACCCAAAGCTTCTACTTCGGCTTTTAATTTTTCAGATTCACCACCCGCATCAATCAAAACTGCTTCTTTGGTTTCAGCATCCCAAACAATTGAGCAGTTTTGTTGAAATGCAGTTACAGGAACAATTTTGACTTGCAACATAGGTCTAGACCTCAAAATTTAATGGGCGAGCTGAAGCTTTAAAGCCTCAAGATTAGCCTGAAGTAAATGATTGAGCAAATCCAAATGATCGGCACGGGTATTTAAAGCAGGAATATAGGCGTATTGCTCTCCACCTGCCTGCAAAAACAGCTCTGAATTTTGAATCGCTAATTCTTCTAGGGTTTCCAGACAATCTGCAGAAAAAGCAGGGCTCATGATCTGCACAGATTTCACCCCCTGCTGCCCCCACTCTTCTAACAAAACATCCGTATAGGGCTTAACCCATTCCTGCTTGCCAAAACGTGACTGGAAACTGATTGCCCATTGCTGTTCATTTAAATTCAATGCATCGGCAACCAATTGCGCAGTGATACGGCAACGCTCGGCATAAGGGTCGCCCTTATCTGCATAGGGTTGTGGAATGCCATGAAATGACATCAACAATTTTTCTGCCACACCATGTTCGGCCTGAAAGTCACGTACACTTTGTGCCAAAGCCTGTATATATAAAGGATGCTGATAATAATCACGAATGATCGACAGCCCAGGTAAATTACGTTGCTTCGGAATCCAGTGAGCAACGGCATCGTACAAAGGCGCAGTGGATGTAGCTGAATACTGCGGGAACAGCGGAAATAAAATCACATGATCAGGCGGGTTTTGACTCAAACGTGCTAACGCTTGCTGAATCCCTGGATTGCCATAGGTCATCACAGGCACAATATCTAATTCAATCTCTGGATACTGTGATGCCAACTGTTGCTTTAAAGCCGCAACCTGTTGCAGCAAAATTTCCCGCATGGGTGAATCTTGCTGCCATACCATGGCATACGCATGCGCAACACGTTTGGGGCGAAACGGCAAAATGAATAAACCTAAAATAATTTGCCAAATCGGTTTAGGGATTTCAATCACGCGCTGATCAGACAAAAACTGCTTTAAAAAACGGCGTACTGCACTTGCAGTAGGTTCATCAGGCGTACCTAAATTGGCTAAAAGAACGGTTACTTTGGGTTTTGCTGTAGGCAACATTCAGCCCTCTTGTCTACTGATCGAACCCCGCTACTTTAACAGTTTTTTGAGCACTGATTGATAGATTAATACGGTGTCTTTGCTTGGACCTGATCTAGCAAATTACTCTCTAACAACTTTTGCGCTTTCAGGGTGGTTTGCCAGAGCATCCGTTGTCGGTCATCGCGGCCTGCTTGCACAATCCAGTCATTCTGACGCATTTGCATTTTAATATTGTGCAAAGCCCGAATATTAATTTGCGAACGAGCAACCGCATGTGCACGTGGCATGATCCGACGTGCATCATCCAGCCCCGTTTCATTTAAATATTCATTCATGCGTTTAGAAAAATATTCTTCAGGTGTCGGGTGAATAAAAGTGCTGCCAAGCACAGCAAGCAACTGCGCCCAAGTTAGACTTTTTTCAATCTTTAATTCTTTAAAATTACCATCCTGATAGGCATGCATACGATATTCAAACCGATAAGGCTCATGCATAGACACTTTGGGTAAGTTTAAAAATGGGTCTTCTTCACGCTTACCAATTTCAGTTTCTAATTGTCTTAATTTATTCTTTAAACACTCAATTTCATCATGCAAGGCTTGCGTATTTTGTGGACGCACCCAACCTGTGGTCGGATAACGCTCCAACATTTGCGACATGTTAAAACGAACAGCCAACTCTAAATCACGCATGGTTCGGTAGCTAAAGACCTGATCAACCCCTTGCTGTAGCAATTTGCGAAATTCTTTAAATTTTTCACGCAGTTCAGGCTTTTCATCATGTAACGATGGATCTCTTGAATCTGGATCTTCATGCATAAAAACCACAATCGGTTTTTGTTTGGTCACGGCATAGATATATTCTAAATGCATGTAACCCACGCCCGATACCGATTGCTCACCATATTGGCTGCCCAGTAATATCACCACATAATCGCAATCATCAATTTGACGACGTGCAAAAGCGGTACTGAGTGGGGTGCGTTGCTCTAATCCCCACGAAAAAAAACCCATTCCCACCAATGTTTGAGCCAAGATCACCCGTTCTGGCTGCATATCTGCCCCAGAAGTCGAGATAAAGACCTGATAGCGCTTATCGAGCATTGGTTTCCCCTTCTCCGTTACACATTACACGTCACGAACCGTTTACGTGTCCTGCATATCCCCAATGATAAAAATTGTCATAAAGTCAGTTGTCAGCATCCACATTTGCGATACTCCAAGAAATATTTTTTGGAATAAGATGTTGCAAGACGGGTTTTAATTGTTCTGCATTGTTCCCGCTGACATAACACGCAATTTGTAAAGAATCTGTCAAACACTGTTCAAATAATAACTCATTTTTAATCAAAATGCGGGAAGTTTGACGTGCAACTGCTATTCCTGAGTCAATTAATGTCAGTTTCTGACCAAAAATAGACTCAATTGCAGGTTTTAAAAAAGGATAATGCGTACAACCGAGCACCAAATAGTCTGCACCCTGATCGACCACAGGTTGCAGACTCTGCTTTAATGAACTCAAGCAAGCTTCACTCATTTGTGCGCCTTGTTCTACAAATGGCACCAAATCCAGATTGGTCACATTCAGGACTTGTACCTGCGCAGGAATGGCAAAACGCTGCATCACATCTTTAATCAGTTGCCCACGAAAAGTTGCAGGCGTGGCCAAAACTGCCACAGTCTTTGACTGACTGTGTAATACGGCAGGCTTTAAAGCAGGCACCAAACCAATAATGGGAAAATCTTCCCCATAGTGTTCACGTAAATAGTCCAGACTGAATGCAGAGGCTGTATTACATGCCACCACCGCAACTTTACAGCCTTGACGATATAACCATTCAATGGCAGCAGCCGTCAGTTCCCGAATATTTTGATCATCCCTCGGGCCATAAGGCACATGCGCAGTATCGGCATAATAAATGATGCTTTCACAGGGCAAATATTCTGCAATTTCAATAGCAACCGACAGCCCTCCAATGCCTGAATCAAAAATACCAATGGGCGCACTGGCTTGTGCTTTTGGCATGGCTTGATTTAAGGGCGAAATAGGATGAATGGCTGTCATAGCAAGCGGTCAGCAATACAAAATACAATGTAGTAAAGCTTAAACCTCAACTGCTCAAATGCAAGTGCAAATCACCACTTTTCAACGATAAAATCGTTTCGCCTTCCGTATTTTCACTAAGCTCACCCAATTCAACCAAATGTAAAAAAGCAGCACGCTGAATCAAGGCATTTATACCAAAACGAACATGCACATAAGGACGCAACTCACCTGCATATTCACGCATGAAAATAGGATGCTCAGCATCCACAATGACAATGTCCTGATGGGTTGTGGTGAGCTGAATGTAGTCTTGCTGTGCAATCTGAACAATATCGACCTGATTAATAAATAAAGGTTCGTCTTCGACCTGAATTTCAATTTGTTCCACAGGTGTTTTTAAATAAAACTTGTCTTGCTCTTTCCACAGCACGCTAGAAAACAAATCTATCAGAGCCTGACGCTTGATCAATTGACCTTCGTGCCACCATTCTCCGTTGGCCTTTACCACTAAATCCATTGCACCACAATGCTTTGGATGCCATTGTGCCAAAGGTGGGATTGATCTTTTGTGACCTGACTGTCCAGTTTTTATATATTGTGCAATGTCCATTAAGTTTTTATTATCAGCCGTAGCTACATTTTCTGTCGGTTTGATTGAATTATCGTCATGCTTCATGCTGCGGTACCTTACTGACGGAAAAATAATACGATTCAGCCAATTGGCTAAGACTCGGTTTAAAACTATACTAGCTCACAATACTTGCCCATACTGTAAAAGACATAATTAAATTTGTGTCTGGGAACTAGAAATACTCATGGCAGCACCGTTGGTTTCTGCGGTTGCCACCTTCAATTATATGAGGAGTCCTACATGGAACACATCGAACGTGAATCGATGGAGTTTGACGTTGTAATCGTAGGCGCAGGCCCTGCGGGTCTTTCTGCCGCGATCAAAATTCGTCAACTTGCAATTGAAAACAATTTAAATGATCTGTCCGTTTGTGTGGTCGAAAAAGGCTCTGAAGTTGGTGCTCATATCCTTTCAGGGGCAGTGCTTGAACCACGTGCCATCAATGAGTTATTCCCAAACTGGAAAGAAGAAGGCGCACCTTTAAATGTGCCTGTGACTGAAGATAAAACTTTCTTCCTGATGTCACCTGAAAAAGCGCAAGAAGCACCGCATTGGATGGTGCCAAAAACCATGCATAACGATGGCAATTACGTGATCTCTTTAGGCAACGTTGTGCGTTGGTTAGGCCAAAAAGCGGAAGAATTAGAAGTTTCTATTTTCCCAGGTTTTGCGGCATCTGAAATTCTGTATCATGCCGATGGCACGGTAAAAGGCATTCAAACTGGTGACATGGGCATTGGTAAAGATGGCGAGCCAACGCATAACTTTACTCCAGGTTATGAGTTGCATGCCAAATACACTATTTTTGCTGAAGGCTGCCGTGGTCACTTAGGTAAGCGTTTAATCCAGCAATTCAATTTAGATAAAGATGCTGACCCACAACACTACGGGATTGGTATTAAAGAGTTATGGGAAATTGACCCAGCCAAGCACAAGCCTGGCTTAGTTATGCACGGTGCAGGCTGGCCATTAAGTGAAACGGGTTCTTCTGGCGGTTGGTGGTTATATCACGCAGAAAACAACCAAGTGACTTTGGGTATGATTGTGGACTTGTCTTATACCAACCCACACATGTATCCATTTATGGAAATGCAACGCTGGAAAACTCACCCACTGATCAAGCAATATTTGGAAGGTGGTAAACGTATTTCTTATGGCGCACGTGCAGTGACTAAAGGTGGCTTTAACTCATTGCCAAAATTCACTTTCCCAGGTGGTTCTTTAATTGGTGATGATGCAGGCTTCTTAAACTTTGCCAAAATCAAAGGCTCTCACACAGCCATGAAATCTGGCATGCTTTGCGGTGAAGCGGTATTTGAAGCGATTGCTGCGGGTGTCGCAAAAGGCGGTGATTTAGCAATTGCCCGTGTCACTGAAGGCGAAGATTTCTTTGTTAAAGAATTGACTGCCTACACAGAAAAATTCAACAACAGCTGGCTTAAAGAAGAGTTATACAACGCACGTAACTTTGGCCCTGCAATGCATAAATTTGGTCAGTGGTTTGGTGGTGCGTTTAACTTCATCGATCAGAACGTATTTAAAGTGCCATTTACCCTGCATGATTTAGTGCCTGACTTTAGCGCACTAAAAACGGTAGATGCAGTGAGCTTTAAGCCGAATTATCCAAAACCAGATGGCAAATTGACCTTTGACCGTTTATCTTCGGTGTTTGTATCCAATACTGTGCATGAAGAAAACCAACCTGCACATTTGAAATTAACCAATGCAGACATTCCTGTAAACGTGAACTTACCAAAATGGGATGAGCCAGCTCAACGCTACTGCCCTGCAGGTGTTTATGAAATCATGGAAAATGATGATGGTTCAAAACGCTTCCAGATTAACGCAGCGAACTGTGTGCACTGTAAGACTTGTGACATTAAAGACCCATCACAGAACATCACTTGGGTAACACCTGAAGGTGGCGGTGGTCCAAACTATCCAAATATGTAATTACGAATCGCAATTCAAAAACTCAAAAGCAGTGCCTTGGCACTGCTTTTTTATGCTCAATAGAGTCTATTCCTTATCATCTAAATAGGGTCTATTGATCACGCAGACTTAGCTGTTAAAGCTAAGCTGCATAAAAACAGCCCCAACATGTATCTGCGGAGCTGTTTTCATTAAAATTCAAGCCTCTCATCCATGCTTGAAACTGTTATTAGAATTGAGTGGTCACCGCCAACTGTACCCGATGACTGTCGCTGTGTGAGCGCCCACTATATTCATAATTCAAATTGATAAAGCTATGTTGCCCCAAATCAATTTTTGACCCCAGAGCAGCATGATATTGGCCTTTATCGGCATGCCAAGCATCAAACTTCAATTGCTCCGTTGTGCCTACATAATGTGTATCTAAATAAGCTTTTTCCTGAATGGGCTGGCTATAGTACAAACTACCTTGCAACTGCCAAGCGGGATTAAACTAATAATTGGCCTGTACACCCACACCTAAATTCCAGCGCTGCATCACCAAGTCATCTAAACTATTGACTACGTCATGCTTGGTCTGATCTGCATGCGCATAATGCTGAAACGATGCATCTAAATACGGTTGAATCTGCATTTTTTGGTTGAGTGGATAGCTATAATCTAAACGCAAACCTGCAGCATACATTTGTCCATCAAACTCAACTTTTTGTGCTTGTGCATGACTGCGCTGTGCATCCACATTCACATGCATACCTTTTAACCATGCCGCAACACTTAAATCAGACCCAAATTGCTGCGCAGCCCCCAAAGTCAGGGCATAACCTTTACTTTCGGTACGATTTTGCGTTCCCATGTTCAGACGATCTGCTAAATCCATTTGACTTAAATCTGCTTGAGCCGCCAAAGTTACGCCTGCCAGTTTTGTTGCAATACCTGCGCCTTGGTGATGGGTACGGCGCTCACTATTTAAGCCCGCATAATCCATATCATAACTTTGGTAATCGCCCGAAAACCAAACCTGCTTCGGCTGCATAGTTGCCAAACGCTGTGCAAACTGACGTTCTTGCTGACTGCTTTCCTCTGCCACATTTAAAATTGTGTTGGCATAAAAACTCGGATCAAATTGGTGAAATAACTGATTCAGCGCCTGCGTAGAGACAGTGCTTTCAGCATTGTTGTAGCGTACGGTCTGTGCAAAATTATTGAATAATCGATTGGCAAATACTTTTTCGGCATCTTCCAATGTAGTAAGTTGCTGTTTTTGGTCTAGGCCAGCAAGTACAGCATCTAAGTTACGGGCAACTTGTTCACGACCTTCAAGCTCTGGAGCAAGTGCTGCAACGGTTTCTGCCGATTTACGTTTTGCCGTAATCACCACATCCGTTTTTAAACTATCTGTTGCTCGTAGCACTTCACCCGCTGTATTCAGTTCAGGACGATAACTGACTTGGGTCAGTTCAAATAATGGATTGGTAGAACGATACGTATCGAACTCACGTTGTATCCCTTGCTGTGCACGAAGCACCGTAGTTTGTGAACCTTGTGCAGTAATCAGCGGTTGATCCAGCGGTACTTCATCAAACAGATTTAGCGTGCCTGCCAAATTTGCAGTGCCCGTGACGGTCAGTAAATTTCCAAAACGTGCTTTAAAACCAGCGTTTTGCTGCTGGTCTGCAGCAATTTGCATTGAATAATTGCCTGTAATGGTCAAATTGCCTTCATTATTCAGCCAGCCACCAGTTTGCTGTACATCTGCAATACGGCCATAGCCGGTTAGCTCACCTGCATGCAACTGAAATTTTGATGGTCCATTATTGCCATTAATTTCCAGCACGCCACCGCGCACAATCGAATCGCCCAAATACTGGTTATTGCCTGTAAACACCAACTTGTCTTCACCCGATTTGGTAAAGCCTTTATCCCCAAATATTCTGCAATCGAACTCAATAAACTGATCGCATTATAGGCTAATTTTTCCATATATTAAAAAATAATTTAAATTATTTTGTTAAAAATCAATAACTAAAATACAATTCAAGTTCACATTTTACAAATGGTTTTTTATACCTTACACATAACGTCGCATAATTTTGCACCAGCACACAGCAAGCTAAAAAAATGCATAAAAGTTAAAAAGCATCCCCAAAAATGTGCGATGCCTAACGCAAGAAATGGATACTTTCAGCATTTTTCAGTTTGAGCTGTGATGCGGGTTCAATATTTGAATCATTAAAAAAATAAAGATGTCTTGGACGTTCAAAAACACAAAAGGCATATTTCAATTTGCACAAATAACAAATGAAATATGCCTGTATTGATCACATTATTTTTATAGTTATCGTTATTTCATGATGGGCGGTTTCAGTGCGTATGCTTTTTCATTAACCTTTTTTCACTAAATAGTGAAACTCTTTATTGCCCTGCTCATCTAGGCGCTCTTCTTGCAATAACAACTCATGCCCTAAATGCATACAAAATTTTGGAATATCCCAAGACGTAGAGTTGTCTGTTGCAAAAACCTCAACTACATCACCCGATTTAGACTTGCGAATGGCTTGATGCAACATCATCACAGGTTCAGGGCAACGCAAACCACGCGTATTTAATTGAATGCTAGGTGTGACAGGAAGTTCAGACATGCACAGACTCGGTATTTAAAACATCGCGCTAGTTTAGCATAAAGCTCACTCTTATTTGATGTGTTGCCGCTGCATCCCGCAGCACTTGCACATGACGTCTTTGCCCTACTTTTCTACCAAGATTAGCAATAGACAACTGTGTTTTCTAAGGTATGATTAAGCTAAGTTTTTTAGATATAAAGAGTCTTTAGGAAAGATCATGCACGAGGAATCAGGCCCATCGTGGGGTATGCGTGGCTTAAGAAAATGGTTAGGCACCGCGCCAGAAACCCGCGATGAATTGCTAAAATTAGTACAAGATTCACGTCGTTTTTTAGAACCCGATACGGTGGCAATGCTCGAAGGTGTTCTGGATTTACCTGCCACCAAAATTCGTGAAGTGATGACCCCACGTACCGCAATGATTAGCTTGCAGGAAGATGACGAGTTACTTGACATTCTGCACGTTCTGGTCGAATCGGCACATTCACGTTTTCCTGTGTTTTCATCTGACCAACCAGACAATGTGGTGGGAATTTTATTGGCAAAAGATTTATTGCCATTACTGACCGAACAAAGAACCAAAGTCGATATTCGTGCCCTCATGCGTCAGCCATTGTTTGTGCCTGAAAGTGCACGTTCAGACCAAGTATTGCGCATGCTTAAAAACACTCAAACCCATATTGCGGTTGTGATTGATGAATACGGCACCACTTCAGGTTTGGTCACGCTAGAAGACATTTTGGAAGAGATTGTCGGTGAAATTGAAGATGAACACGACAATATAGACGAAGAAGCAGAATACATTATTCCAGATAATGACCCGAAAACTGCAAACACTTGGCTGGTACAAGCACTTACACCAATCGAACATTTTAACAATGTTTTAGATGCAGATTTTTCTGACGATGAAGTAGAAACTGTGGGCGGTTTATTGCTTCAAGAAATTGGTTTAGTGAGTGACTTGCAAGGACAAGTGATTGTGATTGGCAATTGGGAGTTCACCATTCTTGAAGCAGATGCCCGCACTATTCATCTGATTCGAGCCGTACGTCAATGAGGTCTTTTTTTTCCAAGCTGTCCAATGCTTCAGAACATCAACAACTGCCTCTGATTTATCCACTCATCATTGCGCTGTTAGCAGGTGCCGTATTTAGTCTGGCACTTGCCCCTTATCATTACTGGTGGATTGCCCTGCTGTCACCAGCTTTACTGTATGCCAGCTTAAGCAAACGCAACCCTAAACAGGCTTTCTTTATCGGTTGGTCTTACGGGATCGGGCTTTGGTTTGTTGGTGCTTTCTGGCTCTATACATCTATTCATGTCTACGGCGATACCAACGCTTTTTTAAGCGTGGTGATGATTGCGATTATGGCCTTGCTCATGGGGCTGTTTACTGCCGTGCAGACGTGGTTGTATCGGCGGTTTTTCCCTGAAACACCTCTGACCTTCGCTCCACTGTGGGTATTTTTTGAATGGGCGAAAACTTGGGTATTTACAGGTTTTCCATGGCTATTTGCAGGCTATGCCTTCACCGAACGCTTTTTAGATAGCTATGCACCGCTGTTTGGTATTTTCGGGGTGTCTTTTGTGGTCATTCTACTGGCCTGTGCACTGGTAGAAATCCTGAAAAAACGAATCTTCTGGCTTATTCCATCTGCAATTTTACTCTTGGGCGCATGGGGGGCAGCGCAACTCAGTTTTGTGACTGAAAAAGCAGAAAAGCCGCTGTCGGTTTCTCTGATTCAGGGCAACATTCCACAAGACTTAAAGTGGCTCACAGAATACCAAATCAAGACACTGGAAATTTATACTCGCCTGACCCGGACCGAATGGGGACGAGACATTATTGTCTGGCCGGAGTCTTCAATTCCAATGTTCCAGACCGATATTGAACCGTTTTTAGATGCCATGAAAACACAGGCAGAGAAAACAGGCAGTTCATGGGTCACGGGTATTCCGTACTGGGACTTGCCAGAATCACAAGTTCAGCAACATCCAATGTATTACAACAGTATTATGGCAACAGGTGATACCGCAGAAGGCTTGTATAAAAAACAACGTTTGGTGCCTTTTGGTGAATACATTCCACTTTCAGGCTTACTGAGCTGGGTTTTACCTGCTATGCAAAATGACCCATCGATGAGTGGTTTTTCACGGGGTGCATCAGATCAAAAACCGCTTTCCATTAAGCAGCATGATTTGGGTGCAGCCATTTGTTATGAAGTAGCCTATCCAAACCTGACCCGCAGAAATGCCAGCCAAAGTGACTTTTTGGTAACCGTATCTAATGATGCGTGGTTTACTGGTACCGCAGGGCCGCTGCAACACTTACAAATGGTGCAAATGCGTGCCAAAGAAAATGGACGCTGGTTCATTCGTGCCACCAATACAGGGGTGACTGCATTTATTGATCATCATGGTCGTATTGTAAAACAAGCACCAATGGATCAAGAGTTTGTGCTACGCGGTGAGTTGCCTGCCATGCAAGGTGAAACACTGTATAGTCGACTCAGCGATTGGCCTGTGCTGATTTTCTCTTTGCTGTTATTAATTCTGGGCTGGATTTATCGTCCACGTCAGGTAGATGTCTCGTTTAAATCACGGCGCTAATGATGCAGCTCAGGCAAAATAACTTAAAAAACCGAGCTATGCTCGGTTTTTTATTTCATCATATCGATAACAACGGCTATAGATGTTGAATCTATTTGCTTTATAAATGCAGCGTATACCACATTCAATAAACATTAAGGCTGATAATAAATATCGGCATCGGTGCCTTCACCACCTTGCTGACCATCTGCACCAAATGAATACAAATCAAACGTACGCCCTTCCGCACCTGGAATCACATATTGAATATCATTGTCCCAACTGTCTTTCGGATAGCCCCCTTTCACATAACCACCAGGCAACCAGTTTTTAGCCGATGCAGGCTGATTCACCAAAGCATCTAAACCGCCATCTTGCATAGATGGATATTTACCATTGTCGAGTTTGTATTGATCCAATGAGCCCGCAATACTTTGGAGTTTAATGACCGTGGTATCAACTTTGGCTTTTTCCCCGCGTCCCATGACGTTAGGTACAATTAAAACTGCCAAAACACCTAAAATGACAATCACCACCATCACTTCAATCAGGGTAAAACCAGATTGCTTATTGAGTTGATTCCGTTTCATTCAATTTCTCTCATGTATTTATATCAATTCGACATTTATTTTAAGTTCAGTTTGAAGAAGGATGCTTCAAAACGATTTAAATCATATTGTTCATATTCACAATTGGCAGCATCACCGCAATTACAATCACCAATACAATACTGGCCATCAACACTAACATGAGCGGTTCCAACAGTGCCAACAAGGTTGAAATCAACGTGGTCACTTCACGATCCTGCATCACCGAGGCACGTGACAACATGCGGTCTAACTCACCCGAGGCTTCGCCACTTTTGATCATTTGTACCATCATCGGTGGAAAATAACCACTCCGCTCCAATTGAGTCGCCAAGTTACCACCTTCGGTCACTTTTTCTGCTGCCAAATTGACAGAATCACGAATCACCCAATTATTGCTAACTGCCGCTCCTATTTTCAGCGCGTCGACCAACGGCACACCTGACTGAGTCAGAATAGACAAGGTACTGGCAAAACGTGCTGCATTAATACCGCGTGATAACTTGCCAAATAACGGCAATTTTAAGGTTAAACGGTCAAAGGCATAATGCCCTGCCTGAGTACGTAAAAAACGAGCCAGCAATAAAACCCCAATCACCGATGCCACCAGTAAAAATGGCCATGCTGCACGGATAAAATCACTGGCTTTCATTAAAGCTACGGTAATCCACGGCAAAGCATCTTTACTTTGGTCAAAGGTTTTAACAATGTCGGGCACCACATAGGTCATTAAGCCCATTACAATCGCAAAGGACATCAGCATTAAAATGATGGGATAAATCATGGCGCCTTGAATTTTTTTCTGCATGGCAAAACGATTTTCGGTGTAGTCTGCCAATTGTTCCAGAATTAAATCCAGATGCCCTGAACGCTCACCTGCGGCAATGGTCGCAATATATAAGTCTGGAAAACGTCCCGATTGCTGTAAAGCATTGGCCAGTGAATAGCCTTCTAGTACTTTGGAGCGCACCGACATCAGCAAATTTTGCACGTGCGCTTTTTCACTTTGCTTGCCCACTGCACGAACCGCTTCTTCCAATGGAATTGAGGCTGCCACCAATACTGACAATTGTCGGGTCAGCAAAGCCAAATCATAGGCGGTAATTTTTTTCTGAAACCACTGTCTGCCGCTGTGCTTATCTTTCTGTTCAACGGCATCGACACTGACAGGAATCCATTCTTTGTCCCGCAATTGCTGACGAATTTGACGTGCAGAATCACCCTCTAAAACACCTTTTTGCTGCTTCCCTGAAGCGTCAATGGCAGTAAATTGATATGCTGGCATTGTAATGCTCTAATTTTCCAAAATTTCTTGCAGCGCAGTTGCGTCTGACCACTAAAATCATTCATATTCTTAGATATAAATTCTGTGCTCACTCTATCACAAGCCAACACAGAGCACGATGCCAATTTTCACAGGACGGTACGACTTTTTTATGCCAGATTCGACTTTAGACCCGCAGCCCATTTACCGTATTCGAGTGGCTGTACCCGTATATCTTTATGACTGCTTCGATTACATGCTCAGTGCAGCACAATATCAGCAAGCAGCCGTTGGCGCACGGGTGTTGGTGTCCTTTGGTCGGCAAAACTTGGTTGGGATTATTGTCGAAAAACTGGCGCTCGACACCCCAATTAACCCACGTTTTAAACTCAAAGCCATTACCGAACTGTTAGATGAACAAGCGATTTTAGACGCTAAAGTTTTAACTTTGTTGACATGGGCGTCACAATATTACCAATTTCCCATTGGTGAAGTGATGCACAGCGCTTTGCCAAGTTTATTGCGTCAAGCCAAGCCCTATAATTTACTGGCTCGAACTTGGAAACTGCTAGATGCACAGGCCGAGGCTAAAATTAAACGCTCAGAAAAACAGCAGGAAGCCTATAAAATTTTAAAGCTGCATCCAACGGGCACTTCTGAAAATATTTTAAATTTAGCAGGCATTGAAACCTCCACCCTAAAAGCTTTAGCAAGCAAAGAAATTTGTGAATGTGTTTTGGAAACCCAAGATTTCAGCCCAATGCCTGTCACTTTGGCACAAATGCCTTTAACGCCCAATCCCGATCAGAAAAAAGCCATCGACAGCGCACTTAAAGTTCGGCAGCAATATAAAGCTTTTTTACTAGATGGCTTAACAGGCAGCGGCAAAACTGAAGTGTACTTGCACATCATGCATGAGGTACTAAAACAGGGCAAACAAGTGCTGGTGTTAGTCCCAGAAATTGGACTGACCCCGCAAACCATCAGCCGTTTTCAGTCACGTTTTCACTGCCATATTGCCCTCTTACATTCAGGTTTAAATGATTCCAAACGTTTGCAAGCGTGGCAGGCGGCACAAACAGGCAAAGCGTCTATTATTTTAGGCACACGCTCTGCGATTTATACTCCATTGCCAAATTTGGGCTTGATTATTTTAGATGAAGAACACGACCTGTCTTTTAAACAACAAGAAGGTTTTCGCTATCATGCCCGAGATGTCGCCCTTTACCGTGCCCATCTGGAAAATTGCCCTGTTATTTTAGGTTCAGCTACACCAAGTATTGACAGTTATGCCTTGGTCGATCAAGGCAAAATGCAATGTTTGGAGCTGAATCAACGGGCGGGCACCGCGCTTATGCCTAAAATCCACCTGATTGACTTAAAAATTGCAAAAAAACAGCATGGCATCAGTCAACAATTGATTGATGAAATGAAAAAACGTCTGGCAAAAAAAGAACAAGTCTTGGTGTTTTTAAACCGACGTGGCTATGCTCCAGTCCTGATTTGTGAAAATTGTGCCTGGCAAGCCAAATGCCCACATTGTGATGCCAACTTTACCCTGCATCATCAACCTTATGTGCATTTACACTGCCACCACTGCGGAACAATTCACCGCAAACCTGAGCAATGCCCTGCCTGCAACCATGAAGAACTCAAACCTGTGGGCATGGGTACCGCCAAAGTGGAAGACAGTCTAAATGAACTGTTCCCAGATATAGATGTGATTCGGGTAGATCGTGACTCAACCAGTCGTGTCGGCAGCTGGCAAAAAATTTATGACCGTATTCAACGCAGTGAACCCCTAATTTTACTGGGCACACAAATGCTGGCCAAAGGACATCACTTTCCTTATGTAACCTTGGTGGCTATTTTAGATATCGATTCAGGCTTGCTCAGTGTTGATATTCGCGCACCTGAACGTACCGCCCAACTGATTGTGCAAGTGGCAGGACGTGCAGGGCGTGGTGAACATAAAGGCGATGTTTATTTGCAAAGTTTACGTCCTGATCATCCTTTACTCACCACCTTGGTCGAGGGAGATTACCGCAAGTTTGCCAAACAAAGTTTAAAAGAGCGCAAAGCCGCGCAACTGCCGCCATATCGTTATACTGCGCTGATTCGCTGTGAGTCCAAAAGTCAGGAATTAAACCAACAGTTTTTACAACAACATGCGCAATGGCTCAGGGAACATTCCGAACAATTAATTGATATTTGGGGGCCTATTCCTGCGCCAATGGAACGTAAGGCAGGTCGTTTCCAAGCGCACATGGTGCTATTGTCTAAAGATCGGGCGCGCTTACATTTTTATATCAGGAACTGGTGGCAAAATATGTTGCATGAAAAGCCATCCAGCATGAAACTAAGTTTAGATATAGATCCACAAGAATTTAGCTAACCCAGTAAATTGCTGTTTTGGCTGCAAAACCCTGTATTGCAATAATCCACCGCTTTAAACTTTGGATGCCCACATGTCCTTATTGTTACAAATGACCATTTTTTTGGGTGCTTCTTTGCTACTAGTGCCCTTACTAAAACGCTTTGGCATTGCCACAGTGCTGGGCTATTTGTTTACAGGCATCTTACTTGGCCCAAGTGTTTTCAATATTGCCAGCGACCCGGATGCCATTCAGGAATTGGCAGAGTACGGCGTGGTCTTCCTGATGTTTATTATTGGCTTGGAACTACGTCCACAACGACTATGGGATATGCGTAAACCCATTTTTGTTTTAGGCAGTTTACAGGTCGGCATTACAGGCGTTTTACTGGCTGTGTTGGCATTTTTTGCCTTACAGCAAGGCATTGCTGCAAGCGTGGTAATTGGTTTTGCATTAGCGCTGTCCTCCACCGCATTTGTGCTGCAAATGCTGCAAGAAAAGCAACAACTCAATAGCAGTTATGGGCAGCAATCCTTTTCAATCTTACTGTTTCAAGATATCGCCGCAATTCCTTTAATTGCCATGATTCCCATGCTGGCAGGTGCTGAATCTACCCACCATGGTATTGCCTACTTTGCAGCCATTATTGCCACCTTTAGTGGACTGTTTTTATTTAGCCGTTATCTAATGCGTCCCTTCTTCCGTTTTGTGGCCAAAAGTGGTGCACATGAACTGATCACGGCAGTAGGTCTATTCATTGTGCTCGGCGTGGTCAGCATTATGGATGTGCTGGGCATTAGCACCACTTTAGGCGCATTTTTAACGGGTGTCTTGTTGGCCGACTCTGAATTTCGTCATGAACTCGAAGCCAGCATTGCACCCTTTAAGGGTCTGTTACTGGGCCTATTCTTTATGACTGTAGGTATGAGCACCCAGCTTTCCTTGTTGGTGGAACAGCCATGGTTGATTATTGGCGGTGCGTTGGGCTTAATGCTCATCAAACTGCTAACCCTAACGGCCATTGCACGTTATTTTGAATATTCTTGGCGCAATAGTTTGCTCTTGGCAACGTGCTTGGCTCAAGGCGGTGAGTTTGCCTTTGTGGTGCTGAGCGTTGCGCAAAGTGAAAGTGTGCTCAGTCAAGCCATGCTGCAACCGCTGACTTTGATTGTGACGTTGTCGATGGTACTGACCCCAATTTTATATTGGTTGATGAGCAGTCAAATTATCCCGCGTTTGGAGCGGGAAAAAATACCTGTGTATGATGAGATTCCCGATGCGCATCCGCCTATGATCATTGCAGGCTTTGGCCGTTTTGGACAAATCATTGCCCGTGTGGCGCATTTACAGCATCAGCACTTTACCGCAATTGACAGTAATATCGACAAAATTGATTTTGTGCGTAATTATGGCGGCAAAGTCTATTATGGCGATGCCACCCAACCTGAAATTTTACGTGCCGCAGGCATTCAACATGCCCAAATTTTTATTTTAGCCATTGATGATATTGAAGATTCAATGAATGTCGCACGACATATTCGCCTGAATTATCCTGAATTGAAATTATTGGTACGTGCCCGTGACCGCCATCACGTGCATTTATTACGTGATTTAGGCGTGACCCATATTTGGCGGGAAACCTATTTATCCTCCTTGGGCATGGCCTATCAGGCTTTGCGTGATTTGGGTATTAATGAAGATGATGCCTATAAAAGTATTGAATTGTTCCGTGATTATGATGAAAAGCTATTGGCACAGCAGCAACATATTTATACCGATGAACAAAAAATTTATGAAACCCATCGTAATGCCTTGGCCGAATTAGAACACCTGTTTGAAAGTGATGCACAAAACCGTGAAATGCCACTCGGGGTCGATTTAAAACGTGGCTTACATAGTGGTCATATTGATGTAACACGTGATGCAGCAAACTGACTTGTGTTTTACAATAATGCCACCATTAAAACAGGGTTATGGAGAATTTTATGTCTGATTTACGCCAACGCTTTTTTATTGAAGATAGCCCTGTTCGTGGTGAGGTAGTTCATCTCGAAGATGCTTTGCAAACCATTCTAAAACAACGTGACTATGTGCCAGCGGTACAAGTATTGTTGGGCGAAATGCTTTGCGCCACTGCATTGTTGGCCAGTACCCTAAAAATTAAGGGTCGCATCAGCCTACAAATTCAGGCATCTGGCACGTTTAAGTGGGCCATGGCTGAATGTAACCACTTGGGTGAAGTCCGTGCGTTGGCAGACTACGAACCAGATCCACACTTTTTAACTGCAGAAGACAGCAGCACCGTACTGAAAAGTCTGGTCAGCCCTGTGTTGTTTATTAACATTGAGCCAGAATTTGGTGAACGTTATCAAGGGATTGTACCGTTAGATAAAGCCAATTTAGCCGAATGTTTAATGCAGTATTATGACTTATCTGCACAAATTCCTACCCGTATTGTGTTAGCCAGCAATGCAGAACGTGCGGGCGGCTTACTAATTCAACTGTTGCCACGTAACAGTGAAGAAGAACAACAACGAGTCGATGAAGATTTATGGCCACGTGTGACTATGCTCACGGAAACCTTAAAGGCCGAAGAATTGACAGATTTAGAAGTCAATGAAATTCTGTACCGTTTATACAATGAAGAACAGGTGCGTTTACCTGAAGTAGAAGCACTGCGTTTTGGTTGTACCTGTTCTAAAGAACGCTGTGCTAATGCGTTAATTCAAATTGGTGTCGCTGCAGTACGTGAAACACTGGAATATCAAAATCCAATTACTATGGATTGCCAATTCTGTAGCGCACAATATACCTTCAGTGCCGAAGAAGCACTTGGCTTATTTGGAGAACACTTAAGCTAAATTTTGTGATCCAAACCATGAAAACCATAAAAAATGAGCAGCCTTGACTGCTCATTTTTTATTTCTGCTTTGAGCATCGTTAAAAGCTATCATCCCTTTATTTTTCATGTGATTTATTTCACAAAACTTTCATGTAATTACTAGAAAATACCGCAAAAATTGGGTATAAATAATCCCGTATTTTTTTTATGCCTTTATGTTTTGGCTGTCTTCATTGTTGGATGTTAATTTTATGAACACACTGTTCTTCTCTCGTTTAGCTTTCATAAGCGCAATCTGCTGTTCAAGTCTGGCTTATGCAGCCAATGCTGACCCGCTCGTGGGTAAATGGAAAACTTTAGATTACCGTACAGGATTTTCATTGTCAGATGTTGTCATGAGCAAAGACAAACAAGGTGCTTATGCCGCCAAGATTGTAGAACTCCGTGCTGTACCTGGTGCACCACGTCTGGAAAGCTGCACACTGTGCACTGGTAAAAATAAAGATAAGCCACTCATGGGTTTTGTGCCATTAAGCCACTTAAAAGCGACACCAAGCAATCAAATTGAATTTTATGAAGGTGATTATTTAGACCCACGTACGGGTAAGCAATATAAAACGCGCGCACGCCTAAGCAGTAACGGCAAACATTTAACCCTCTACAATGTAGATATTTCTACCAATGCCAGCCGTAAAATGACTTGGATTAAATACTAGTCGCTGTTCTTTCCCCATCTCTTTTTAAGCGATAAAAGTCTGAAATGATTGATATATCCTAAATTGGACTTTTATCGCACTCATCAAAACAATAGCTTCAAAAGCGAACTAAAGCTTTAATTTTCACGTTTTTCTTGCGTATTTCTCTCTAAATTTACCATGATCAATTTGCGTCATCAGTATTTTCTTGCTATAAAGCTCAAAATAGAATTTTTACTCTATTTTTAAGATTTTTAACGCATTTGGGGACACATTGATGAAAAAAATTATAAAGGGATTTTTGCAGGTCTGATTTTAGCCACACTTTCTAGTTTGAGTTTTGCTGAAAGTGATCCTCTAATTGGCAAATGGAAAACCATTGATGACCGTACAGGATATTCACGTGCGGATGTAGAAATTCGCAAAAAAGCAGATGGTACCTATGAGGGTATTATCGTTGAAACCCGCAATGTTCCTGGCGCAGAAAAAATGGTGACCTGCACCAAATGTCCAGGCACACTCAAAAATAAACCTTTCCTTGGTTTACCTTTTATTTGGGGCTTTAAACAAGACCCGAAAAATCCACGTGAATTTAACCAAGGCCACGTGCTAGACCCAATTGGCGGTAAGGTTTATAAAGGCAAAGCTCGCTTAAGTGCAAATGGTAAACGCTTAACCTTACGTGGTTATGTTGGTGTTTCTGTAATTGGCCGAAGCGTGACTTGGGTGAAATACTAAGTTCCATCGCCATTCAGAATAAGCTGCTGATCCCAAAGACCCTTTCAAGGGTCTTTTTTATTGTCATACTTTGAAACAATAAGCTTAAACTTTAGGCTATCACTTCTGATGAAATGCTTGAATAATTAAACACATTGCACAAAAAACAATCTATATTGGTTGTGCATTTTAATTCTAAGCAGAATAACCCAACGGCATGGATAGGCCACAAATTCACCAAAGCAATACAAATAATAGACTCAATTGCATGCTATAGGCGCTAAATTAAAGGATCATCCACTTTGATATAAAGCAATCAGATGCAAATACAATCCCTCATTTCAGGTTGATGATTCAACTTGAAATAAACTAGAAGGAGTATGCTATGACCACTATTCTATATCGTGAAACTACTTTAGACGGACAACATACAGAACTCATAGAAGAGTTTACCCAACTCGATTTAAAAAATTTTGCTGCTGCCTGTGGGCAAAGCCCAGAATGGGTCTTACAACTTCTAGAATATGACATCTTACCTTCCCGCCCTGCAGAACGTATCCATCAATTTTTTGGTGAAGATGTGACTCGCGCTCGTCAGGCCTATCGTCTACAACGCGACTTTGAAGCCAGCTTTTCAGCTGTAGCCATGATGCTAGACCTGATTGATGAAGTTCAAAAATTACGCAAAGAAGTTAAACATCTGAATTTTCAACATAGCTAAGCCAACGCTCTAGCCAAGTCCATTTAAGCTTGCTAGAGCGTTTTTCTTTGTATGCCCTATTAATTGTTTCTTGAGAATGATCGCCACAATGAAGACCAAAGACTGCAACAAAAAGATTAAAAATATGTTCCCTGAATTTCGTGATTTAATTCAGGTATTACGTGACAGCAATCCACATTTTTCAAAAATTTTTGAAGACCATGAACAGCTTGATCGTGAGATTATCCAACTTGAGCTTGATCCTGTGCATCAAATTAATGATGACATTGAAGCGCTGAAGCGTAAGAAACTCAAGCTTAAAGATGAAATGTACCACTTGCTTCGCAATGCACAGAATGATCAACTGGCTTGATACACACTCAATATTCAAAATTTAGTCCATCAATATCTCACCTTAAATGTTGAGTTAAGGTAGAGAATACTTGGCTGTATGTGACTGCTCAAACGTACAGAAACGACTAATGTGCTGAAAGCTGAAAGCTGAAAGCTGAAAGCTGAAAGCTGAAAGCTGAAAGCTGAAAGCTGAAAGCTGAAAGCTGAAAATATGTCACATTTTAGACAAGCAAAAGCGATAGCTTAATTATTTCAGCTTGGTCAGCTTTTCTACTTCTTTGATGGTGCCTTTTACAGTTTGCTTAATCGGTTCGTAATCTAAAAACCAAAATAAACTCATGTGTTGATCGCTATGTTGTTGCGCCAGCATATCTATCACACTTTTTTCACCCCGCCCCACCATGTGACGGCGATAGAAATAATACAGCAACAGTAAAGTGGTCATGACCATTACGCCCAGCATAATCCAAAAGGCCTGCGCATGTCTTAAACCTGGCATAAACTCAAAGTTCATGCCATAAATACCTGTAAATAAAGTTAAAGGCGCAAAAACTGCGGTAATAATCGCCAAAATTCGCATATTCTCATTGGTTTGGTTGGCAATTGCAGAAAAATGCAGACCAATGGCAGTTTGTACTGCAGAACGCAACCGAATAGTATGCTTTTGAATTCGTTCAATATGACTGGTTAAATCATCTAACCGCACTAAAATAATATCCTGCTTTTCACTACGTTTTTTCCACGCAAATGTGGGTAGTTATCCACAATTTCATCACGTAATTCTTGCAAAGCTTCAATTTGCTCTTCACACAAATTTTCAACTTGCTGAAATGCCATATTTTCTTGCAGTAATTGATGCCAGCGGGTAAAACGCCGATGACCTTGCAATAATTCTTGTTGCCAATATTCCACACGGCGGGTCAGTGGCATGCGAATATCCAAGTAATCATCAGCCACCAAATTCAGTAAACGTAAAGTCAAATCCAGTGGCGTTGATGCCAGTTTGCGTGCCTTATTTTGTTCTTCAATAGGACGTTGCACCGCTGCTTCGACACGTGACAAATAGCTTTCCATGACTTTATTGCCCTGCTCACGTACGGTGATCAGCACCTGCGGTGTCATAATAAAACTCATAGGCGTGGTAGCAAGTCCAAAAACCCGCTCATGTTTCTCCCCAGTTGCAGCCCTGTGGCAATACGGTCTTCGGGAGTAATCAATTTACGAAAAATGAGCAGGTCATAATCATCTAAGGTGTCAAAAGCACAAGGATGTTCAAGATTTAAAATATCACGCACATGATACTCGTTCAGCGACAACTGACTATGCTGAAAAATTTCCTGTTGCCACTGTTCGGCTCGGTTCAGTACATCATCACGGGTACAATCAATCCAGATAAATTCAGGCTCAAGCCCTTCAATTGGCTGTTTTTGCACATAAATATTGGTTTTGTGATTGGTATGCAGATAGAAATAATAACTTTGCATAGAACAGGCTACTCTATTTTCAGTTTTCTTGTACGGTTTTTTGAGATTTTAAGATGTACTCAGTTTAAGCATGAAATGCGATCGTTTTCAAATATGCGTTGCTATTTATTCTAGTGTTCATGTAATGATTGTATCGCCTATTAAAATCAACAAAATTTTGCACATAAAAAAAAGCCCGCATTCAGTTTGAATACGGGCTTTTCATTAACCATTTCAGATCATCAACACAGCATTATGCTTGTTCGATGTCTTTCATAGTTAATTTGATACGACCACGGTTGTCTACATCGGCAACCTGTACTTTCACTTCCTGACCTTCTTTCAGAACGTCTGCTACGTTAGCAATACGCTCGTTCGAGATTTGTGAAATGTGAAGCAAACCGTCAGTGCCTGGAAGAATATTTACGAAAGCACCGAATTCAACAATACGGATCACTTTACCTGTGTAAATTGTACCTGGCTCGATTTCAGCAGTTAATGCCTGAATTTTTGCAACAGCAGCTTGTGCAGCAGCTTTGGTTTCACCAAATACACGTACTGTACCGTTGTCTTCAATATCAATTGCGGCTTTAGTTTCTTCAGTAATTTGACGGATGGTTGCACCACCTTTACCAATTACATCACGAATCTTGTCTGGGTTGATGTTGATGACTTGGAAGGTCGGCGCGTGCATAGAAATTTCTGGACGTGCACGTGAAATCACTTGGTTCATTGCATTCAAGATGTGCATACGACCTGCATAAGCTTGGTTCAATGCAACTTCCATGATTTCTTCAGTGATACCTTCAATTTTGATGTCCATTTGAAGTGCAGTAATACCGTTGGCAGAACCTGCAACTTTAAAGTCCATATCACCAAGGTGGTCTTCATCACCCAAGATGTCAGAAAGCACTGCAAAACGCTCGCCTTCTTTTACCAAGCCCATTGCGATACCTGCAACTGGTGCTTTAAGCGGAACACCTGCATCCATAAGTGATAAAGATGCACCACATACAGACGCCATAGAAGATGAACCGTTTGATTCAGTAATGTCAGATACAATACGAATCACATACGGGAAGCGGTCTGCAGCAGGAAGAACAGCTTGCACACCACGACGTGCCAAACGACCGTGACCAATTTCACGACGTTTAGGACCAGATTCACGACCTGTTTCACCTACAGAGTATGCAGGGAAGTTGTAGTGCAACATGAAGTTGTCAGTTTTAGTACCTGATAGTGTATCTACCATCAAGGCATCACGTGTATTACCCAAAGTCGTGGTGACTAAAGCCTGAGTTTCACCACGGGTGAACAATGCTGAACCGTGCGCGCGATCAAGCACACCCACCTGTACATCTAATGCACGTACAGTTTTGGTGTCACGACCATCAATACGTGGCTTACCAGACAAGATGTTGTCACGTACAGTGCGGTATTTCAGGTCTTCAAAGAGTTCATTTAAGTCATCTGCGATGCCATCAACGTCTTCTTCTGGAACAAATTGAGCCACAGCTTCAGCTTGAAGTGCGTCTAATGCAGCATAACGGTCTTGCTTAATTGCAATCGTATACGCTTCAGAAATTTTCGCTTCAAACGCTTCTTTTAACTTCGCACGAAGGTCTTCATTTTTCTCTGGTGCAGTCCAAGTCGATTCTGTTGCGCCAGCAGCCGCAGCAAATTCTTTGATCGCTTGAATAGCAATTTGCATTTCGTCATGACCAAAAAGTACTGCACCTAACATTTGGTCTTCTGAAAGTTCTTTCGCTTCAGATTCAACCATTAATACCGCAGACTCTGTACCTGCAACCACAAGGTCAAGGTCAGATTGCGCCATTTGTTCAAAGTTCGGGTTAAGTACGTATTCGCCGTTGATTAAACCAACACGTGCAGCACCAATTGGGCCACGGAAAGGCGTACCTGCAATTGCAAGTGCAGCAGAAGTACCTAACATGGCTGCAATGTCAGCGTCCATGGTTTTATCAGAAGACACAACCGTCGCAGTCACTTGAATTTCGTTATAGTAACCTTCTGGGAACAACGGACGAATTGGACGGTCAATCAAACGTGAAATTAAAGTTTCCGCTTCAGACGCACGGCCTTCACGCTTACCATAACCACCTGGGATACGACCCGCAGCATATTGTTTTTCTTGGTAGTTAACAGTCAACGGGAAGAAGTCTTGACCCGCTTTCGCTGTAGGTTGAGCAACCACAGCAACCAATACAGTTACACCACCCATAGTGATCATAACCGTGTTGGCTTGACGCGCAACGCGACCAGTTTCTAGAACAACTTGGTGCTGACCAAATTGGAATTCTTTACGAATAATATTAAACATCGACATATTTTATTTTTTCCTAGTTCTTGTGAACAATTATTCTCGTGGAGACCCCTAAGGTTTGGCATTCACAACACAATATTTTGGTAAATGACAAAGCTTAGAAGCCGACCTCACTCGAATGAAACACGATTTTTAAACACAAAGAAGGAGCGAAACATTCGCCCCTTCCACTGATCTAGCCAAAGCTAGATTTACTTTAGTTTTCAGTAATACAGCATTCAACATGCAATAGTCCGAAAATAAAAGCTTAAATCGAATTAACGACGTAAACCTAAAGCAGCAATCAATGCGCTGTAACGAGTCGCATCTTTGCCTTTAAGGTAGTCAAGTAACTTACGACGTTGGTTAACCATACGGATTAGACCGCGACGGCTGTGGTGGTCGTGTTTGTGCTCTTTGAAGTGACCTTGTAAGTCATTGATTTGAGCAGTTAAAAGCGCTACTTGAACTTCTGGTGAACCAGTGTCATTTTCAGCACGAGCAAATTTAGCAATGATCTCTGCGCGATCTGCGTTTGTTAAAGCCATTCGATTTCTCCGAGATGCTTAATAAAAAGATTTGATACCGATCAATTGATGAATCAACTGACTGCCGTGCATCACTACAGCAAGAGCATCATTTTAAGGCAAAAACGTGCCGATTGCAAAACAGAACGACTAACAACTGCTTTAATTTTTACTTTAAGCAGTCACGCCAGATTTTTTCTGCCTGCTGTTTTGCATAGATAAAAGTATAAAGTACTGTGCACAAATAAATATACATTTGTATATGTTTGATAATATGTAATATTTTGCCAATAGAATAAAACATAATGTCATTTTTAGCTCACAAAATAAAACAGCCCGAGCGGAGCTCGGGCTGTTTTTGCGCTGTAGTTTCTTGTCTTATTATTCTTATTGTTTTGTTTATTGTCGTTATTTGCGCGTTTTCGCGTCTTATTGTCTGAACATTCCTGTTCTGGGTTTCACGTCCTTGTGTGGTAGATTTTGCCATAATACTAAAGTGAAAGAAGTCGTATTTCTCGTATCTATTTGTAAGCTTTTTCTTACAACAAGTAAGCATTGTCTGTATTTTGCAAGCCAACAAAACTAACAGACATAAAAAAGCCCTGTAGTCTCTCCCAAAACTACAAGGCTTAGCGGCTGTAAGTTTCCTCTTCTCACTCACGTCCTGTCAGTTCGCTGTCTATCGACAATTATCGTTATTATTCTGCGATTATGCTCAAAATCCTTATTGAGCTTTTTGTGTGAAGTCATCTTCTCAAAAACATACTCGAATCTCTATGCGCAAATTTCTCGAATTGATGTAAGCCATTTCGTACAAAAGTACCTATTATTCACTTCCGCTTAATAATTCAGAACCTCATTAATTCTAGCTAACAAACCACTGCTACGACGGGTGCGAATATTCAATGCCTGTTCCAGCGCTTGTGCATCGACCAGCAAACTCACCGCTTTTTTAGCACGGGTAATAGCCGTATAAATCAGTTCCTTGCTGAGCAAGTTTTTAGCCATAGCATCTAGCACCACTGCTGTATGGCTAAATTCCGAACCTTGAGATTTATGAATAGTGAGCGCAAAAGCTGTTTCAATATTTTTAGGTAAGCGTGTTGCAGGTACCCATTTGTCCAGACTTGGAAAATACACTTCAAACTGGCGCTGTGCGTTATGTGTTCGCATAAAGCAAATGCCAATATCACCATTGGACAGTCCCAGCTGGTAATCATTATAGGTCATCATCACAGGTCGGCCGATATACCAATCCCCTTGTTTTTGCTGTTTGGATTGCTGTAAAAGGCGCTGCTCAATCTGCACATTCAGTTGCTTTAAGCCCAAATGACCATGACGAATCGCGGTTAAAATACGGTAATCATCAAACACCTGAATACCCTGCATCACAAAATGCTGAAAGTCTTGCAAATCATTGCCATCAGCCAAGCCCGCATTCAATACTTCCACATAGGACTGATAGCCATACATGAGCTGGTCATAATAGCCATCCAAATCTGTTGCAGACATTGGGCTGTCTTGACTTGGTAGATATTGAAGTTGAACTTCATCGACCTGTATTTGTTCTAAATTGATTTTGCGTAACTGGGTGGCAGCAACCACCTGCTGTTCAAACGCTGCCAAAACCTGCTGTGCAGGATACTCTAGCTGAATGAACTTCGCCATTGCCCCAACTTTTGCCCCTTCAGCAAAACGGCGTGTGGTGACTAAATTGACACGATTTTTTGCTAATTCAGGAACTTGCTGTAAATCTGCCAACACCGTACCAACATCAACTGAAGCTAACTGATTGGCATCTCCCAACAGGATTAAACGTGCCTGTGCAGGAATGGCAGCCAATAACATGTGTGACAAGTGC
This sequence comes from Acinetobacter sp. A2, assembly GCF_012371325.1. Classification (GTDB taxonomy): domain Bacteria; phylum Pseudomonadota; class Gammaproteobacteria; order Pseudomonadales; family Moraxellaceae; genus Acinetobacter. The sequence goes on along the minus strand of NZ_JAAZQX010000001.1, from coordinate 86,311 downwards.
AAATCCAGCATAGAGGCTTCATCGACCACAATCACATCGTAAGGCAAAGGTTGTTTGGCATGAAAACGAGGCTTGCCTGTATTCCCCAAACCGAGTAAACGATGCAAAGTGACAGGTTGTAACTGTTGTAAAGCGTCCACATCAAAGGCTTGTAAGGCTTTGCTATTCAACGCATTTTTTAAGGCTTCCTGCATACGCTGTGCCGCCTTGCCTGTCGGTGCAGCCATGGCAATGCGAATATCTGGCAAAGCTTGATTGAGTACGGCAATAATATGCGCCAAGGTATAGGTTTTCCCTGTTCCTGGCCCACCGGTGATAATACTCAAACTTTGGCTGGCAGCAGTCTGTAAAGCCTGCTGTTGCTGTGGGTCTTGCAATAAGTTGAGCTGTTCAGGTTTTAACTCAAATGAAAGCGGTTGCTGTGCCTGAATTCTTAAAATATCAGTGGCGACTTGCTGTTCTAACTTCCAGTAGCGGTACAAATATAAACGCTGCCCGTCAAATACAAACGGGGCAATTGCAGCTGCTGTGTCCGAGGGCTGTACGGGTAGCGTGATTTGTAAATCATGCAAAGCCGCAACCTGTGCCGCACTTGCAGGAATACAACTATCCCCCTGTTCTATTGCATCAAGGACTTGCTGCATCAAAGATTTACCAGCAGCATCAATCGTTGCAGTGCTAAATGGCGGCTGACAGAGGTAATCCAACCATGCCTGCATGGCAGATTGCGCTGGAATTAAGTGAATATGCTTGTTTTCCACACAGTTATCCTCAAAGTTATCCACAGGATAAGCATTTGTTTTATTAAGTCTAAGAACAGGCTTAGTTTGATTTTTTAAGGTCAAAGTAACCTAATATTTCATCTAGTTGCAGAATAAAATCTGCTTCAGGCTGCCAATGGCATACGCCTTGTCCTACCTCACCATTCATGCCGCGCAAGTACAAATAGCTGGCGCCACCCAAGTGTTGATAAATATCATAACCCTGCATGTTGCTGCCCAAATAACGATGTAAGGCCACCAAGTACAGTCCTGCTTGCAACCAGTAACTAGACTGAGTCATATTATTTTCAATATGACTCAAGGCATAATCCTGCTGATCTGCACCTAAATAGTTACTTTTATAGTCCGCAATGTGATAGCGCTGACCATCGAAATACACCAAGTCAATTGAACCTGTCAGGTAACGAGCGCTGTTGGCCTCGTTTAAGCCCTGAATAGGCCGCCCTGCATCGTTAAATAATTGTTGAATGGCGGGTAACAATAAGCGTTGGTCTGCCATGGCCAAATAAAATGGAAACTCAGACAAATAGCCATCTACAGCCAATGCAGACAGACAAAAGTCTTGATGCAATGGGGTGTGCAAGACCTGCATCAGCCAATCGGTCATCAGCTCAAATACTTCGGCTTCCTGTGCCATATTCTGCACATCAGCTTGATGAAGCTTGGCAACCAAATCGGCCAACAGCATATCGGAGTTAAACTCTTTATCATTATGAAAACGGCGTTTCACTTCGTCTGCAATGCGGTCTCGACTGGCCTGAAAGTCGATATATTCAAATAGTTTATGTAAAAAACTACCCGCCTGTGTGCCACGCTGAAAATTGGCTTTAATCCATGCGATCGGTTGCGCAAGCTCAATCGCTTCAACAGGTTCTTGATTGATTTCATCTGCTGCCGCTGCCTGCGTCTCAGCCATCACCACCAAGCTATCCCGAGGGCTTGTACTCGGCAGATGCTGTGCCAAACCACTAAAACTGGTTTTTGTACGTGGGTAAAAACGGCGCACTGGAAAGTCTGCGGCCTCAATCACAACATCTTGTATTTGTTGTAATTCCAATGCCTGAGGTAAATTCAGCATAGGCGCTTCCTCAGTACTGAATTGCGCTGCAATTTGCTGAGTCTGTGAGCACACCGATGCTTTTAAACGCCAGACATTTAATCCGTCCGCTTTAGGTGCAGACGGCTTCTTACTTTTGACATCTTCTTTAGGTGGTTCAGGCTGTTTTAACATCGCATAGACCCGATAACTGGCTCGGGTTAATGCCACATACCACAAGCGATTCAGCTCAGCTAAACGACGCTCACGATGCTGCTGCGTTGCTGTTGCATCCATGTCTTTATGTTTAATGGCAATGACACGTTGCTCTATGCCTTGCTCTTCCTGCGTTGCAAACACCAAAGCAGACTTATCAGGTTTTGGCGGCCGATCTGCTGACATTAAAAAGACCACTTTAAACTCAAGTCCCTTGGACTGGTGAATGGTCATCAGCTTTACACCTGCCGCGTTCGACAGCTTTCGTTCAACTTCCCAGTCACGTTCTCCAGGCGATTCAACCTGCTGCAAATACCAGTAATACAGCATATAAGCGCCTTGATGACGCTCACTCTGCCGACTAAGCAACTCAGTTAAATGACGTAAATTCACCACATGCCGTTCATTGTCAAAGCTCTGCTTTGCCACCAAATTCTCCCAAACTTTAAATAAGTTCAGGCAATAACTCCAAGCGGTTAAAAAGCCTTTATTGACCCACATCTCACGAATACAGTCGAAGTCATATATAAACTGCCCCAAGCCTTGTTGCTCAAGTTCAATTAACTGCTGCAGGTTATAGCCCAGCAAACGAGTCAGTAAAGCACGCTTTACTTTCGCTTCATCAAAAGGATGTAAAATTGCCGTTAAAATTGCCGCAACATCTTGCGCTAGAAATCCTCTAAAAACACTGCGCTTACTGCTTCGATTTACCCGAATACCAATACGCTCCAACTCATATTGCACTTGATCCAGCAATTTATGACTGGTGGATAAAATCGCAATATCATCGGCCTGTAATGCAAGCTTACCTGTAGAATGGTCAAAATATAACTCACCTGAAATCCCCTGATTTAATAAATCACGAATTTTCCAAGCAATTTGAATAGATTCATCTTGATCATGTGCAACGGTGATCCACCGAAGCGGCGCAGGGTTGGCCTGCTGCCGATCGATTAAAGCAGGATGAGGCCGTGAACCCGCAATAACCGGATGATAAGTCACCTGCTCACCAAAATCGGTATGACGTTGGAATAACTCATCCACCACGCTTACCAGTTCTTTGACAGAACGATGATTTTGTCTGAGGGAGTAAATACATCCCTGTTTTTTCAGTACATCATCACGGGCATTGTTATAGGTCAGCATATCGCCGCCACGGAAGCCATAAATTGCCTGTTTGGGGTCACCCACCATGATCATACAGCCCCGTGCATACCATTTTGGATTACGCCAAATTTGCGAGAGCATGTCATCTTGATCTTGGTTGGTATCCTGAAATTCATCCACCAAAATTAACGGATAACGTGTATGTACAAATTGTGCAAAACGCTGCCCGCGCTCACCATGTAAAGCTTCTGCCAAGGTGCGAATTTGTTGCGCAAAAGTGGTTTCACCTTTTTGCTGCAACAACTGTGGTAAGCGCTGTTTGACTTGTTGCACCAAATAAAATTTTAAGTTGGTATCTACCAAATCTATCTGGCCTTCAAATTGCAGTTTCGCATCTGCCACCGCTTTGATTTTACGAATCACTGGATGGTCAAAAAAGGCATCTTGCACATCTTGGGTACACGGTGCTTTGGCTTTATTAAAAATTGCCGATCTTGGCTTACCTTCAGCAGTGAGATACAACCCAAGAACCTCGTTAAACCCATCGCTTAAATGCAGATTAAAATACTGCTCTAACGGGTTGTGCTGCAGCATTTCAATCAGTTTGGGCAACGTGACAGTAAATAGTGGATGTAATTTTTTCTTGTCACTGCCTGCAACATAATGGGAAAAATTAAAGTTGTATTGACCATCATAATATTCTTTTAATTCTTCAATTTGAGTGAGATCTATTGTGGCTAAATGCTGCAAGGCGACTTCTAAATCTTGCACTTCCAGTTGTACTTGCTCAATCCCCTGAATTTTTGCAGATGCAAAATTCAAACTTGTACCCACTAAACCCACATATTCAGTTGCCGATTTTAAGCGCCCACATAACAGCATATAGTCCACAACATGCTGAGGTTGTGCCTGAATCCATTCCCGCAACACATCATGTACCAATTGTTCTGTATAAACCGAAGCTTGGTCGGTAATATCGGCACGTTCAATTTTGCCACTTTCAAATGCAAATTCTCGCAACATTTTTTGGCTAAAGCTGTCTAAGGTGCCCACAAACAACTCATCTAATTGCGCAATCACCAACTGCAAACGTGAACTGGCATAATCTACTTTTAGATGATGCTCCTGCAGCACATGCTTAAGCAAAGGGTCTTGTTCTTGCTCAATTTTTTTTAAGATTTCTGGCTGAGATAAATCTAAACACGCATCAAAATATTGTTTGGTTTCCTGTAAGCGAGCACGAATTCGACTTTTTAGTTCAGCCGCAGCAGCACGGGTAAATGTTGTGGCAATCACCTGATTCGGCAAATAATCCTTAAGAAAAATTCGCACCATTAAACTGGACAAGGTATAAGTTTTACCTGTACCCGCAGAAGCCTCAATCCAGTGCAAGCCTTTAAATTGCATTTCTTGAATCGGGTCATAGCAAATTGGAAATATGCTGGATGTATTCATGCTGACTCTCCCTGATTCGCAATTTGGCGCTGTTGGGTAATAGGCTGATACAACCGATAGCTATGCTGCTGAAATGCCTGAATCAACAATGGCTCCGTTTCACTGTCTTGAAAAATAAAGGCCCAGTCAGGGTGATTTTTCTCACTTTCATCAATAAAGCCCCCCCAAGCTCCGCCCTGCCAATGTTTTGCAAAGCTGTCCATATTCAAAACCTGTTCGGAGTCTGTTTCATCCCACTCAATTTCAAATTCTTTTTTATTATTCATTTTTAAAACCAAAGCAGCAGGCAACAACACAGGATATTGCTGTGCCTGTGCCCAAAACTCCATCCACATCGCTAAATAATCTTGTGCCTGTGCGGCATTCACCCCAGCAAAATGGATCACATCATCTTTACAGACCACGATCCGTTCCAAGTCCTGCTGCGCAGTATTTTGATATGCTACCCACAACAAATATTCCAACCAAACATGTGCATAGCGCTGTGGCGTTGCCCGTGAAGCGACCACGTTACACCAACGGGTGGTTGTCGTTGCAGGTACCTGAATGCGGATGTGCACTTGCGGAGTCATTTTCCAGACCTGCTGAGTGGTCAAGGTTTCTTGTTCTGCATATTGCATTAAAACATCACGTAAATATTGCTGCTCCTGCACCCCAGTTTTAAAGGTGGCATTCAGGGTTTTGCCTACAGGCAAAGTATCTTGCAATAAACTTTTTGCTTCTTGTGTGCCGTACTTAAGTAAAAAGTCTCGCACAGCGTATTTTTCCAAACCATTTAAAATCAACGGTTCTTGATTGAGCGCAGCTGTATCTGACTTTAGATTATTCACACCAATGGCTTTTAAATAGGCACGGGCAGGGAAACAAACATCTTTAATCCACTGCGTACTGTCTAGCACCACCACATCTTGTGGCAATGATGGATATTCACAAAACCATGCTTCACGCGGTGTAGTACCCTGCTGCATTTGTTTGGCCACCCGATACCACTGGTCTTTAAAGCGAATTTCACGGCTTTCGGCAAAACGCTGCTGATCGAAAGGCTGTAAGCTATGCAAGTGATAAATTGGCAGCAACTGCACTGGAATATCAACACCTTGCACTTTGATATTTTTAGAAACTTCACCTTCGGGATGTTTCACAATAAAAGCCAGATGCTGTACAAATTCCTGTACCACCACAGAGGGATCACGCACCTCGCCATCGCTCACATCAAAGCCGTTATAGAACAGCCAAACACTGTCCTGAGCCAGCAAAACACTGTCTAAAAAAGCGCCTTGATCATCATCTAGCCGTGAACGATCTCCAAGCTGAGGCTTCAACAACTGCATCAAATCAAAAGGCAGTTGCTGATCACGACTTGGAAATACACCATTGTCCAAATTCAACATCACAATCAGTTTATAAGGCAGTGGGCGTATCGCACCAATTTGACTAAAAGTAATCGCCCCCGATGGACTGGCTTGCTCGAGTTGTGTTTCAAGCTGCGCTGTTATTTCTTGCAAAATATAGTCTAAGGGTAAGCTTAAATGACGGATGTCATGTCCCGATTGCTCATCAAAATAACTGGCCAAAGTCAGCATACGGTCATGCTTTTGCACCAAACTAAAGACCGAGGCCAGTACATCTACACCTGCATCCTGAAATTCACTGACATCTTGCATCAGTTGTTTCAGCCAGAACTCTACCGTTTGTGACTGACCCAATTCATGTTGAATTAACCAGTCACGGCGTACTGCAAAATCTTGATAAATTTGTACAAGTTTAAAGACCAGCTCAAAATCATCGGGCTGTACATCGGCATAACTTAAGGTCTGATTAACCACACAATGTTCAGGGACGGCTACCCCTAAAGCCAAACGGTCTAAAGCAAATTTGAGGGTAAATCTGTAATCCTGATCACCTGCGCTCAAACTACGGCTCAAATGTTCTGCATCTAAACCTCGCTTAAACCCCGCTTCAGACAATAGCGCATTCATGCGTTCAATATGATTTAAGTTCAACGCATAACGCTGCTGCGTGGCGGCCAAACTGAGCCAGTCACTAAACTCTTCAAAACTAAAGCGTCCCTGAACCAAAGTGATCCGCCCAGTGACTGCACGCCAAGCATTGTGAATGTCTAGGGAGCTAATCCCTGCTATTTGAATGGGCAAATACACACTGTCTTGACTGAGTTGATGTGCGAGTCCCGCTTGACTCTGTTGGCCTTTTTGCTGCCCTTTCTGATATAAATCGCGCTCACTTGGCGGTGCAGCAAAGACACTCCGAATTAAAGACTCTTGTTCTTTCAGTTTCGGACTAAGCACCAAAATATCACTGGCTTGACGGCTATCATCTTGGCCTAGCCATGCAATTAAACGATCTTTTAGAACTTCCAGCTGACGCAAACTCGAATGACAAACATGAATTTCGATGGAATCATCTTCAGGGTCTAAGCAATACGACTGTGCTGCAGGCACTTCTAAATTCAATACATCGGACTGAATTTTGCCCAATAAATGTTGAGGATATTGTTCAGGGAACTCATCCACCCATTCGCCTTCCTCACCACTCGACAAAACCGAAAGCAATGAAAAATGGTCCCGTGCCTGTTTGCCAAATCGTGTCAGCAGCGGATGGTGTGATTCACGCATATCGGCATTAAAATGCCCATTATATTTTTCAATATACGCTGCAATGTCCTCATCGCTCACGGTCTTGTTCTGTTTTTCCATCTCACGAACAAAGCGGTCTTTAATACGTGCATCGACCCGTAACTTCCATTTTGGATCGACCATATCGGCCCAGTATTCTTGCGATGGGTTGTAATGCAGAATAAAAATATCCATATACTGCGCTAAACGGCGCATAAAATATAACTGGCTCGGCGGCAAATCCAATACAGTAAAAATCACCAGTTGCTGAGGAAGCTTCTTGATACAAGAATTTGGGTTTTCAGGCGTGCCCAAGGCCTGCCAAAATTGCCGATCAATCTCCTGCATATTTTCAAAATCGGCATGAAAAATATGCGACCACAACCAGCTTTGCCACTGTTCTAATTCTTCGGCCTGCTCCTGCGTAAATACTGCAAGCGCTAAGGCCGACTGTTTCTCTTCTTCAGTATCAAAGCTTTTAGGGACGTAAATCTGTTGCTTTAAATCCAGATGTTGCTGCTGCCCCCAAATCGACAACCAATTACTTTGACATTGGCAGGTTCCTGCACAGCCTTTTTGGCAAAAGCCACGATAAGCCATGTAGTTACTGAACAAGCGCGACACTTTGTCTGCCACCCAGTACAGCATATTTTGTTTTTTTAGCTGCCGCTCTGAGTCAGACTGTAGTGATGCTGCACTGTCATAAATTCGCTGAATTAAACGGTATAAAGCATGCTCAGTTTCTAATGGATTCTGTTCATATTGAATCCAAGGCTGTAAGTCATAGAACACACGCCACTGCATCACAATACGCGGAATATTCGCCTGCCTTACACGGTCTTTATCTTCCAATACTGCCTGATAAGCTGCCCACTGAAACGCCCGAATACGATGATGAAACTGAGTATTGGCACTAATGCCCTGTTGTTCAGCAATCTTTTCAGTCAGCCACGTTGCTACAGCAACCGAAGGCACAATAAAATGCTGGGTTTTAAGTACCTGTAAGGGATTCAATGTCGGCTGACGTATGCTGTTCAGCATCTTTTCAAGCAAAACTTCTATACGCTGACTTTGTATGACATGAATCGCCATAAATACTTATTCCTTATTTTTTAAAAATGAATAAAATGCTAAATACAACAAAAGAATAAAGATTATTTACTATACTTTCACAACACGCTATGCCACCTTAAAAGCATATTTTCATTCATGACTTGATTCAAAAAATGCTTTGAATAAAGTAGCTTAATGATAGCAAATAGCAAAACATTAGGTGCCATTTTAGAGTTATATATATGATAAAAAGAGATACCGTCCCAGATTCGATTGATCCAAGCTTAGATTTGGAAATGATTCGTGCAGAATGCCTAGAACTGGTCAAAAAACGTGCCTATTTTTCTGCAGGCGCAGCCGTGATTCCAGTTCCTTTTTTAGATGTCGTGATTGACGTTGGCATCTTGTCGCAATTAATTCCCGAAATTAATGCACGCTTTGGATTATCACCTGAACAAGTCAGTGTTTACGACCCAGAAACCCGAAAAGTGCACTGGAGCGAATTGCGTAAACGTGGCGTTGAATTTTCAGGTTTGGTCGTGGCGCGTACCGCAGTGAAAAAATCCCTGAATAATGTTGCAGCCAAGTACATCACCAAACAAGTTACCAAGTTTATTCCACTGGGCGGACAGATGGTGGCGGCAGGTTTGGGTTATTTTATTATGAAAAAAATTGCCGAAACCCATGTTGAAGAAAGCTACAAACTAGCCAAAAGCATTCAGCTCAAACAAGCCAAAGTCATGAATGCTTAAATAGTTCTAAAACTAATTTTAACTTCGTTTAAACATTCATACGAACATTCACGCCAAGGCAGATTAATCTGCCTTGAGTTGTTTTAAAATGGTTCTTAAAATTTCTAGACGAGCTGCATTTTTGTCATTGCTTGGAATAACGTACCACGGTGCATATTCCGTACTGGTGCGTTGCAGCATATCTGCCGCAGCCACCAAATAGTCATCCCAACGACCACGGTTGCGCCAGTCTTCATCGGTAATTTTAAAGCGTTTGTGTGCAGTTTCTTGACGCGCCTTAAAACGCTGTTCTTGTTCGTCTTTATCAATCGCCAGCCAAAACTTAATCACCACCGTTTGATGATCATTCAAATCTTTTTCAAAACGGTTAATTTCATCATAGGCACGTTGCCACTCCAGTGGACTGATCAAACCTTCCACCCGCTCGACCAAAACACGCCCATACCAAGAACGATCAAAAATATTAATTTTCTCTTCAGGCAGAATTTTCGTCCAGAAACGCCATAAATACGGGCGACTGATTTCAAAGGCTTCTGGCGCACTAATGGTATAAATTTCGTATTCGCGCGGATCCAGTTTTTTCACAATGCGTTTAATGGCACCGCCCTTGCCTGCGGCATCCATCCCTTCAAATACAATACTGACGTTACGATTATCAAAACGCAGTGCATCTGCCACTTTTTTCGTGAGTTTTTTTAATTCAGCTTTATATTCATCATCTGCCACCGCCTCAGATACAGGATTCAATAAAACTTCAGGAATTTCTGCAGGCTGCCAAGTAATGCCAGAGCTAGTCGGATGTGTAGGACAATGTTTCAGTGCACGTAAAATATGTTGTGCAAACTGCTGATCACGTATGGTTTCATCTTCACAATCAATCATGATCCAGTCGTCAGTAAAACGCTGACGCAGTTTTTGTAAGCTGTCATATTGCTTTTTATTACGCCAGTCCAAGCCATGTAATTTGTGCCAATGCACTTCGCTCGGCTCCATATCATCCAAGCGTTTTTGCAAAGATTTCCAAGACAGATCAAACCAAATTTTAATCACATCAACATGGTTATTTTTTAAATCTTCTTCAAAGGCCCGCATTTTCTCAACATAGTTGTCGAACATGGTGTCATCAATTTGCTTAGACACATGCATAGCGGTACTTAACAAGTCGCTGTACCAATTACCAAACATCACCATAATTTGACCTTCGGCAGGGATAAAACGTGCATAAGGCTGCCACAGTGCCTGTTTCGGATTAAACGGATGTGGTGCATCGGCTTTTACACGCAAATAACGTGGATCAACCCATTCTCTTAATTGTTTAACCGACTCACCTTTACCCGCCAATTCAATACCGCTCACCAAAATCAGCAAACTTTTGGCGTTCTTTTCACCTTTGGTATTTTTTAAGGCATATTGTGCTTCAATCAGCTCGACTGAAAGTTGTTCTTCTTCCATGAGTTTAAATTCAGTATTTGCTTTTGACATCATCTGCTCTGTTCTTGTGTTATTTCATCAGTATACGAATATCGACTCATTTTTTAACAGTTTTTATCAGGTTTTTGTTTATAAATTCAACACACTGACCCGTTGCTTTCTGAATTGTGTGTAATTTGTCATAGCTCCGAAGTCGAACTCACTTTAAGATTTGCCTATTCAAGACAATAATGAGACATCCTATGTCTAAACTTGCTGCTTTAGATGAGCTGTTAGAACTGTATTATCAATTTAAATATCATAAAAATCCTGTTTTATTTCAACGCTTACAAGATGTGCAAGCATGGCAAAAACAGCGTATGCAGCGTACTCACGCCCAGCAGTTTGCAGAAAAACAGAATGTATTAATGGCAGACTACTTTTTAAACCGTTTATACGGCGGCCCCGATTTTGACGCTTTGGCAGGTCAAATTGCACGACTGCTCAAATATGCACATAAGGCTGAAAAAATCATTCCTGAAAATGCAATTAAAACTGGTACATCTGGTGTGAGTCTAGCCATTCTTGCGGTACAGCTTGATGAGCAAGTCGCAGCGCAGTTGCTACAGGACTATCCTGAAAATATGCCCTTAAATGATGAAATGATGCGGTTGACTTATTTAAAGCTCGATCAAGGCGAAGCTCGCTTAAAACAATTAACCATGCTCGATGAGCTGGGTAAAAATCTAGATAAATACATGCGCTCTTTTGTGGTGTATACCGCATTTAAAATGTGTAAAGGTGCAGCTCAAAAATACAGTTTTCAAATCATGTATGAATTTATGCAAGATGGTTTCTTAGCCATGAAACCGCTCAAATCTGCTGAAAAGTTTGTGAAACAATTCACGGCGACTGAGCGCGAGATTATTGCCAAAGTCCATGCAGGTGACTTACATCCCTTTCAATCATAGGCATGTTTACTCAGTTGATCTTTAAGCCATCTGTCAGCTCAAGCAGAGGATTGCTTATTCTGTGAAATAGCCAACAATTCCGCGTATGGCTAGCGCACTATTTGATTTTTTCTGTATATTATTCATAACAATTGCATGATGATTACTGTACAAGTGCTTAGAATCTGTCATCATGCATACACTGCAGCCTTAAGCCTTTTTATCTGAGGAGTGACTCCAATGTCGAATGAAAATCAAATGCCTACCGCTACTCCCGAGTCGGCACAACCAACAGACAAAGTGAGTCCATTCTTAACAGAGCCTCTACCACAAGGCGCTCCACAAGGTCAGCAACAATCTTTAGAACAAAAATTAACGGACACTTCTGTAACAGGTGCAGTGCCAAAATATAATTTGCCACGTGGTGCCAATACAGGCAATGTTGGCCCGACCACGCACTTTGGTTATCAAACTGTGAGCAGTGAAGATAAAGCTCAAAAAGTCGCAGAAGTATTCCATTCGGTTGCCAGCAAATACGACATTATGAATGACTTAATGTCATTTGGTATTCACCGTTTATGGAAGCGCTTTGCGATTAATATGTCAGGTGTACGCCGTGGTCAGCGTGTACTGGATATTGCAGGTGGCACAGGCGACTTAGCCAAAGTATTTAGTCGTGAAGTTGGCTCTACAGGTCATGTCGTCCTCTCAGATATTAACGAATCTATGTTAAATGTGGGTCGTGACCGTCTGATTGATGCAGGTTGTACCAATGTCGATTTTGTACTGGCCAATGCCGAAACTTTAGAACCTTTTGAAGACAACAGCTTTGACTTGCTCACGATTTCTTTTGGTTTGCGCAACGTGACCGATAAAGATGCAGCCTTAGCCGCAATGTACCGTGTACTTAAGCCAGGTGGCCGTTTATTAATTCTAGAATTCTCTAAACCCGTCTTTGAGCCATTCTCTAAGCTGTACGACTTATATTCATTCACTGCACTGCCAATCATGGGTAAAATTGTTGCGAACGATTCTGAAAGCTATAAATACTTAGCAGAGTCTATTCGTATGCACCCAGACCAACGCACCTTAAAAGGTATGATGGAACAAGCAGGTTTCCAAAACTGTGACTACCACAACCTCACGGGTGGTATTGTTGCTGTTCACCGTGGTTTTAAACTCTAAGGCGGCGCACAATGTGGTCTATTCTTGCCCTTGGTGCTGTAGAACGACTCATTCACCATATTATTGATTTGGATGCAATTACTCGCATCCAGCTCAACCAACTGCACGGCAAAATGTTACGTGTAGTGCTCGACTCACCACAACTTTCGGTAGATGTGTTTTTTGACGACAATAAAGTCCGTTTAGAACCGACTGTAACAGGTCACAGTGAGCGTGCATCTATTTTTGAACAACGTCCTTTTGATCAAGCCGAAAATATCAGTGCTGCCACGGCAACGCTGCATGTGAAGAATGTGGTGCAATTGCTCAAACTGTTGCTATCAGATGAAGTGGGCAATATTCCACTGCAAGGTGACTATCATCTGTTGCAAGATATTCAGCGTATTATGCAACAGGCCGAACCTGACTTGGCAGCGCATTTAAGCCCTTGGATTGGCCCAGCATTGGCGCATGAAATTGGTAAAATTCAGCTTGCACCGAAACATTTAAAACGCAGCCTGCACAGCCATTTATTTTTTGCTGAAGATGCCTTAAAAGAAGACAGTGGTCTATTTGCCCCACGCTGGCAAATGGATGACTTGCAACAAGACACTCGCATTTTCCAACAAAACTTAGACCGTGCTGAAGCCAAAATTCACCAGCTACAGGCTCAGCTTGATGCAATGCCAGAAACGGCTTCTGATACTTCAAACTCCACTCAGCCCTAGGGAATAAGTCTTTATGATTCCGCACGTTTCACGTTTACTCGAACTTTGGCGCATTGCCGCGCACTATAGACTCGACACGTTGTTTCCTGCGGAAGAACTACCAGAAAAGGCTCGACATGCGCTGAGTTTGATTCGCATGCACCCTGCGGCATGGTCAAGTAAAGAGCGTAAAAACCCGCTTAAGCTCAAAGAAGCCCTAGAAGAAATGGGGCCCCTGGCTATTAAACTTGGTCAGTTGTTGTCTACTCGTCGTGACCTGATTCCGCCTGAAGTTTTACAGCAGTTGGTCTTGCTGCAAGACCGTGTCAAACCTTTTGGTTCTGATGTGGCACAAATGCGGATTCAGCAATCACTCAAGGCAGACATCAATACCCTATTTGCTCGTTTTGATGAGCAGCCTTTAGCAGCGGCATCCATCGCACAAGTACATACAGCGGCTTTGCATGATGGTCGTGAAGTGGTGGTAAAAGTCACCCGCCCCGATATTCGTCAGCAAATTTTGCAAGATTTTGAAATTCTGGAATGGCTAGGTGCTGCACTGGAAAAACGTCTGGAAGCTGCACGTGCCTTGCATTTGTCTGAAATTATTCAGGACTATCGTCAAATTATTCTTAATGAACTGGATTTGACCTTAGAAGCAGACAATACTCGCCGCATGCGCCACTACTTTACAGGCTCAAGCATGATGTACGTGCCTGAAGTCTATATGGACAGTAAAGATGTCATGGTGGCAGAGCGCATTACTGGTGTGCCAATTTCCGACACAGCAACCTTTGACCGTTTGGGCATGGATCGTGCCGATTTGGCAGAAAAAGGCCTGACCATTTTCTTTACCCAAGTGTTTCGTGACAACTTTTTCCATGCCGACATGCACCCAGGCAACGTCTTTGTGGAAACCATTAACCCCAACAATCCGCGTTTTATTGCATTGGATTGTGCCATTATGGGGGAGTTGTCTAAACATGACCAAATGACTGTAGCGCGTATGCTACTTGCCGTCATGAACAGCAACTTCATGCAGTTGATTCAAGTGGTGCATCAGGCCGGTTGGATTCCACCAGGCACAGATCAAGATGCCTTAGCCCGTGAAATGCGCCGTACTGTCGGGCCAATGGTGTCTAAACCAATGCACGAATTGGACTTTGCAGGCATCCTGATTCAAGTCATGGATATTGCTCGTCGCTTCCATTTGGAAATTCCACCGCAATTGATGCTGCTACTTAAAACCTTGGTGCATGTTGAGGGCTTAGGCACCGACTTATACCCTGAACTGGACATTTGGAAACTGGCAAAACCAATTTTGACCGACTGGATTAAAGCCAATATGAATCCTGTCAAAAATGTCAAAGAAATTGGTCAGCAAATTCCTGACCTGTTGCTAGGTGCACAAGACTTGCCAAGTTTAATGATTGATAGTTTAAACGGTCTTAAAAACCAGTCAGCGTGGCATTCTAAACAATTGCATGAATTACAAAGCATGCGCCTGCAAATGGAACATCAGCAAAAACGCAGTTGGATTTTTGGCAGCATCATGGCCATTTTCCTATCCATTGCAATTATCGCACCGTGGTATGTGTCTATTGTTTTGATTGTCTTGGCAAGCTTTTTGGCGGTTTGGCGCGTAGTCAAATAAAGTGACATTGTTTGATCAGCAGATCATCAATATTTAAAATCCTGCTTTAAAAGCAGGATTTTTTATCCTCTCAATATCAACATCACCACAAACAGCTCTATGACTGATCAGTCACCAAGTGATGCCTCTCGCCATTGCTGCAAAAATCCCCACGCCTACAATTAATGCACATTTGTAGCGTTATAGATTAAGCATGACTCAGATTTTGCATAAACGTGCCCCTGCCCTCAGTATCCGTGCAGGACATTTGGCCCGCCAACTGATTGAACAAGAAGGTTTACACGCCCAACAGGTTGATATTATTCCTGGTGCAGCAGGTGGCCCCAAAGGCATTGGCATACAAGGACTAGATCAAGCAATTTTTGGTGAGTTTTTTGCCCAAGCCCCTAAACGCCGTACAGTTGTCGGTTCTTCCATTGGCAGTTGGCGCTTTGCCAGTATTTTGGCTTGGGGCGCAAAACAAGGTACTGAGCGTCTGTCCGATTTATACACCAACCTATATTTTCATAAAAAAATGTCACGCCAAGAGGTGGCTGAGATTTGTCAGAACATGCTGTTTGAACTGATTCAAGGACAGCAACAGCAACTGATCAACCACCCTGACTATCACCTAACGGTCATTTCAGTCAAAGCTCAGCATATTTTCCAAAGTGACCAAGCCTTACCTTTGCTCGCTTCTGTGGCAGGAATTATTGGTAGCAATGCCATTGCACGTAAACACAACCGCTTGTTTATGCAACGGGTCATCAGCCAACCTGCGCAAGGGCAACAGTTTATGGTTGAGGATGATTTTGTCACCCATTACCAAGCCCTAAATGAGCAAAATGTCGCACCGTGGCTACTCGCCTCAGCGTCTATTCCAGGGGTGATGTCTGCTATTCGTGACATTCCTGATGCGCCAGTGGGCAGTTATCGGGATGGTGGCTTGATTGACTACCACTTAGATTTGCCATACCAGAGTCAGGGCATCGTGCTGTATCCACACTTTACTGACAGCATCACCCCGGGCTGGTTCGATAAAATGTTGAAAAACCGCAAGGCCAATCCTGAAAATCAGGCACGGACACTTTTACTATCACCTTCGGCAGAATATTTGAGCAGCCTGCCTTTAGGCCGTTTGCCAGATCGTAAAGACTTCACTTTAAAAGGTCTAGATCAAGCGCAGCGAATTCGCTTATGGAAACAGTCCGTAGCGGAAAGCCAACGTTTGGGCGATGAATTCTTGGAAATGGTGGAAAAACAAAACTTCCCGCAGTTTATGCAAACGCTTTGACAGCATAAATCTAGCAAGATAATTTAGGTAAATTGTCCTGAATCACGTACACTATAGGGACGATGCAAAATCGTGCGCTTAGAAAATGGCGTCCATACAATTTAAATTAATTTTGGTGAACAACTCATGAATAACTTGCAATGGCTCGATGAAGTAAAATTTAACGAACAAGGATTAGTGCCTGCCATTGCACAACATCATCAAACAGGACGTGTGTTGATGGTGGCATGGATGAACCGTGAAGCCTTGGCACTGACTGCTGAAAAAAATCAGGCCGTATATTTTTCACGTTCACGCAATAAATTGTGGCACAAAGGTGAAGAATCTGGACACTTTCAGACTGTGCATGAAATTCGCCTAGACTGCGATGCCGATGTCATCATTCTACAAATTGAACAGCATGGCGGCATTGCCTGCCACACAGGTCGTGAATCTTGTTTCTATCGCAAACTCACAGCCAACGGCTGGGAAATTGTAGATGCACAACTGAAAGACCCAAATCAAATTTACGGTGAACAAGCCGCCAATGCCCACACGCAGGCCATGAGTCAGTCTAAGGCACAAGCTGAGCAAGTTGAAGTTTTGGCCTATTTAGGGCAAATGATGAGCGAGCGTAAAACCGCCAATCCTGACTCTTCTTATGTAGCAAAGCTGTACCACAAAGGCTTGAACAAAATTTTGGAAAAAGTCGGTGAAGAAACCGTAGAAGCGATTATTGCAGCCAAAGACTTCAATACCGAAGCCAATGCCAACAATAAAAATGACCTAATTTATGAAGTGGCAGATTTATGGTTCCACAGCATTGTAATGTTGGGTTATTTCGACATTGAGCCGCAAGTGGTACTGAATGAATTGGCACGTCGCCAAGGCTTATCTGGCTTAGTTGAAAAAGCCAACCGCAGCCACTAACGCTTAATTAAAACCAACGCTGATATCTGTGTCTGTCCTTATCAAGCCCAGCCCGACCTATGAGCAAGCCACTGCCATAGACAACGCACGTCTGGGTAAATCCTTTAAAGTGATTGCCTACGCAGGCACAGGTAAAACCACCACCTTACAAATGATCAGTGATGCTATGCCTGAGCGGCGTGGCATGTATTTGGCTTTTAACAAAGCCATTGCCTCTGAAGCACAGAGTAAATTTCACCGTCAGGTCGATTGTCGCACTTTCCACTCGCTTGCTTACCGCAGCGTTCCACGTGGAGTCACCGACAAATTACGTCTACCGCGCTTAAGCCCCAGCTTTATTGCCAAAGAGTACCGTTTAGAGCCGATTACCCTTAGACGGATGATGGGCGGACGTTATGAAAAATATGTGCTGATGCCAAGTCGATTAGCCAGCTTGGTCGCAAACGCAGTCAGTTATTTCTGCTCGACCAGTTCGCAATACCCTGCCCCACGGCATTTACAAGCACCTAGTTGGCTGCACCCAGACGACATCGACACTTTACAAAAACATCTTTACCCTGCGGTGGAGCGGCGTTGGCTGGAGTCGATTGACCCCAATCATCAGGCAGGTATTGGGCACGATATTTACCTCAAACTTTGGGCTTTGTCGGAACCCAATATTCCTGCCGATTATGTCCTGTTTGATGAAGCGCAAGATGCTGACCCACTCATGTTGGGTATTTTACTCAAGCAACGCAATACGCAGGTGATTTATGTGGGCGATGCACACCAGCAAATTTACGCATGGCGTGGTGCAGTCAATGCCATGCAACAACTGCCCTTGCCTGAATCACGCCTGACCACATCTTTCCGTTTTGGTGAAGAAATTGCGCTGACAGCCAATGCCATTTTAGGCGGACTGAATGAAACCGTGCCTTTGCTTGGCAATCCGCAACTACATTCAAAAGTAGTGAACAAGCCACACACCAAAATGCGTGATGCAATTTTATGCCGCACCAATGCCCGTGCTATGGAATTGTTACTGGCAGGTTTGGTGCATGGCGATAAAGTCAGTTTACAGGCTGACCATGTGCGTTTAAACCGTTTTGTTGATGCTGCCGCGATGCTGAAACAAGGCAAACGTGTGACCGATGTACCTGAACTGGCGTGGTTCAACTCATGGCATGATGTACATGAATATTGCGAAACTAACGATGGCAGTGACATTAAACCTTTGGTAAAACTGGTGGATGATCATGGAACCGACCCACTAAAACGGGCACTGGCTAAAATTACCCCCATTGACCAAGCTGACTATATTATTTCGACAGCGCATAAAGCCAAAGGTCTGGAATGGAATCGGGTACATATTGAAGATGACTACCAGTTTAAGCTGAATGACAAAGAACATAAAATTAGTGATGAAGAGTTAAGATTACTGTACGTGGCCTGCACACGTGCTAAAGTAAGTTTAAATATTCATCATATTTACGATTTGGTACAACAACTGAAAATAAAAATGCCGACATCGTTACGCAAAGCGGTGGGGTAATTGCAGCAGGTGCGCTATGAAAATTACATCGGTTCATTTCAGACACATCACCCATTTTGTAGACTTAAAACTTGAACTGAATTATCACGATCTTCCCATCACCCTTATTTTAGGCGACCAGAGTGCTGGGAAAACTTCACTATTGCGCTTTAGTTATCAGGCACTGACCTGGTTTGCTGCACGTTATAAAGATTTACGCACTGCGGGCTTGGTCATGCAAGATCAAGACATTATGCAAACGCGCTTACAAGCAAAAATTGATGTGTGTGTGGAGATTCCGATAGAAATTGGCAGTCTGGCAGAATCAAGCAACACACAAATTGAAAATATTCAACACTGTGACTGGCAACTGTATAAAACCCTGAACAGCAATGCTGTTGGGGTGAGCAAAGTTGAAACCACCAAACTGGAAAAAATGGTGCAGCTCTATCAGCATGCTATTCGACATGACCCAATGCAAGGTCTACCGCTGATCGCCTACTACCCTGCGGAACGCTTTGTGAATGAAGTCAATTTACTCAATAAAAATAACCCACTGATTTTACAGCCTAGGCATGCCTACGAAATTGCAGCGATTCCTTTCACCACCTTTAGCCGTTTTTTTGAGTGGTTGCGGGAAGTTTCTGATATTGAAAATGCCCAAAGTGCGCAATTGCTACACAAGCTGTATCAGCAACAGCAAAGTGAGTTGCCACAGGCACTAAATCAGTCGCTATTACATGCTTACTCACAAATGCATGCACCCGGTTTGCAAGCACTCAAAGATGCTTTACAGATTGTACTACCTGAAATTGAAGATATTTATCTGCAATATTTGCCAAAGCTACAACTCATGGTGCGTTGTCAGGGCAAAGAATTATTGTATCAACAACTATCGAACAGTCAGCGCAACTGGATTGCATTAGTTGGGGATATTGTACGGCGTTTATGTCTACTCAATCCGAACAGCCTTTATCCGTGTACAGAAGGTGACGGCATTTTATTGATTGATCAGATTGACCATCAACTGGATCAATCACATGCTGCACAAATTTTGATGCGTTTGCATCAAGCTTTCCCACGCTTGCAAATTATTGCCACAGGTAACCGTAGCGAACTTTTAGAACAGGCTGAACGCTTTCAGTGCCTAAAACTTGAACACAAACAATTAAACACTATTCATTGGCAAAGCCTACAGCCACAGTTTGCACAAATTTATGCAGATTTACTGGAAACTAGCGTTTCAGAAGATAACTCGCTACAAGAAATAAAAACTGAAGCACAAATAACCAGTGAAATTTGGCAGCAGATTCAAAATCATTGTAGTCCAGAACAAAAACAGGAACTGCTACGTCGTTTGCAAAATGAAGACAGCCAAGCAACAACTGATCAGCTACCTGACTCAATCTAAGCTAAAACTTCAGCTAGATGTAGAGCATGACCATTTATTTTGTACAAAATTTAAGGTTAAGTAGAATATTTCAATAAAATTCAGAGCAAGATGCTTCGGGTCTGTACCATCGGGTATATAATGACTTCGCTGTATGCAGAAAAAATTGATGTTGTTTTATTCATGTAATAAAATCAGATTAATTTTAAACTTTTATAGTAAAATCCGATTTTGCTGTAGTTTTTTAAGTTGCGCAATACAACTTTTTTATATTTTGAATCGTGTCTATCGACCTTTTCATACACGGTGAGTGCTGTAAACTAAAATGCAGCAAGTGTGACATCAAATAAGAAAATAGCCTGACTATTTTCATATTGAACGGATGCATCTAACAGATTTTTAAGCACAGCATTAGCCAAAACCAAGCACAACCCAGTTCGCTGCTTCATACAGCGAAAGATGAGCATATTTTGCTGTCTAAGGTCATGCGGCAAGGCAAAATTGATTTTTGCATAGCCTGTTTCTGACTCAAGCCACAACCAATATGCTGGTCAAAACAATAGACAACGTGTCCACACTGGCACGACCAATTGGCTTTCAAGATTGAGTCTTTTGGATGGCATGTTGCTGTCCTGTAATCCTTGAAAGATAAGATTCATCCTTAGGTTTCAAACCTATTCACGACAATGGATATGAGTGTGCTACCGATTATTATATTGTTACCGTTAGTACTAGGCACAACCCTTGTCTCGTGGCTGAAACAGTTTTCGCGCGGGGTAACGGCTTTAGGGGCAATCGGAGTCAGTCTCAGCAGCCTTATTCTGCTACTGACTCAAGCAAAAGCGGTCTTTAATGGCGCAACGATCATTCAAACATGGTCTTGGCTCCCTCAGTTAGGGATTGATTTAAGCTTTCGTCTAGACGCTCTAGGTCTGTTATTTTCTTTGCTAATTACGGGCATCGGTACGCTCATTTTCATCTATGCGTATTATTATTTAAGCCCTCAAAATTCACTCAGTAAGCTGTACGTGCTGCTCATGCTGTTTATGGCTGCCATGCTGGGCATCTCCCTGTCCAATAACCTGATTTTACTGCTAACGTTTTGGGAACTGACCAGTATTTCCTCATTCTTGTTGGTGGGTTACTGGAGCAATTATGAAGCTGCACAACGCGGCTCACGTATGGCGCTCACCATTACTGGTATGGGTGGACTGGCCATGCTCGGTGGTTTTGTACTGTTAGCACAAATCACAGGCACTTACCAAATTGATCAAATTTTAATGATGACTGAGCAAATTCAGCAGCATCATTTATTTGTACCGACATTATCACTGATTTTATTGGGTGCATTTACCAAAAGTGCGCAATTCCCATTCCATTTCTGGCTTCCGAATGCCATGGCTGCACCGACACCCGTATCGGCCTATCTGCATTCAGCCACAATGGTCAAAGCAGGGATTTTCTTAATTGCACGCCTATTGCCAATTTTTGCTGGGGCAGCGCTGTATCATAATTTGGTCACTTTTATTGGCTTGTTTACCCTATGTATGGCCGCCTTCTTTGCCATTTTCAAAGAAGACTTAAAAGGTTTATTGGCATACTCCACCATCAGCCATTTAGGGCTAATCATGTGTTTGCTCGGCATTGGTTCACCACTGGCAGTGGCAGCAGCAATCTTCCACATCATTAACCATGCCACCTTTAAAGCTGCGCTGTTTATGATTGCGGGAATTATTGACCACGAATCAGGTACCCGCGATTTACGCAAACTCAGTGGTTTGTGGCAATTGCTACCGTTTACCGCCACCTTAACCATGATCACCGCAGCTTCAATGGCAGGTGTACCACTGACCAATGGCTTCTTGTCCAAAGAAATGTTCTTTACCGAACTACTGGCCAATTTGTCAGGCCCTGTCATGCTCATCTCTGCGTTGGTTGCCACACTAGCGGGTATTTTTGCGGTCGCCTATTCTATTCGCCTAGTACATGGCGTGTTCTTTGATGGCCCAATTGGTAAAGATGTACCGAATAAAGATGCACATGAGCCGCCTTTTGGGATGCGTGCACCAGCAACACTCTTGGCGATCTTATGTATTTTAGTCGGTATCTTGCCTGCATTATTGGTCGAACACATAGTCAATAGCACCACACGTGCCAGCACCCAACTGCTCAACTTTGAAGGTGCACATTTAGCCATTTGGCATGGTTTTAATGTACCCCTATTAATGAGTGCGATTGCTCTGCTAGGCGGGATCATCTTCTATTTCTCGCTCGCCAAAGGTGGAAAAATCCGTGAAATTGACCTCGACCCACACTTGAGGCAATTCCAAGGCAAACTGCTGTTTGAATCATTTTTAAAGCACCTGCTACAAGTTTCACGCAAAATCAAACGTAAAACTGA
This sequence comes from Acinetobacter sp. A2, assembly GCF_012371325.1. Classification (GTDB taxonomy): domain Bacteria; phylum Pseudomonadota; class Gammaproteobacteria; order Pseudomonadales; family Moraxellaceae; genus Acinetobacter. Next base: position 63,909 of record NZ_JAAZQX010000001.1, on the reverse strand, counting down.
AAATGGTTCACTACAAAGCTATTTGGTGTGGATTATTGTGTTTACCGTGTTTATAGTCGCCACACCTTTGTTGAATCAAGGGTTAAGCACAGGTACACGTGAACTGACCCATGCGCCACTGATTGCTATAGTCTTGTGGTTATTGCTGTTCTCTGCATGTTGGATGATGCTGTGGTTCCACCATGAACGCATCAAGGCTGTCTTAATCAGCGGTGCGGTTGGTTTAGTCGTAACCATGATTTTTGTGGGGCTTTCTGCACCTGATTTGGCACAAACTCAAATCACGGTGGATGTCGTCACCACTGTTTTATTGTTAATGAGCCTATCCCTACTCCCACAATTAACCCCGTATGAGTCAAGCAGTTCACGTCGCTGGCGAGATGCCTTAATTGCGATTGGTGGCGGGATTGGCATTGGCTGGATTGCATGGTTGGTGATGACCCGTGACCATAACTCAATTTCATGGTTCTTCAACCAGCAGTCCATTCCTTTGGGTGGCGGTACCAACGTGGTTAACGTAATTTTGGTCGACTTCCGTGGTTTCGATACCTTTGGTGAAATTACCGTATTGGGCATTGCCGCAATTGGCACACTATGCCTCATGGATGGCATGCGTACACACGGCACCATTATGACCCAAGGCCTGACCTACCGCTTTAACCCATCTCCATTGATGTTGCGTATTACCGCTTCGTGGATTTTACCAATCGCATTGGTGGTGAGTCTGTATATTTTCTTGCGTGGTCACAACTTACCGGGTGGCGGCTTTATTGCAGGTTTAATTACCGCTATGGCTTTAATCATCCAATACATTGCGCTAGGGCAAGATCAAACCGAACAAATGCTAAAAGCCAAATCTGGACGTTTATACGAAATCTGGATTGGCATCGGTTTAAGTGTTGCTGGGCTGACTGGGCTTGCTGCATGGTTCTGGGGACGTCCATTCTTGACCAGTGCACATATTTATGTGAATCCACCGCTGATTGGTGAATTACATCTGGCTTCTGCGGCCTTGTTTGATGTTGGGGTTTATCTGACTGTGGTCGGCGCAGTGATGCTGATGATTTCCGTCTTGGGCGACTCACGTCACTCTGGCATGTCTGGCCCACTTCCAAAGGAGTAATGCAATGATTAGTCTTGAAATTTTAATTGCGTCTGCCATTGGAATGTTAGTCGCGACAGGTATTTATTTAATTTTACGTGCCCGTACCTTTCCTGTGGTACTGGGCTTGGCCATGATTGGCTATGCGGTCAATATCTTCTTATTCAGTATGGGACGTATTCAATTAAATGCGCCTGCTATTTTGACCGAAGCCAGTAAAACCAGTGACCCACTCCCACAAGCTTTGGTTTTAACAGCCATTGTCATTGGTTTTGCTACCACTGCCTTTATTGTGCAATTGGCACTGCGCAGTCGCTATGAAACCGGTAGTGACCATGTCGATGCCAAAGAAGAACACCCGCTGCTAGATCCACGTGAGGATGAGCCATAATGACTGATTTCCTCCAATTTTGGACCCAGCACTCGCCTATTTTTAGCATTCTAATTCCAACCTTTACCGCATTTATTTTAGTGCTGTTGGGTAACCCGGGGTTTGGTTCACTCGCACGTGACTGGCGTCAGCCGTGGCGTCGTGGTATCAGCTATCTTTCGGCTACACTTGGTTTAATCACTGCCATCAGCTACCTGATTCAAGTCAGTAGCGGACAAATTATTATTTATAATTTGAGTGAATGGGCAGCACCGTTTGGCATTATTTTAGTGCTGGATCAATTGTCGGCTTTAATGCTAGTCCTGACGTATGCCCTAGCCTTGCCATTGCTGTGGTTCTCCAGCAAAAAATGGGATGAACGTGGTCGCTATTTCCACACCATGGTGCATTTCCTGCTCATGGGCCTCTGTGGTGCCTTCCTCACAGGTGACTTATTCAACCTGTTCGTTTTCTTTGAAGTGTTATTGCTAGCCTCTTATGTCCTGTTATTACACGGACAAGGTAAAGCACGTTTTCAGCTCGGGATTCACTACGTCACCATCAACCTGCTGGCATCTGCCCTATTCCTGATTGGTTTAGGCATGATTTACGGCAGTGTGGGCAGCCTGAATATGGCTGATGTTGCTCGTCTCATCCCGCTGTTAGATGCCGATGCTCACAAAATTGCCGTTGCAGGTGGGTTACTGTTATTTGTAGTGTTTGGTATTAAAGCCGCCATGTTGCCTGTAGGTTTCTGGTTACCTAAAACCTATGCCGTGGCTACGACCCCTGTAGCAGCTTTGTTCACCATCATGACCAAAGTCGGTGTTTATGCGATTTTACGGGTCAACGGTACTGTATTTGATGATGCGCTCAGCCATAAAATTCTACAAAACTGGCTGCTGCCAATTGGTCTCATTACCTCTCTCTATGGGGTCATTGGCGCCATTGGTGCAGAACGTCTGCGCCGTTTTGTTGGTTTTATGGTGCTGTCTTCAATTGGCACCATTTTGATTGCCATTTCCATGATGAACACGCAGGCTTGGTCTGCCGCACTGTATTATTTGGTACACAGTACGCTCATTGCTGCTGCGTTCTATCTGCTCTGCGGTTGGATTACTTCACAACGTGGACAATTCAAAGATCATTTCACCATCGCACCACAAATGAAACAGCATAAAGTGGTTGCATTAACATACTTTATCATTGCTTTAATGATGGCAGGCTTACCACCGTTTAGCGGCTTTTTGGGTAAAGTCTTTATCTTACAAGCCACGGCCAATGTCCCTTATCAAGGCTGGATTATTGGCATCATTTTATTGGTCAGTTTGCTGAGTATTATTGCCTTTACTCGTGTTGGTTTTATTCTGTTCTGGCGTGCAACCAAACCTGAAGATGACATTCAAGCTGAAGCTTACCATGAGTACCAAGCACTGCCTGCTATTGCACCACCACGTAATGACCGTGTGATTTACTTTTTATTGGCAGGCTTGATGCTGTATGTAGTATTTGCCAACCCAATTCAGCACTATATGGCCAGTACAGCCCAGCAAATTCAGAATAATGCGGCCTATGAAGCCATTATTTTGAAAAAAGACCGTGCGGGTAATGTGATTAGCGTACAGCCTTATGACCCGCTATATTTACCTGAAACCAAATATGGTGGAGAAAGTCTGGATGCTAATGCACACTTAATTCCATACGTGATTCACCCGAACACTTTGGAAGGTGAACATCTTTCTGACTATAAGCAACGTCAGATTCAACAGCAAAATCGACAGGAAGCACAGCAACCTAGCGATACTCAACTCAAACCTGCGGAGCCTTAAACATGCAAAAAACGAGACAAAAAACTTCGTTTTGGGACAGGTTGCTCCCCCACCCCTTTGTTTCAGTGTTGGTCGCACTGAGCTGGCTAATGTTGGCGCATAGTATCTCTGCAGGCAATTTGTTGATGGCTTTGGTTTTAGCTTTACTAATTCCAAAATTGATTCAGCCTTTTATTGCTCGCACGCCCGATATCAAATGGACTGCAGCCATTCACCTATTTTTTGTGGTGCTATGGGATATTATTATTTCCAATGTGCGTGTCGCAAAACTGGTACTTGGCCCGACAGACCGAATGCAGCCAAAATGGTTCCGTGTTCCATTGGAAACGCAACATGAGCAAGTCAACAGTATTCTGGCAATGATCATCACCACGACTCCTGGTACTGTTACCGCAGGTATCGATCAAGATCGTGGTGATATTTTGGTACATGCCCTGAGCACTGAAGATGAAAACGTGGATATTCAGGACATTAAAAACCGTTATGAAAAGCCATTAATTGAAATTTTTGGTGCACAAACAGGAGAGAAGGTATGAGCATCCTACCCTATGCCCTTGGGATTTGTATGATTGCGATCACCATCTCAATGTTAATGTGCTTGTTCCGCCTGATTCTTGGCCCTTCAATAGTAGACCGCCTGTTGGCTTTAGATACCTTATTTTTAAACGCAACCTGCTTGGTGGTGGTATTGGGCATTTATTGGAGCAGTACCTCATTATTTGAAGGTGCTTTATTGGTGGCGATGTTGGGCTTTGTATCAACAGCTGCTCTGGCGCGCTACTTTACCAGTGGCCACGTGATTGATTAAGGAGACTACACATGCAATTACTCATGGAAATTTCGGTGTCATTCTTTTTAATTATTGGGGCGTTTTTTATGCTGGTTGGCGGCATTGGTATGGTGCGTCTGCCTGACTTATTCATGCGCTTACATGCACCAACCAAGTCAAGTACTTTAGGATTAGGGAGCTTTTTAATTGCTGCAATTATTTATGCAGCATTTGAAGGTCGCTTTGGTTTTGCTGAAGTATTGATTACCTTGTTTGCGTTTATTACTGCGCCTGTTTCAGCCAATTTAATGGCGCAAGCGGCACTGCATTTACGCTTACGTTCAATGAGTGGTAATGTACCTGAAACCTTAGAGCGTCCGTTGCCATGGCAGCGTCAACTTCGCAACTTGCGTCGTTATGAAAAAAAGTCTAATGATGATTTAATGTAATACTGAACTTTCATTATTTTCTAACCATAAAAAATGCCACCCTAAGGTGGCATTTTATTTAGAATTTCTCGATTCGATTATTCATCATCTTGCTTAGGTTCTGCAGGTGGCAAATCTTTGACTGCTTCTGCAATTAAACCAAACATATAGTTACCATAAGCATTGGTTTTGTCGTAGTGGAAACGCAAACGCGGGGTAATGCGTGTTTTAATACGACGGCTCAGCTCATGGCGCAAGAAACCTGATGCCTTGTTTAATACATCCAATGTTTCTTTGTTTGCCGCTTCGCTTTGCTCATCGCCTAATTCACGTCCCATTACGGTTACGTACACTTCGGCATATCCTAAGTCTGGGCTCACCTTCACCGCAGAGATGGTCACCAGACCACCTAAGCGTGGATCTTTCAGCTCTTGGCGAATCAATTCAGACAGCTCGCGCTGTACTGAATCGGCCATACGCTTCAGACGTTGACTACCCACCATTAAAGACTCCGTTTGATCAATTGAACATCGTACACTTCAATCTTGTCGAGTGCTTTGATGTCTTTATAGCCTTTGACTGCAAGACCACATTCCATACCAGCGCGAACTTCTTCCACCACGTCTTTATAGCGACGAAGTGATTCAAGCTCACCTTGGAATACCACCACATCATCACGTAAAACGCGAATCGGTTTGTTACGGTGAAGTACGCCTTCCAGTACCATACAACCTGCTGCAGCACCGAATTTACTTGAGTGGAACACTTCACGTACTTCAGCAACACCCAGAATCGTTTCACGGTGTTCTGGTGCAAGCTTACCGCTCATTGCATCTTTCACATCATCAATTAATTGATAGATGATTGAGTAGTAACGAATGTCGATACCATCTGCATCTGCTTTTTGACGTGCAGTATTGTCCGCACGTACGTTAAAGCCAAGTAATACCGCCTCAGAAGATTCTGCCAATGTCACGTCAGATTCAGTGATTGCACCTACACCTGAACCAATCACACGAACACGTACTTCATCGGTAGACAATTCACCTAACGCTACGATCAAGGCTTCTAAAGTACCACGTACATCTGTTTTCAATACCACATTGACAAATGGTACGTCTTTTTTGCCCATTGATGCCATGATGTTTTCAAGACGCATTGCGCTTTGACGTTCAAGACGTTTTTGACGCTCACGATCCATACGTGCATCTGCAACTTCACGGGCTTTCTTCTCGTCATTCACAACAAGAACTTCGTCACCCGCCATTGGCGCTTCAGGTAAACCTAAAATTTCAACTGGAATTGAAGGACCTGCAGATTTAATACGCTTACCATTTTCATCCGTCATAGCACGTACACGGCCATAAGATGAACCTGCAAGTACTAAATCACCTACATTCAAGGTACCGTTTTGTACCAGAATAGAAGTCACCGCACCACGACCTTTGTCTACACGTGCTTCAATTACCACACCTTGCGCTGCACCTTCTTCAGATGCTTTCAATTCCATCATTTCTGCTTGAATTGAAATTAAGTCAAGAAGTTCATCAATCCCTTGACCTGAATGCGCAGAAACCATAGCAACCGGTACATCACCGCCCCATTGCTCAGGTACGATTTCTTTGGTGGTCAATTCGTTCAATACGCGATCTGGATCAGCCGATTCTTTGTCCATTTTGTTAATGGCCACAATAATTGGCGTACCCGCTGCACGCGCATGGTCAATCGCTTCTGCTGTTTGTGGCATTACACCATCATCAGCTGCAACAACCAATACCACGATGTCAGTTGCTTTCGCACCACGTGAACGCATCGCTGTAAATGCTGCGTGTCCTGGTGTATCTAAGAAGGTAATAATACCTTTGTCGGTTTGTACGTGGTAAGCACCAATATGCTGGGTAATACCACCGGCTTCGCCTGCTGCCACTTTGGCACGACGAATACGATCTAGCAATGATGTCTTACCATGGTCAACGTGACCCATAATCGTTACAACAGGAGGACGAGTCGTTTGAACACCACGTGCCTCTTCTGCTGCTTCAAGTAAGTTATCTTCGGCTTGAGTATCTGAAACCAATACTGGGTTATGGCCCATTTCTTCAACTACAAGTGCCGCGACTTCCTGCTCAATCGCTTGGTTTTGCGTAACTAACTCACCCATTTTCATGAGTGACTTAATTACTTCGCGCACCTTAATAGCCATTTTTGCTGCAAGATCAGCGACAACAATGGTTGCACCAATTTCAACATCATAAACTTGTTTTTTAACTGGTTTTTCAAAGCCGTGCTTATTCGCTTGACTAGTTTTTAAACCACGTTTATGCGGGTTTTGGCTAAACGATTGCTCTTCTTGACCACGACGGCCACCTTTTTTCGGTGAACGTGTATTGGTAGTATTGGTACCACGTTTGATTTCGCGGTCTTCTTTCGCGAATGAATCTTCATACGCTTGACCAACCAAACCAGCGGCCAATGGAGAATCATCTACCACGCGAATAGTTGCAGTAGCATCTTCATTTGAATATTTAGATGCCATCTGACGCATTTGTTCAAGCGTACGTTGCTGCGCTTCTTCAGCTGCCTTACGACGTGCTGCTTCTTCAGTCGCTTTCAACTGTGCCGCTTGTGCTTCACGCGCTTTCTTCTGTTCAGGTGTTTCAGTCACCTTCACCGCTTGCTTCACAATTGGCTTGTTGGTTGACTTACGTTTCACCACAACCGCAGCTTTAGCCACTTCTTGCTTCGCTGTTTCTTTTTTTGCTGCTGCACGCATTGCATCTAAAGCTTGTTTTGCTTTTGCTGCACCTGCTTGCGGCGCATCAGCTTTTGCTTGTACTTTTGCAGTCGCTTGTGATTGCTGTTCCGCACGAGCTTTTTCAGCTGCTTCAGCCTGTGCTTTTGCCAGTGCTTCCGCTTTAATTTGTTCAGGGTCTGGCTTTACAAACGTATGTTTCTTACGAACTTCTACATTAATCGTTTTCGCCTTGCCCGAAGTACTTGCCACTTTAGCCGTACTGGTGGTTTTACGTTTCAACGTGATTTGTCCTGCATTACCCTCTTGACCGTGAACCTTTTTCAAGTGGTTCACTAGGGTATTTTGTTGTTCAGTGGAAATAATATCGTCAGCCTTACGCTGTGGTAAACCTGCGTCACGAACCTGTTCCAGGAGCTTCTCAACTGGACGACCTACACTGAGCGCTAACTCTTTAATCGACTTGTCCGTCATACATTACCTCCTAGTTAAACCATGATTCGCGCGCTTTCATAATCAATTGACCCGCTTTATCTGAACCTAAACCTTCAATATCTTCGATATCGTCAGTTGCTTGGTCAGCTAAATCATCAACTGTGATGACACCACGAGCGGCAAGCGCATAAGCGATCTCTTGTGTCATGCCTTCCATTGCCAGAAGTTCGTCACTCGGATCTTGAATATTTTCTTGCTGTTGCAATGCATCTGCCAATGCCACTTCTTTGGCACGGCTTTGTAGCATTTCAACGATTTCTTCATCTAAATCAATTTCGTCAAATGTTTCCGCAGGAACATACGCAATTTCTTCTAATGAAGTGAAGCCCATTTCAACCAAAGCCATTGCCAAGTCTTCAGCAATGTCTAAACGTGAAACAAATAAATCTAAGTACTGTTGTGCTTCGTTTTGCTGACGTGCGTGATACTCTTCTTCAAGCATCATATTCAGCTTATAACCTGTAAGTTCAGACGCTAAACGTACGTTTTGACCTTGTGAACCAATTGCACGTGCTAACTGATCACTGGTTGCAAAAATAATGTCAGCCGTACGTTCTTCTTCATCAATCACAATACCCGATACATCGGCAGGCTCTAAAGCGCTGGCAATATATTGAGCTGGATCATCAGACCATACCACGACGTCAATACGCTCACCATTCAACTCTTGTTGTACTGCTTGGATACGTGTACCACGCATACCAATACATGCACCTACAGGGTCAATACGATGGTCGTTGGTTTTTACGGCAATTTTTGCACGTACACCTGGCTGACGCGCTGCTGCTTTAATCTCGATGATTTCTTCAGAAATCTCTGGAATTTCTTTCTTCATCAAAGCAATCAGCATTTCAGGCTTAGCACGTGACAACAATAATTGTGCACCACGACCTTCACGGTTTACGTTGTACAAAATTGCATTCACACGTTGCTTAGGACGCAAAATTTCTTTGGCAATCATTTCTTCACGTGCCAAATACGCTTCTGCGTTATCGCCTAAATCAATAATAAAACCATCTTTAGTTTGCTTTTTCACTTCACCGTAAATCAGCTCGCCTACTTTGGCTTCATAAGCATCTGCAACCAATGCGCGTTCTGCTTCACGAATTTTTTGCACAATCACTTGTTTAGCGATTTGTGCCGCAATACGACCGAAGTCAATCGACTCAACCTCAAGTTCGCGAATATCGCCAATTGACCATTGTGCAGGGTCTAGATCAGAAATCGCATCTTGGCATGCAGGCATTTCATGATCTTCATCTGCCACAACTTCCCATTGACGGAAAGTGCGGTAGTCACCTGTTTTACGATCAATTTCCACACGCAAACGTGCTTCTTCTGAGTTTGTGCCTTCGTAGAATTTCTTTTTCGTCGCAGCAACAAGAGCCTGTTCAAGCGCCTCAAAAATTGCCTCACGACTTACACCTTTTTCGTTACTAACCGTTTCAACGACGGTAAGAATTTCACGTGCCATAAGTCACCTATTCGTTCAGATTCTTATTAATTTGATTAATCTTGGTAGATCAGGTTTGCTTTATCAATATTGTGACTGTCAATCTCCAATACTTGCTGCCTTTCAACTTCAACCTGAATGGTTTCATTTTCTAGATCTACCGCAACCAATTTCGCTTGAAATTTACGACGGTTATCTACAGCACTGATCAAACGTAACGCGACAGTTTGCCCAATATAAGCAGGCAACTGCTCAAGTTGGAAAAACGGACGATCCCAACCAGGAGATGACACTTCAAGTGCATATTCACCTGAAATTGGGTCATGCACATCCAACATTGCGCCAACTTGCTGAGTCACACGCACGCAGTCTTGCACACCAATACCACGGCCTTGCTCTAACTCACCATCTTCATTTAAGACAGGTTCAGCATTTTCATCGACCGCTTTGTCGATATAAATACGCAATAAAGAACGCTTACCTTGTGGAATAAATTCGATTCCCCAAAGATCCACATCACATGCTTGCACTGCTGGCGCAATTAAGTCCTGAAGTGCTTGAGTTTTATTTGATAGCTTCATTTACTCTCGTCATTCTGCTGCGGTTCAATGGTCTTATTTGACCACTACACATTCATACAAACTATAGTAGTAGTGAAACATGACACTTTGACTTTAGGCCGCGCACGGCTTGTATCGACACTACACGATAGCCAATAAAAAAGGGCGTAATCGCCCCTATTCTTACACAGCAAAACCAATGTCCACTGTGCAAAAAGGCCCACCTTGTTGTGAGCCTCTTAAGAAATTTGGTAATGGAAACTGGGTCTGAACCAAGTATCTTCGCTAGTAATTTAAAGTCATGCTTGAGTAGCGACTTATCAATAAACAGCGTTACCATACTTTCAAAAATGGTAGCGGGAGCTGGATTTGAACCAACGACCTTCGGGTTATGAGCCCGACGAGCTACCAGACTGCTCCATCCCGCATCAACGTGCAAAAATTATATACAAAAATGAATAAGTTTTCAATCAAACTTAGCATGTTTGCCTGACTAAGTTGCACCTTAATCAGTTAAGTCTAACAAGCTTAAGGCTTATTACACTTTTAAATCTTGGTAGCGGGAGCTGGATTTGAACCAACAACCTTCGCCAAGTTATAAAAGCTGAGCCCAATGAGCTACAACGCCTTACAACTAAACCTTACCACCTTAAATCTTGGTAGCGGGAGCTGGATTTGAACCAACGACCTTCGGGTTATGAGCCCGACGAGCTACCAGACTGCTCCATCCCGCAACAATATGCAAAAATTCATCTCAACTTTAAATTAAGTTGCCTAAGTTTATTTGCAATTAAACTTAAGATTTGATTGGTAACGGGAGCTCGGATTAAACAAAACCACCTCCGCTAAGTTATAAAAAGCTAAGTCCGACAAGCGAGCATCTCATTTTATGAATAGCAATACCAAACCATTAAAAATGGTAGCGGGAGCTGGATTTGAACCAACGACCTTCGGGTTATGAGCCCGACGAGCTACCAGACTGCTCCATCCCGCATCAACAGATTTGCTGCTCACACCAACTTATGTTCTGGATTACAAGTTGGTGCGGAAGGGGGGACTTGAACCCCCACGCCCGAAAGCACTACCACCTCAAGGTAGCGTGTCTACCAATTCCACCACCACCGCAGCTGTGACGCATTCTAGTCGCATCATGCGCAAAAAGAAAGTGCTAAATAAAATTATTCAGCGCTTTTAGGCGCAGTTGGTGAAGTTTCAGGCGATACAGGTTGTGCTGGTACAGTATTTTGTACGGTCTGCAAACTATATGCACCTGTCGTTTGTTTTTTGGCAAAGACAGCCAAAGTTAAACTGGTGGCAAAAAATAATGCCGTTAAAATTGCGGTCAAACGGGTCAAGAAGTTACCCGAACCCGAAGCACCAAATACAGTTGCAGCACCACCGCCACCAAAAGAAGCGCCCGCATCTGCACCTTTACCATGTTGAACCAAAATTAGTCCAATCATTAAAATGGCCAAGATAATATGTACTACCAGCACAAATGTTTGCATGCTGAACTCCTCATTATTGTGTATTTGCAAAGGCTTGTGCAATGTGATGGAACGATGCTGCATTCAGTGATGCACCACCCACCAAGGCACCATTAATGTCTGGGCAAGCTGCTAACTCTACGGCATTTTCTGGTTTTACACTACCACCATATAAAATCGGTAAAGTCACGGCAAAACTAGTTATTTGGCTTAAACCTTCACGAATTTTAGCATGCATGGCTTGAGCATCTTCAGGAGATGCTGTTTTACCCGTACCAATAGCCCAAATTGGCTCATAAGCAATTACAATTTTCTGCCATTGTTCTGCTTCAACCACTGCAGCGATATCACAAATTTGCTGTAATACCACCTGCTCTGCCTGACCATTTTCACGCTGTTCCAAACTTTCGCCAACGCAGTAAATAACAGTCAACCCCGCCTGCAAGGCATTTTTTACTTTTTCATTCAAAATGGCTGGTGTTTCTGCAAACAGCTCGCGGCGTTCAGAATGTCCGACCAACACATATTCAACCTGGCTATCTTTAAGTAATTCTGCACTCACCTCACCCGTGTAAGCCCCCAAGCCTGCAATACGTGAAAGGTCTTGCGCTACGGTATAAACAGGACGCACTGCATCAGCCAATGCCTCCTGCGTTTGCGCTAATGCCAACGTTACAGGGGCAACACCCAAATGACACTTTTCAGCATCTACAGGACTTTCTTGTAATAATGTTTTAAATTCAGAAATAAGTTGCTGAGCGTCGGCATGCATCGGATTCATCTTCCAATTGCCAACCACCCAAGGCTTAATCGTCGTAGCCGACATAGAATAACCTACAAAAACAATTCATTTAATCGCGCACATTCTACACGCAAATCACATTTCTGCTGAGTTTTTTGTGCAAGCTTTGCATCAAAGCTCAGCATGAAGTATCTTTTCAGGGCAAGACTTACAATTTTTTTAACAGATTAATGTAACTGGTTCATGCTTTTAAGCGATACTTAGGTGGTGACAGCACTTTCAGATATGGTATTTTTATGCAACAAAAGTATAATTTTACGATACCAATTATAAACAATCTTAAATTTGAGGACGTTGGGGAATGTCAGTACAACAAGCTACACCTAGATTCACAGGTTTTATTCGGCGTTTGGTCGAAGATGGGCTCGTTTCTGCTGAAAACATGCAAACTGCGATTGCCTCTGCACAAAAAGAAAAAATTGACATTGTTCCCTATCTCATTCAGAACCTGAATATTTCACCTTTGCTGATTGCTGAAAAAATTTCCAATGAATTTGGTGAACCTATTTTTGACTTAGGTGTCTATGATTCCGCTTTGATTGTGCGTGAAGGCATCGATGAAAAGCTGTTCAGCAAATATTGCCTACTGCCTATTTTTAAACGTAATAATTTACTTTACGTTGCGACCAGTAACCCAACCAATATCGAAGCGATGGATGCGATTCGTTTCAACAGTAAAATGAATGTTGAAGCAATTGTGGTTGAACATGACAAACTGGCCAAACTGATTGAGCAGAACTTCGCAGGTGAATCTGCTTTTGAGTTTGAAGATGATGACTTTGAACTCAACTTTGACGAAGGCGACAACGAACAAGAACAAGCCACAGAAGATGAGCCACAGGGCGATGAATCCCCTATCGTCAAATACATCAATAAATTACTGATTGATGCGATTCGTATGGGTGCCTCGGACTTACACTTTGAACCCTATGAAAAAACCTATCGCGTGCGTTACCGTGTCGATGGGGTCTTACGTCAAATTGCCAATCCACCATTACAGTTAGCCAATCGTATGGCATCACGCTTGAAAGTCATGTCGCAAATGGATATTTCTGAAAAACGTGTGCCGCAAGATGGTCGTATTAAACTTAAACTGTCTAAGAATAAATCCATCGACTTCCGTGTTAACTCCTTGCCAACCTTGTTCGGTGAAAAAATTGTACTGCGTATTTTAGATCCATCTAGCGCCATGCTTGGGATTGATGCCTTGGGTTATGAGCCTGAACAAAAAGCTTTGTTTATGGAAGCTCTGGACAAACCGCAAGGTATGTTACTGATCACAGGTCCAACAGGTTCAGGTAAAACGGTATCGCTCTATACAGGTTTAAACATTCTAAACCGAGAAGACACCAACATTTCCACTGCCGAAGACCCTGTGGAAATTAACCTTGAAGGGATCAATCAGGTTAACGTCAACAATAAAGTTGGTCTGACCTTTGCTGCAGCGCTGAAATCATTCTTACGTCAAGACCCTGACATTGTTATGGTGGGTGAGATTCGTGACTTAGAAACAGCAGAAATTGCAATTAAAGCAGCACAAACGGGTCACATGGTGATGTCAACACTGCATACCAACAGTGCACCAGAAACTTTAACCCGTTTACGCAACATGGGAGTACCATCCTTTAACATTGCGACTTCAGTCAATATGGTGATTGCACAGCGTCTGGCTCGACGCCTATGCTCGTATTGCAAAACACCGTCAGATATTCCAAAACAAAGCTTATTGGAAATGGGTTTTACAGAAGCCGACTTGAACAATCCAGAGTTTCAGGTCTACCAACCAGTAGGCTGTGCTGAATGTCGTGAAGGCTACAAAGGACGTGTCGGTATTTATGAAGTGATGAAAGTCACACCAGAAATTTCCAAACTTATTATGGAGGATGGCAATGCCATCCAAATTGCTGAAGCATCGGCAAAATTGGGGTTTAACAATCTACGTCGCTCGGGGTTACTTAAGGTCATGCAGGGGGTGACTTCACTTCAAGAAGTCAATCGTGTGACCAGTGAATAGATGTAATATTTAAAATAAGGATAAATACGCATGGCTGTCAAAAAAGCACAGATGATGCCCACCTTCGTTTATGAGGGGATTGACCGCAAAGGGGCTAAGCTTAAAGGGGAAATTCCAGCGCGTAATATGGCTTTGGCAAAAGTCACATTGCGTAAACAAGGAATTACCATCAAGACCATTCGCCAAAAGAAAAAGAATATTCTTGATGGCTTAATGAAAAAACGGGTGTCAACGCTCGACATCACGATTTTCACGCGTCAGCTTGCCACGATGATGAAAGCAGGTGTGCCTTTGGTACAAAGCTTTGAAATTGTTGCCGAAGGTCTAGAAAACCCTGCCATGCGTGAAGTGGTACTGGGCATTAAAGGCGAGGTTGAAGGCGGGAATACCTTTGCTGGTGCATTGCGTAAATATCCTCAATATTTTGACAACTTATTCTGCTCTTTAGTGGAATCTGGTGAACAATCAGGTGCGCTGGAAACTATGCTAGATCGTGTTGCGATCTATAAAGAAAAGAGCGAATTGTTAAAACAAAAAATCAAAAAAGCCATGAAATACCCTGCAACGGTCATTGTAGTGGCTGTGATTGTGACCATTATTTTGATGGTAAAAGTTGTTCCTGTATTTGAAGAATTGTTTAGCTCTTTTGGTGCAGACTTACCTGCCTTCACTAAAATGGTGGTAAACATGTCACAATGGATGCAGAAATATTGGTTCCTGCTGATTATTGTAATTGGTGTCATTATTGCAGGTTTCCTCGAAGCTAAAAAACGGAGTAAAAAATTCCGTGATTTCTTGGACAAAGCTGCACTCAAAGCACCTATTTTTGGTGATTTGGTCTATAAAGCCATTATTGCACGTTATAGCCGTACCTTAGCCACGACCTTCGCTGCGGGTGTACCATTAATTGATGCTTTGGAATCAACTGCAGGTGCAACCAACAACGTGGTCTATGAAGAAGCGGTCATGAAAATTCGTGAAGATGTCGCCACAGGTCAGCAACTACAATTCGCCATGCGCGTTACCAATAAATTCCCAGCGATGGCCGTGCAAATGGTGGCGATTGGTGAAGAGTCTGGTGCACTCGATGCCATGTTAGATAAAGTCGCAACCCACTATGAAAACGAAGTAGATAACGCAGTAGATGGTTTAACCTCGATGATGGAACCTCTGATTATGTCTGTGTTAGGTATTTTAGTCGGTGGTTTGGTTGTGGCTATGTACCTTCCAATCTTCCAAATGGGTTCTGTGGTTTAATGCAAGAATTAATCGCGTATTTTATTCAAAATCCAACTGCGTTGTACATCGCAGTTGGACTTTTTAGTTTATGTATTGGCAGTTTTTTGAATGTGGTCATATACCGCACACCAAAAATGATGGAGCAGGAATGGCGTACAGACTGCCAAATGCTGTTACATCCAGAACAAGCTATTATTGATGAAAGTAAAATCACACTGAGCAAACCCGCCTCGACTTGCCCTAAATGTCATACACCTATTCGTTGGTATCAGAATATTCCTGTACTGAGCTGGTTAGTTTTACGTGGCAAATGCGGGCACTGTCAAAACCCTATCAGTATGCGCTATCCACTGATTGAAGTTTTAAGCGCAGTTTGTGCGCTGATTGTGGTTGCCGTATTTGGCCCAACTGTACAAATGCTGTTCGGTTTGATACTGACCTATATCTTAATTGCCCTCACCTTTATTGATTTCGACACTCAACTCTTGCCCGATCGCTATACCCTACCTTTGGCTGCATTGGGCTTAGCAATCAACAGTTATGCCATCTACACCTCACCTACCTCTGCTATTTGGGGTTATGTCATTGGCTTCTTATGCTTATGGGTAGTGTATTACCTGTTTAAAATTATTACAGGCAAAGAAGGCATGGGCTATGGCGACTTTAAACTCCTTGCAGCCTTAGGCGCTTGGATGGGTCCAATGATGTTGCCGCTGATTGTGCTTTTATCTTCTTTGGTTGGCGCTATTATTGGCATTATTCTGCTAAAAATCCGTAAAGAGAACCAACCTTTTGCATTTGGCCCTTATATTGCAATTGCAGGCTGGATTGCCTTTTTATGGGGCGAGCAAATCATGAAAGTTTATTTAGGACAATAAGGACAGCACATGCGTTTTGTTTTGGGTCTAACGGGAGGAATTGGCAGCGGTAAATCTGCAGCCAGTGCATGGTTTGAGACCCAAGGCATTCACGTGGTCGATGCTGATGTTGTCGCACGAGAAGTGGTACAAAAAGGACAACCCGCACTGACCCAAATTCAACAACAATTTGGTGACTGGGTTTTACTTGAAAATGGCGAACTTGACCGCCGTGCCTTACGTGAACATATTTTCAAAGAACCGAGCGCCCGCCAAGCCTTGGAAAAAATTACTCATCCTGCAATTCGTGAGTCAATTATTCAGCAATTGCAGCAGGCCAACAGCCCATATGTGATTTTAGTTTCACCATTGCTCTTTGAAACCAATCAACATCAACTGACGCAACACACTTTACTCATTGATGCGACCGAAGCATTACAAATTCATCGAGCATCTCAACGAGATGGTCAAACGGTTGAACAAATTCATAAAATTATTCAGGCACAAATGCCACGTGCTGAAAAACAGCGCTTGGCCAATGATATTGTGCTGAATGATGGGCATTTAGATCATTTGTATAGCAAACTGGAGGTATTACACCAACAGTATTTAACTCGAGCCAATCAATCCTCACACTAATCTGTGTGTGTTTTTTGCTGCTCTAGTTGTGCTTTTAAGCTATCAGGTCTAGCCCACCAACGCCAAGGTTGCAACGCGCCAATCCCCATCCCCAATAAACCACACAAAATTGCCAAGCTCAAAGGCTCACCCAACAACGGCACTGCAAGAATGGCGGCAATAAATGGCGCCAAAGTAACAACACTACCCGCTTTAAATGCACCTAAACGCTTAATTGCTTCAACATACGTTAAGGTGGCAATAATCACGACGAATACACCATGAAAAATGGTTTGTAGCAATAAATGCATGGGTTCGGGTGCGCCAAGTTGTTTTGGGAAAAACAGCAGGTAGATTGGCACATAGACGATTGCCGACCAGATTGCTACACCTGCCATGGCATGCCATGCCGAGAGCTTCCATTGTCTAAGTAAAACAGTAAAGATGCCCCACCAGATGGCACTGATGAAAAACAAGCCATCCCCCAAACCAAAGGCGACACCTGTTTCTTGATACATCAACACACTCATACTGGCAATTGCGGTAAGCATAATCGCAATGCTGATCCAAGTATGTCGATCAAATGGAATACGGAACAACACCCAAGCGGCAATAGCTGTACAGACAGGAATACAACCATTCAGAAAGATAGCTGCATGTGCGGCAGGGACATAATGAAATGCACTATAGGCGGTCAGGCAATAACCCACCCCACCAATCATTGCCAAAATAAATGGCTGTTTTTTCCATAAAAATGCCGTATCTTTTTTCCAGATCAAGATCGGCATTAAAATACAAAAAGCCAAGGCAAAACGTAAGGCAGTAATATCCCAAGCACTGATCTGCCATTGTGCATTGAGCCGTGCGGTTAAGGTAAAACCACCCCAAATACACATGGTGACCAATACCAAGGCATAGCCCTGCTTTTGGGGAGATAAATGAATCACAGTGTTAAGGCATCAATCCAATAAAAATTCAGTATCTGTACTTAAGCTTGGCGCTGGCGACAGGCTTCATAAAGTGCCATCCCTGTTGCAACACTGACATTTAAACTTTGCAAATTGCCTGCCATCGGAATAAATACGGTTTGATCGCATTGTGACTGAGTAATTGGACGTAAGCCCGTATCTTCTGCTCCCATTACTACACACACCGCAGTACCGGTAAAATCGAACTGCTGAATTGGTAAGGCTTTTTCATCCAACATGGTACCCACCACACGCACATTAAACTCTTGTTTCAAATGTGCCAAAGTACGGGCCAAATTGGTGACTTGAATAAATTTGACTTTTTCTGCACCACCTGCAGCCACTTTGCGTGCGGTTGGGGTCAAACTTGCAGAACGATCGCGTGGCACAATCACTGCAGCAACACCCATTGCGGCAGCCGTACGAATACAGGCACCTAAATTATGTGGATCAGTCACTTGATCGAGTGCTAAAAGTAATGGCTGAGCATCCGCTTGCAACAAACTATCTAAGTCTTTTTCATTCAAGCTTGGATGTGGGCGCACTGCCGCCACCACCCCTTGGTGAAAAGGTAGACCTGCTAATTTTTCTAAACTGTCACGGCTGGCTTTTTGCACACTAATGCCAAATGGCTCTGCCAGTTCCAGAATTTTTTGCAAACGTTGGTCTTCACGCCCTTTTAAGGTAAATAAAGTTAAAACGCGCTCTGGCTCAAGCTCCAATAATGACTCCACCGAGTGAACGCCATAATAATATTCAGGTTTTGCCATGAACGACCTCTAAATTAATGCACCAATAAAACAGCGAAAACGAAAAATCCTGCAAAGCTGACTTTACAGGATTTCAATAGAGCTAGTTTAACCGATTCAGGGGAAAATTTCTTAACTCAATTTCTCTGATTATTTGACAGGCAAACTGTGTTGAGAATGTAAAATACCCTACTCTTGATTAACCTTCGAAATGACACACGTAATCTAAAACATCGTCAGTTTCGATGGTAAAGCGGCTGCTACCTTGCACATAGAATGACTGACCTGCACGGAACAATTCACTTTCTTCGCTGTCTGCAATTTTCACACGACATTCACCAGAAATAATTTCCATGCGTTCAGGCACATGCGTTTCAAAAGTTAAGGCTTGTTCGGTCGGTAAAATCACCCCTAATGTTTTTTTGGTGCCGTCTTCAAACTGCACAGTATGACTGATGCATAGCCCACCAAAATAGACATTCGATTTTTTTACAACTGATACATGATCAAACTGAGCTGACATGCGTAATCTCCAGGTAACGCGTTTTTATATTTTTGACTGATGTAGTTTAATTCTGTCCTCAGAACTAATCAATCTGTGTTTACAAAGGGGCTAGCGTAAAGTTGACCATCCCCCAGACAATGCAGAGCACGCTATACATGCTGTCTAAGGTCTTGCCGCTCCTATCCACAAATATGCACCAAGCTCCCGCGACTAAAGTGCTAAAGCTGAATGTGAAATAGTTCACCCATTCTGCCTAGACAGGCACATCTTCCCCGCTCAAACTGCACTTAAAACTCCCCAAGTAAAGCATGCCCTGATTCAATGACCATAAGATGAAATGATCTGGACTTTGCTGCATTTTTTGTTGTTTGCGCTGTAATTTAAGCTAGAATTAAATAGACTCGAAGATGCTTTGATTGAAAATAACAGCCGCAATGTGGCATATCAAAAAACTTGACTCTTTTTAACTGCCACTTTTCGCAGCTTGGATGCGTTTATGCTGACTCACTTAACACTGATTAACTTTGCCCTTGCCGATCACCTAGCCTTGGATATTGAAACTGGGTTTAACGTCCTAACTGGGGAAACTGGTGCAGGTAAATCCTTACTTTTAGATGCGCTTTCTGCCTGTTTAGGTGAACGTACCGATACCAATTATGTACGTTTTGGTGCAGATAAGGCTGATGTAACTGCCAGCTTTAGCTATCAGGAACACAGCCCCGAAGCACTATGGCTCAAAGAACATGAGTTAGCAGACGAGTCCGGAGAAATCCATTTACGACGTGTGATTTTTGCCACAGGACGCAGCAAGGCTTGGATTAATGGTCGTCCAAGTAGTTTGGCAGAGCTCAAAGAAATTGGGCGCTTGCTGGTACAATTGTATAGTCAGTATAGTCAGCAACAATTGCTTGAGCCGCCTTATCCAAAGCATTGGCTCGATCGTTATTATAATTTTTATGCGCCCGCCCAAGCGGTGCGTGATGCCTATAGCACTTGGCAAAAAAATATCCGTCAGCATCAAGCCGCACTGGATGCGCAAGCCACCCGTAAACAACGCATGGAAACGCTGAATTTACAGTTGGAAGAACTCGAAGACTTGGTGCAATTAGATTACAAAGAGATTGAGCAAGAGTTTGATCGTCTAAGCCACCATGAACATATCATGCAAGATTGTAGTTACAGTCTAAATGCACTAGATGAAGCTGAACCGAATATCACCCAAGAAATTGCATCTATTATTCGACGTTTGGAATCACATGCGGGGCGAAGTGAGCAACTGTCCGAAATTTATAATTCTCTGCTCAATGCGCAAAGTGAATTGGATGATGCAACAGCAAACTTGCGCCAATTTATTGACCGTCAAAGTTTTGACCCAGAGCGTATGGAAGAACTCAATCAGAAACTTGAGGTTTTCCATCGTTTAGCACGCAAGTATCGTACTCAACCCGAATTACTCAAACAGGAATACGAAACGTGGCAAGCCGAACTCACTGCGCTGCATGAATTGGAAGACCCTGAAACTTTGGCAGAACAAGTTGAAGTGGCGCATCAGGACTTTTTAGCCAAAGCGCAGCATTTAGATGATATTCGTCGTGAGGCAGCCGCTCCATTGGCCAAACAACTGACCGAGCAAGTCAAACAATTGGCACTGCCTGAGGCACATTTTGAATTTAAATTTGAACCTCTGGAGCAAGTTTCTGCCGAAGGCTTAAGCTTTATTCAATTGCTATTTACCGCCAATAAAGGTATTCCAGCTCAACCTTTAGCGCGTGTGGCTTCTGGTGGTGAGTTATCGCGTATTGCCTTGGTGATGCAAGTTATGAATGCCGAAAAAACTGAAGCCGAAGTCTTGGTTTTTGATGAGATTGATGTCGGCATCAGTGGTGGTACTGCGGAAATTGTCGGACGCTTATTGGCAGGTTTGGCACAACATGTACAGATTTTATGTATTACCCATCAGGCACAAGTGGCGGCACAGTCCGATCAACATCTTTTAGTGAAAAAACGTCAAACTGATCCCGCTAGCAGCACCATAGTTGAATTAGAAGAAGATGAACGTATTTTAGAACTGGCACGCATGACGGGCGGTGTTGAAATTAGCGACACTACCTTGCAACATGCCAAACAATTACGTCAGTTGAAGTTTCAACAGGCTTAAAAAACCAACTCTGTCACAAAAAGAGCTTGGTGAAATCGCAAAGCTCAAGTAACGTGTACCCTAAAGGAATAGGTTTTTTCTAGAAGCAACTGTTTTTAAGGAGAATTGCTTAGGTGACCAAACAATATCTGACGCATCGCTGTCTCATTGCCCCGCCCGATATGAATGACGATTTTTTTGCAAATACCGTTATTTATTTGGCTCGTCATGATGAAGATGGTGCGCAAGGCATTATTATCAACCGTCCTTCTGGCATTCAGATCAAGGAATTACTGAATGATTTAGACATAGACGCCGATAATGTGCATCCTCACGAGGTTTTACAAGGTGGCCCATTGCGACCTGAGGCAGGTTTTGTTTTACACACTGGTCAGCCAACTTGGCATTCGTCTATTGCAGTGGGTGAAAACGTCTGTATTACCACCTCTAAAGATATTTTAGATGCAATTGCCCACAACGAAGGCGTAGGTCGCTATCAAATTGCACTAGGCTATGCCAGTTGGGGCAAACAACAACTAGAACAGGAAATTGCTCGAGGCGATTGGCTAATTTGCGAATCAGACATGGACTTGATTTTTAATTTACCCTATGACGACCGCTGGGATGCTGCCTATCGGAAAATGGGCGTAGACCGCACTTGGTTATCTTCAGAGATTGGTCATGCCTGAAACATCATCAGCACAGAGCATTATGGCCTTTGATTTTGGTACACAAAAAATGGGCATGGCGGTGGGACAATCCCTGATTGAAAGTGCCAGCCCTTTGGCGCTGTTCCCTATGAAAGATGGCATTCCTCAATGGGATGCTCTGCTTAAAATTGTGCAGCAACATCAACCCAACTTATTTTTGGTGGGTCTGCCTTTAAATATGGATGATAGCGAATCAGAGCTGTCTACCCGCGCACGAAAGTTTGCCAAACGTCTGCGTCACCAAACCAATATTCAAACTTTTATGGTGGATGAACGTCTGACCACACGTGAAGCACGTGATGAACTTGAACACTATCAAGCACAAGGTCGGGGCAAAAAATTAGCGGCAGATAGTATTGCTGCAGCCTTGTTGATTGAAAGCTGGTATCGTGATCCGCAGGCAATCAATCCTTAAAGGTTAGTCCTAAAACAGCATTGATCGCTGGAATGCCTAAAGCCATCTGTAAAAAGTCTATTTGTTCGGCTATTTTTTGATATAAAGTAACATCATTCTTTTGGTGTGAATGAGTAAATCCGCATGGCACTGTCTAGCTTTGGCAAGATTCTCACGGTCTTAGACTTATTTTCGACCTCACGTCCTGTGATTAATGTCGATACCATTAGTGCAGAACTCGGTTTATCTAAGCCCACCAGTTATCGCTATTTAAAAGAATTGGTGTCTGCAGAACTACTGCAACGCATGAGTGGTACATCTGGGGATTACACCCTTGGGCCCAAAATTGCGGTATTAGATTATATTTCCCGCACCACAGACCCATTGGTCACCATCAGCACACCGTTTATGAAAAAAATTGCAGAGCGCACCGAGTTTTGCTGTTTACTGACCCAGCTCAATCAAGATTCGTGTATTGATGTGCACCATGAAATTTTCAAAGACACACCATTACTCTCGTATGGTCGTGGTTGCCCACGTCCTGTCTATGTTGGCTCATCCCCTAAAATTATTATGGCGCACTTGCCCAAGCAAAAAATTTTAGACTATTACCAGCGTTTTTCTACTGAATTGGCACAAGTCAACTTTGCACAGAATGAAGATGACTTTTTGCAACAGATGCGCAAAATTAAAAAACAAGGCTATTATTTTTCAAATGGCGAACTGAGTGCAGAAATTGCAGGCTTGTCTGTCCCGATTCGCTTTTCATCTAAAGATGCACCTTATGCCTTAACGTTGCTGGCTTCAAAAAACCGTTTTGAATTTGTGAATTTGCAAAAGTTGATTGAAATTTTGCAGGATAATGCCCAACAAATTGAAAAACAGGTTGAAACCCTGAATACAGATTTAGGCCTAGATGTGAACTAGGACTAGCATGGCAAAATTTTAATCTGAGGATAATCTTATTTAGAAATGCTATGAAAATAGCGAAACGTGAGATTAATTCTGGGTTGTAAAATTTTACTCGATTTAATTAAAGCATGTTTCCAATGCTGCTGTGTTTGTCCTCGCATCACGAGCAACTGACCACTCTGCAATAAAAGCTCCACTTTATTTGCCGTACGTTTATGCTTAAAACTGAACTTACGGGTTGCACCAAAACTCAATGAAGCAATAACGGCATTTTTTCCTAAATTTGGCTCATCGTCACTATGCCACCCCAAGCCCTGCGTACCATCTTGATATAAATTTGCCAAACACGAATTAAAGGGATGCCCCACCCAACGCTCAACTTGCTGTTTTAGTCGCCACAAAGCAGGTTGCCAAACATGAGCTTGCTTTAAAGCACCCGAATACCGATATTGATACTGTTCATCGCCATACCATGCCACTTGGCGCTGTGTCCGATAATACTGACCAAATAGCAGGCCTTCATCGGCTTGCCATGCCAAATGCTGTAAAAAATATTCCAAATAACGTGCGCTATGCTCTGCACTTAGCACTACGCCATAATCCTGAACAATACCATCGTAAGGCAACACATTGTCACATCGTTCAGGTGCAAACAACTCCAGATTCATGGCAGTTCCAGTAATTAGCTTTATTTAGCATCTAACTTAAAAGTTAAACGAGAAGATTGCACACAAAATGATACAGGATCTTGGCTTGTGAGTAGATGGCTTCATCCTTAGACTTAAAGCAAACCTGCTTATAAAAATAACAGCCTATGAATTTATGGAATTTGTTTCAGAAATTGCGTCCCTTTGTTCGTCCCTACCGAATGTTGGTGGTCGCAACCCTGATTTTGACCTTAATTGGCTCATTCACCGCCCAAGTCAATGCACTCACTTTACAATATGCAGTCGATAGCATTAATGCCTTAATTGAAGCAGGACAAGGACTTGCGGCAGGCTGGCATATCTTAATCACCATTTCAGCAATTTTACTGGGCAAAGAAATCATCAATGCCTTTGTGCAATTTGGGCAGAAGTTTTACGGTGAAAAACTACGTATTTTTGTCTCACAAGATTTAGCTCAAGGCATTATTGAAAAGTTTTTACGTTACCGTTTGGCTTTTTTTAATCAAGACAACAACCAAGCAGGCAAATTACAAACACGTATAGACCGCGGGATTGGTTCACTCACCCGCTTAGTCCAAATTTTCTTTATTGATATTTTACCGCTATTTACCAGTGCATTCGTGGCCTTAGGCTTGATGTATTATGCCAATGTATATGTAGGCTTGGTCGCTACAATTATTGTTCCGATTTATTTTTGGCTGACCTATCTGCAAGCGCAAAAGTTAGGCAGTTGGCGACGTAATTTGCGTGATGGACGTGAGAAAAAAAGCCAAGGGATTCTCAGCATCATTAACTCGATTACCGTGATTAAATCCTTTAACCGAGAAAGTATAGAGGCAGAAAAACAACTCACGCTGCAAAAAACACTCACGCATAACCAAATGCAAACCCGCCAAACCAGTTTTTTATTTGATGGTCTCAAAAGCTTTATTGAACAAATTGGGGTGGTGCTGATCATTATTTTAACGGCTTATTTTGTCTTGGATGGGCAAATGAGCATTGGCATGATCATGTATCACGTGTTGCTGTTTAGCAACGTTTCTGCGCCAATCCGTTCATTGCATCGTATTTATGATGAAGTGAATGATGCCATGATCTATTCAGAAAGCTTCTTCCAAATTCTGGAAGCCGATGATGAAATCGAGCCGAGTGGTACACAAAAGCCAGTCATTCGCGGGCAGTTTGACCTCAAAAACATTAACTTTTTTTACCCCAATGGACACCATGCACTCAAAGATATTCAGATGCAGATTCAACCCAATAAAATTACCGCTTTGGTCGGCTTGTCTGGGGCGGGAAAATCGACTCTGATTAGTTTATTAGATAAATTCTATGAACCACAAAATGGTACGATTCAACTCGATGGAATAGACATACAACAGATCGACACCCAGTATTTACGTGATCATATTGGCTTGGTCTTACAAAAGAATCATATTTTCCAAGGCTCTATTTTTGAAAATATTCGTTATGGCAAAACCGACGCCAGTTTAGAAGATGTCATACAGGCTGCCAAAAAAGCCTCTATTCACGAACAAATTTTACAATTACCACAAGCTTATGATGCAGATGCCCTGATGCTTTCTGGTGGTCAGCAACAACGGATTGCCTTGGCTCGAATGTTCCTTAAAAATCCGCCAATTATTTTTTTAGATGAACCCACTGCAAGTCTGGACGCTATTGCAACTGAACAAATCAAGCAAAGTCTGGATGAAATCAAACAGGGACGTACGGTTATCATCATTTCACACAGCTTATCGCAAATTATTGATGCCGATTACACTTATGTCATGAAGGAGGGCAGAATTGCAGAACATGGTGAACATGACACGCTTTATCATCAAAATGGGGTCTATAAAGAAATTTTTGATGCGATGGCAAAGAGCTTAAATATTGAAAAAATTGCCAAAACCTTTGAAGACGATGCCGAAGAAGAAACTCATAGCTAATAAAAAGTGCTTCAGGATAGAAGCACTTTTTTATGAGGAAGCTCTGTGTAAAGCCTGCTTTAAGGCTGTTTCAAATAAGGCCAAGCGGCTTTTAAGTAAATAAACATCGACCAAAGCGTTAAAATCACAGCGGTATAAAGCAGTAAATACGCCAACATTTCTAAAGGTTGCCAGTTCAATAAAAATACTGAAATTGCAATCATTTGAAATGCAGTTTTGTATTTACCTACAGTAGACACGGCCACACTTGTACGTGCGCCCAATTCGGCCATCCACTCACGCAATGCAGATACAGTAATTTCACGAGAAATAATTACAATCGCAGCAAAAGCCATAGAAATAGTGGGTTGCCATTGCACCAACACAATCAATGCCGCAGCCACCATCAGTTTATCTGCTACAGGGTCTAGGAAACGCCCAAATGCAGAAGTCTGATTTAAAGAACGTGCCAAATAGCCATCAAACCAATCTGTAACAGCAGCGATCACAAAAATAGAAGTCAGCAGAATATGACGTGTCATACCACCATCGTAACCATTTACGCCCATTGCAGGCGGCCAATAAGCCACCAACAAAAATACAGGAATCAAGGCGATTCGAGCCAAAGTTAATATATTTGGAATGTTCAGGATACGACCTGTTGTCATAGACACCGCCAATGTTTCCCCTCTATACGCTGTTCATTCACAAGTTTTTTGAGGATTTGTCATCATGAATAGGCTTCACTTTATACGAAATGGCAGAATGTGTCACTAGGCAAACACGGTGATGGTCTGTCGGGCAATTGCAATCAAACGATTCTGCTCATCCCAAAGGTGTGCGTATTCGGTGGCATAACCATGACTGGCATGATCGGTAAATACTTTATATTTCATCCAGTCATGTAACTGATTTTGCAAAGGATTGACATAGGTTACATGCCACGTCAAAGAGCTGGCAGGTGCAAGTTGACTAAACATCGGCAATACCCCAGGTGGCCACATATCAAATGCCACCATTAAATCTGCAATATTCATGGCGCGATTGCTGTGCTGTTCAGGCTTAAAGCGCATCCACCCTGCAAAATCAGGTTTATGGCTGGCACTGAATGGATATTGCCCTTCTGCCCAGACCAAATCCATTTGCTGAAAACACTCAGGTGCTAGGGGGTGATGCTGCGTGACGGGTAATTCACTGACAGGTGCAAAGTTTGGTGCAGTACGTTCTTGCTGCACCACAATACTAGATTCACGTGCTACGCCAAAACTGGCAATCAAAATGCTTTGTACGGCATCATCCTGCCACAAACGCACCTCAATGCTAGTGACTGACTTACCCTGCCGCAGAATTTCAGCTGTAAGACGTGCCCGACCTTGTTGTACAGGTCCAACAAAAGTCACGCTGCTACTGAGTAAGCGCTTTTCAGGATCAGCAATACAATACTGAGCTTTTTGCATCATCAAGCCTGCCACCAACCCACCATAAATGGTGCGTCCTTGTAACCAACCCTGCGGAATATCGATCCATTCTTGTTCGGCAATGGCCTGATAGGTCTGTAGCAACGACATGGTTTTTCCTTAAGCGATGATGTTGTCGATATTACAGCGTTTCGATTGGATGTGAATGTTCAATGACGGCAGAGTCAATGCGCTTTTTTGCTATTTACCTTTGCAGAAATACTGCTTTTATGGATAAAACCATCACTCATGCAGCACTTTATAAATAGTACGTGCCATCACCTCGCCCAGTCCTGGCACTAAGGTCAGCTCTTTTTCAGAGGCTTTAAGTACCCCTTGAATGCCACCAAAATGCGTGAGCAAATCACGACGGCGTTTTGGCCCTAAACCCGGAATCACTTCCAGTACCGATGAACCACGCTTTTTATCACGTTTGGCACGATGTTTGGTAATCGCAAAACGGTGTGCTTCATCACGTACCTGCTGAATCAGATGCAAGGCTTTATGATCTTCAGGCAACTGAATTTTATTGCCATCGGTAAAATGTAGGGTTTCTAACCCAGGTTTACGTCCTTCACCTTTAGACACCCCTATCATAAAGGCATCTAGCCCTAATTCCTGCATGACTTCCATCGCCATATTCAACTGCCCTTTGCCGCCATCAATCAGCAATAAATCGGGCAACATGGCTTTTTTATAACGGCGGGTCAGTGCTTGACGCATGGCGGCATAATCATCTCCCGCCTGAATATCCTGAATGGAAAATTGTCGATAATCACGTTTGCGAATGCCGCCACTGTCAAACACCACACAAGATGCCACCGTGTCTTCGCCCATAGTGTGTGAAATATCAAAACATTCAATTCGATCAATAGGCCGTCCAACCACTTGCTCAAGTTGATAAAAACGCTCATTTAATTCAAAATGATTGGCCAGTTTACCTTTAATGGCATGCTGCACATTCATTTGCGCCAGCTCTTGCCACTCGGCACGGGTTTCACGCACCTTATGCTTAATCTGGACTTTTTTATCGAAGTGTTGCTGTAAGGCTTGTTCTAGCTCTTTGCAATCTGCTACATCCACATTCACAATCAATTCAGCTGGAATTTCATCGGCCACCTGAAAGTAAAAGTTGGCAATAAAGTCGGCCAGCATTTGCCCTAAATCATCACCTAGCATGTCTGGAAAATAACTTTTCCCACCCAGCATTTTGCCATTTCGCACATGCATAATTTGCACGCAGGTCACCCCTGCCTGATATGCAATGGCAATAATATCGGCCTCACCTTTGAGTTTGTAAATGGCTTGCTGTGCCTGCACATCACGTAGCAATGCCATACGGTCACGGTAAAAGACCGCTTTTTCAAACTCCAATGCTTCGGCAGCGGCTTCCATTTTGCTAATCAATTGCTGATTCAGCTCTTTACTGTCGCCCTGTAAAAAACGGATCGAATTATTGACATCTTCTTTATATTCTTCAGGTGAAATGAGTCCCACACACGGCGCCGAACAACGCTTGATCTGATATTGCAAACATGGGCGCTGCCGCTGGGCAAAATAACTATTTTCGCACTGCCGCACATTAAACAACTTTTGTAACACCACCAAAGTATCACGAGCATTATAGGCACTCGGATAAGGCCCAAAAAACTTCCCGACCTGATGCTTGCCTTTGCCACGTCCACTGGCAATACGCGGGTATGGCTGATCTGCTGAAACAAAAATGTAAACATAAGACTTATCATCACGCAGCATAATATTGTACGGTGGGCGATGCAGCTTAATCAGATTTTGTTCAAGCAATAAGGCCTCAGTTTCCGAACGCACCACCAAAGTTTCAATATCATAAATACGTGCAACCAAGGCTTGAGTTTTCGGATGCTCAATGGTCTTAATAAAATAACTCGACACACGATTTTTTAAGTTTTTGGCTTTGCCCACATACAACAACTCTCCGTCTTTACCCAACATACGGTACACCCCAGGCAACTGGGTCATGTTTGCCAAAATTTTCTCAATATGCTCACGTGCGTTTGGGTTCACGAGTCATCCTATAATCGCTGCATTGTCTACATGATGTGATGCTTCAGCTGACTTTTTCAAGCTTTATCCTGTAGCCAATTACAGGATCTATCCACAAAAACAATCAACTCAGTGCTAAAAGCGATTAGTTCACAACACAAGGTTTGCTATGCTCAGGCATCTTGTCAGCAAAACAAAGGTGCAGGATGACGACCACGCAACACGGCCTACATATTATTCAACCCGCGACCTCCGAACCCACCCGTCCTAATCCACACAACTCTGAAAAAGATCGCCTGATTGGTCAACCACGCTTTCATTTTGAACCTGCGCACGTCATGCAGTTGTTGCGTCAGCGGATTATTGGACAAGATGCTGCACTGAATGAAATTGAAAAAATGCTGTATGTGGTCAAGGCCGATTTTTCCAGCACAGAACGACCACTTTCTGTGACCTTAATGCTTGGCCCAACAGGTGTGGGAAAAACTGAAACAGTACGCCTGATAGCTGAAGCCATTTACGGCCGTCCCGATGCTTTCTGCCGTATTGATATGAATACCTTGGCGCAGGAACATTATGCTGCAGCACTGACAGGTGCACCACCGGGTTACGTCGGCTCCAAAGAAGGACACAGTTTATTTGACGAAACAGCCATTGCAGGCTCACATACCCGTCCAGGCATTATGCTGTTTGATGAACTGGAAAAAGCGTCAACTGAAGTACTCCGTGGCTTAATGAATGTATTGGATACAGGCAAACTGACGTTGACCGCAGGCACCAAAACCATCGACTTTCGCAATTGCATGATTTTTATGACCAGCAATGTGGGGGCACAGGCTGCACAGCAATACTTGGATAAACTAAATTTGTTGCCGCAAAAGCTGCAGCAACTGTGCCTAACACGCATGCCAACTCAACGAATCATTGAAAAAGTCATGCAACGCAGATTTGACCCTGAATTTTTAAATCGGATTGACCGCAGCTTGCATTATCAGGCTGTATCTGCCGATGCTTTACCTCAACTGGTTGAAATTGAGTTGGAAAAATTAAATCATCGCCTGCAACATCAACAGCGCCAAGTTCAGCTGACAGCTGCAGCCAAAGCATATTTTTATCAGGGGCATGATATTCGTTACGGCGCTCGGCATTTGGGGCGCAAAATCCGTACCGAGCTAGAACCCATTTTAGCGTTGTATTTTTTAAGCCACCCAGAACGGACAAAGCTGTGTCTGGATTGCAACGCAGGCGCATTACACATTCAAATAGATTGATCTTTGGTTGAGGATGATAATGCTCATCCTCAATGCTTTGACATTTATATATCGTGATGTGTATGGGGCGATACTTTCAAATTCTGTAGATTAGTCAATAATTTCTATTCCCAATGCCTGACTAAACTTGGCTTGATCTTTAGGCGAAACCAAGACAAATTTTGACTGCCCTGCTTGCACATAATCAATTTTTAAACGTTTTAAAGATAAGGCGGGTGATGCCACAGAATTATTGGTTTTAGATATTCTCTGAATATTGGCACGTGGAATATCCCACTTTAAAAACATACAGCGAATCTGCAAGCGTTCTGCATCGACCTGATAGCGAGTATTAAAAATAGGCCACCACAACACAAAAATTGTGATGATATATACCCCCGTATGTACTGGAAATGCAGGCATCGTGCCTTTGGCATACATGGTCAGCAATAATTGAATTAATAAGCCTGACATACAAATCACAAAGGCCAAGACCCACCAATCTTTTTTAGAACGAAACGTTTGCATAAATTTTCCCCTAAGTTGCTTCATTCTATACATAAAAGCAGCGTGAAATTGAAGCTTGACGCTAAAATTATGGAAAAATGCCATAAAAAAACGCCCCGAAAGGCGTTGTGATGATTTAAAACAGATAAGGACGAATAAAAATTAGGAAGAAAATACCTAACATCAAAAACCATTTTAGAAAGTAATACAAACGGCTATTTCTGGCCTTTAAAGCTTTGGCTTTTAAACGCACTTGGTAAACATAACCAAAGACTTTATTTAAGCCGCCCGTTTGGTCACCGGCTTCATTTGGAGAACTGGCTGCAGTCATGACATTCTTACCAAACCAGTGATTAAACTTTTGCATCAAGCGCGATTTTAACGGACGCTCAACATCGGCAAAGAAAATAATACGGTTTTGATCAGTGCCATTTTCGGCATAGTGAATATAGGTTTCATCAAACACCACACTTTCACCATCACGCCATGAATAGCGCTCACCATCTACATCAATAAAGCAGCGCGCGTCATTTGGTGTCATCAGTCCCAAATGGTAACGCAATGAACCTGCGTACGGGTCACGATGGCGCACCAAGCGACTGTCAGGTGCAAGCTCGGTAAACATGGCTGCCTTAATGCTTGGCAAGGTTTTTAATAATGCTTGGCAAGGTTTTTAATAAAGCTGTGGTTTTTGGGCATAATTCTGCTGCAGATGGATGTGCCGAGTCATACCATTTTAAATAAAAGCGCATCCAGCCTGTTTTAAAGAATGAGTTAAAACCCAAGTCATCGTAGGTACTTGAGGCTTTAATGCCACCCTGCTCATACAGAGCCTTGGCTTCATCACGAATCATTTCCCAATTTTCGTCCAGTACTTTTAAATCTTGAAAGTACTGCGTGTCGATATACGGTTGATTCGGCACTTTTGAAAACAGATACATTAAATAGTTAATCGGTGCCAAAATCGTAGAATGGTCAAAGAACTGACGATAAAAACTATGACGCACCTTACCACGCTGTTGAATATACAACGCTGAAGCGATAAAAATCGCCAAAATAATCCACTTCAACATAGAACAACCAAAGTTGTTGAACACAACTCAAAATTTAAAATGCCGAATATTTTAGCCAATTTGCCGCAAGCGGTCATATCCAAAAATAGAACACAGCATTGCAGCTGCTAATTTTTTCTACAGATACTGCTCAAAGTTTTGCTGGAATTACCGTGAATTGACTTTTCTGCCGAAAATAGCATCGCAATACTGTATTATTTTTAAGCTTTTCAAGGATTCACCTGCAACTGTTCAAAATTAAAAATAAAATAGAAAACAAACACTTTCATAGAACTTTAAAAAAACAGTTTTAAAATTAGGTCAAAAAGCAATTCAATGCTGCGATAAAAATCATGACCCTTGCGTCACGGCTTGATACAACTTGCTATATTTTTTTTCGATATAGTTATCGTAAGATTAGCGAGGCATATATGTGTGCAGGACTATCGCACACGCTTCATAACATCAACTTAGAAGTCCTCCAAAATAAAGGAGATCAGGCATGATCCACGCTGGCAATGCCATTACCGTCCAAATGCTTTCGGACGGAATTGCAGAATTCCGCTTTGACTTACAAGGTGAGTCGGTCAACAAATTTAACCGTGCAACGATTGAAGACTTTAAAGCTGCAATTGAAGCTGTTAAAGCAAACAGCGAAGTAAAAGGTTTAATTGTCACTTCAGCTAAATCGACCTTCATCGTAGGTGCAGACATCACCGAATTTGGTGCAAACTTCGCTCAAGGCGAACAAGCAATTGTGGATTGGGCATTGCCTGTTCACGACATCTTCAATGCTTTTGAAGATTTAGAAGTTCCTAAAGTTGCTGCAATCAATGGTATGGCATTGGGCGGTGGCTTTGAAATGTGTTTGGTATGTGACTACCGTGTGATGTCTGACCAAGCACAAGTGGGCTTACCAGAAATTAAACTGGGTATTTTCCCAGGCTTTGGTGGTACGGTACGTTTAAGCCGCGTTATTGGTATCGACAATGCCGTTGAATGGATGGCAATGGCGAACCCTAAACGTCCAGATGCAGCACTCAAAGATGGTGCTGTAGATGCCGTAGTTGCTGCAGACAAATTGCAAGATGCTGCGCTTGACTTGGTTAAACAAGCCATTGCAGGTCGTTTGGACTGGAAAGCAAAACGTCAGGAAAAATTAGACCCTGTTAAATTGAACCCACTTGAACAAATGATGGCGTTCAACACAGCAAAAGGTGCGGTACTGGCAAAAGCAAACCCTGCACAATACCCTGCGCCAAAATTGATGCTTGATTCTTTACAAGCCGGTGCAAGTTTACCACGTAACGAAGCACTTAAAGCTGAAGCTGAAGGCTTTGCTAAAGCGGCTGTAACACCACAAGCAGGTGCGTTGATTGGTTTATTCATCAACGACCAAGTGGTGAAGAAAACTTCTAAGAAATATGAAAAAGGTGCACACCCTGTCAACCAAGCGGCTGTGCTAGGCGCGGGTATCATGGGTGGTGGTATTGCTTACCAAGCGGCAAGCAAAGGCACACCAATCATCATGAAAGACATTGGTAATCCTCAACTTGCTTTGGGTATGAAAGAAGCCAATGGCTTATTGACCAAACAAGTTGAACGCAAAAAGTTAACCCCTGCAAAAATGGGTGAAACTTTGGCACGCATCCGCCCAACTTTAAGCTACGACGAGTTTAAAGAAGTGGATATCGTGATTGAAGCCGTGACGGAAAATCCAAAAATCAAAGGCATTGTACTCAAAGAAACTGAATCTAAAGTACGTGAAAACACGATTATTGCATCGAATACATCGACCATTTCAATCACACGTTTGGCTGAAAACCTAGAGCGTCCTGAAAACTTCGTCGGTATGCACTTCTTTAACCCAGTGCACATGATGCCATTGGTTGAAGTGATCCGTGGTGAAAAAACTTCTGCTGAAGCGATTGCTACCACTGTTGTTCTTGCTCAAAAAATGGGTAAAACACCAATTGTTGTAAACGACTGCCCAGGCTTCTTGGTAAACCGCGTATTGTTCCCTTACTTCGGTGCATTCGACTTATTACTTAAAGACGGTGCAGACTTCCAACAAGTCGACAAAGTCATGGAAAAATTCGGCTGGCCAATGGGTCCTGCATACTTAATGGACGTGGTCGGTATTGACACGGGCGTTCACGGTGCAGAAGTTATGGCTGAAGGTTTCCCTGACCGCATGAAGCCTGACTATAAAGGCTCAATCCAAGTCATGTACGAAAACAAACGTCTTGGTCAAAAGAATGACGTTGGTTTCTACAAATATGAATTGGACCGCAAAGGCAAAAAAGCCAAAGTGGTTGATCCAACTGCATACGAGCTTGTGGCATCTGTTGCAACTGCTGAAAAACGTGAATTTGATGCACAAGAAATCATTGACCGTATGATGCTGGCTTTCTGTAACGAAACTGTTCGTTGCTTAGAAGACAACATTGTGGCAACACCATCTGAAGCAGATATGGCCATGATTATGGGTGTAGGTTTCCCTCCATTCCGCGGTGGTCCATGCCGTTACATCGACCAAACAGGTGTTGCTGAATACGTTGCACTTTGCGACAAATATGCACACTTAGGAAAAGCTTATGAAGCGCCACAAATGTTGCGTGACATGGCTGCTAACAACAAAAAATTCTACGGTTAAGGAGCAACGTGAATGGCTACTTTAAATCCACGTGACGTTGTCATCGTTGATGGCGTACGTTCAGCAATGGGTAAAACCAAAAACGGTATGTTCCGCAATGTACGTGCTGACAGCCTATCGGCTGAATTGGTTCGTGCTTTAGTTGCTCGTAACCAGTTTGATGTTAACGAAGTTGAAGATGTGATCTGGGGCTGTGTCAACCAAACCCTAGAACAAGGCATGAACATTGGCCGTAATATTGCGTTATTGGCTGATCTTCCAAAAACTGTTGCAGGTCAAACTGTAAACCGTCTGTGCGGCTCTTCAATGCAAGCCATCCACACGGCTGCGGCACAAATTGCAACTAATCAAGGTGATATTTTCATCATTGGTGGTGTAGAGCACATGGGCCACGTAGGCATGATGCACGGTATCGACATCAACCCTGCTGCATCTAAGCACTATGCCAAAGCATCTAACATGATGGGCTTAACTGCTGAAATGTTGGGCCGTATGAATGGTATTTCGCGTGAAGAGCAAGATGCGTTTGGTGTGGAATCTCACCGCCGTGCTTGGGCTGCAACGCAGGAAGGTCGTTTTAAAAACGAAATCATTGGCATTGAAGGTCATGACGCAAACGGCTTTAAACAGCTTTGCGACATTGACGAGGTAATTCGTCCTGATGCCAACCTTGAAGCATTCCAAGCGTTACGCCCTGTATTTGATCCGAAAGGCGGTACAGTAACTGCAGCAACATCTTCAGCATTGTCTGATGGTGCATCTGCAATGCTACTTATGTCTGCTGAACGTGCACAAGCTTTAGGTTTAAAACCACGTGCTGTGATTCGCTCTATGGCAGTTGCAGGCTGTGATGCAGCTATCATGGGTTACGGCCCTGTACCTGCAACGCAAAAAGCACTGAAGCGTGCAGGCTTATCAATTGCCGACATTCAAACTTTTGAATTAAACGAAGCATTTGCTGCACAAGGTTTGTCTGTACTGAAAGGCTTAGGCATTTATGACAAGCAAGACCTTGTTAACTTGAACGGCGGTGCAATTGCACTCGGTCACCCATTGGGCTGTTCAGGTGCGCGTATTACCACTACGTTGTTAAACGTAATGGAACAACAAGATACGCAAATCGGTCTTGCGACCATGTGTATCGGTCTTGGTCAAGGTATCGCGACCATTATTGAACGTGTGTAATTTGTTTTAAGCAATAAAAAATCCTCGCAATATGCGGGGATTTTTATTTTATTGTTTTCAGAATTTATAATTTTAAGATTTTATTCTTTTGCATAGTTATATTTGAATATAAATGCTTGATCACGCAACTAAATCAGCAACTCCCCCATCAACCAAGTCATATAACGGTCTTTATCCATAAAGTCTGGCGCACTA
Source organism: Acinetobacter sp. A2 (assembly GCF_012371325.1). Taxonomy (GTDB): domain Bacteria; phylum Pseudomonadota; class Gammaproteobacteria; order Pseudomonadales; family Moraxellaceae; genus Acinetobacter. The sequence continues at coordinate 27,839 of NZ_JAAZQX010000001.1, read as the reverse complement.
CCTGTATCTAGACAGTAATATTGCTGATTAAATTCAATCACGATTTGTTCAGTTTGATGCCAGTCTTCAATCAAATGAAAGTGCTGATTGAAAAAGAAACGGTTTTTTCCCCAATTATTTAAGTTTTCCAGTTTAGGGTAGTTTCTATTTTCTAGAAATTGTAAATACAGTTGTTGAATGTCATCAAAGACTTGAATGTTGTTCATCTCAAACCTGCCTATACCAAGCTGTTAAATCAACAGGCTCAGTCTAGGCAAGACAGTTGAACAGCAGATGACATTCTTTTGACAATTTGATGTAAGTGTTTAAAACAACTGCACTATAACTTGGCTTGCAAAGCACGTTGATGATGCTGACTGATTTGCTGCATTTGGTGATTTAATTGCACAATTTCTTGATAAACTGTATTAAATTCTTTTAATGGTGCATCTTCATAAAACATGAAAGTCTTATTTTTCAGCTCCCATTTATTATTTTTTAAAATGGCAAATAACACATAAGCTTTGCCCAAGTTCTGTTTTTCCAACTCATACAAAGCATGTCCCTGATCATTATGGCGGCTTTCAATTAAAGATTCTGCCAAATGACGGCGTAAACTGTTGTCAATGGGCAAGGCCTCAATTTGCTCCAATGCCATTGCTTCATGTTGTTCTAAATGCTCCTGATACAATTCCACCATAGCACGTACTTGTGCCAGCATGGCTTCGGTGTCAGCATAGTCCTGTTTTTTATCTTCAGCCAAACGCTGTGGATCTAAAAACTGATCCCAATTTAAAGCTTTGAGTTCACGCAAATAGCTATTTCTAGCTTCAGCACTTTGTACCATATGGCTCAGCACAAAACTGGCCATGACCTGATAATCACCCTCTAAGCGTGAGTCTTGTACATTAATCTGAATCGGTTTAGACCAATCCTGTGCCTGTACAAAAATCTGTTCCGCTTTTTCATAAATCACGTTTTGATAGGCGTGTAATTGCGTCACTTGTTTTTGCTGACTGCTGTATTGATAAAACATCCACCCAAAAATAATAACCGTTACACATCCAATGATTAGCACTATCCGTCGCATGAGTGCCCTCTTATTTTTAATATTTGCTTTATCTTACCGTGAAGCCCATCACATTTGTATAGATTTCATACTTATTTTATTACTAAGCTATTGGAATATACCAATTTCTATTTGACCAGACACTCAAAAACAAGTTTCCTTTAACTTGCTGCTTTAAATTTTGTACAGCATCCCCATCTTAGTAAAAAATAGAATTTGAGATTTTTCATGCGCGTTGATATTTGGTCAGATATTGTTTGCCCTTTTTGCTACATCGGGAAAAAACGTTTAGAAGCTGCAGCTCAAGAGGCAGGTGTGGAATTAGAAGTGCACTGGCACAGTTTTGAACTTGATCCAGATGCCCCACCTCGTCAGGAAGTTTCCAATTCTGAACGCTTGGCACAAAAATATGGTCGTAGTGTAGCCGAAGTTGAAGACATGCAACGCAATATTGCTGAAATGGCCAAAGCTGAAGGCATTGACTTTCAATGGGAAAATGCCAATTCAGGCAATACCTTTAACGCACATCGCTTGGTGCATTTGGCGCAAAGTAAGGGCTTGGGCAATGAAGCCAAAGAAGCGTTTTTCTATAGTTATATGACGCAAGGTCTTGCTATTGGTGAGCGTGAAACACTGGAAGATGTGGCAGCACGAATTGGTCTAAATCCCGTAGAAGTGGATGATGTGCTCAATTCAGATGAGTATGCAGATTTTGTTAAATTTGACCAAGAAGTTGCCCGTGATCAATTGAAAGTCACAGGTGTACCATTTTTTGTATTTGATCAACGTATTGCTTTGGCAGGTGCACAACCCCGTGAAGTGTTTTTGCAAGTCATGCAAAAAGCCTTAGAAACAGCACAAAATCTAGACATTGAAGATGCTGCAAGCTGTGATAGCGAACAGTGTGATTTGCCTGAGCCTAAAGCTTAAGTATGAAATATAGGCTATGCTAAATAGCGCTATTTCTAAAAACTTAGACCTACAAAAAAATCCCGAAACGGGATTTTTTTGTGCTTTTAAGCGATTTAAATATTATTCAACCAAAAAGCTAATTTTTAAATTTACACGATATTCAGTAATTTTATTGTCTTTAATCACCACTTTTTGTTCATTAATCCAAGCACCTTGGACATTCTTAACCGTTTCCGTCACTTTGGCGATGCCTGTCTGAATGGCATCTTCAAAACTTTTTGCACTACTTGAATTAACTTCTACTACTTTTGCAATTGCCATGATGGTCTCACTGTCCTTTATCGTTATTGCAGATTCATCATAGAATAAAAATGCAGCATTTTTGCTATTGTTTAACCAATCACAGCCAAAACATTACATGTTTTCACAGTGCCAAAAATTGACATAAATTTTCTGTTATTACATTTGCTTAAAATTGAATTTTGTTAATATCTCAATCACTTAAAGCAGCACTAAAAACTAGAGTTAAAACTCTAATACATTGTTTTATATTGTTATTTTTATAAAAATTGCCGAAACGATCATTTTGTAAATTTCAAACTTTGTTATGATTCATGTGAATTTTTTATTTCACTTTATCTCCCTCACCTCCCCTTTCTATGTATAGACATAGAAATGTTGAATGGACATTCTCATGAATATGCTTAAATCTGTTTTAGTGGTTTCAATTTTGGCTATGGCTGCAAATGTTTCAGCTCAAATTGTACATGTACCCGATTTTCCTACAAAAAAAGCTGCGACTGAAACCGTTGCTTCTGAAGCAGCAACCTCAGAAACAGCAGACAAGAAAGCAGCCTAAGTTTTCTAGTTACTGCATGGCGTAACAAACCATTTTATCTCCCATTCTTTTCTCTCCCAAAAAGCAGCTGTCATCAGCTGCTTTTTTTATATGCTGAGTGAAATAAAAGAGAGCTGCTTTCAAACTGAATATAAGTTAAATCTCATCCTATTTAAGTTCAAATTGGCTTTTTAAAGCCATGCTTTGCATTCAGTCTCAGAAAATTTTCAATATTTGTTATAGAAACACCGCACTTTTTGTCAATAATGTCAAAAAAAGCACAAAAGCTGACAATTTTTTGCATGTATTTTTTTATTAAATGCCTATAATTAAACTGATTTGTTTTCATTGCTTTAGCCAATGCCTATGCAACAACTTCAAGCACTTATACAAAAGAAAATTTCACCACAAGACATTGATGTGAATCATTTGGTTGAGTTAGCCAAGCGCTACCCTCAACCACAATCGGCTGAATATAAACTGATCGAGTTGGCCTTGAATATCGTCTTAGCCAGCTATTTAGAAAAAGCGCAACAACATATTTAAGTGTGCATCTATGAATACATTAGAAAAATCACTGCTTATTAAAGAATTACATGATTTAACCAGTGCGTTATCGCTTAAAAAATTAAGTCTGTACGAAACAGCCAAAGCTAAAACACGCATCAAAGAAATTTTTATGCGTTGTGATGAACCTGTTTTTCAAAAACAATTGCTCGCGTTTAAAACACAGCTTGATCCTATTCAGACGGCGCAAGAATTTGCACAACAAAGCTTATATGCACAGTCTTTCCGCGGGATATTTACTCAAGTTGAAGCATTGGAAACTGCACTGTATCAACAACCTGAGTCTGGCTGGGCGATGCTGTATCACGCCCGTACAGGTTGGCAAATTTGGTTAATTCCTGCAGAACATCGCAGCGCATTACTGAGTGAATTTCAAGATTTAGAACAGACGTATCGCTGGCTGTTAGAACAACAGCAACAATACAACTGCCTAAAAACAGATGCTGAACTGAACCAAGCGGCACAACTTACTCAATTACAAGTAGCAGAGCAACAGATACCACAAGTTCTACCACCCGTGGCTGTGACAGAAGTAGATACAAGTAGCACAACGGAGAACATAATTAGTTTTGATCTGATCATAGAACCTACACTTGTCTCTAAGGCTGACTCTCTGCAAATAGAGCCTACGGAAGATAGCCCGCCAGAAATGGCACTTGAGCCTATTGAAAATCAAGTTATGGCGACGCCAATAGTAAGCGAAGCAAACAATAGCACTGATACCACATCAGCCTTACTGAGTACTGCTCAAGCTACAGCAATTGTAAAACCAAGCTCAAATAAAGTAAAAATTTTGCAATTAAATCAATATGATTGCCCAATTTCCGCATTAAACTTAGTGCAAAACGAATCCGCTGAGCTATATCGGGTGTTTGTTCCCGAAGTTCCTGAACTCACTCAATATGCCGATGTAGTGGTGCATCTGTCTACGCCAGAAGAAGATCAACAACAGGTTTTGGCTCGTGCTGTCTATGTAGCTGAACAAACCGATCTTCATGGGAAATTCGTCAAATATGTGGTCTTGCTTGGTGCTTTAGATCAAATGCAGGCCATTCGGCTGATGCGCAGTTTTTGTGATCAGTTTGAACATGAACTTGCTGCAGTCCGTGAAATATCTTGGGAAAAACTACAGTCTCATTTATTTGACTTTGATCGTTTATTTGAATGTTATAGCCATACTGCACAAGTGGTCTGGCAACAAGAAAATTATTTTCCTTTTATTCCGGTACAACATGTTCACGCCACAAAATTTATTCAGTTTGAAGAAAGTGAAGCACAAAGTCAGACGCCATTAATTTTATTGAAAGAGCGCCAAAAAAATCGCCTGATTCATGGGCAAAAGCGCTTGCAGCTCTCACGCACAGAGCAAGCCGTTCCGCATATCCTACTTGACCGTCAACACGGTATTAGCTGGCAAATGATTCAAAAAATCATTTCACAATTACAACAACCCATTGATGCGTTACAACTCTGCCAAGCGATTCAAATGCATCAAGAAAACTAAAACAGATACTCAAATAAACCTTTGTATTATGATTTTGTAGCTAGGGCTTGCTTTTATCTGACAGATTTTCAACACTAACGAAAATAGCTTAAAGATCAGTAAATAATGTCAAGAATAAAGCATACTTCACCCTTTATATTAAGCTGTCTCTTGAGTGGGGTTACTGGCATTACATTTGCCCAAGAATCTAACCAAATCACTGTAGATACAGTTACACCAACACCACCTTATGAACTGCCTGTGGTTCCACCAAGTTCGGCAGAAAAAAACAGTTTTTATTACACTATTCCACGTTGGGTGGATGCAACACCTACCATTTTACCTGAACAGTCCAATGACCCGATTGTACCCAGCACAGCTGATACTGAGCATTTAACATGGTTTGATCAACGCCAAAAAAAGATTCGTCTTTGGGCAGATAAAACAGCACATAAACTTGACAACTGGTTTGGCGAGCCAAGTCCTGAAGAACCAGCATCTGCTACGTTACGTGTTTTAGTGGATAGCCGTTGGGATAAATATAATGATTATGAGGTTAAACCACGTATTCGAGGTAAAATCGATTTACCCACGCTTGAAAAGAAACTCAGTGTGGTTTTTGGTGATGACTCTCTCGATAACGAATTGCAAAATAACGTCGCCATAACCAATGAAAACCCTGCCAATGCTGAAGACAAAACAGTAGATGGTAAACGTAGCCGTGAAGATAACAGCTCTTTAGCCTTACGTTGGTCTAACTTTGCCGAACATCTGCCTTTCGAGACTGATGCCGATTTAGGGGTGCGTTCAGGCGATGATATTTATGTGCGTTTAAAAGCCTCTAAAGATTGGACGCTGGAAAATGATTTCTCGTTCCATGCCGAACAAATTTATCGTTATGGTATCGACAGCGAAAACTATCTCAGAACCAACTTAGAACTTATCCATGCGCGTCCTGATCATGCCTTTTTATCCAATCAATTCAGCCTGACTTATGCCGATGCACAAGAGGATGATTTACGCTGGGATAACTACACCTTTAGACAACACCAATTCTTTGCAGGCAACCGCTTTAACTACGGCGTTTATACGGGGGGTTATTACCATGATGATGACTTACGTTTAAACAGTTGGGGGCCGTTTGTTTCTTGGCGCCAACCTTTTTTACGTGAATGGTTCTTTATTCAGGGCGATGTCAATTATTTGAATGATGATCGCGAAGATCGTAATCATTATTTAGGGGCTTTAGTTCGTTTAGAGGCAATTTTCTAAACGATCTATGACTTAAAATATTACAGCCTCCCATAAAAAGACCAAGCCCTGATGTCATCAGGGCTTGGTCTTTTCCACTGATTCACTGCATACCACACAGTGAATCAAGTTTAAAACAGCGTTTTAACAACTTATTTTAATAATAAACTGTTAATGCGTTTCACGTATTCAGCAGGGTCTTCAGGTAAACCACCTTCAGCAATCACAGCCTGATCAAAAATCACATGTGCCAAATCATCAAACTGATTTGAAGCCTGCAACTTTTGCACCAATGGATGCTCAGGATTGATTTCCAAAATTGGTTTGCTCTCAGGTACAGGCTGACCTGCATCTTTCAACATACGAATCAATTGTGGCGAGAGTTCGCCCTCACCTGTTACCAAACATGCAGGTGAATCTACCAAACGTGTAGTTACACGTACTTCTTTGGTTTTAGCGCTTAAAGATGCAGACAATTGTTCAATCACTGGTTTAAATTGTTCCGCTGCCGCATCTAAAGCCTTTTTCTCTTCGGCATCTTGCAGGTCACCTAAATCGACCGCCCCTTTAGATACGTTTTGCAATGGCGTACCGTCAAACTCTTGGACAAAATTCATCGCCCATTCATCTACACGTTCTGCCATTAACAACACTTCAATGCCTTTTTTCTTAAATAACTCAAGTTGCGGTGAGTGTTTAGCAGCATTCAGACTATCAGCCGTTACATAATAAATTGCTTTTTGGCCTTCTTTCATTCGCGCTTTATAATCCGCCAATGATGTACTCATTTCATCATTATTCGAGGTCGCATAACGCAATAATTTCAGGATACGCTCACGATTACCAAAGTCTTCACCCAAGCCTTCTTTTAAGACTGAACCAAACTCTTGATAGAATTGCTTGAATTTTTCTTGGTCTTTTTCATCTTCTGACTTAGCTAAATTATCCAACATGTTCAGAACACGGCGGGTATTGCCTTCACGGATGGTTTTCACATCACGGCTTTCTTGAAGTAGTTCACGACTGACATTTAACGGCAAATCTGCACTATCAACCACACCTTGCACAAAGCGTAGATAATTTGGAATCAGGTTATCTGCCTCATCCATAATAAAGACACGTTTTACATATAATTTAATGCCCGCTTTGGCTTCACGGGTAAAAATATTGTGTGGTGCTTTACTTGGCACATACAACAACTGGGTATATTCCGTACTGCCTTCCACACGGTTGTGGGCCCATGCCAAAGGTGCATCAAAATCGTGGCTTAAGTTTTTATAAAACTCAATATACTGTTCTTCGCTGATCTCGCTTTTATTACGTGTCCATAAGGCACTGGCCGAGTTAATCGCTTCCCATTCATCCGTTTTAACATATTGTCCAGCTTTGGGTGCTTCTCCCTCAGCAACTTCTTCTTGCTGCCAGATTTCTTTCTGCATTTGAATTGGCAAGCTAATATGATCAGAATATTTATTCACAATCTGCTTTACTTTATAGCTTTCTAAATAATCCAATGCATCATCACGCAAATGCAAAATGATGTCAGTACCACGCTCTGCCTTATGAATTTGCTCAACATCAAATTCACCTGTACCGGCACTGCTCCAACGCACTGCCTCATCTGCAGCAAGGCCTGCACGGCGCGATTCTACGGTAATTTTATCGGCCACGATAAAACCTGAATAGAAACCCACACCAAATTGACCAATCAATTGTGCATCGGCTTTTTGATCGCCCGTTAATTTAGACATAAAGTCTTTGGTGCCCGATTTTGCAATCGTGCCTAAATGATCAATCGCTTCCTGTTGGCTTAGACCAATGCCGTTATCTGAAATGGTTAGGGTTTTGTTTTCTTGATCTAGACGAATACGTACACGTAAATCAGGATCATTTTCATAATATTCAGGATGATTGATGCCCTCAAAACGTAATTTGTCACAGGCATCTGATGCGTTAGAAATAAGTTCACGCAAGAAGATTTCAGGGTTGGAATAAAGAGAATGGGTCACCAAATGTAATAATTGAGCCACTTCGGCTTGGAAACTATGTTTTTGGCTATGCTCGCTCATTCATCACTCCTTAAATTCATAAACATGGTTATTGTTGGATGTGTTAATGAATTGGAGTGATGTCCTGATTTTTCAAGCCTAAATCTAGAAAAATTTAAAAAGGTGCGCGTTGATAGAGACGATTCAGATGCTCATCCAATTTTTGCTGACGTAGATCATACACCTGAGTTAAACACGATAGTGAACTGCCGCAACGATCACGTAATTCTAACCAACGAAATTGCTCATCACGAATTTGTGAGCGTGTACCCATCGCAACTAAACGACTGACTATACGATAGGTGGTGGCCATTTTCACATCGGCATCATTGACAGCGCGGTGCTCACAAATGGCATGTTCGGTTTGTGTTTTGGCTTTTTCACAAGAAAAACTGGCTGCATGACTAAATGAACTGAGCATGAAACAGGCACAAAAAATCCAACTATATTTTATAAACATGATATTTCCTTATTTTTCATACTCTACTTTATTCTTCAAAATTTAAATGAACATTGCCTATACGCTCAATCTTTTCATTTTGCACATTTGTTATTTTTTGCAATAAAAAACCCCATCATAAAGATGGGGTTGCGCTGATTTTTATTATTATAAAGGGCTAGCAATTATTAGAATTTGTAGCTATAACCGATGGTATATACCATTGGGTCGATGTCTAAATCAAACTTCTGAACACGCAATTTTTCAGCTGTATCATCAGCTAACGTAACTTCAGGGCTCAATTGTGCATAACGTGCATCAAAGAAGACACCCCAGTTTTTCGCATCAGCTGGTTGGAAGTTAAAACCAATTTGACCTGCAAAGCCAAAGTCTTCTTTTACGTCTTTAGCAACACCTTTTTCATCCCAAGCAACAAATGCTGTACCACCCACACCAATGTATGGGGTAAAACGGGTTGAATTTTTAAAGTGATATTTAGCTGTTAAAGTTGGCGGTAAATGCTTAATTTTTGCAGCTTTATCACCATTTACCAACACATCATGGCTGATTGGTGTAGCCAATAGAAGCTCTGCAGAGATATTGTCATTAAAGAAATATTCTACAGATGGTGTAAATGCATATTCATGATCTGCTTCAGCAACAACGCCAAAAGCCACTGTTGTATCTTGAGTTGGCGCTAAAACCGAACCACCAACTTTAACTTGCCATTGACCTGCCATTGCAGAAGCAGACATACCCATTAATGCAATTAGAGCAACTTGCTTTAACATTTTAAAACCACCTTTAGAATAAAAATCTTAACGCTTAATTAATATTAAACATGACTGCTATTAATATGCAACACATATTAAACATATATTTTAAATTATTTTACAACTCATTCATTATTATATAAATTTATTTAAATTAGACTAAAATGATTGGTATTTAAAACCAAGCTTATTTATCAACTATTTAGTATTATATTCCGAGTAGAATACTCTATTTTAATTCAAAATATTAATAAAGATTCATTTAAAATACACCTTTTAATTATTTTAAAATTCACATAGATTTATTTTAATTTGATTAATTTACTCAGCTTTATTGCAATACATTCGTAGAATAAAATTCCATCAGCTTAAATTTTGTAAATGTAAATAAAGAGAATAGAAATCATCTGCAATAATGATTGGGTAATACAGTAATTGGATCTATTTTTAATTGTATTGCATGAGGCCTAACAACGTAGATTGCTAAAAAGATTTGGTTAGATGATCTCTTTTTTTTGAATTTATAATTTTTATTGTGGCTTTGATTTTGATCAAGATTGCCATGCTTCGTAAAGCATGAACAATCTTGTATGTGATTCAATTAGATAGACTTAAAGAAAATAACTAGATGCTGCGCTTACTACAGCACCATGGCCGCAATCCAACCAAAAATCATCAATGGAATATTAAAATGAATAAAGGTCGGCACGACGCTGTCTTTCATGTGGTCATGCTGACCATCCATATTTAATCCTGAAGTTGGGCCTAAAGTTGAATCTGAGGCTGGTGAACCTGCATCACCTAACGCCGCGGCTGTACCAATAATGGCAATGGTTGCCGCAGGGCTAAAGCCAAACTGTAAACACAATGGTACATAAATAATCGCTAAAATTGGTACCGTCGAAAACGATGAACCAATGCCCAGCGTAATGAGCAAACCAATCAGCAACATTAAAAAGGCTGCTAAAGCCTTGCTATTACCAATCCATTCTACAGAGGCTTCTACCAAAGCGGGTACCTGATTGGTGGCTTCAATCACCGCGGCAAAGCCTTGTGCCGCAATCATAATAAAACCAATCAATGCCATCATACGCATACCCGTAATAATGACATCATCGGCTTCTTTCCATTTAAAAATTCCTGCACAGCTTAAAATGGCAACACCCACTAAGCCCGCCAAAATCATGGAATCCGAATAGAGTTGTACGACTAGCGTTGCAATAATCGCAAATACAGCCATCCACAAGGTAAATTTAGCAATCTGAGGTTTTTCAGTACCTTGCTCATTTGTATTTGAATTTAATTCACTGGAAATACTTTGGGTACGTTCTACCTGCACATCTTGATAGTGTCTTGGCTTGCGATAGCTCACAAACAACGCGATCAATAGCCCAATGAACATCCCAAATACAGGAATAAACATTGCGGCAGGAATATCTTGATTCTGAATGGCAAAGCCATAAGGTGCACCAAAAGTATTGATGTTATGCGCCAAAATATCGTTCAGGAAGATGGCACCAAAACCTACTGGTACGAACATATAGGTTGCCACCAAACCAAATGTGAGCAAACATGCCACAGCACGACGATCTAAATTCAAGTGATTGAATACACTCAACAGCGGTGGAATCAACACAGGAATAAATGCAATATGCACAGGAATCAGGTTTTGCGAGAACACTGCTGCCAAAGCCACAGTAAAGTAAATCAGATATTTGACCCGATTCTGAACTTTGCTGTTTTGACTGCCAGTTAAAGTACGAATAAGTTTATAGGCCAATAAATCAGGCAAACCTGAACGTGCCAAAGCCAATGCAAATGCACCCAAAATACCGTAAGCCAGCGCGATTTTCGCACCACCACCTAAGCCATTGTTAAAGGAATCTAAAGTTCCTTGTAAGCCCAAACCAGCCAGTAAACCACCAGAAACGGCACCAATCACCAAGGCAAAAACCACAGGCACACGAGCCAGCGACAATCCAAACATGATTGTGATGGCAGCAATAATTGCGAACATAAGAGATGAAAATTTAAAAAAGAAGCTATTTTATCAGAGATTATGAATGATGGAGTTGACCAAACATTCAACTCCGACAAATGAATCTAAGTATGATCAGGCAAAAATCACTGATTTTCATGCTTATAAGCAAAGTCACGGATGGCTGTAGCAACAGCTTGTGGCTGACTAAGAATTGCCCAATGATTAGCAACCAATTCCACCCGTTGAAAATGCTCAACCCAATGTGACATTTCATCGGCCAATTCAGGACTCACAAATTGGTCGTACTTCAATACAATTGCCTGTACAGGACAAACTGCATAACGCGGTCGTGGCTTGAGTAAGCGTGGAATAAAATTGGCGCGATACAACTGAACCCCGTGGCGACCATCCTGTGCAACATGTGGATTCATAGCAATATCTGTATGACGTTCTAAACGCATGACCACGTTGCGCCATTGCTCAGGTTTAAAAAAATGCCACAGCATAGGTGCAACCATTGGCAATTGAAATGCGGCAATATACCAAGACTTGCGGATTTGTTTCAGAAATTTGAGTTTGTGCTGTGCAAATTGCTTACGCATCCAGAATGCTGCATGATCTAAACATGGGCCCGAAATACTACTGTAAGATAAAATCCGCCCTTTAAATTCTGAGCTGGTCACAGCTTCCCAAGACTGAATTGAACCCCAGTCATGTGCGGCCAAATGAAATGCAGCACGCTGCCCCAACACTGCATTGGCCACATACATTAAATCTGTAGCCAATTGCGGCAAGCTATAAGCACGCATAGAACGTGGTGCCAAAGACTGCCCCGCTCCACGTACATCGTAACTCACAATATAAAAATCCTGTACCAACAGCGCAATGACCCGCTCCCAGACTTCTTGATGATCAGGATAGCCATGCACCAAGATCAGCGCAGGTAAGTGAGGCTCACCCCAAGTTTTGACATACAGTTTTTGTTTATCTGAAGTTTCAATCCATTGTGCTTGCGCTTGCATAAATATCCTTTTTATTGACCTTTGTTGCACTCAGCATAACAAAACATGCCATATTGATGCCTAAATTTTAGACTAATATAAGGCATCCAGACTTGAAAGTTATAGTTAAAATCACATGAATCTGCTTAAAAAACTACAAAGTATTCCACTTATTTCTAAATATTTTTTAAATCGTTATGCGCCCTATCGCGGTGCGGGTATCGAAATTGATCAGATTGATTTAGCTGAATATCATGTGCGGGTCAAAATGCCGCTGACCCGAAAAAACCAAAATATTGTTGGGGTGCATTTTGGTGGCAGCCTATATTCTATGGTCGATCCTTTCTATATGCTCATTCTGATGCATCACCTAGGTTCCAAATATATAGTTTGGGATAAAGCTGCGAGCATTCAATTTCTTGCCCCTGGTCGTAGCACGGTATATGCAGATATTCGCCTCAGCGCAGAAGAAATTAATGAAGTTAAGCAACTGACCGAAAATTATGCACCGATCACACGCCAATATAGCTTGAATATTTTGGATGAATCTGGCGTACGCATTGCCGAAGTACATAAGACGGTATATATCCGACGTAAAAAGCCCAAAGCCGTAGCAACATAATTTTTAGCTCACATAAAAACGCAGAATCATGAGATTCTGCGTTGTATGTATTGAAATATCATTTTAATCCAAAGACAAAAAATCGATGTCACCGACAAACTTTGCGACTCTTTTTTTAGCAGGTATGGATCAGTTAAAGTATTGCTGTTAATACATCAGTGGATCATAAAAATTATAAACATTGATGGTATTTAAAATTCAAGGATCATTAAAATGAAAAAAATTCTTGTGCCAATCTTTTCCCTACTTTGTTTTTATTCATCGACATCTATCCATGCTTTAGAGCCTAATACATTTACCAAAGTGCAGACTTTGAAAAATGTGGCTTATGGACCTCATCCTCAACAAGTGATGGATGTCTATTTCCCCGCCAAAGTACTCACAGATCAAACACCTGCACCGCTCATGATGATGGTCCATGGGGGTGCTTGGAAAATAGGTGATAAAAATCATGCTGCTGTGGTCAAAAATAAGCTGAGTTACTGGAACAAACAAAACTGGATTTTTGTGTCTATCAACTATAGATTAATTCCGGATGTGACCGTACAGCAGCAAACTCAGGATATAGCTCAAGCGCTTATTTATATCCAAAATCAGGCACCGCATTGGAATGCTGACTCAAAACGCTTGGTACTTATGGGACATTCTGCGGGCGCACATCTGGTCAGTCTATTAACCGTTCGTCCCCATTGGCTGGCCCCTCAGCCTAAACCTTGGCGTGCTACAGTTGCTTTAGATAGCGCGGCTTATGATATTGAAAAGATGATGCAAACACGTCATGCTCATTTTTATGATCAAGCCTTTGGTGATCAGCCCTCCAACTGGAAAGCCCTTTCTCCGATAGCTCAGCTGCACCAAGCTCTACCAGCATTTCTCGCTGTGTGTTCAACCATCCGCGCAGACCAACCCTGTACTCAAGCTCGGCAATTTATTCAACAAGCACAAAAATTCGGGACTCAAACCCAATTATTGCCTGTCCGACTTTCACATGCTGAAATCAACAAATCATTGGGGCAAAATAATCCCTATACTCAAGCAGTCAATCAATTTATCCAAACGCATTAATTTTTCAGCTCACATAAAAAAACGCAGAATCATGAGATTCTGCGTTGTATGTACTGAAATATAAGTACTTCAATAGGATGGTTTGGCTGTTCGTATTCAGATTAACGCTTTTGCTCGATCGCTGCACCAGCACCACCACCAACAGCACCACCGATTGCAGCGCCTGCGTTACCACCTATCACTTCTTTACCTAAAATTGAACCAATCGCACCGCCAATTCCACTATAGGTTGCGTTACGGTTAGAACCATCTTGGGTTTTACTTCCAACTGCCGCACCTGCACCTGCGCCTGCTGCTGCACCAACACTACCACCTACGCTGTTACCCGCTGCGCCACCAACGGCACCACCTAATGCTGCAGCGCCAATACGCTGGTCATTAGAACTCATGCTTTCACAACCTGCCATAAACATGGTCGATACTGTGGCAATTGCCAATACACTCAATACTTTTTTCATGGTGATTACTCCCCCTCGGTCTATTCGCTCTCAGCTTAGTGCATATTGCGGTAACAACTTTGAAAAAACTGTTACCAAGCACAGTAAGATGAAGGTATTTCTGTAAAAGACTTAAGGCTGAATAGATGATTCAGCACCATCTTCTTCCAAAAGCATGACATCTCTTGTGGTTTGTCCATCTTCAGTAAAAACTGCATGAGAAATCGTTTCTTTGGTTTCAGGTGTTTTTACCTGATCCAACTTCAAAGTACGGTGAATAGGTGCTTGTCCTTGCTTATATTCCACACCTTCCGCATCAATACTTTTGACTTCTGAAAGAATCTGTCCATCTTGTTTTAGGGTTTTATTCAGCTCAATTTTTGAAGTAGGAACAATCACACCGCCCTTTTGAATCACAGGTAAACCCAACTGTTTCTCTGAAAACTGGCTTTGATCATCATCAAATACCACTTCTTTGGCTACAATATCTTTACCCTGATTACTGACTTCAAAAATTGTCGATTCCACATGACGTACAGGTGGCTCACCTGCAACTTTACGAGTCACTTCAGTTTTCAATACAGGCACAATCGCTTTATCTTTCACCACAATACTATGCGGCATTGGTGCCGCAAGAATTGGCAAGCTGATCAACATTGCCGATACACCCAATACAATACCTGTAAATTTCATGTGTTATCCCCTAGTTTTTCATCATATTTTTAAATTGTTCTGATTCCACTATAAGAAATATTCTAGTTTTATTAAAGCAAAATCTGAGTTTAAAGTGACACATAAAAAAAGACGCCCCGAGAGGCGTCTTTTAGATTCATGTATTCAGTTTGAATTACAAATCGTTGAATTCATCGCTAAATGCTTGGCTTAATGCTTGGTCTACATCAGAGAAGTCATTAACCAACGCAATTTCTGCAGCTTCAGCTTCCTGACGACGACGTTCCAAGTGATACGCCAAACCAGTACCTGCAGGAATCAAACGACCTACAACCACGTTCTCTTTCAAGCCACGTAAGTCATCTTCTTTACCTGTTACAGCTGCTTCAGTTAACACACGTGTTGTTTCCTGGAACGATGCAGCAGAAATGAACGAGTCAGTTGAAAGCGATGCTTTGGTAATACCCATCAATTGACGTTCAAACTTCGCAGGGAACTTGTTTTGTGCCAATACTGCTTGGTTTTCTTGTACCACGCGGATGTAATCCACTTGTTCGCCTTTAATGAAGCTAGTATCGCCACCATCGGTGATTTCGACTTTACGCAACATTTGACGTACGATCACTTCAATGTGCTTATCGTTGATTTTTACACCTTGTAAACGGTAAACGTCTTGAACTTCATTCACGATGTAATTCGTTAACGCGACTTCACCTTTCAAGCGCAAGATGTCATGTGGATTTTGTGGACCATCAGAAATGGTTTCACCACGGTTCACATGCTCACCTTCAAACACGTTGATGCTACGCCATTTTGGAATCAACTCTTCGTAAATCTCAGAGCCATCATCCGGTGTAATTACCAAACGGTTCTTACCTTTGGTTTCTTTACCAAAGCTCACGATACCAGACACTTCTGCAAGAATCGCATGCTCTTTAGGTTTACGTGCTTCAAACAAGTCAGCAACACGTGGTAAACCACCGGTAATATCACGAGTACGTGAAGATTCTTGTGGAACACGACCAATGACGTCACCCACACCAATGCTTTCGCCATCACGCACAGAAAGAATGGTATTTTGTGGCAAGAAGTAGAATTGTTCACCACCATCTACAGTGTCTAATACGACTGCAGGACGTAAGTCTTTACCTGACGCAGGACGTGAAGTCACTGGCAAGATTTCAACTGTGGTCATACCAGTCGCATCATCTGTTTTCGAGGTTGCAGTCACGCCATCAGCAATCTGGCTGAAACGGATTTTACCCGCAACTTCAGTTACAAGTGGATGTGTGTGCGGATCCCAAGTCGCAACGATACCGCCTGCTTCTACAGCTTCGCCATCTTTTAGCAAGATTGAGGCACCGTATGGCAGTTTATAGCGTTCGCGCTCACGACCAAGCTCATCGGCAATACCAATTTCACCTGAACGAGATACAGATACCAAGTGGCCTTTAGCGTGTTGTACAGTTTTCACGTTGTGGAAACGTACTGAACCTTTATTACGCACTTGTACGCTGTTCGCTGCAGAAGTTCGGCTTGCTGCACCACCCACGTGGAATGTACGCATGGTTAACTGAGTACCTGGCTCACCAATCGATTGAGCAGCCATAACACCTACAGATTCACCTGGGTTTACCAAGTGACCACGTGCTAGGTCACGACCATAACACTTCGCACATACACCAAAGGTCGATTCACATGACACGACTGAACGCACTTTCACTTCATCGACACCTTGCTCTTCAAGGAAGTTTGCAAGTTTTTCGTCAATGAGTGTATTACGTGGCAGAATAACTTCGTCTGAACCCGCTTTCTTCACGTCTTCAGCAGTCACACGACCCAATACACGTGTACCTAGGTTTTCAATGACATCACCACCCTGAATGAATGGAGTCATCACTAAACCACCATAGGTACCACAATCTGGCTCAGTGATCACCAAGTCTTGTGCAACGTCTACCAAACGACGTGTCAAGTAACCTGAGTTCGCTGTTTTCAATGCGGTATCGGCCAAACCTTTACGCGCACCGTGTGTTGAAATGAAGTACTGAAGTACCGTCAAACCTTCACGGAAGTTCGCTTTAATTGGGGTTTCAATGATCGAACCATCTGGTTTCGCCATCAAACCACGCATACCCGCCAACTGACGAATCTGTGCCGCACTACCACGCGCACCAGAATCCGACATCATGTAGATCGAGTTGAATGATTTTTGCTTCTCGTCTTCACCCTGTTTGTTTTTCACAGTAGTGAATGACAAGTTGTCCATCATCGCTTTAGCAACTTGGTCGTTGGTACGCGCCCAAATATCGACCACTTTGTTATAACGCTCACCTGCAGTTACGAAACCTTGCTCGAACTGTTGTTCAATTTCACGAACTTCAGTTTCTGCCTTTTCAATAATTGCTTGTTTTTGTGGCGGAATAACCATGTCTTCCATACCCACAGACACACCTGAACGTGTCGCTTGACGGAAGCCCAAGTACATCAATTGGTCGGCGAAGATAACTGTATCTTTTAGACCCAATTTACGGTAGCAAGAGTTGATTAACTTCGAGATATTCTTTTTGTTCATCTCAAGGTTAATTTGCTCAAAGCTTAAACCTTCAGGCACAACTTCCCAAAGTAAGCAACGACCTGGTGTAGTGTCGACAACAATCGTTTGTTGCTCACGCTCGCCATTTTCATTGATTACAGTTTGGTGTACACGAGCTTTTACGCGAGCGTGTAAATCTACCTGACCTGTTGCAAGCGCACGGTTTACTTCGTGCGTATCCGCAAACACCATGCCTTCACCTTTGGCATTTACAGCATCACGTGTGATGTAGTAAAGACCCAAGACCACGTCCTGAGAAGGTACGATGATTGGCTCACCGTTCGCAGGAGACAAGATGTTGTTGGTCGACATCATTAACGCACGCGCTTCTAACTGCGCTTCAAGTGTTAATGGTACGTGTACCGCCATTTGGTCACCGTCAAAGTCGGCGTTAAACGCAGCACAGACAAGCGGGTGAAGACGGATCGCTTTACCTTCAATCAGGATCGGTTCAAATGCTTGAAGGCCTAAACGGTGAAGCGTTGGCGCACGGTTCAACATCACTGGGTGTTGACGAATCACAGATGCAAGAACGTCCCAAACTTCTGGCGTTTCACGCTCAACCATTTTCTTCGCAGCTTTAATGGTAGTTGCTTGACCTGAAGCTTGTAGTTTGGCAAAGATGAACGGCTTGAATAGCTCAAGTGCCATTTTCTTCGGAAGACCACATTGGTGCAGACGTAGGTTTGGACCTACAGTAATTACCGAACGACCAGAGTAGTCAACACGCTTACCAAGTAAGTTCTGACGGAAACGACCTTGCTTACCTTTGATCATATCTGCCAAAGATTTAAGCGGGCGCTTATTAGAACCAGTAATTGCACGACCACGACGACCGTTATCTAGCAACGCATCTACTGACTCTTGTAGCATACGTTTTTCGTTACGTACGATGATGTCTGGCGCTGCAAGGTCAAGAAGACGCTTCAAACGGTTGTTACGGTTAATCACACGACGGTAAAGGTCGTTCAAGTCAGAAGTCGCGAAACGACCACCTTCAAGTGGTACAAGCGGACGAAGGTCTGGTGGAAGTACAGGCAGTACATTCATCACCATCCATTCTGGCTTGTTGTTCGACTCTTTGAACGCTTCCATCAACTTCAAACGCTTAGATGCTTTTTTCAGCTTAGTTTCTGAAGTTGTTTGTGGAATTTCTTCACGTAAACGCGCAATTTCAGCTTCAAGATCGATGTCTTTCAACAAATCTTGAACCGCTTCAGCACCCATTTTCGCTGTGAATTCATCACCATGCTCTTCTAAAGCATTGAAGTATTCTTCGTCATTGAGAAGTTGGTATTTCTCAAATGGTGTCATACCTGGGTCAGTCACCACATAAGATTCAAAATACAATACACGTTCGATATCACGTAAAGTCATGTCTAACAATAGACCAATACGGCTCGGAAGTGATTTTAAGAACCAAATGTGTGCAACTGGAGAAGCTAGTTCGATGTGACCCATACGCTCACGGCGAACTTTTGCAGTCGTTACTTCTACGCCACATTTTTCACAAATGACGCCTTTGTATTTCATACGCTTGTATTTACCACACAAGCATTCGTAATCTTTTACTGGACCAAAAATTTTGGCACAGAATAAACCATCACGTTCTGGTTTGAACGTACGATAGTTAATGGTTTCTGGCTTTTTAACTTCACCGTGAGACCATGACTTAATCATTTCTGGTGACGCAAGACCAATACGGATGCGATCAAACTCTACTGGAGCATGACCGTCTGAATCCGTCTTTTTGCGCATGATATCGAGCAAGTCTTTCAATTTTTTTCTCCGTGTGCTGGGCGCTTGGTTTTCACAGCCCAACTGGGTCACAAATATTGTTTTTTAACTGAATCATCCACCCTTGCCCATTTAAAACGGTGAGAAGCTTGGCTTCGCAAGGGGGATGCAATGGTTACTTAGTCACCATTTTTCAGTTCAATGTTGATACCTAAAGAACGGATCTCTTTGGTCAATACGTTAAATGATTCAGGCATGCCCGGATCCATATAATGGTTGCCATCTACAATGTTCTTATAGATGCGGGTACGACCTTCAACGTCATCCGACTTCACAGTGAGCATTTCTTGCAGCGTATAAGCAGCACCGTATGCTTCAAGTGCCCAGACTTCCATCTCACCGAAACGCTGACCACCGAATTGTGCCTTACCACCTAACGGCTGTTGCGTTACAAGTGAGTAAGAACCTGTAGAACGTGCGTGCATCTTGTCATCCACCAAGTGGTTAAGTTTGAGCATGTACATATAACCTACAGTCACAGGACGGTCGAATTTCTCGCCTGTACGTCCATCATACAATACGGTCTGACCAGAACGTGGTAATTCAGCAAGTTCAAGCAATTCTTTGATTTGACCTTCTTCAGCACCATCAAATACTGGAGTAGCCAATGGAACACCTGCACGCAAGTTACCAGCCAATACCAAGATTTCATCATCAGTTAAACTGTCAAGATCTTCTTGCTCGCCACCCACTTTGTTATAAATCTTGTCTAGGAACGCACGTAGTTCAGCAATCTCACGTTGTTGTTTGAGCATCTTGTCAATTTGCTCACCCAAACCTTTGGCTGCCATACCCAAGTGTGTTTCAAGAATCTGACCCACGTTCATACGAGATGGTACACCTAGTGGGTTCAATACGATGTCAACAGGTACACCGTTAGCATCGTGCGGCATGTCTTCTACTGGCAAGATGTTAGATACAACACCTTTGTTACCGTGACGACCCGCCATCTTATCACCCGGTTGGATGCGACGTTTAACAGCCAAGTACACCTTAACAACTTTCAACACGCCTGTAGTGAGCTCATCGCCTGTAGAAAGTTTACGTTTCTTCTCAGCAAATTTCTCATCAATTTCAAAGCTCTTCTCTTTCAAGAAGGTTTGAATTTGCGTTAAGCGTTCAGCAATCGCTTCATCACTTGGTTGAATTTCAAGTAAATCCACTAAAGCCAAGCCTGACAACATATCTTCAGAAAGCTTGTCGCCACGTTTGGTTGTACCGCCACCGTTAGACTCTTGGCCTTTCAATAAACGGATGATACGTTCACGTGCAGCTTCTTCAAAGATTTTGTATTCTTCTTTCAAGTCTTTGCGATATGCATCTAACTGTGCTTTTTCAATTGCTTGCGCACGTTCGTCTTTTTCAAGACCATCGCGGGTAAACACTTGAACGTCAATCACTGTACCTTTAGTACCTGATGGCACGCGAAGCGATGAATCTTTAACGTCAGCCGCTTTTTCACCAAAGATTGCACGAAGCAATTTTTCTTCAGGTGTTAATTGCGTTTCACCTTTAGGTGTTACTTTACCTACAAGGATATCGCCCGCAGTCACTTCAGCACCAATATAAACAATACCTGACTCGTCTAATTTAGACAGTGCAGCTTCGCCTACGTTTGGAATATCAGCTGTGATTTCTTCAGCACCCAATTTGGTATCACGTGCAACACATGACAATTCTTGAATGTGAATCGACGTTAGACGGTCTTCTTGAAGTACACGCTCAGAAAGCAAGATCGAGTCTTCGTAGTTGTAACCATTCCAAGTCATGAACGCAACGCGCATGTTCTGACCAAGCGCAAGCTCACCGCCATCAGTCGATGGGCCGTCAGCCAATACATCACCACGACCAACCTTATCACCCATCTTCACCAAAACTTTTTGGTTAATACAAGTGTTCTGGTTCGAACGTGTGTATTTGATCAGGTTGTAGATATCCACACCTGCTTCACCTGCGATCATTTCTTCTTCGTTAACACGAATCACCACACGTGACGCATCAACATATTCAATACGACCACCACGTTTCGCGATCACACATACACCTGAGTCATGCGCTACGTTGGCTTCCATACCTGTACCAACAAGTGGCTTGTCGGCAATTAAAGTTGGAACCGCTTGACGTTGCATGTTCGAACCCATCAAGGCACGGTTGGCGTCATCGTGCTCAAGGAATGGAATCAGTGATGCTGCAACAGAAACAACCTGTTGTGCAGATACGTCCATGTGCGTTACACGCTCTGGTGGCATACGCACGAAATCACCTTGGTGACGTACAGATACGAATTCTTCTGTTAAGTTGCCATCTTGGTCTACGCTTGAATCCGCTTGCGCAATAATTGTGCCGACTTCTTCAATTGCAGATAAGTATTCAACTTCTTCAGTCACACGGCCTTCAACGACTTTACGGTATGGTGTTTCCAAGAAACCAAAATTGTTGGCTTTGGCATACACAGAAAGTGAGTTAATCAAACCAATATTTGGACCTTCAGGCGTTTCAATTGGACATACACGACCATAGTGAGTTTGGTGTACGTCACGCACCTCAAAGCCTGCACGTTCACGTGTCAAACCACCTGGACCAAGCGCGGATACACGACGCTTATGGGTGATTTCAGACAATGGGTTGTTTTGGTCCATGAACTGAGACAATTGGCTTGAACCAAAGAATTCTTTGATTGCAGCAGCCACTGGCTTCGCGTTGATTAAATCTTGCGGAGACAAGTTGTCTGTTTCAGCTTGAGACAAACGCTCTTTAACAGCACGTTCTACACGCACTAAACCAACACGGAATTGGTTTTCTGTCATCTCACCTACTGAACGCACGCGACGGTTACCTAAGTGGTCGATGTCGTCGACTTCACCTTTACCGTTACGGATTTCAATTAAGGTTTTCAGTACGTCGGTAATGTCTTCATTTGACAAAATACCTTCAACTTCACGCGACTTCTGATCTGTACCCACTTCGTAAGGACGACCCAAACGACGGTTAAACTTCATACGACCAACTGGCGATAAATCATAACGCTCAGAAGAGAAGAACAAGTTATTGAACAGATTTTCAGCTGCTTCTTTCGTTGGTGGCTCACCTGGACGCATCACTTTGTAGATTTCTACAAGCGCATCTTCACGACCCGTTGTAGTATCTGCACGTAAAGTATCGGCAATGAAAGAACCACGGTCGATGTCATTGGTGAACAGAATATTGAACTGTTTTACGCCGCCTTCAGCAATTTTAACCATGACTTCATGGCTTAACAGCGTGTTTGCAGCAATCACTTCGCCATCACGTAAAGCAATGTCTTCTGCCGTGATGCGTTCGTACAAGTATTCATCTGGAACTGAAAGTTTTTCTAGGCCAGCAGCTTCCATTTGACGTACGTGACGCGCATTAATACGTTTACCTTGTTCAACAATCACTTTACCGTCAGCATCAGTGATGTCGAATTGCGCCATTTCGCCACGTAAGCGTTCTGGTACAAGGTCAATCTGGTAGCTACCCATGTCTAAGTAGACAGGTACTTTCTCAAAGAACAAGTCTAGGATTTGTTCGTTGCTATAACCTAATGCACGCAATACCACAGTCGCTAATAATTTACGACGACGGTCAATACGTACATACACCAAGTCTTTGGCATCGAATTCAAAGTCTAACCATGAGCCACGGTAAGGAATGATACGTGCTGAATACAACACTTTACCGCTCGAGTGGGTTTTACCTTTATCGTGGTCAAAGAACACACCTGGTGAACGGTGTAATTGAGATACGATCACACGCTCGGTACCGTTAATTACGAAAGTACCGTTATCCGTCATTAAAGGCATTTCGCCCATATAGACTTCTTGTTCACGCACATCTTTGATTGATTTTGTTTCGCGATCTTTAATGATCAAACGAATTTTTACGCGCATTGGTGCCGCATAAGTTGAGCCGCGAAGAATACACTCACGCACGTCAAACTCAGGCTTACCAAGACTATACTCAACAAATTCTAAAGCAGCATTGCCAGAATAACTTTCTATAGGAAAAACTGAACGAAATGCGGCTTGGAGACCGATATCTTCGCGGCTTTTTGGAGTTTTGCCATCTTGTAGAAATGTACGGTACGAGTCGACTTGAATCGAAAGCAAGTACGGTGCATCCATCACTTGGGGCAATTTACCAAAATTCTTACGGATCCGTTTCTTTTCGGTATATGAGTATGCCATCTGGAGTCCTCGGAAAGTAAACTAAACCCGCCTGCAGAACGGGTTTAGAAGGAATTACGCAGGCCGATATGGCCACCACTCTTTACAAATGCTGCAATTTTTAGTGGTATTAAAACGCTTAACAATATTTTCAAATGTGGAAAAATATTGGTAAGCGTTTGATTATATTGATTTATATTCTTTTTGATGGTTTTTCCATCATTCAAACAAAAATCGAGCCGATAATTGTAACGCAAAAAGGCTGATGACCCAAGAGCCATCAGCCATTTTTTGGAGCCGATTGTAAAAAAATCGACTCCCCTTAAGATTACTTAAGTGTAACTGTAGCACCAGCTTCTTCAAGTTTCTTCTTAAGCTCTTCACCTTCTTCTTTAGAAACAGCTTCTTTGATCACTGAAGGAGCGCCTTCAACGATGTCTTTAGCTTCTTTAAGACCAAGGCCAGTAGCTTCACGAACTGCTTTAATTACAGCAACTTTGTTCGCACCGAAAGAAGTCAACTCAACGTTGAATTCTGATTGCTCTTCTGCAGCACCAGCAGCAGCGCCAGGAGCAGCAGCAACAGCTACAGCAGCAGCTGATACATTGAATTTCTCTTCAAAAGCAGAGATAAGTTCAACAAGTTCAAGAACAGTTTTTTCAGCAACTGCGTTTAAGATTTCTTCGTTAGTTAAAGCCATGAGAATAACTCCAAATGGAAATTGAATGGTGTGGAAATAAATTTCAGCTTATGCAGCTTCTGACTCGTTTTTCTCTTTGAGCGCAGTAATAAGGCGACCCAATTTCGAAATAGGAGCTTGAAGAACGTTTGCAAGCATAGTAAGCGCTTTTTCTTGGTTCGGAAGATTCGCAATTACGCTAACTTCAGCACCTTGGTAAAGTTTGCCGTCAAATGCAGCAGCTTTAAGTTCAAATGCTTTGTTTGTTTTAGCGAATTCTTCGAACAAGCGTGCAGCTGCACCCATGTCGTCTTCAGAAGTCGAGAAAGCTAAAATTGTTGGGCCAACAAGGTTGTCGTTCAAGATCGTGAATTGCGTATCTTGAAGAGCGCGTTTTGCCAAAGTATTACGTACAACACGTGTAGTAACGCCTAATTTACGCGCTTCAACACGTAGAGCCGTTAATTGCTCAACGCTTAAACCCTGATAGTCAGCAACAACAGCTGAGAACGCTTTAGAAGCAACTTCGTTTACTTCTGCTACGATCTGTTTTTTGTCTTCGATAAGAAGAGCCATTGTAAAACCTCCTAACGGTGATTTATGTACTTACACGAAGTACACTCCCAATTCGTAAATTCAAAACTGAATTTACACGCGGAGGATGAATAAATCACACCACCGCGTCTACCCAGGCTGGGATATTAAGAAAGCAGCATAAAACCACTTTCGCCTGAGGTCTTTGACGCTGATAAATTCTCATTTACCAATTCAAAGTCCGCCTGAATATCCCCTCTCCTGCTAGGAGAGGCTAGGGAGAGGTTTAACCCTCATCCCAACCTTCTCCCAGAGGAAGAAGGAGACTTTTCAGGACTTTAAAATTCTTGCTAAGTCAGACTTAGTTAGAAACGTTTTGTACATCAATAGTAAGACCAGGGCCCATAGTTGAGCTTAAAGTGATCTTTTTGATGTAAACACCTTTAGAAGTTGCAGGCTTTAACTTTTTCAAGTCAGCAACTAAAGTTTCAACGTTTGAACGAACAGCTTCAGCAGTAAAACCTACTTGGCCAATCGCAGCGTGGATGATACCCGCTTTGTCTACACGGTAACGTGCTTGACCTGCTTTTGCATTTTTAACTGCAGTTGCAACGTCAGGAGTTACAGTACCCACTTTAGGGTTTGGCATTAAGCCACGTGGACCAAGAATCGTACCTAACTTACCTACAACGCGCATTGCATCTGGAGCAGCAATTACAACGTCAAAGTCAAGATTACCCGCTTGGATGCTTTCAGCTAGATCATCGAAACCAACTACGTCTGCGCCTTCAGCTTTAGCCGCTTCTGCAGCAGCACCTTGAGCGAAAACAGCTACACGTACAGTTTTACCAGTACCTGCAGGAAGAGTCGTCGCACCGCGAACAACCTGGTCAGATTTACGTGGGTCAACACCTAGGTTTACAGCAACATCCAAAGATTCTTTGAATTTTGCAGCAGGAAGGCTGTTTAATACTTCAACCGCTTCTTCCAAAGTGTAAACTTTGTTCGCTTCTACTGCAGCTGCAATAGCTTTTTGACGCTTAGTTAACTTTGCCATGTCTTATAGCTCCACATCCAAGCCCATAGAACGTGCAGAACCAGCAATGGTACGCACACGCGCGTCTAAATCAGCACCAGTTAAATCTGGCTCTTTAGTAGTCGCGATTTCTTCTAACTGAGCACGAGTCAACTTACCAACTTTGTTTTTGTTAGGTACAGCTGAACCCTTTTGAATGCCTGCAGCTTTCTTAAGAAGAATAGCAGCAGGAGGAGTTTTCATGATGAATGTGAACGACTTGTCGTTGTACACAGTGATCACTACAGGAATTGGCAAACCTGGTTCAACTTTTTGTGTAGCAGCATTGAATTCTTTACAGAATGCCATGATGTTAACACCACGTTGACCTAGTGCAGGACCAATAGGTGGAGATGGATTCGCTTTACCAGCTGGGACTTGCAGCTTGATATAGCCGTCAATCTTCTTAGCCATTTCAAATTACCTCTGGGTACAAACGCCGCTAGGCTCCCCAATATTTTCAAGTAACGATACCGTTACAACAACAATGCCCGACTCATAATAAATCGGGCGTTTTACAACCAACCTAAATTAAACTGATTTTTCGACTTGGCGAAATTCCAGCTCAACCTGTGTAGGTCGGTTAAATACATTAATCGTCAACGTTAAACGTGACTTCTCATATTGAACTTCTTCCACCACACCTTTAAAGTCTGTGAATGGACCGTCAATAACAAGTAATTCTTCGCCTGGTTCAAACATCGTTTTTGGACGAGGTGCCTCACCAGTATTGCGTACACGTGCAAGAATCGCATCAGCTTCTTTTTGCGTAATTGGCGCAGGTTTTTCCGCTGTACCACCAATGAAACCTAAAACTTTTGGACATTCTTTAACAATGTGCCAAGTTTCATCGTTCATTTCCATTTCGACCAATACATAGCCTGGAAAGAACTTACGCTCTGACTTACGTTTCTTACCATCCTTCATTTCTACCACTTCTTCGGTAGGAACAAGAACTTCACCAAAGCTATCGGCAACAGCGCTACGCTGGATTCGATCATTAAGCGAACGCATCACTTGTTTTTCATAACCTGAATAGGCATGAATAATGTACCAACGTTTCATAGCTCTTTTACCCGATAATAAACTTGATTGCCCAGCCTAACAGATAGTCAAAACACCACAACACAATTGAGGTGACCACAACAACCACGAGCACTTGCCACGATGTGGTTACTGTTTCTTGCTTAGTAGGCCAAGTGACTCGACGCAATTCAATGCGCGAATCTTTAAGCAAACGAACAAAGCCTTTGCCTTGATGGGTGGCGTATAATAAACCTAATGCCACAACGATACAAGTCAAAATTACCCCAACACGCACCCAAATATCATTTGCTGGTGCCCAATATGCCGGAAGATGTTGATTTACCATCATCGCTGCGATGAATAAAACCAAGGCAACACCCCATAGCACATAGTCTAATGGAGAACCTGATTGAACAACTTCAGCAGAATTATTTCTTTGAGGGATTGGCGCGTCGCTTAATGCGTCACGCGATTTATCATTCGACATTTTTGTACTCGTCGTAGAATTCGCGACTTATTATATGACTAGATTAGCCGACATCAAGCTTCTTTTAAAAAAAGTGGCAGGCCAGGAGGGACTCGAACCCCCAACATTCGGTTTTGGAGACCGACGCTCTACCAATTGAACTACTGACCTACAGCACAGATCGAGAGCCAAAGCTCCCGACCTGTTTTACACATTCTATAATTATGCTGTTACTTTAGCAACAACACCCGCACCTACAGTACGGCCACCTTCACGGATCGCGAAGCGTAAACCAGCGTCCATTGCGATTGGGTGGATTAATTCTACTGACATTTCTACGTT
>NZ_JAAZQX010000019.1 GCF_012371325.1 Acinetobacter sp. A2 | reverse complement strand
TGAAGCAATGTACTATGATAAGATTAACCCGTTAGGTCAGGTGGCCTAACTTAAATAAAAAAGTCTCCGACAAACCCGGTACGGTTCAATACCTCTAGAAAGGCAGCAAAGTCTATATTGAGGGTTCATTGCGTACACGGAAATGGAAAGACCAGCGGTGCAGATCGGGAAGTCGCAGAGATAAAGGCAGATGTTCTGCAATTGCTGTGATGTATTTCACTTTCCGACCAACTGCAATACAAGTGAGAAATACGCCGTTCTATAATACGTTTATAAATCGCTGTAGTTTTTTAGTTTTGCCCATACCCCCCAGTATGGTTTTTTTTGGCTGTAATTCGATATTCAAGTATTACCGAATAGTTGAAACTACGTTAGATTGTATTAGATAAGCAAAGACTAATTAGACAAAACCTTAGACATGATTTAGCTATTTTTAGCTATAACTGTCTGTAGTTTAGTTGTTTTGTTTTGGCATTTTTACAGACAAATATTTAGTGAATTAGCAAAATATTCCACTTGGTTATGTAACGGTTTTAAAATTTCCGTGTAACACTTTTAAAATTCCCGTGTAACAGAACCCGAAAAAGTATGTATTGAACATAAAAAAAAGCTCAAAAAAAGTATGTATTGAACAGGGGCCTCTGCATGTATTGAACATAACTTTTCCTGAGTAACGGTAGACATGAGTAAAATTTAATCAATATTTCGGATTTTCTATTCAAATAGTATATAAAACCAGCTTGGTCAGCCTTCAAAATTTAGGACTAGCAAAATGTATCACTGTTAAGTATGTAATAAAAAAACAGCCGTGATCGAATACATGAGTATTCTTATGTAAACCTACCAGTTATTCTTATTCAAATCCTGCCACTCATTTTGGATAGTAGTAGGCCATTGATTTTCTATTCAAATAATTCAAAACAAAATATCCAAATTTGAATCTTGAAGCACAATCTTAATCTGCTATAATTTGTACATCAAATTGATGTACTTGTTGGGTGGGATATGACTAACTTAGCAACGGAACGAATTAATATTCGTTCAACAGTAGATGCAAAAAATGTAATTGAACAAGCTGCGAATTTATTGGGACTCAGTGTAAGTTCCTTTATGCTTCAATCCTCATTTGAAAGAGCAAAAGAATTACTTAAATCTAATTATGAGTTAAAAGTAAATAATGCTGATCGAGATATGTTAATGAACATACTTGAGAACCCACGCCCTGCAAATGATGAGATGAAAAAATTAATGAGTTTATTAGATGAAAATTGAGGTTTTACAAGCCCATCATCAGAAAAAATCATTTAATTGCGGGCAAGATGATTTAAATAAATTCATAAAACAGTATGCATCCCAACATCAGAAATCAGGAACAAGTAAAACGTATGTTGCTATTGATGATGATCTACAAGTGAGAGGGTTTTATTGTTTATCCAGCACATCCATAGGATTTGATGTAGTTGATACTGTGCTTACTAAACGATTACCTCGTTATCCGCTCCCTTGTGTAGTTGTAGGTCGCTTTGCCGTTGATCAAACCGTTCAGGGGCGAGGAATTGGGAAAGTGCTTTTAGCCCATGCTCTTAAACAAGTTTCAACAGTTGCTCAAATTATTGGTGTTAATTTTGTTGTAATACATGCTAAAGATAAAAAAGCGATGGAGTTTTATCAGCGTTTCGGCTTTATTTCATTAACATCAAATCCATTAACATTAATATACCCAGTGAGTGAAATACCTAGTTTCAATTGAAAGTGGTCTACTAGCAATAGGAGTGACTGGTAAACTGCTTACAGGAATTAGTGGCTGATTTATCCAATAATCTGCAAATACATATACACTTAATTAATTTTAAACTTCAGAAGTTGAAAATCATCAATCTGAACTTTTTTAGCTTTAAGTAAATCCTCGCTTTTGCCATCTACAACCCAAGACGGCGCGCTTAACTTGAACTGTCTTGATACGATTTGCTCCACACATAATCGCTGATTAGATAGAGACATTACCAAATGCGTTACCCTGGTTTTGTACATCGCCGTAGGTTATTACATTCTCTGAAATCCCCTGCACTCTACTGGTCTTATCTTTTGCTACTAGGTCTAAATATAACTTGTCATTGACCCAAAAAAATCAGGGATCATCACATCCACTACGGTAGAACAGATCCCTGAATTTATATAGCTGGTTTTGGAGTGTTACAGAGTTATTGGGGGTGCTTAAACATTTAAATAAAATAAATAGATGGCTAAAATTAATTTTTAAATTTTTAAGTCCTTATAATTTCGAATACATAATATTCAAAGTATTATAAGCAATAGAAAAGCCCTTTAAAGGTATGGTTTCTTCGTATTGACCAGACCATTCGTAGAAACGAGTATAAGCTGTATTCCCTTTTTTCATTTGTTCAATAATATTTAGTGTTTGCTGACCTTTGAAAAAGTTTCGAGACCTAAGTGCAGGGGCTTTATCGATCCGTATATATTGGTATTGTGTAGGATTAAGTTGCTTTAACTCCTTACTTACTGAGAACATCCAACCTGTCTTAGAAGATCGGATAAACATCATTTCATATTTACCCATTAAATATATCTTTTCATCTGTAATACGATCTTTGGAACAATTTACTGTCCAATAATCATCATCTGTGGCAGATTCATCATCCATATCGGCAAATAAGGCTACATCACTACCAAGTAATTTAAAGAACTTTACATTATTGGAGAAATATTTTTGTTCCGCATACTCTTGCGATTCAGGTAAATACCAGATTTCAGAATCACCATATATTTTATAGCTACTTTTAATTCCTAATGCTTTGTATTCTTTAGGATCAATAAACATAGGAACTTTTTCCGCTGCTTCTTCCGCTTCTTTTGCAGTAACTACAACCTTCTCTTCTACATTACCAAATGAACCTTCAGCCAATGTCCGTGTTAATTGATCAATGCGATCAGCTGATACACTGTTAGGGTTAGTATCTAATTCAACTAAGTCTGCATTTGTTAATTGGAAGCTAAAATAAGCAATAGACAATATGAAGCAACGGCTAAAAAGTGGCATTGTTATATCCAGAAATAGAATTAATCTCTCGGAACATTTCAGTAAATTGAATGTTCAACTAAATTATTCTAACAAACTTAATACTTCAATTACCCGTGGATAATGAGATTAAGTCCTTAAAGGCCACCAATCTATATCCACCGTCAAAATCATCTTGTGCTGGTAAGGGATCATCTATAAATCCCATCCAGGAATCAATGGTATTGTCATCAGGATGAGTGTAAATCGCCGTTGCGCCGTTGCGATCTGTTAGCTCTTGAGCACCATCAATCTCCATTTCAAAGCCATTCCACTCATACCCCATTTTAAATAACAGTTCTTGGGCTTTATCAAACTCTTCATCTGTTGGCGTGGCTATACAAAGTCGTTGCATCATTCTTAATTCAACTCTTATCAAAGGCTTAAACCAATTTTTATAAAAATCAGTACAATTGTAGTAATATCAACATAATAGAGGATAGTTATGGAAAAAATGAAATATTAGCTTACAAAGTGGTGAAATTAATTATAAGCACACAAATGAGTACATGCGAAACAATTTTTACTTATATTTTTCTTTAAAATCAATAGTTTAATATGTTGGTTTGGTGCGCTCAGCGGGACTCGAACCCACGCCACAGGCTTCGGAGACCTGTACTCTATCCAGTTGAGCTATGAGCGCGCGCTGCACATCATAACAAAAAATTGCTCAAGGTAAAGCAACTATATATAAGTTGAACAATTTTATGCTTATGCTTTAAGCAATGTTCCAAAGTTGCAACATAGAATTCCATGCTGCTCACTTGGTTTATTGCGCAAGATCGCTCACAATAGTTGCTCTATTCCTCAAGTGAGAATTTCATGACTGATGCATTGACGTTAAGGGACGTATCGAAAACCTATCGAAATGGCTTCCAAGCGCTTAAGGGCATTAATTTGAGCGTACCTGAGGGTGAGTTTTACGCCCTACTTGGGCCAAATGGTGCAGGTAAATCTACAACCATTAGCATCATCAGTTCTCTCACCAAAAAAACTTCAGGCACAGTAGAAATTTTTGGTCATGATCTAGATACACAGCCATCGCAAGCCAAGCAGTGTTTGGGTGTTGTTCCGCAGGAATTTAACTTTGGTCAGTTTGAAAAAACCTTTGATATTTTAGTTACTCAAGCAGGTTACTACGGTATTCCAAAAAAGATCGCAGAACAACGTGCAGAAGAATATTTAGAAAAACTTGGGCTTTGGGATAAACGCGCCACTCAAGCCCGCATGTTATCGGGTGGGATGAAACGCCGCTTGATGATTGCACGTGCCATGATGCATGAACCGAAATTACTGATTTTAGATGAACCAACTGCAGGTGTTGACATCGAATTACGTCGTTCTATGTGGGATTTTCTCACGGAGATGAATGATAAAGGCACCTCTATCATTCTGACCACACACTATTTAGAAGAAGCAGAAATGCTGTGTCGTCGCATTGCGATTATTGACCGTGGTGTGATTAAAGAAGACACCTCTATGAAAAACTTCCTCAATCAACTGAATGAAGAATCTTTTATTTTTGATTTGGCTGAACCCATTCAACCGATTGAACTGGACATCATTGGGGTTCGCTTTAATCTAATCGATGCTGTGACTTTAGAAGTCACGATGGATAAAGCCCATAGCCTGAACGATTTGTTCCAACTGTTAGAAGCACAAGGTATTCGGGTGCGCAGTATGCGAAACAAGTCGAACCGTCTAGAAGAGTTATTTGTCAAAATGGTCGAAAAGAATTTAGATGGAGCTGCGCAATGAATTTTACCCAACTGCGTATTGCACTCTACACCTTAGTTCATAAAGAAATTCGTCGTTTTATGCGGATTTGGCCGCAAACCTTATTACCACCTGCCATCACCATGAGTTTGTACTTCGTAATCTTTGGTAATTTGGTTGGCTCACGTATTGGTGAAATGGGCGGCTTTAGCTATATGCAATTTATTGTGCCTGGCTTAATTATGATGGCTGTCATCACCAACAGTTATGCCAACGTATCTTCAAGTTTTTTTAGTGCAAAATTCCAAAAAAGCATTGAAGAGCTGATTATGAGTCCTGTACCTTTACATGCCATTTTATGGGGCTATGTATTGGGTGGCGTCTGCCGTGGTGTATTGGTCGGCATTATTGTGACAGCAATGAGCCTTTTCTTTACAGACCTTTATATTACCAATTGGTTCGTGACTATTTATACTGTTTTAATCACCTCCTTTTTGTTTTCTTTAGGTGGCTTTATTAATGCAGTCTATGCCAAATCTTTTGATGATATTTCCATTATTCCAACGTTTGTTTTAACACCCCTGACGTATTTAGGCGGTGTGTTCTATGCAATTAGCGCTCTCAGTCCATTTTGGCAAAACTTATCTTTAATTAACCCAGTCGTGTATATGGTCAATGCGTTCCGTTACGGCATTCTAGGTCATAGCGATGTAAACGTGACGATTTCACTCACAGTGATTACACTATGCTGTGCCGCGCTGTATGGCATCGCCTATCATTTACTTTCTCGTGGCTCAGGAATGCGTGAATAATGAGTGTTGAACAATCTCTCCTTGGTAAAGACACCAACTACCCAACCGAATATCAACCCGATATTTTATTCCCTATTTCACGTGCGGCTGCACGTGAAAAATATGCTGACGTTGAAGGCATCCAACTCGGTCAGGACTGGTGGCACGTTTTTGAAATTTCTTGGCTAAATGCTGAAGGTGTCCCTCAGGTTGCGATTGGTCGTATTAGCTTACCTGCATCCTCGCCTAACCTGATTGAATCTAAATCGCTAAAGCTTTACTTCAACAGTATGAACTTTACCCGTTTTCAATCTCCTGCCAATTTTATTGAAACGGTAGAGCATGATTTAACTGCAGCAGCAGAAGCACCAGTTACGCTAACGCTATTTCAGGTTGATGATTTAGCCATCAGTCAGCCTGAGGGCATTTGCATAGATCAACTTAGTCCTGAACGCTTGGAGCAACATCCTGATCCAAGCTTATTACAGTTTGATTTAGAACAGGCAGAAGATGTAGAGGTACAACTTTACTCTCATTTATTGCGCAGTAATTGCCCAGTCACTGGACAACCTGACTGGGGTACAGTTTTTATCCGTTATCAAGGCAAAAAACCTTGTTATCGCAGTATTTTGGCTTATATTATTTCATATCGTCAGCATAATGGTTTTCACGAACAATGCGTGGAACAAATGTTTGCAGATATTTGGCAAAAATTTGCACCAGAAAAGTTGATGGTATATGCAACCTATACACGTCGTGGTGGTTTAGACATTAACCCATGTCGTGTATCGGACTTAACATGGATGCCTCGCCCTATTCGTTTAGCGCGACAATAAAAACATTGAGGTTTTACAATGCCATTTTTTGGATTTATTCCATCTGCAGAATTATTAAATACAATTGAAACTGCACAACAGAAAAAAAATTCAAGTGAACCGCTGTACCCGCTTCGTGACAAAACAGCACTCATGATTAATGATGAAATCATTGATGCAATTTTAACGGAGTTGGTACGCCGTTTTCCTGCCAGTGATAAGCGTGACACTGCCGAAAAACTTGCGGGTTATATCAAATCTACCGTTGCGGTATTGCTTAAACAATTATTAAGCAAAGCACCGAATGATGTCGTCAAACAATCGATTGAATTTTCTGAGCGTAGTAGCTTTAAAGATGCGGCAGGCAATGCACGCATCGGAGAAACACTAGATGCGAGTTTGGTGACCAGCCTTAAACACAACTATGCCGAAATTCAAGCAGGCAATGAAGTCAATAAAGCGGCTTTAACTGAACTGTATAAACAGTTCGCAGAAGCGACAGTACGTCACTTTATGAGCGACTTTAATAAAACCTTAGATTTAGGCATGATTAAACGTAAAGCTGCAGATATCGGTGCTGCTGCGGTAATTAAAGCCGTTCATATTGCTGTTGATAAAATCATTCCAAATCTTAACAAAGAAGAGCTGATGGTATTAGCGGAATATCACGACACTTTATTCCATCCTTAATATAGATACGTACATACATCTTAATCATGTAATGAACTGACAAAATGCCTGATTTCGATCAGGCATTTTTATTCGGAGAATAAATACTGTCAAATCTGTCCGTTTTTAGACAATTGCAGCAAGTTTTTGTGATGCGTTTTAACTTTGTTACAAATCCTGCGCGCTTTTTACACATTCTTTGTCTATTTTTGTATAAGTTTTTACAAAGCAAGCGCGCTTGAATGCTATCTTAGCCGCTGACTTCGCTTTAGCGCTTTAAGGTCAATCTAAGACCTCTTCTTCTATATAAGTACAAACTTATTTACTGCATATAAATAAGTTGTGCAAATCATCAATTTGGAATTTTGCCCAATATGTTCAAACTTGATTTTTATAACAAACTAAAACGTGTTTCTTTACTGATCGGTGCATTTTCTATCACCAGTTTCTGTCAGGCCAATGATTTTCAGCAACATCCGTCTTATGCCAGTTTTAAACAAAAAACGATGCAAACTTATGGCTTGAGCGAAGCGCAAGTTGACTGGGCAATGAATGGTTCTAAAAATTTACCCAATATCATCAATATTATGAACCGTCCAGGCGAAAGTAAGCCTTGGTATGCCTATAAAACGAATTTCCTTGCAGAAAGCACTATTCAGCGTGGTGTACGTTTTAAACAGCAGTATGCAGATACACTCAATCGTGCTGAGCAGCAGTTTGGTGTGCCTCAAGCCATCATATTAGGTATATTGGGCGTAGAAACAGGCTTTGGCAGCAATAAAGGTTCATTTATTACTCGTGACGCTTTAGCAACGTTAGGTTTTGGCTACGAACGTCGTGCTGAATACTTTAAAGATGAACTCGCTGCACTCATTGCATGGTCATATAAAGATGGTATTCCAACCTCTTCTGTGGTCGGCTCTTATGCAGGTGCAGTCGGCTACCCTCAATTCATGCCAAGCAACATTCCAAAATTTGGGGTGGATTATGATGGCAACGGTCATATCGACCTTCGTAATTCAGCAGTAGATGCGATTGGCTCAATTGCAAATTACTTGGCACAGCATGGCTGGCAGCGAAATCAACCCATTGCATTTGCAGCACGTTATACAGGTAACAATCCTGACAGCGTGATTGCCAAAGATTTAACCTTACCTACACCTTATGGTGTCTTAAAATCGCAAGGCATCGCACCGCTGAATCCTATTGTACAAATAGATGATCTGGATTTGGTGAATGTCATTCAATTGCAAGAGAATTATGGGCCAATTTACTATATTACTTACCCAAATTTTCAGGTGATTACGACCTATAACCGCAGCCGTATGTATGCAACTGCGTTATGGTTACTCGGTACTGAAATTGCCAGCCGATAAACCCCACACCCAAACCAAACAAGTAAAGTCAAGAAATATTTTTGACAATTTGATCACAAAATCATCTTTTTAAATATATTGTTACAATATTGATTATTTTTTAATCAAACAAAGTTGTTTTTTGGTACTTTTTGTCATTATTTTCGTATAAAGACTAGACACCTTTGGTAAGGGATGAATATTATCCATTTCGTCAAATGTAGTCAAAAAAGTGAAATTACAGACAGGATTACCACTATTTCAATCAGTTAAGAGCGAAATAAGTTAAAAATTCTGTCTTCAGGAGTTCAAACCATGCATAGTTCACTTAAATACTTACTTGCACTTTCTGCAGCTGTTGCCCTAAGTCAGTCGCAAGCTGAAATGGTGCAATCATCATTCAATAATGACAATGAGTCATCTAGCCTTGCTGCACGTGTACTCAATAAAGAAGCTCAAAGTTTTAATTCACATTTCTCAAATTTAAACAGCCTTTCAATCACCGAACGTTCAGGCGACCAAATTCGTCGTCAAACGATTGCAGCGAAAATTGAAATTCCTGCAGAAGAACCTTCAGTGATTGAGAAGTTAAACACTGTGGCTTCAAATACTGTACGTAAATTTAGCCAAACAGGTATGGCGTCTTGGTATGGTCGTCAATTCCACGGTCGTAAAACTGCAAGCGGTGAAACATTCGATATGAATGCAATGACCGCAGCACACCGTAGCCTACCGCTCAACTGTTATATTCGCGTGACCAATAAAAACAACGGCAAAAGCGTTGTTGTAAAAGTAAATGACCGTGGTCCGTTCCATGGCAACCGTGTACTTGATCTTTCTTACGGCGCTGCGAAGCAATTGGGTATTACCAATGCAGGCGTAGGTAAAGTGAGTATTGAGCGTGTTGAAGGTCCTAACTCTTAAAACTTCGCTTTACTCCTGAACATTTGACAAAAAAAGCCACTTTATGTGGCTTTTTTAACATCTAAGCTTTTTGCCCTTAAATCTTAGAGCAAAATATAGATCTACCCCCTTATTCACCACGCTATACATTTGACCGCTGCATCGTTCTACGCTATATTTTATTCAGTCTAAAAATAACAATGAATCGTTTTCTACAGGAGTAGAGCATGAAGACTGTAACAGAGTGGTTTGATGAGTATAGTGAAAGCCATCAAAATAAAACCAATAAACTTATTCATTGGGTATGCGTACCCACAATCTTTTTTTCAATTGTGGGTATTCTGGCGCATTTTAGCGCGCTACTCACCACGTTGCTGTTAGTCCTTAGTTTTATTTTTTATGCGCGACTCGATTTAGTTTTAGCTGTCGCCATGGCGGCACTCATGCTGGTGATGGCATGGTTAATTTATATTTTACCTGTAGGTTCTGGTTTCTATATTGCCTTGTTTGTTCTGGCTTGGATTGGCCAGTTTTATGGACATAAAGTAGAAGGTAAAAAGCCTTCATTCTTTAAAGACGTCCAATTCCTTCTCATTGGCCCAATTTGGTGCATGGATGCATATTTAGGTAAAATCCTACCTTCTTGGCAAACACGGCAAAAAACGAGCGATTTGCGCGTTTAAACGCTATATCCAATTAGAATAATCGGAAGAACCTTTATTGATAGGTTCTTCCTTGGTGTTTTAACCATCCACTCACATGCTTATCGGCTGGGTCATGATGCGTCCAATGAATTACCCCACCCTTGTCTGAATATTCATATTCACCAAAAAACTCAACCTTATCGTCTTTTTGAATATTGGCTATACGAGGCGCCAAATCAATATTGTGTGCCACTAAAAGTGTTTGTTCATTGCTAAGTTTCAAGATAAATTTTTGATGACGTGAACCCTCATTATCATCAGGTAAAATTGCAATTACCCGACCACTAGCACGAACTTGCACATCACGCTGTTTTAGCCGAAATGCTCGCTCAATCTTGGCAACATCATCTGACCCATTTTCATGCTTAAAAGGTGTTTGAGCATCCTTAGATAGAGTAGATTTTGTGCTTTCACTTGAAATGGATGGGTCATGGCGTGTTTCAGTTTGAAACTGCTGTAAATCTATGCCAAAAAATGCTGCAATTAAAATAACAATAATTGCACCAACACCTAAATTCTTTTTATTTGCCATATTGTCATCACACTTTTAGTCTAGTTTGCATTTCGATATTTATACCCGAACACCGCTCATAAAAAAGCCCCAAATAAACTTGGGGCTTTTTTACAAAATATTTTACGACAGTAAAATTATTTCGCAGCAGCTTGAGCAGCAGCAACTTCTTCAGCGAAGCTCATTTCTGCTTTCTTCTCAATACCTTCACCCACTTCAAAACGAACGAATTGAGCAACTGTAGTACCTGTTGCTTTTAATACTTCAGCAACTTTCTTCTCGTTGTCAATTACGTACATTTGACGATCAAGCGCAACTTCGTTCAAGTATTTTTCTACTGAACCAGTTACCATCTTCTCTACGATGTTTGCAGGCTTACCAGATTCGATTGCTTTCGCTTCTGCAATTTCTTTCTCTTTTGCGATAAGATCAGCAGGAACTTGCTCAGCAGTAACAGCAACTGGGTTGAATGCAGCAACGTGCATTGCAATGCCTTTACCAGTCGCAGCATCACCTGTATAAGAAACAACAACACCAATTTTTAGACCGTGCTTGTATACAGCAAGGTTTTCACCTTCAACGATTTGTGCACGACGTACTTGGATGTTTTCACCAATTTTTTGAACAAGGGCAATACGTGTTTCTTCAACAGTTGCGCCATCTTCAAGTTTAAGCTCAGCAATTTTAGCAGCATCAGTTTCGTTTGCAGCCAATGCAGCAGCAGCAACTTTTGCAGAGAAACCAGCAAAGTTTTCGTCTTTAGCAACGAAGTCAGTTTGGCAGTTTACTTCTAAAAGAATTGCTTTGTTGCCTTCTTGAACGATAGTGATTGCACCGTCAGCAGCAATGTTGCCTGCTTTTTTAGCAGCTTTTGCTTGACCAGATTTACGAAGGTTGTCAATCGCTAATTCGATGTCACCGCCTGCTTCTGTCAATGCTTTTTTACATTCCATCATTGCTAGACCAGTACGATCACGCAATTCTTTAACCATGCTTGCTGTAACTGCAGTCATGTTAATCTCCTAAAATCGGTAGAAAATGAATTCTCTTTTTAACAGAAACGGCCCAGAGGGTGTCTCTTGGGCCGTCTGCATACATGACGCTTACTTTGCCACCATCACATGTCGCAAAAATGACAAGCTTGCGTCAAAACGCATTAAGCCTCAGAAGCAGGAGCTTCTTCGCCTTTCGCTTGAGCGTTGGCTTGAGTTTGAGCGTATTCTTTACCAGCAATGATCGCATCAGCCATTGCAGAAGCATAAAGTGTTACTGCACGGATCGCATCGTCGTTACCCGGAATAACGTAGTCTACGTTGTCTGGGTTAGAGTTTGTATCAACGATACCGATTACAGGAATACCTAAGTTTTTCGCTTCTTTAATTGCAATTGCTTCGTGGTCAACGTCAATTACGAATAATGCGTCAGGTAAACCACCCATGTTTTTCACGCCGCCTAAAGCACGCTCAAGTTTTTCCATTTCACGGCTACGCTCTAAAGCTTCACGTTTAGTAAGCTTAGCGAAAGTACCGTCAGTAGATTGAACTTGAAGATCTTTTAAACGGTTGATAGATTGGCGAAGTGTTTTCCAGTTCGTCAACATACCACCTAACCAACGGTGATCTACATATGGTTGACCAGCACGTTGAGCTTGTTCACGGATGATTGCAGAAGCAGCACGTTTAGTACCTACGAACAAAACTTTGTTCTTTTTGCTAGCCAAGTTGTTAGCAAAGTTCAAAGCATCATTTAACGCTGGAACAGTGTGTTCAAGGTTGATGATGTGAATTTTGTTACGCGCACCAAAGATGTATTGACGCATCTTTGGGTTCCAGAAACGTGTTTGGTGACCAAAGTGTGCGCCAGCTTGAAGAAGGTCGCGCATGCTTACGTTGTAATCTGCCATTTTCTTTACCTTAAAGTTTGGGTTAGGCCTCCATATATCCGCATTCTCCACCCCAAAGGGCACCCAGAGTAATGTGACGATATATGTGCGGATTTTGTTGCCCCATCGCACAATGCCCGCGAAATTTATTCACGAAAAAGCATTTGATAAAATGGGCGGCTATTTATACCATAGTCACATATAAATTTCCAAAAGTTTTTAGAGATCATGAACAGTACTTATCAAGCGCCTCGTCGATTAATTAAAACCGCAGATGAAATTGAGAAAATGCGGGTAGCGGGACGACTGGCAGCGGAAGTTTTGGATATGATCAAGCCACATATCAAACCGGGTGTAACCACACTTGAGCTTGATACGATTTGTCACGATTATATTGTCAATGTACAAAATGCCATTCCAGCCTGCCTGGGCTATGGTGCAGCCCCAGGTCGTCCAGCCTTCCAGCATACCATCTGTACTTCGGTAAACCACGTGGTGTGTCACGGTATTCCATCTGAAAACAAGACATTAAAAAAAGGCGATATCCTGAATATTGATGTCACGGTCATTAAAGATGGTTACCACGGCGATACCAACATGATGTACATCGTTGGTGGTGAAACTTCTATTCTTGCCAACCGTCTATGCAAAGTAGCACAGGAAGCTATGTACCGCGGTATGGAAGTTGTAAAACCGGGCGCGACCATTGGTGATATTGGCCATGCCATTCAGAAATATGTCGAATCTGAGCGCTTTAGTGTGGTGCGCGAATATTGCGGTCACGGCATTGGAACAACCTTCCATGATGAACCGCAAGTGCTGCATTATGGCCAGCCAGATACCGGCATGATTTTAGAAGAAGGCATGACCTTTACCATTGAACCAATGGTAAACGCGGGTGTTTGGCAAACCAAATTACTTGGCGATAAATGGACCGTGGTGACCAAAGATCACAAACTTTCAGCGCAATATGAACACACTATTTTAGTGACTAAAGACGGTCTGGAAGTCCTGACTGCACGTCCTGAAGAAGACCTGTCACGTTTCCAGTCTTAAGCTGTCATTGGCGTAAAAACTAAAAAAATTGTCAGAAAGGTCACATTGATGTGGCCTTTTTTATCGCCTAAAACTTCAACTTAAAATAAATAAATCAAATACTTATATCAATATTCAGGTTTCATCCCTAAAAACCGTATTACCATTTCTAGCTACACAAGTCATAAATAAGTCACAGAGCAGCAAAGTTATTTCAAGAATGTTACAAATGTAATAAAACAA
Source organism: Acinetobacter sp. A2 (assembly GCF_012371325.1). Lineage (GTDB taxonomy): Bacteria > Pseudomonadota > Gammaproteobacteria > Pseudomonadales > Moraxellaceae > Acinetobacter. The sequence continues at coordinate 38,126 of NZ_JAAZQX010000019.1, read as the reverse complement.
TCTTCTTCAAAAACAACAGTCTTGCTTTATCTAACTATTAAATAATGGCCCTTATAAAAACGAGCAACAAATTGGACATGGAGTCCCTTATATGAAGAAGACCTTATTATTTGCCAGCACGCTATTGGCCTTACCTGCTGTTTCTTATGCCTCACCGTATTTTAGCCTGCAAGATGGTGATGGTTTTAAACGTTTTTCTGTATCAGTGGGTGCTTTACATGTGATGCCACAAGGTAAAGCGCAGCCATTCAAAGTTAATACTGCTGCCTATGAAGGAATACAGTCTGACGTTGGAGAAATTTCATCGCAGGCAGTCATTGATAACCGCGTAGAAAATTCATCTGGTTTAGCGAATTGGTTAATTGATTTAATTAATGGCATCAATCCAGATAGTACCTTACCTGCGTTCATGAGCGGTACAGCACAAGTTTATGGCCTAGAGAACTGGACGAATCCAGGCACTGGATTAGAGGCTGATGATGTTACCACTTTAGGCATTATGACCAACTATTTTTTTACCGATAATATTTCGTTTGAAATGAAAGCTGGCATTCCACCTAAAGTAGACTTACAAGGTAAGGGAAAAATATATGCTCCATTCAGTGCTATAGCTTCCCCACTTGTGGGCTCCATTGAGTTAGACAATGATATTTTTATTACGGATTTAGAAGCACATGGCCCTGCCGCTTCAGCTCGGGCATGGACGCCTGCTTTTGAATTTCAGTATCACTTTGGCAAGACTGGCGTAAATAAATTCCGTCCTTATGTTGGCGTAGGCTTAATGTATGCTTATTTTAATGAACTGGAAATTAATCCACAGACTGAAAAAGACCTGATTGCTGCAGGACATATGATCGCTAATATTCTGGATAATAAAGCCGGAGCATCACTAGATGGGTCACCGAATGACAAAGCCAATCCTAAAGTCAAAGTTGAAGCAACAGATGCCTTTGCTCCAGTAATCACAGCAGGCTTTACTTATGACTTTAATGAAAAATGGTTTGCGGTTGGTTCGCTGTCCTATGCACATCTGCAAAATGACACCACCATTACCGTGACCGATGCCACACATGGCGAACTTATTCGTTCTAAGGCCGATATTGAAGTGAATCCGATTCTGGCCTATGCCGGTATTGGTATCCGTTTCTAGGCTTTAATTTTCAGTCCATCATCAGGCAGCCTTTCGGGCTGTCTTTTTTGATGCAGCCATAAAAAAATTTTATCTTTTATTTAATTTTTATTCTATCGCCTCCCACGCGGCAATCTACTAACATAAGCAGGTCTTTCCTGGCTGCCGGACTTTTTATGTCAGATACCCGTTTTTCCAAAGCCCTGATTTATATGCTGATGGGAAGTGCCATTATTCTGGCGCTGTCATTGGGGGTACGACATGCCTTTGGCCTGTATCTGGTGCCAATGAGCCATGAATTTGGCTGGGGGCATAATGTCTTTAGTCTGGCTATTGCCATGCAAAACCTCATTTGGGGTGCAGTCCAACCCATTACAGGCGCTTTTGCAGACAAATACGGCAGTAAAATTGTGGTGGCCGTAGGCGGTGCGCTGTATACCATTGGCTTATTACTCATGGCCGTCAGCTCAACAGGCTTGTTGCTAAATTTGAGCGTGGGTTTAATTTTAGGTCTCGCTTTATCTGCCACTTCATTTCCTGTACTACTTTCAGCAGTTGGTCGTGCGGCACCACCTGAAAAGCGAAGCCTTGCGATGGGTATTGCCAGTGCAGCAGGCTCTTTTGGGCAATTCATTATGCTGCCATCGACCTTATTGTTATTACAAAATGTTGGTTGGTCGGGTGCTTTAATTGTCAGTGCTATTTTAATTGCATTGATTGTTCCTTTGGCATGGATGCTCAAAGCACCCATGTATCAAAGCCCAAGCTCTGCGTCGTCCACGCAACCAGCTTTGGGATTTAAGCAAATTCTGATCATCGCTAAAAATCACAAACCATTCTGGTTTTTGGCACTAGGCTTTTTTGTCTGTGGTTTTCAGGTGGTATTTATTGGCATTCACTTACCAGGTTATTTAATTGACCATGGTTTTGATGCCACCACAGGAACCATTTTTCTCGCCTTGGTTGGTTTGTTTAACATTGTTGGGACATACACAGCAGGTTGGTTAGGCGGTCGCTATTCCAAAGCACATTTGTTGATGTGGCTGTACGGGCTACGTGGCATTGCGATTATCGCATTTTTAGCCCTGCCATTGAGCATCTGGACAATTTATGCATTTGGCATCATCATGGGCTTATTGTGGCTATCTACTGTTCCGCTAACCAATGGTATTGTGGCCAATATGTTTGGTATCAAATATCTGACTATGCTTAGCGGCATTGTGTTTTTTACCCACCAAGTCGGTTCTTTTTTTGGGGGATGGCTCGGTGGCTTAAACCACGACCTAACAGGCAACTATAATGCAATTTGGATCGTTTCAATTGCCTTAAGCGCATTTGCGGTCTTGGTGCATTTCTGGGTCAATGAGGAGCACGTTATTCATGACTAATTCTTTATTTAATTTTAAAGTGCTGCTCGCACTAGCGGTTATTGTCCTGCTCGTCTTTTCAATTTTTTTATGGATGCAAACGCCTCAACTGTTTGAGTATTTTAATCAGGCATTCTGTGCGCATTAATCGCTTAAGTCACTCGATTTCATTATCAATGTATTAATACTAAAGGAGCAACTGATATAACTTGTTCCATAGACTACATTGCATTTAAACAGCAAATCTATGCAAAATAAGTTAAATGGTTCAAGATCATACATTTATTTAAAAAATAATGTTTTTCATAAGTTTAGCATTTCTTTTAATTTTATCTGATGACTGTTTTTACTTAAATTTTCTTGACCATATACCAAGAAAGAGTAAAAACCAATGAGCAGTCTAAGCCCGCTTTCTCAAGCGATTCACGATGCACCACGTTGGCATCAAGCCGATTCATTACAAAATCCTAATGATATTCAAATACAACCTTTAGCAGGTGCTGCCTTAGGTGCTGTCGTGACAGGGCTAGATGCGAAAAAAGCCCAAACAGGGGCAACTATTTATCGTCTAAAACAAGCTTTGGCACAACATCTAGTTTTGATTTTTAAACAACAACATTTAGATGATTTACAGTATTTAGCATTTGCCAGTTACTTTGGTTCTATTTTCCGTCCAAGTTCAGACAATCCTGTTTTGGGCAGTCAAGCCGACACAGGTACACCGCCTGATGTAGTGCCAGTATCAAATGCTGTTGGGCAAGGTGATTATACGGGACATGCAGAACTTAAACCGCATGCAGACCATCAATGGACACCGTTACCCTCTTTTGCCTCGCTGCTGTATGCCATAGAAATTCCAGAACAAGGCGGACAAACCACGTGGTACAACACCATTAAAGCCTACGATGCCTTAGATGAAACCACCAAAGCGGAGATTGATCACCTTCAACTCATTACATACAACCCTTTTGTGCGTGCGCAAAATACGACTGCGACAGGCAGCTATGGTAATTCACCGCTGTATCGTTTTCATGATCAACCTATTGTTGGTCATGGCTATCCACATCCTTTGGTGAGAGTCCACCCTGAAACTGGACGTAAAGCCCTTTGGCTGAACACCCATTCTGAAGTGGAGTTGCTCAATTATGATGATCAGGCAGGCAGTGAATTAATTGCTCGGCTACGCGCACATATTTTAAAGCCAGCCTTCCGCTACACGCATCATTGGGAACAAGGGGATTTGGTATTTTGGGACAATCAAGTGACCTTACACTCTAGGGAGCCATTCCCTGCCGAGCAACGGCGCTTACTTAAAAGAATTAGTTTGGCGGGTAGCCGACCATTTTAATTTGTTCATCATGCAGATAATCTATCGAGCCATTATTGGACTCAAATAAAATGACGTACCAAAACTAAAACACCAAACGAATAACTTAGAATAAGAAAACCCGTAAAGCCTAAACTTTACGGGTTCTTCTTTTAATGAACTTTAAGCGATGTTGCAGCAACTTAGAATAAGCGGTTCATACCATTTAAAGTTGCTACACGGTAGGCTTCAGCCATAGTCGGATAGTTAAATGTTGTTTCAACAAAATACTTAATTGTATTGTTCGGGCTGTTCATCACGGCCTGACCAATGTGAATAATCTCTGCAGCATTATTACCAAAGCAATGCACACCCAACACTTCTAAAGTATCACGGTGGAACAGAATCTTTAATTCACCTACGGTATCACCCGTAATTTGCGCACGTGCTAAATGACGGAACGACGCCTGACCAACTTCATACGGAATTTTCTCTTCAGTTAATTCCTGTTCGGTCTTACCAATCGAAGAAATTTCTGGAATGGTGTAGATCCCTGTTGGAATATCAGTTACAGGTACCACATTTTCTTCGCCACTCATATTCGCACCCGCACAACGACCTTGGTCATACGCAGCAGATGCCAATGATGGCCAACCAATCACATCACCCGCAGCATAAATATTATCTACTTCGGTTTGATATTGATCATTAACTGTTAACTGACCACGGCTGTTTGGCTTGAGTTCGACATTTTCAAGACCTAAACCATCGGTATTACCTGAACGACCGTTACACCACAGAATTGCATCGGCTTTAATTTTTTTACCACTTTGCAAATATAAAACCACGTGATCATCAAAAGTTTCTAAATGATCAATTTGCTCATTATGGCGAATCAACACACCCTGCGCACGCAAGTGATATGACAGCGCATCGGAAATTTCATCATCCAAATAGCTGAGTAATTTATGCTGTGTATTGATCAAATCGACTTTGTGATCTAAACCAATAAAAATAGACGCATATTCACAGCCAATTACCCCTGCACCGTAAATAATAATTTTTTGGATAGAAAAGTCCAAATCCAAAATTTTGTCCGAATCAAATACACGTGGATGGTTGAAATCTAAAATTTCAGGACGATACGGACGACTACCCGTTGCAATCACAATTTGCTGACAAATAATGGTTTCTTTAATGCCGTCTGCACTAAAAACCAAAACTGTATTTTTATCTTGAATATAAGCACGGCCATGATAAATCGCAATTTCATTGCGATCATAAAAACGTGAGTGCGTTTCAACCTGCTGTTGAATTACTTTATGTGCACTTTGAAGCACTTGCTTCATGGTAAACTGACGCCAGTCACCCATTTTTTTAAACATTGGGTCACGACGGTAACGAATAATATTAGACACCGTCTGACGCAGTGCTTTACTCGGGATTGTACCCACATGCGTACAGTTACCACCGAGTTGTTCACGAATATCTACAATCGCAACACGCTTACCTGATTTGGCAAGTTTCATTGCCGCGCCTTCACCCGCAGGGCCTGAACCGAGAACGACCGCATCATACTTCACGAAAGTTCCACTAACGACCTCTTTTTTACGTGGCATTCAACGCTCCTTTTCTTTAAATCTATCTTTTCAATGGGCCATATTATGACGTAAATCGTTTGAATTTTCTGTATTTAGTGTGCATATATTACGTGATAACCACATTTTTTATATGAATATCGTTTTTACCCAATTTAAGCACAATTTCGTTATAATAATATGCTCTTATGATGAATGTTCGTTGACATTTTACCGTGCATGTTGGAATTGGCATATTTTGCTTCAACATTCTGTAAAATGTAAGCCATACTAAATCTCTCCCCTTCAAAAACAGTGGAAAAGTTGAATATGTCTGCAAACCGTAAACCTGAACAGGGTGTCAAACTCCGTGGTGCTGAAAAAGTCGCACGTATTCCTGTAAAAGTTGTTCCTACGGTTGAAACGCCTCGCAAGCCTGACTGGATTCGGGTCAAAATGACGGCACCTGAAGAAGTTCAACGCATTAAAACCACTTTGCGTCAGCAAAAATTACATACCGTTTGTGAAGAAGCCGCTTGCCCAAACTTACCTGAATGCTTTGGTGGTGGTACTGCAACCTTTATGATTATGGGTGATATTTGTACCCGTCGCTGCCCATTCTGTGATGTTGCCCATGGTCGACCAAATGCGCTTGACCCTGAAGAGCCACGTCACATGGCAGAAACCATTGCCAATTTAGGCTTAAAATATGCCGTGATCACCTCTGTAGACCGTGATGACCTATTAGATGGCGGTGCGCAGCATTTTGTAGATTGTATTAAAGAAACCCGAGCGCTCAGTCCAGACACCTTATTGGAAATTTTGGTGCCAGACTTCCGTGGTCGTATGGATATTGCACTACGCATTATGACTGAATGTCCGCCAGATGTTTTCAACCACAATATTGAAACTGTGCCACGTTTATATAAAGCCATGCGTCCAGGTTCAGACTATCAACACTCTTTAAACTTACTCAAAATGTTTAAAGAATACTGTCCTGATATTCCAACCAAATGTGGTTTGATGGTGGGCATTGGTGAAACTGAAGAAGAAGTGATTGCGTTATTGGATGATCTTAAGGCGCACGACGTAGATTACGTGACCATTGGCCAATATTTGCAACCGTCTAAAGAACATGCGCCAATTGACCGTTTTGTAACACCAGAAGAATTTGAACGCTACACCGCACATGGTCAAAAGCTTGGCTTTAAAAATATTTGGGCAGCACCAATGGTGCGTTCAAGTTATTTTGCAGACCGTCAATACTATGGCGAACCTGTTCCAACTGTACGCCGCAAAGCAGACCCTGCTAAAAAAATTAGCGTGCAAACCATTGAGGCTTAACACTCGCTTATTTCCAAATTTGCGATAAAGCCAAAACAGCCCCGACTTTATGTTCGGGGTTTTTTATACCTTGTGGATATATTAAAAATAGATAGATGTGAATATTTTTTGATGGTCTACGACCAAGTGCGCATGGTGTCATCGCCATAAATTGTTAATCTATGCACTTAATCTATACACCGAGCTCAAACAATAAAACAGGGATAGTAAAATGTCACAACAAGACTATGACAATGGCTTAAAAGTTCGCACTGAAGTCATGGGCGAAAGCTTTGTAAAACGCGCACAGGACAACACTGTACCATTTACCCAACCTTTGCAAGACTGGATTAATGAACATGCATGGGGTTCAACTTGGCAACGTGAAGGTGTGCTACCACGCAAATACCGTTCCTTAATTACTATCGCCTTTTTAACTGCTTTAAAAAGCCCGACAGAGCTTAAAGGACATATTCGTGGTGCGCTAAATAACGGGGCAAGTGTCGAAGAAATTCAGGAAGTCTTGTTACACAGCTTGCCTTATTGTGGCGCACCTGCAACTCAGGAAGCTTTTCGTGCGGCGTTGGAAGTTTTGGCAGAACACACTCCAAATACTTAAACGCAATCTAAATCAAAAAATATAAATACTCGACATTTCACTGAAACTATTCCGTGAAATGTCGATGTGATTGAGTTTTAAATCCAATACACATTAAAGCTATAAAAGAACTCATTTAACTCAAAGCGCACCTGATAACCTAAATCGGTTAATTGTGCCGATAAATTACGAACATCTTCTAAAGGTAAATGTTTTGGCAGCACGGTAAAAACTGCGGTATTGCCCTGCTTGGCATTCTCTTCGATTAAAGACGCCAAACGCTGCTTATATAATTCAATATCTAGCTTGGCATGATCTGAATAAACTTTTGCTTGTTCAGCAGTTAAAAAATTTGCCATCTTATTGTTCTCATTATGACCATGTTTAACATTCAGCATATTGAAACTTGACGATATGGCTCAAGTGATTTTTTGTTATTGTCTGCATAAGTGAAAGATCAACAGACCCTCATTTTAGAAAATAAAATCACACCGAAGATGGCTTTTTCCCGATAGACCTTTTAGGCTATCGCTCATTCAAAAGTTCAAAATTGTGTTGGATGGCGTTATGTCAGAATCTGTTTCTATTCCTACTGCACTAATTAACCGCGCGATTGCTGGGCAAGCTGAAGCTCAGTTTGAAGTTGCCGTGCTGTATATGCAAAGCGATTTTGATGAAGATATTGAACTGGCCGAAGAATGGGCACTCAAAGCAGCCGCAAATGGACATATCGAAGCCATGTACTGGCTGGGTGAAGGCTACACTGTTTATGCCAAAGAGCTACGTGAAAGTGATCCTGAAGAATCGAAAACCTACTTTGAACATGCACACCATTGGCTCAAACAAGCTGCCGAGCAAGAGCATGCTGCCGCAATTTTAGAATTGGCTGGTTTTTACCGTCGTGGCGATGTGGTTGAGCAAGATACAGCTCGCTCTATTGAATTGGTGGAGCAAGCAGCAACACTGGGCGATGTCCAAGCCATGCGTGATATTTCGTTTATTTATGCCAATGGTTTAGGTATAGATGCCAATGAAGAAAAAGCCGATTACTGGACTGAAAAAGCAGAAGCTGCTGAGAAAACTGAATAAGAAATAAGCCGAGTATTTACTACTCGGCTTTTTTAAATCTATCTTATAAATGCACATATTTAACCTGAATGAGCTTTGTATGCTTGCTGCTCATGCATGGTATTTTTTGGGCTAACCGCTTTGACATTATAGGGTAACCCCATAAAAGCCTGATCCTGTTTCTCTTTCCAACGCTTCCAAATAGGATACATTTTGACAAGAAATGTGAGCAGTGCTGCGCCCCCCATAAAATCATAAAAATGTCCAACGGTGATACCGTACCCTTTAAACATCATCATTTGTGCAGCATCACCGCTGAGTAATGAATGAAATCCCAAAATAAGACCAATGGGGACAATCAATAGACCAGTCAGCACCAGCAATAAAATATTACGCTGCTCAAGTTCTTTTTCTGTCATTGCTATAGGCAGCTCTGGATGCACCACCAAATTGACAATTTCACCTTCTTTGTATTGCTGCGGTGCGGATGCATCTCCTTGTAGCTGCCACGTCTGTCCTTTATGTGGATATTCAATCACAGGAAGCTGTACTGTATAGCTACCCCCACCTTTAGGTCGCTGCATGGTTTTTTCTTCAAGAGCCACCACACGTCCAATTACCTTGAGCCCATGTTGCTTAAAAAATTGATTTTGCTTTTTTACCCAAATCACCAAAGTAAGTAAGCCGCAAAAAATAAGCGCAAATAAAATATAAGTCATTGTTCATTCTTCTTTTGTTGAGTTGATCTAGATTCTTTTTTATATATTGTCAATTTCTCCGTCTTAATCAGGCTGCTCTCGTCATTTCTCTTGACTCCTGTGCTATTGATCGACCAAATCCGTGTTTTTCTCCAATGGTATGCCAGTTAAAGCAATTTTAAAGATTTCAGAAAATGCGGATGCTGCTTTAATAACAGCGATAAAAAACATGATAGAAAAAAACAGCTCTGCATAAAACATTGGATGAGCCACTGAAATTTTGGCAAGCTCAATACCATCTTTAAAATACACATTTGCCACCACTAAACCAACAATACAGGTCACAAGACCAATCGCAGTGAAGATATAGCCCACTGCTTTTATTTCCTCAATAAAATGTACGGTCATTGCCGTGTCTAAATGAGATTGAAAAACATAAATTTCAATATTTTGGTTCATTTTTACAGGTGTCATTTGCCCCGAAAATTGATCAACAAAACGACGTTTCTGTGCTTGAAATTGATATTCAATGATCGGAAGTCGGCGACTCGAATCCTTTGTTTCAGATGAAAAATCGACAATACGTCCGTAAATTTTTATCCCGTGTTGCTGAAAAAATGTATTACGCCATAAAATCATAGCGCCAACAAAGGTAAAACAAGCACCGACAAAAAAGACTCCAATAAATGTGATTATTTCAAGCATTGACCTCCCTCCACTCGTTCATTTTCGAAGCACTACATTTTTATATCGAATGGTCTGATCCCTGTTCTAGGCAAATTGCATTATCAGTTAAGCCCCATTTTTTTGTCGCATTGGGCAAGTTGAACATCCATAAAAGGTTTTCACGCTGCCAAAACAAAGTAAAAAACATCACGATAGCAATCACGCCCATCCCGATAAAAAACTTTTCGTCCAATAAACTGATTTTAATGTCGTTAAAATTATCGATGATTAAATGCAGACCTAAACCATTAAAAAGCAGACCTAAACCTAAACAAATAAAAATTAAAATATGACCATCTCTCAGATCTGGCTCACTTCGAACCAAACTCGGATGCTCAGGCTTGAAATGTAATCTGACAAAAGCATCTGTATTTTGATTGTATTGGCGGACGTCATATTCTGCTTCGTATTGCCAAGTTTTACCCTGAAAAACATAGTGAATAATGGGTCGATGTACAATACGCTGGGTTTTACTTGAACTGAATTTTCGAATCTGAATATCGACTATACGTCCCTGCACTTCAATCACATTACTTTTAAAATACTGTGACTGTTGATACAGCACCCATGCTAAAAATAGTGTGCCCATCCCAACCAAGAAAAAAACCAAGCTAATCATGGCTGACGTCCTTATTTTTTAATTTTTAGAACGGCTATAAAAATAGATTAGATTTTGTCATAGCACTTTAATGGTGCAAGTATCGCCAATAATGCGTGTATTTACAAAACTGCTAGATTTTTCATTAAAATTTTTTTGATATAAATCAAAAAATATGTTGTTGATCCTGTTCAAAGTCTTACAGATGAATGCATGGAATATTTACTTTTTCATCTAGGGATGAATGATGCAACAGAAGGAAAATTCCAGTATTTTCAAGTGAAAGAATGATCTGAAATTTTCCTGATTTTTGAATTAATAACGACGTGTGGTATCTAAAAACAAAATATTTAAATCTTGCTGAGGTGTAAATTTTTTCTCTTGAATTTGGAATCTCGTTGGACTGATCTTCTTAATTTTACCATCCCAACATAACGAAATCAGTTCGCTTGCATCACGCTCAATTGTCAATTTAAAATTTTGTATTGGCTTTGCCCAATTGGCACCTGTAGTCAAGATATAACCTAAAGTTGCTATGGGTGCATGTTCCGCATTCTTCTTTTTTAGACCATTTAAAAAAGCACGATCCATACAAAAGTCTTTCGCATCTTGTTCTAAATACATAGCAACTGAACCACCCACTAAAGGACGATACTCATGTTGTACCCGTGTCATTGCTCCTGCTTTAAAGGTCTGCGGCCAGCTATAAATCACTTCTGATGACCACTCTAGTGAACCTTGATTATCAGTAAAATATTTCTTTAATTTTGGATGCTTACATTGTTGTACTTTTTCCCAGTAATAGTCAGAATCACGGACTTTACGTGTCCAAGGATTCAGTAAATCCTGCTGTGTGAAGCCACATTGTTTAAATTCAGTGGTGACATCAACATATTGTGGATTCTGCCAATCACCCAATTGTAGATAAGCACGCACATGCATGCTGGGCTGAATCTTTTTCCCATCGACTTTCACCTGAAAACTTTTCAACAAGCCCTCAGTATCTGCAAAGTCCGAGTCAAAGAAATTTTCCACCTTCGGCAAAGGAAATAAAATATTTTCCTTGATGTCTTTGTTGCTTAAATTTTTAAATTGATAATCAACTTTGATGATTTTTTTACTGATATAGAGATCTTCGCTATACATCTGAATATCTTTATTTTTCAGGTACTGTACGCCACTGGTTGCCACATAACCTGTGCTATCGTTGGCTTGAACCATATTCAACATCAAGCTACCCATTACAATCCCGATGAGGTTGAAAATTATTTTTGTTTTCATCTGATTTTCCCCATTTTTATTATGTTTAACTCTGTTAAACACAATTTCAAACCACTGCTCTGCTGAGAAACAGTGAGAACTTTCAATTTTTTGTGAATCATTTCACCTCAAATCATAACCGATTAAACGCCAAAATCAGGCTCAATAAGAACGACAAATTTCGATTTCTTAATACGATAACCAATTTTCATGTACATGCAGGGCATTTATTGCTTGTTTTTTATATAAACAATTTAAGATTGGAACTAAAACTAAATCCAAGTACAATACCCCGCTAGTCGAGGGATGCTGCGACGTTTTTACAGGCACATAAATGTAAAATCGCTAGGCTCGACCATCGGTTTAAATGTTCATTTAGACCAACAACGGCATCCGCGAACATAATGATCATTTATTTTTTTCTATAAGGAGATCGTGATGAACGCGGTTAATGCTTCATTTACAGATTATAAAGTTGCCGATATTTCACTTGCTGACTACGGCCGTAAAGAAATCAAACTTGCAGAAGCTGAAATGCCAGCCCTTATGGGTCTGCGTAAGCGTTATGCTGCTGCTAAACCACTTGCTGGTGCTAAAATCTTGGGTTGTATCCACATGACAATCCAAACTGCGGTTTTAATTGAAACTTTAGTTGAATTAGGCGCAGAAGTTCGTTGGACATCGTGCAACATTTTCTCGACTCAAGACCATGCTGCTGCTGCTATTGCTGCTGCGGGTATTCCTGTATTTGCTTGGAAAGGCGAAACTGAAGAAGAATACGTATGGTGCTTAGAGCAACAAATTAATGTAAATGGCACACCATGGGATGCCAACATGATTTTGGACGATGGCGGTGACTTAACTGCACTTGTTCACGAGAAATATCCTGAATTATTAGAGCGCATTCACGGCATTACTGAAGAAACCACTACGGGCGTACAACGTCTAATTGAAATGTGGAAAGATGGTTCTTTAAAAGTGCCTGCAATTAACGTCAACGACTCTGTGACTAAATCTAAAAACGACAATAAATACGGTTGCCGTCACTCTCTCAACGATGCCATTAAACGCGGTACAGACATGCTATTGTCTGGTCGTCGTGCATTAGTGATTGGTTATGGTGACGTAGGTAAAGGTTCTGCGCAATCTTTACGTCAAGAAGGCATGATTGTACGTGTTTCTGAAATTGACCCAATTTGTGCAATGCAAGCATGTATGGATGGCTACGAAGTTGTATCTCCATATAACAATGGCGTGCAAACAGGCAACAAAGCCGATGTCAACCAAGAACTTCTTCAAAACACTGACTTGATTGTGACCACTACAGGTAACTATCACGTGTGTGATGCTGCCATGCTTGATACCTTAAAAGCAGGTGCGGTTGTATGTAACATTGGTCACTTCGACACTGAAATCGACACCAACTACCTACGTGGCTATAAGTGGGTTGAAGTGAAGCCTCAAGTACACCAAGTGTACCGTTCAGAAAACGAAAACGATTATTTAATCTTACTTTCTGAAGGTCGTTTAGTGAACTTGGGTAATGCGACAGGTCACCCATCACGTATTATGGATGGTTCATTTGCAAACCAAGTGTTGGCTCAAATGCACTTATTTGCAGAAAAATTTGCAGACCTACCTGCAGAGCAAAAACAAGCAGCTATTCGTGTTGAAATCTTACCTAAAAAACTAGATGAAGAAGTTGCTGCAGCAATGGTTGCTGGTTTCGGTGGTGTATTAACTCAATTGACCCAAGTTCAAGCGGACTATTTAGGGGTTGCAGTTGAAGGTCCATTTAAAGCGGACGCTTATAAATACTAAGTTTTCAATTCCTCTCCCTAACCCTCTCCTGAGCGTACTTCAAGCACTGCTTTGAAGTTCAACGCAAGAGAGGGAATTATTCATTGTTTAATGAATGTATTCGAGGGTAAGTCCTCTCCTGAGCAAGTTTAAAGCACTGCTTTTAAACCCAGCGCAAGAGAGAGGATTTAGGAGAGGTGAAAGAATATAAATAAGTATTTATAAAAAGGATTTAACTATGTCGAAACAAGTTCCTATTTCATTCGAATTTTTCCCATCTAAAACCGATGTAGGTGCAGAAAAACTCAAAGTTGTACATCAAGAATTACAACTTCTAAAACCTGAATTTTTCTCAATCACTTATGGTGCTGGCGGTTCAACGCGTGAGCGCACGTTATCGGCCATTAGTGATTTAAATGGTAAAGGCACACCTGTCGCACCGCATTTATCTTGTATTGGTGATGACAAAGCACGCATTGCCGAATTGCTTGATATCTATAAAGCTCAAGGTATTGATCGTATTGTGGCTTTACGTGGTGATTTACCTTCAGGTCAGGTCGGTTTAGGCGAATTGCCATATGCGTCGGACTTGGTACGCTTTATTCGTGAACATTCAGGCGATCACTTTCACATTGAAGTTGCGGCTTATCCTGAAATGCATCCTCAAGCAGATAACTTTGATCACGACATTCAAAACTTTGTGACCAAAGTCAATGCAGGTGCAAATGCTGCCATTACCCAGCTCTTTTTCAATCCAGATGCTTACTTCTATTTTATAGAACGTATTCAAAAGCAAGGGGTGAATATTCCTGTTGCACCAGGCATTATGCCTATTACCAATGCCAGCAATTTAATTCGCTTTGCTGACAGCACAGGTGCAGACATTCCACGCTGGATTCGTAAACAGTTGGCAACTTATGGCGATGATACTGCGTCAATTAAAGCCTTTGGCCATGAAGTGATTATCAAGCTATGTGAACGCCTAATTGCAGGTGGTGCACCAAGTTTGCATTTTTATACCATGAACAATACTGAACCAACACGTCAGCTAGTGACTGATCTTGGTTTGGCTTAATCCTTTACCTTTTATTCACCTGAACGAGTAAGACCTATGCCCCGTTTTTATATTGAGGCTGATTTAGCAGTAGATACGCAAGTTGATCTGACTGAAACAGTATTTCATCACTGGGTTAAAGTCTTGCGTGCTCAAGTGGGTGATTGCGCCACCTTGTTTAATGGACAAGGTGGTGAATATCAGGTTGAGCTTACCGAAATTGCAAAAAAAACAGCCTGTGTCCAAGTTCAAGGCTTCAATCCAGACAATCGCACACCTCGCTTTAGCACTGTATTAGGTCAAGTCATGAGCAAGGGTGACCGTATGGATTACGCAATTCAAAAAGCAGTGGAGCTTGGGGTGACTGAAATTCAGTTACTGACTTCAGAGCGTTGTGAAATGCGTTTGAAATATGATCGAGATCAAAAAAAACTGGATCACTGGCAAGGTATTGCCATTGCAGCTTGTGAGCAATGCGGTATGAATCTTGTGCCTAAAATTTTAGCGCCCTTAAGTCTATCTGACTGGTTGAATGGTGATTTACCACACACCAAGCTGGTTCTTGCGCCGAATAAAGAACAAGTGAATGTATTGGATAACGCAAGCCAAGATTTTGCTTTGTTGATTGGCCCTGAAGGTGGATTAAGTGATGCTGAAATTGCTGCTGCAAACGCTGTTGGCTTTCAGAACTGGTGTATTGGCGCACGTGTTTTACGCACTGAAACCGCGCCAGTAGTAGCATTATCGATTCTAAATTATACGATGGATAAATAATTTATCTGTTTTTGCAGATTTACCCTGTAAACACGTTGCTTTTTACGATTTACATGATTAATCTCAAGCCATATATTAAAAATATCTGTCTAAAATTCAATCACAAAACACCGAGAATTTTAGCAGCAACAAGTTATTTAAAAATAGAAGTCATTTGATCATTTGTTAGACTTTGGGGATATATGTCAGACGTTCAGGATGAGTTGTTACAGCAATATTTATATGCTGCGCAAATAACCAATACGATTCGACTGCTGCGCTTTTTTTTAGTCAGCATCGCAATTGTCTGTCTGTATGTGTTTTTTATTTACCAATATTCTTTTGCTCATTCATCTATTTATTTTAATGTGTGGTTTATTCTGACCGAATTAACCATAGGTTCGTGTCTACTTTTAACCGCAGTCCATTTTAAAGCAGGACAATATCAGCTAGAGCATGCGCATAGCTGGTTAAAATTGGTATGTTTTCTGACAGGCACGGCCATCGCATTTGGCGTCAGCTTACTGTACTACTATTTGCCGCAGCACAATCTTGAACTCAGCAGCTACGAAGCCATTATTTTAGCGGCATTGCTGATTATTGTCAGTCAGACCTTTGCCCTGACCTTCTTAACGCAACGTCTCAGTTATTTTTGTTGGGTGTTTATACCTGCGATTTTACCTTATATCGCTGCGCAATTTTTAATTCGCACAGAAAACTCGGCCTTCTTTTTCGTGGCCACTAACTTTGCTCTCATTACCTTGCTCATTTGCGCCAATACTTCTATGCACATGCATCGGCGTTTATCGAGTGTTTATTTTAAAAACAACCAATTCAAAAAAACGGCCGAACAACAAGTGGAATGGACAGATCAGCTCTGCCAACAATTACAAGCTGAAATAAACAAGTCCAAAGACATTGAGCAGCAACTCCAATTCAACAATCAAATGCTAGAACAAAAAGTAAGAGAACGTACCTTTGACTTAGAACAAACGCACCAAGATTTAATCAATCAACAACATAGTTTAATTTTGGCACATGAAGCCGCAGGTCTAAAAGCATGGGACTGGAATATACGGCAACGCAGTATTGTCTTTGGTAGTGGCGCACAGCAAACTCCTTTAGAGAATACTAAACAGCATCGGAATAAATTACAGCAACTGATTCACCCTGATGATATTCCGCACTTTCACCAAACCATGAAACAACATTTACGGGGTCTAACTGAACGCTATCAAGCCACATATCGCGTACAACATAGTTCAGGTCAATGGTATTGGGTGCATGATATTGGGCGGGTGATTGAGCGTGATCCTGTCACCAATAAACCTTTACGCATGGTGGGGATTCGCCGTGACATTCACCAAGAACGGATTGGGCAAGAACGCTTAAAACTCACTGCCAGCGTACTTGAACAGGCAGCCGAAGGTATTTTTATTTTAGATGAAAACCTACGCTATATTGAAGCCAATCCATTCTATGCACAAATGAGCGGATTTAAACGCGACCATATTTTAGGCAAATATCTGTTTGATTTGGTCGAGTCCCACAAAGCACATCAACGCATTACGCAAGAAGAAATTCTTCAACAATTGCTCAGCACAGGTAAATATGATGCTGAAATGAATACAAGATTCCGCTCTGGTAAAGAACTCGCAGTTCGTGTGCATATCAATGCCGTCACCGATGAGCAAAACCGCATTATTAATTATATTGGGATTGTGTCTGATTTAACCGAACATAAACTACAAGAACAACGTCTATCCTATTTAGAAAATTACGACCCACTGACCGACTTGCCTAATCGCTTTTACTATAATTATCAACTACATCAATATCTTATTTCGCAGCAAGATTCATTGCAGCAATTGGCGGTCATTCGACTCAATATTGACCGTTTCAGACCTTTAAATGAATATTTAAGCAATAATGGTGGCGATGAATTACTCCGTCAAGTGGCGCAGCGTTTACGCATCACCAATGCCGAAGCGCTGTTTGTCGCGCACTTAAATGGCGATGATTTTGCAATTGTGTATGAAATTTCTCATATTCGCCCTTCTATACAGCAGCACTGTGAACGCATCACCAAAGCCTTTAATTTGCCGTTTAATGTGCAGGGACAAGAACATATTATTACCCTGTCGATGGGGGTTTCCCTCTATCCTGAACATGGACGCCAGCTGGATTATCTGAATAATTGTGCAGAACAAGCCTTGTCTGAAGCCAAGCGTTTGGGTGGTAATACCGTTAAATATTACGCTTTAGACAACACCAAACTGCTAGAACAAGATGTGCATTTAGAGCGTGACTTACGCCAAGCCATTAAAAATGATGAGTTAATTGTATATTATCAACCTAAAATTGATTTCCATAATTATCAGGTAGTTGGGTTTGAAGCATTGGTGCGCTGGAAACATCCAACCAAAGGCATTATTCCACCGAACCTATTTATTCCTATTGCGGAACAAACCAGTTTAATTTCCGATATTGGTCGGGTTGTAATTCAACAAACTGCCAAGCAAATTCGTGAATGGAATCTGTTAGGTTTTGATCATATCCAAGTATCGGTTAATGTAGTTGCACAACAACTGCAACGTGGTCAATTGCTGCAAGATTTAGATGATGCGATTAATACCTATCAAATTTCAGGTGCAAGCTTAGAATTAGAAATTACCGAATCCTCTTTAGTGGAAAACTCCACAACCGTGAAGTCTTTATTAGATGAAATTAAACAACGTGATATTCATATCGCCTTAGATGATTTTGGTACAGGCTATTCTTCACTTTCTTACTTAACAGACTTCCCAATTGACAGTTTAAAAATAGACCGTAGCTTTGTTTCTAAAATTGGGAATACCAAACAAGAAGCCATTGTTAGTGCCATGATTGCTATGGGCAAAGCCATGGGCATGAGTGTGGTGGCTGAAGGGATTGAAACTGAACAGCAGTTACAGTATTTGCAGAATTTGAAATGTGACATTGCGCAAGGCTATTTATTTTCCAAGCCTTTACCTGAACAGGAAGCAACGCTGTTTCTACAAGCACGTCAGGACTCACGCGCTTATAGCTCCTTAATCTGAAACTAGACCCGAAAGCTCTAAGTTTGCTCTAAAAATAAACAGCAACGACTGTGCTAATAGGGCAAGTAATGGTATATTCGATAGGATTCATAAAAATCCACCAGCACCGCTGGCTAACTTGTCACATACGAGATTCAGATGGACGATCAATCATTAAAACAGCAGGCACTTTACTATCACGAATTTCCAACACCAGGAAAAATCAGCGTTACACCAAGTAAGCAGCTGGTCAATCAACGTGACTTAGCGCTCGCTTACTCCCCAGGTGTCGCAGCACCATGTTTAGAGATTGAACGTGATCCTTCAAAAGCAGCACTTTACACCGCACGTGGTAACTTGGTTGCTGTAGTCAGTAACGGTACAGCTGTACTCGGTTTAGGGAATATTGGTCCTTTAGCCTCTAAACCTGTAATGGAAGGTAAAGGCGTACTCTTCAAAAAGTTTGCTGGTGTCGATGTCTTTGATATTGAAATTGCTGAAAATGATCCAGACAAAATTGTCGATATTGTTGCCGCGTTAGAACCGACTTTTGGCGGGATTAACCTTGAAGATATCAAGGCGCCAGAATGTTTCTACATCGAGAAAAAACTACGTGAACGCATGAACATTCCTGTGTTCCACGATGACCAACACGGTACTTCAATTATTGTAGGTTCTGCCCTACTCAATGCCTTGTTACTCAATGGCAAAAAAATTGATGAAATTAAAATCGTCGCTTCAGGCGCAGGTGCAGCAGCACTATCTTGCTTGGACTTGTTATGTGCCTTGGGTGCAAAAAAAGAAAATATCATTGTTGCTGACTCTCGCGGCCTAATCACCACTAAGCGTGAAGGTTTAGATGAGTCGAAAAAACGCTATATGCAAGATATTGAAGGAACACAAATTGCCGATGTCATTGGCGGTGCTGATATGTTCCTTGGCCTTTCTGCAGCAGGAATCTTGACCAAAGCCATGGTTAAAGAAATGGCTGAAAATCCAATCATCTTTGCTTTGGCCAACCCAGACCCAGAAATTTTGCCTGAACATGCGCATGAAGTACGTCCAGATGTCATCATGGCGACAGGTCGTTCTGACTATCCAAACCAAGTGAATAATGCACTGTGCTTCCCGTATATTTTCCGTGGCGCGTTAGATGTGGGTGCAACCACCATCAACGAAGAAATGAAAATTGCGTGTGTACATGCCATTGCGCGTATGGCGCACATCGAAGCGGATGCCGCTACCTATGGTGAAAAATCTGCATCTTTCGGTCGTGACTATTTAATTCCACGTCCGCTTGATCAGCGTTTGATTCTTGAAATTGCACCTGCTGTTGCTCAGGCAGCAATGGACTCTGGCGTTGCAAGCCGTCCAATTCAAGACTTCTCAGCGTATCGTCAACGTCTATCTGAGTTTGTTTACAACTCAGCATTTATGATGAAGCCAATTTTTGCACAGGCTAAAACTGATCCAAAACGTATTGCTTATGCCGAAGGTGAAGATTTACGTGTATTGCGTGCAGTACAAATTGCAGTAGATGAAGGCTTGGCAAAACCAATTTTGGTGGGTCGTACTGCGGTCATTGAAGCGAATATCAAAAAATTAGGTTTGCGTCTTGAACACGGTGTCAATATTGAAATCGTTGATCAGGAAAACAACCCAAATTACGAAAAATTCGCAGAAGATTATTACACCACTATGCAGCGTAAAGGGGTTACACCTGAGTATGCACAACGTGAAGCACGTCGTCGCTCTACCCTTATTGCGTCAATGTTGGTGAAACATGGTTTAGCAGATGGTATGTTGTGTGGTACTTACTCAAGCTATGACATTCACCTTGATTTCGTGAAAAATGTAATTGGTTTAAAAGAAGGCCGTACCAACTTCTTTACCCTAAATGCATTAATGCTTGAAGACCGCAACCTGTTTATTGCAGACACCTATGTCAACACCAACCCAACTGCTGAGCAGCTTGCTGAAATGACTATTTTGGCTGCTGAAGAAGTACGTCGTTTTGGTATGACACCACGTGTTGCTTTATTGTCACACTCTAGCTTTGGCTCTGACCAACAAGACCCAAGCGCACAAAAAATGCGTAAAGTGTTTGAAATTTTGAGCGAAATTGCACCTGAGCTTGAAGTTGAAGGTGAAATGCACGGTGATGCAGCATTAGACGAAAATATCCGTCAATTTGCTTTCCCGAACTCACGCTTCAAAGGTTCTGCAAACTTGTTGATTATGCCTAACTTAGATTCTGCAAATATTTCATTTAACTTGTTGAAATCTACTTCTGGTAACAATGTCACAATTGGCCCAATCTTATTGGGTGCAGCGAAACCTGTACACATCTTGACGCCAACTGCTACGACACGTCGTGTAGTGAATATGACTGCGTTAACCGTTGCTGAAATTCAACAAACGGAACGTGACAGCCTATAATTTATAGATACTCCATGCAATTCTGAGCCATTGACTCAGAATTATGGACTTGAGAAAACCTCTATTCTGTAGCATGATTGCTTGAAGAATAGAGGTTTTTTCATGCAAGTTTATTTAGTAGGCGGTGCAGTTCGAGATCACTTGCTCGGTCACCCCTATCACGAAAAAGATTATGTTGTAGTTGGTGCGACACCCGACCAACTCCTGACTCAAGGCTTTCAGCCTGTGGGCAAAGACTTCCCTGTTTTTCTACACCCAGACACCAAAGACGAATATGCACTTGCCCGAACTGAACGCAAGTCGGGTCATGGTTATCATGGTTTTGAGTTTTATACAGACCCGAGTGTGACTTTAGAAGAAGATTTAATTCGTCGTGACCTGACCATCAATGCTATGGCGATGGATGATGAAGGCACTGTTTACGACCCGTACGGTGGGCAGCAAGACTTATGCAATAAAGTCCTGCGTCATGTGTCTGATGCCTTTGCAGAAGACCCTTTGCGTGTATTACGCATTGCACGATTCGCTGCACGTTATCACGGCTTGGGTTTTCAGGTTGCCCCTGAAACCTTGTTGCTAATGCAGCAACTTGCAGAATCAGGCGAACTACAGGCGCTGACACCGGAGCGTGTCTGGAAAGAAACTTCGCGTGCTTTGATGGAAGAACGTGCTGATGTTTATTTTGAAACTTTACGTGCCTGTGGTGCTTTAAAAGTTTTATTCCCTGAGTTGGATGCACTGTTTGGTATTCCACAACGTCCTGAGTATCACCCTGAAATTGACAGTGGTTTGCATACCATGATGTCGCTGCAGCAAGCTTGTCGTGCCAATTATTCACTGGATGTACGTTTTGCAGTGCTTCTACATGATTTAGGCAAAGCCCTGACCCCTGCAGATGAATTGCCACGTCACATCATGCATGAAGAACGTGGTTTAAAACCTGTTACAGAAGTGTGTGAGCGACTTAAAGTACCAACAAACACCAAACAACTGGCGCTTGCGGTATGTAAGGAACATTTAAAATGCCATCAGGCGCTGACTTTAAAGCCTGGCACTTTATGGCGTTTATTACAGCGTTTAGATGTATTACGTCGCCCTGAGCGAGTCGAAGCCTTTGTACAAGCCTGTGAATGTGACTCACGAGGTCGCTTGGGTTTGGAAGATCGTGACTACCCGCAAGCACAATATGTGTTAGAGGCTGTACAAGTTGTGCGCAGTATCAAAGCGCAGGACTTACCTGCGGATATTCAAGGTCCAGATATTGGTGAAATGCTGATTGAACGACGTATTAAAGCCATTGAGCAATTAAAGGCACGTCATTTAGCAGTCACTGCTTAAACCATTGCTTCATCTCTTTACCTAGACCAGTTTTAAATAAAAAGCCGCTAGCAATACAACTAGCGGCTTTTATATTCAGGCTGAGCCCTGAGGTTTTATCTACTCAATCAAATTCAATATCAAGCTCTGACGAAACCTAATGATGCCCCAGCATCATGCTTTAAGCCAATTGAGCAGGAAAACTAATCACCTGTTCTAAACGCATCTGTTTTGTTGCGACCATTAGTAAACGATCTATCCCCAAGGCTATACCTGAACAAGCAGGCATATTGGGCAAAGCTGCCAACAAATATTCATCAATTGGCATCACATGCAAACCGAGTTGTGCGCGATCAGCATTATCGGCCTCGAAACGTGATCGTAATACCGCTGCATCAATCAGCTCATCATAGGCGTTTGCAAGTTCTAAACCTTCGATATATAACTCAAAGCGAGCAGCGACCAATTCACCATCTGCATCGTTTTTTGTTTTAGCCAATGAAGCCAACTCAGGTGGAAAATCGATTAAAAAAACAGGTGCATCAAACCCTAAACTCGGTTCAACAAAATGAGAGAATAACAGATCGATATATCCTAGACGGTC
This sequence comes from Acinetobacter sp. A2, assembly GCF_012371325.1. Lineage (GTDB taxonomy): Bacteria > Pseudomonadota > Gammaproteobacteria > Pseudomonadales > Moraxellaceae > Acinetobacter. The sequence goes on along the minus strand of NZ_JAAZQX010000019.1, from coordinate 15,450 downwards.
ATCCCCCAAGTCCAAATTCAACCCAAGTCGATGACAACAATCTTTCAGTTGTTGCAGACTCGCCTGCAGTGGGTTTAAATCTAAACGGTCCATAAATGCATGTTTATAACTCAGCAGCGTAGGTCGCACTTCGCCAAAACGCTGTTCTAAAGTCAGATTTAGCAAATCTGTGACCTCAAACATTAAATCCTTCAGACTAAACTCAGGGCGATACCATTCCAACATGGTAAATTCGCTATTGTGTTTTCGACCGTGCTCATCATCACGAAACACTTTACAAATTTGATAAATCGGCCCACTGCCACTTGCCAATAAACGCTTCATGGCAAATTCAGGAGAAGTTTGCAAATAATGCGTATGTAGTTTGCCCTGCACATGACGAAGTGCCTGTACAGAAGCCAAATGGACGTCGGTCACCCCTGCTTGTGATAACACGGGTGTTTCAACTTCAAGCACCTCACGCTCAGCAAAAAACTGACGAATTTGTGCATAAAGTTTGGCACGCGCACGCATGCTGTTTAAATCACAGGTGGGTTGATACTGAATTATCGAACTCATGCCTGCGGGCCCCCATGTGCTGCCCATTCACGACGCAAAGGATAGGTTTTTCTTAAATGATCAAAAGCCTGCTGCTCGACTTTGCCATCTTTTAGGCAAGCACGTAAATTGGCATCATCTCGTGCAATATTATAAATTTGAGTTAAATGTGCTTGTAAACTGCTTTTCAGGTCTTGCTTTTGAAAATAGGTTTCACAAGCAGGCAACTGACTTTCAAAGGTTTTATTTGCTTCCAAATCGAAAGTTTGGCAGAACGCCTGATAGATCATTTGAGTGCCTCGCGCTTTACCTTCCAAGCTATAACCCGCAATATGTGGCGTTGCCAAAGCCAGTAAAGCTAGCAGTTCTGCGGAAATTTCTGGTTCGTGTTCAAACACATCTAGTACCACTAGACGCTGGGTACGCTGAATATCATGTATTAACGCAGCTTCTTCAACCACTGGCCCGCGTGCAGAATTAATTAAAATAGCTTGAGGCTTCATACATGCCAATCGTGCTGCATTAATTAAGTGATAAGTTGGATGCTCTCCCGTATCAGTTAAAGGCACATGAATAGAGACAGCGTCTGCCTGTTTTAATAATTCGTCCAAGCTGAATTGTTGAACCTGTGGCAGTTGCACAAAAGGATCATGTGCAATTACATTCCAACCTAACAATTGTGCCATTTTGACCAATCTGGAACCGACATTACCTAACCCAATCACACCAAGCGTAAAGTTTTGATTGGCATGTAGTAATTCAGGCTTGAGATGAAGCAATGCGGTAATCACATACTCACTCACCGCTTGCGCATTACAACCTGCGGCATTTGACCATGCAATACCGTGTTGCTCTATCGCAGGAATATCCAGATGGTCAGTACCAATGGTGGCGCTGCCAATAAATTTAAGCGGAGTATTTTGAATGAGTACTGCATTCACTTGGGTAACGGAACGGACTAATAATGCATCGGCATTTTGAACATCTTCATGCGTCAGGCGGCGCCCTGCTTTATGCTGTATTTCTGCCAAATCTGCAAAGAAATAATCGGTATATGCCAGATTTTCATCTGCAATGATTTTCATATTGCCATCCCATGTGTATTTGCCTGCTTATGATAGCTTGTGTTGTTCGGGATGACTATTCGAGCTGAGATAATCTGAATATGTTTTGTCTATGCTACTTACATTGCATAACCCAAAAACAATAAAGCCCTGACATTGTCAGGGCTTTATTGCTGATATTTGGCGGAAGCGGTGAGATTCGAACTCACGGAGGACTCACACCCTCGTCGGTTTTCAAGACCGGTGCATTAAACCGCTCTGCCACGCTTCCATGTGCGCAATCATACGAAGCTTTTGATTTGATGACAAGTAAAAAATAGCACCCAGTCATTCAAATGAATATTGTTTCACCAAATTATCTGTATGTTTCATCAAAACAACAGCATAGCACCTAAACTTTTTAAAGTTGTGCTGCCAACTCTGCGCCTTCACGAATAGCACGTTTTGCATCCAACTCTGCAGCAAGTTTCGCACCGCCAATAATGTGATAGTTTGCCAAGGTGTTTTCATCTGCCTTCGGCATTAAGTCTTTTACAGATTCTTGCCCTGCACAGACGACAATACTATCTACACGCAACAGTTGCGATTGCCCAGCCATTTCAATCCACAAACCTTCGTTACTAATGGCTTTATACTGCACCCCACGTAACATACGCACTGCATGTTTTTTCAATTGTGCACGATGCACCCAACCTGATGTTTTACCCAAACCCGCGCCTAAAGCTGTAGTTTTACGCTGTAATAAGTAAATTTCACGAATAGGTGGATGTACTTCTGCAGCCAACATCCCGCCTTCGGTCACATAGTTAGGATTTGGATCTACTCCCCACTCACGCTGCCAATCTACTAATGGTTGCGGCTGTGGCTGATTTTCAGGTTTTAATAAAAACTCGGATACATCAAAACCAATACCGCCCGCACCAATGACAGCAACTTTTTGACCAACCGGTGCGCCACGCAATACTTCAGCATAAGACAATACTTGTGGTGCATCGCTCCCTTCAATTTTTAAGGCGCGTGGTACCACACCTGTTGCAATTACAACTTCATCAAAACCTTCACGTTCTAGTTGTTCACGATTCACTTTGGTATTTAAACGTAAATCGACCCCAGTTTTTTCAATTTGTACTTTAAAGTAGCGAATGGTTTCGTGAAATTCTTCTTTCCCTGGCACAACTTTCGCCAAGTTGAATTGTCCGCCCACTTCATTGCTTGCTTCAAACAAAGTCACTTGATGCCCACGGCTAGCAGCAACTGTAGCTGCAGACATTCCCGCAACACCACCACCGACTACCGCAATACGTTTTGGCTGTTTGGTTTTTTCATAGACCAATTCAGTTTCATAAGCTGCACGTGGATTGACGAGACAGGTCGCACGTTGATTTTTAAAAGTATGATCCAAACACGCTTGGTTACAAGCAATACAGGTATTAATTTCATTGACACGATTGGTTGCAGTTTTATTGACCCAAAACGCATCTGCCAATAATGGGCGTGCCATTTGAATCATATCCGCCTTACCTGCTGCCAAAATTTCTTCTGCTGTATCAGGCATATTAATACGGTTAGAGGCGATCACAGGAATTTCCACATGCTTTTTCACCTCTGCGGTGTAATCCACAAAAGCGGCACGCGGTACAGATGTCACAATAGTTGGAATACGTGCTTCATGCCAGCCAATGCCGGTATTGAGTAAGTTCACCCCTGCCTGCTCTAACGCTTGGGCAACTGTAATTACTTCCTGCATGGTATTACCATCATGCACTAAATCGAGCATAGACAAACGGAAGCAGATAATAAATTTTTCACCAACTTCGGCACGAATGGCTTTTACCACTTCTAAAGCAAAACGCGTACGGTTTTCAATCGAACCGCCCCACTGATCTTCACGCTGATTGACATGACGACTTAAAAACTGATTCAGCAAATAGCCTTCAGAGCCCATAATTTCTACACCATCGTAGCCCGCCATTTTGGCTAAATTGGCAGTTTTGGCGTAGTCCTGAATGGTATTTAAAATTTGTCTTTCACTCATTTTACGGGGTTTAAATGGTGAAATTGGTGACTTAATTGGACTTGCAGAAACCACAAAGGGTTGGTAGCCATAGCGCCCTGCATGCAGAATTTGCATTAAAATTTTGGCACCGTGCTTATGTACCGCGTGTGTCACTAGTCGATGCGGTGCAACATCACCCAGGGTATTCATGGTGCCACCTGCAGGCAATAACCAGCCTTGACGGTTAGGTGAAATACCCCCTGTGATAATCAAGCCCACACCACCTTTGGCACGTTCACCAAAATAAGCTGCAAGCTTTGGATAATTATAAAAGCGATCTTCCAAGCCCGTGTGCATTGAACCCATCACGACACGGTTTTTGATGGTGGTAAATCCTAAATGTAATGGTTTTAGAATATTTGCATAGCGAGTTGTCATGATGAATCCTTATATAATTAGCTTTGCAACTTGTTGCATGAATACTTTAACTGATTTTTATAAACTGTTTATGACTCTAAAGTTCGACTGTGTGGCGCAAACGTCAATCTACCGCTTTCCTTGATCTCAAACTGTTAAAAATAGAGCATTTTAATGATGCCCAAAAAATATCTGTTTTGATTATCATCTTCTATCCTCAGTTTGCCATTTCTAAATGAAAATTTAAGCGAGAACCTGATTTTTTTATCAAATGCGCTTTTTAAACGAAAACAAGCATTTTAAAGAGTGCTATAATTTGCAGTTTAGAATTCTCCTTGGCCACCAAATGTGGTGCCTATTTTAAAAAAGTTAGGACTAGCAATGACTGATAATGCAACTATCTTGCAGAATGTACCAGTAGGCAAAAAAGTCGGTATCGCCTTTTCTGGTGGTCTAGATACTTCAGCTGCTTTATTGTGGATGAAGCAAAAAGGCGCTGAACCGTATGCGTATACCGCAAACTTGGGTCAGCCAGATGAAGATGACTATGATGCCATTCCAAAGAAAGCAGAAGAATACGGTGCAGTAAAAGCACGCTTAGTTGACTGTCGTTTACAGTTAGCTTTAGAAGGTATTGCTGCAATTCAATGTGGTGCATTCCATATCAGCACAGGTGGTATACCTTACTTTAACACTACACCGCTTGGTCGTGCAGTTACGGGCACCATGTTGGTTACCGCAATGAAAGAAGATGACGTCAACATTTGGGGTGACGGTTCAACTTATAAAGGTAACGATATTGAGCGTTTCTACCGTTATGGTTTATTGACCAATCCAGCGCTTAAAATTTATAAGCCTTGGTTAGACCAAACCTTTATTGATGAGTTAGGTGGTCGTGCGGAAATGTCACAATTTCTTATCGACAATGGCTTTGACTATAAAATGTCAAAAGAAAAAGCCTATTCAACTGACTCAAACATGCTAGGTGCAACACACGAAGCCAAAGACCTTGAATATCTTGATGCTGGCATCAAAATTGTTGATCCAATCATGGGCGTGGCGTTCTGGAAAGATGACGTTGAAGTTAAAGCAGAAGAAGTGTCTGTGACCTTTGAAGAAGGTATGCCTGTTGCATTAAATGGTCAGCGTATTGAAAACCCAGTTGAGTTGATTCTTGAAGCCAACCGTATTGGTGGTCGTCATGGTTTGGGTATGTCTGACCAAATCGAAAACCGTATCATCGAAGCGAAATCTCGCGGTATTTATGAAGCACCGGGCATGGCGTTATTGCACATTGCTTATGAGCGTTTAGTGACTGGTATTCATAACGAAGATACGATTGAACAATACCGCATTAACGGTTTACGTTTAGGTCGTTTATTGTATCAAGGTCGCTGGTTCGACTCTCAAGCACTGATGCTACGTGAAACTGCACAACGCTGGGTAGCAAAAGCGATTACAGGTACTGTAACTTTAGAATTACGTCGTGGTAATGACTACACCATCATGAACACTGAATCTCCAAACCTCACTTATGAAGCTGAGCGTTTAACGATGGAAAAAGGTGATTCAATGTTTACGCCAATGGATCGTATTGGTCAGTTGACAATGCGTAACCTTGACATTACCGATACACGTGCAAAACTAGGCTTGTACACAAACTCAGGTTTATTGTCAATTGGTACAGGTTCTGCTGTACCTCAACTTAAAGACAAAAACAAATAATCTTGATGATTGTCTGCAAAGTCAAAAGCCGCTCAATATGAGCGGCTTTTTTAGTTTTGAATCAGAAACTTACTACCTGTAAAATCTTTTTAAGTACAAACAGTTTTTAAAGCATCTCTTCCACTTGCAAAGTGTGATAATAAATTTGATTGCGTCCTAACTGTTTAGCACGGTACAACGCTTGGTCTGCACGTTGCAGAAAATCGCTTTTAAAAATGTCTGCCTCACCTTTATAAACCGTAAAACCTAAGCTGATGGTAACAGTACTTGCCACCGTAGACTGGCTATGTGGAATTGCCAAACGCTCTACCGCTTTAAAAATATTGGAAGCGACTGCATAAGCACCATGCGCATCGGTTTCAGGCAGCAACACCACAAACTCCTCGCCACCATAACGTGCCACAAAATCCATGTGGCGAATAGAATCTTTGATCGACTTGGCAATTGAGGAAATCACTTCATCGCCCTTTTGATGCCCGTAATGGTCGTTGTATTTTTTAAAGAAATCTACATCGATAAATAACAAAGACAAAGCTGTTTCATCATGTCGAGCCTGCTCAAAAAAACTGTCCAGCATTTCATCAAAGGTGCGTCGATTGGAAACTTTGGTCAATGAATCATGCTGACTTAAATGCAACAACTCTTCGGCATGGATACGGTTAATTTTTTCACTGAGTCGGGCTTGGTGCATCACCAAGAAAATCATTCGCTCACGGGTACACAGCATTTTACTGATCAAAAAACCCATCACCGTACTGCCAACCAACACCCGCCCCATCACCATCACATCAATAGGAATATATAAAGTCAGAAGCATTACCATCGCAACTACAGCCGCCATTAAGCCTGTCAGCAGCATGTGAAATGGCTTCACCCCTGTTAGTACATACCCCATAATATAAATCATGCAAATAATCATCATGGCTTGGTGTCTGAACACTTCGGTATGTACGGTCATGGTTAGCCATGTCATCGACACAATTGCCCAGAAAATCAGCCCCATAGCGGCATAGGCGTAGTACGGACGCAATACGTGATAATGTGCAAAGAAAAACAGCGTGAGTAAGCAAAATGCTCCATTAACCAAACCTAGAAAAGAATGGATGAAATCGTGCTTAAAAGCAGCACGGTCAATGATCCAATAATCACCTGTAATAATCAGTACGGTCAAAATGAAGTAAATCAGTACACCCGACCAAAAGTATTGATTAATATTGTGGCGTGCTTGTTCAAGATGTTGTTGCCAAAACTCAAGCTCTAACTGCTTTGGAAAAACCTGCCCCGCACGTTTGCGCTGACGTTTAATCAACGCCTCATTTTTTTCTTTGTCGTACTGTAATTTCGCTAATTTATATTTGTATTCCATGGATGCTTTAAATTCCATTTAACTGCTCAGGTTCTACAACCCAATGCCCCAACAAGCCATATAATTTTTTTAGTGGTTTAAAAATAACACAATGTCAGCAAAATTAATTCAGCCATTTCTATTTTTTATGGCTTTCGACGTTACCATTTTAACATTTATAGATTATCATCTGTTTTATTTTTCAGACTGGCAGCGCCTTGAATACGATTACTCTTATCCAGCCAGATGACTGGCATGCACATTTACGTGATGGTTTAGCACTTCAACGTACTGTACCCGATCTTGCCAAGCAATTTTCACGCGCAATTTGTATGCCTAACCTAGTTCCACCTGTGAAAACGGTGGAAGAAGCAGAGGCCTATCGTGAACGCATCATGGCACACGTGCCTGAAGGTATCGCATTTGACCCTCGCATGGTGTTGTATTTTACCGATCAGACCTCGCCTGAAGAAGTTAAAAAAATAAAAGAATCTGCGCATGTGAATGCAATTAAACTTTACCCTGCTGGCGCGACCACCAATTCAGACAATGGGGTCAGCGACATTCGTAAAGTATATGCGGTGATTGAGCAACTTGAAGAGCAGCAAGTGCCTTTATTGTTGCACGGTGAAGTCACACATCATCATGTCGATATTTTTGACCGTGAAAAGCGTTTCCTAGATGAAGTGTTATCTCCTTTATTACAACAGTTCCCCAACTTGAAACTGGTACTTGAGCACATTACCACTTCTGAAGCCGCACAATTTGTTTTAGAACAAGGTCGCAATGTAGCAGCAACTATTACCCCACAACATTTATTGTTTAACCGTAATGATATGTTGGTGGGTGGTGTAAAACCGCATTTCTATTGTTTGCCAATTTTGAAACGTCAAACGCATCAACAAACATTATTGGAAGTTGCAACCAGTGGCAATCCTAAATTTTTCTTAGGCACAGACAGTGCACCACACTCAAAAAATGCTAAAGAAAATGCATGTGGTTGCGCAGGCTGTTATAGTGCCCCTACTGCAATTGAACTCTATGCGCAAGCTTTTGACCAAGTCGGCCGTATTGATCGCCTAGAAGGTTTTGCTAGCTTGTTTGGTGCAGATTTCTATTGTTTGCCACGTAATACCAACACCATTACCTTGGTAAAAGAAGAGCAAACTATTCCAACCAGTTTAGACTACTTGGATGGTGAACAAATTATTCCGCTATATGCGGGTAAAACCATTCAATGGAGAAAAGTGTGACAGATACAACTTTGCCCGTTATGGGGCAACGTTTTCGTGGTTTTTTGCCTGTGGTGGTCGATGTTGAAACCGCAGGCTTTAATGCCCAAACCGATGCTTTATTGGAAATTGCTGCTATTCCCATCATTTATGATGCTGAAGGCAAATTTGTTCCAGGTGAAGCGTATCATGCGCATATCAACCCATTTGAAGGGGCAAATTTAGACCGTCGCTCATTGGATTTTATTGGGATTGACCCATTTAACCCAATGCGTGTGGCCATGGCTGAAGATGAAAAAACAGCGTTAAAGCGGATTTTCAAATCTATAAATGAAGTGCGACGTCAGCAAAATTGTACCCATGCTATTTTAGTGGGTCACAATGCACATTTTGACTTAGGCTTTGTACAAGCAGCCATTGCCCGTACAGGCACTAAAAACCAAAATCCATTCCACAGCTTTTCTGTGTTCGATACTGTGACTTTAAGTGCTGTGATGTTTGGTCAAACGGTGCTGGCAAAATCATGTATTCAGGCAGGTATTGAGTTTGATGGTAAAGAGGCTCACTCGGCACTGTACGATACTCAAAAAACAGCGGAACTCTTTTGTTTTATTCTAAACAAACTTGCACCGCACTTGGTCGAAACCCTACTTAACCCTGAAACATAATCTCCCCCCAATTTCTCATTTTGATTGATCTAAACATGGCAGCCGTTAAACGTCTGCCATGTTTTTTATAGTAACAACTTATCTTTTACTCACCTTAGGCACTGAATCACTCTTTTAACCTTTATTTGGTTATAATGAGTCAGTTCAATTATTTGTGCTTTGCTGTCATGTTAAAAAAGATTCTCTTGGTTCTGGTCATTTTGGCGCCTTCTGCGTTATATATCTATATTGTTAACCGTGACAGCGACAAGGCAGAAACTCCAACTCAAACTGTACCCGCAACAGAAACAGCTGCAGAAAAGCAATACCAAACACCCGAACATTAAAATGGATTCGTTCAGCTAATTCTTTAGGCTCTAGACTAGCAGATTTACACTTAATTTTACCTAATGAGGTTCCACAGCTCAGTTGCTAACTCATTAGGTTCCCTCATCCAACGCCATTCAGTTTCTTTAAGATGATAATCAAAGTACTCTTTTGATATGCCGTTAAACTTTGCTAGCCTTCTTTTACAAAAGCTCCAAAATGATTCTATTCCATTTATATGACATTCTCCTCTAGCAAACTCATTTGCTCCGTGATTTACCCTAAAATGCTTTGAATAACCCACATCAACAAGACCATTATAGCCACGCCATCCATCACTATAAATCACACTCTCAAGTGAAACTTTACCAATGATAACCTCTTGTAAAGTCTTCATTTTACAGTCAGGTACGATTTCAGTATAGACGAGCCCATTACGTTCGAATATTCCAAATACTGGCTGTTTTAGAGTCCCACGACCACGCTTTAACTTTCCATGAAACCCACGTTGCCTTTTCGCTCCAAAATAGCTTTCATCTACTTCTATTGAACCAACAAACTTAGCTCTTAAATCTGTTTGATGATCATAGATAGTTTCTCTAAAAAGCATGTACCAATAGTTAATCGTATTACGATTTAAATTGAGTAATAAGGCTGTTTTGGAAGCAGGAATATCAACACAAAAGCATTGAATAATTTTTTTAATCTTGTAGTGACTTAATTTACTGTTTTCTATCATGATTCTAGACTAATATAATCATTTTGCTAGTCTAGAGCCATTAATATCAAATGAATCATTTCACCGCTCGCCATCCTGGCAATTGGTTGTTTCTTTTCTATTCATTCAATTCAATATACATAAAATGTGATGGAGATAGCATTTTATTTATTAAGAAATGTTACAAAGCTTCTTCGACAATTTTTTGATTTTTCGTCTTAATTTGCTGCATCTGTTTATTTAAATTTTCAATATCTTTATATAGCGCGATAAAGGGCTGAACCGCTTTCTCATCATGGAACATAAACATGCGGTTGCGTTTTTCCCATTTATATTTCTTTAGCAAGGCAAAGAGCTGATCGGCTTTGGCCAGACTCTGCTTTTCAATTTCAAAAATGGCATAGGCATCATTTTCCTGCTCGGTCGCTCTCAGGTTCTGTGCCAACTGCTGACGGTAACGCTGCTTGATATCGAGCTGTTTCACTTCTTCAATCTGGTTGGCTTCACGGCGCTTGATGGTGGCTTCATAGTCATCGACAATCTGATGCACTTGCTTGAGCATGGCTTCGGTTTCTTTATAGCCTTGGGTCTGATCCTTGGCGAGACGGTCGATATTCAGGAACTGATCCCACTTGGCTGCTTTGAGGTCACGTAAGTACTGGTTGCGTTCTTCGGCACGATCACGCATCTGGCCCAGCACATACTCGGCCATCACCGCATAGTCACCATCCAGCCGCTCTTCTTCAATCTCCAGCTGGATTGGTTTTTCCCAATCCTGCGCCTGCTCGAAAATTTCTGCCGTCTTTTCGGTCAGCACTGCCTCATATTCAATCAGCTGGGCTTTATCCTGCTTCTGCATGGTGTATTGATAGAACAAGCCAGCAAAGACCACCAGCGTTGCTCCAGCCAGAATGACAAAGACACGTGGCATGCACATGCTCCTCTGCTGCAGGTAAACATCGATTACCTTTTCATCAATATGCTGATTTTTTGGATAAAAAGCAATCTAGCTATACAAAAACCTACAGCAGCCATCGGGCTATTGCTTCAACCGATTTAAGCACGTTTTAAAGATGCAACGTGCTTAAACGGTCTTGAAGCTTTTAACAGCCATTGGCTGCACACCATTGATTCAGTAAAGTCCGGTCCACATTGTTCTGATTAAACTGCTCTCGGGCTCGCTGCACATTGGTGGCATTTCGGTCGATACCAAATGGCGCCAGCATCAGGTAAATACCATCGCGCGGATCAGCGGAGCGCAAGCCATCAGCAATTGACTGCACATATTGCTGCAGGCCCGGTGGTAAGTCATCCAGCCGTGCCGGATTAGATCTTGGTATAATCTCGATATCACCGGCATAATCAGCATTGACAGTATAGTCCTGCAGTTCACGTTCAATCTTCATCATCCGCATGTTTAAAGCCTTTTTCTGGCTATATTGTTCTTGCAAGGGAAGCATGAACTCTGTTTCTTCTCGCAATTCACGATCTGCCATTACGGTCAGTGTCGGCAAAGTGACGGGATCTGGCGCGGCATGAGCATCGACCAGGCGAAGTGCAGTAAACAGGCTCAGTAACATCAGAAAAGTTGTGTCGAGGGGACGCATAAGGAAAACCTCCGCATCATCATTTCAGTGGGAGAAACCTTATTCTTGCTTGAACTTGTGTAAAGGTGATCAGTATTCCTGTGAGCGTTGATACACGGTCATTACAGCCTGATCACTGGTGCTTGTTTCAGGCTAATTTTTAGCTGGAAATTAAGAATAAATGATCCATTTCCAGTAAATTCTAGAAATAAAAAATCCCCGACTGGCGGGGATAGATCTGTCAGCAATACCTTAAGGATATCGCGGCAATTGCACTGCAGGAACAGTATGATTCTGATTTTCCAGGAAACCGATATTCACCTTGTCCATATTGATGTTGAACTTGATGCCACGATCTGGATCCATACTATTACTACGGTCAATGCCGAAATTTCCCAGAATGGTATATAGCCCTTGAGTCGGGTCACTGGATTGCAAACCTTGGGCAATGGTCATGACATACTGTTGTAGCGCTGGCGACAGGGAGTTCAGATTCGGTTCCGGTATTGGCTGAAAATCCAGGTTGGCAACGATATCCGGATTGACCATGAAATTCTCGGCATTCCATGTCCCACGAATCACCTGATGCTGGAGCGCACGCAGATTCTTCTCTTCCTGTACAAATGGCACATAGCCGGTTTCATTACTCATTTCCGGTTCGGCCATCACGGTCATCTTCGGTAAAGTCACAACCTCTTTTTCTTCCTCTGCGTATACCCCTAGGCTGCAAGTGCCCAACAGGATGCCACATAACGATATTCTGATGCTGTTCATTGGCTTTACCCCATTTCTCTTGGTCACAGGCTGAATGCTGTGACCAATGAATTAAAGTCAGTTCTGGATTGGTTATTAACTAGCTTAGCGCGATTTTTTGCAGAACTCATGCTTCCTCAGATGAATGACATATAAACTAAAGGCTCTAGACTAGCAGATTTACACTTAATTTTACCTAATGAGGTTCCACAGCTCAGTTGCTAACTCATTAGGTTCCCTCATCCAACGCCATTCAGTTTCTTTAAGATGATAATCAAAGTACTCTTTTGATATGCCGTTAAACTTTGCTAGCCTTCTTTTACAAAAGCTCCAAAATGATTCTATTCCATTTATATGACATTCTCCTCTAGCAAACTCATTTGCTCCGTGATTTACCCTAAAATGCTTTGAATAACCCACATCAACAAGACCATTATAGCCACGCCATCCATCACTATAAATCACACTCTCAAGTGAAACTTTACCAATGATAACCTCTTGTAAAGTCTTCATTTTACAGTCAGGTACGATTTCAGTATAGACGAGCCCATTACGTTCGAATATTCCAAATACTGGCTGTTTTAGAGTCCCACGACCACGCTTTAACTTTCCATGAAACCCACGTTGCCTTTTCGCTCCAAAATAGCTTTCATCTACTTCTATTGAACCAACAAACTTAGCTCTTAAATCTGTTTGATGATCATAGATAGTTTCTCTAAAAAGCATGTACCAATAGTTAATCGTATTACGATTTAAATTGAGTAATAAGGCTGTTTTGGAAGCAGGAATATCAACACAAAAGCATTGAATAATTTTTTTAATCTTGTAGTGACTTAATTTACTGTTTTCTATCATGATTCTAGACTAATATAATCATTTTGCTAGTCTAGAGCCTTCTTTATTTGTGAGTTATTATTTTTTAAACAAATTGCAATTTAGTGATTGGATTTTATTTAATTCTGGTTTGACACTCACCTTAAAAATTAATAATATACGCATCACCTCACAACGTCCCTATCGTCTAGAGGCCTAGGACATCGCCCTTTCACGGCGGTAACCGGGGTTCGAATCCCCGTAGGGACGCCATTTATCGTGCTATACGATTATTTCTAATTCAAACATATTATTTTCAAGATTGCAGAATTGTAGTTTTTCTCTACAATACTTCGCTTCTTTTATTTTTTCTCCTATCACTTATGCAGTCATCCAATCATCAGAATGATGCTGTGCATCAAGGTCGTGCTGAGCCTTTAAAACGTGCAATGAGTACCCGCCATTTGGTTATGATTTCATTGGGCGGAGCCATTGGTACAGGTTTATTTCTTGGCTCAGGTGAAGTGATTGCACAAACAGGGCCTATTGGCGCAATTATCGCGTATATTTTTGGTGGTTTAATTGCCTACATGGTCATGCTGTGTTTGGGCGAACTTGCCGTACACTTGCCTGTTTCAGGTTCATTTGGTGCTTATGCCAAACAATATATTGGCCCAGGCACGGGTTATACCATTACTTGGCTGTATTGGCTCACGTGGTCAGTCACCTTGGGTACAGAGTTTACCGCTGCTGCCTTGCTCATGCAGGAATGGTTTCCGCATATTTCCATGTGGATTTGGACACTCATTTTTGGTGGCGTCGTGTTCAGTTTGAATATGATTTCAACCCGCCTTTTTGCAGAGTCTGAATTTTGGCTGTCATTAGTCAAAGTAGTCACCGTAATTGCCTTTATTGTTTTGGGTTTAATGGCTATTTTTGGCGCTGTATCTTATCAAGGTTATAGCTCCGCACCATTATTCAGCAATTTGACCGCACAAGGCTGGTTTCCTGAAGGTTTACTCCCTATTTTTGCCACCATGTTAATTGTGAATTTTGCCTTTTCAGGCACTGAGCTAATTGGTGTCGCTGCAGGTGAAACTAAAGATCCTGCCAAAAATGTACCCAAAGCCATTAACACTGCCATTTTCCGCCTGTTGATTTTCTTTGTGGGTACAATTGTCGTGATCAGTGCCTTATTGCCTCATCAGGCTGCAGGTTTGGCCGCTGAAGGCGTCAGCAGCAGTCCTTTTGTGACCGTGTTTAATCAGATTGGTATTCCTTATGCAGAAGATATTATTCGCTTTGTGATTATTACAGCTTTACTGTCTGCTGCAAACTCTGGCTTATTTGCAGCTTCACGGATGATGTGGTCGTTGTCACATCAAAAACAATTACCGCAGATTTTCTCTAAAGTGAATGCACGCGGTATTCCATACATTGCAGTGATGGTAACGATGTTAGGGGCAATGCCAGGTTTATTGTCTGAACAATTCGCACCTGAAACCATCTTTAAAAACCTGTTGGGTGTTGCTGCGTTTACTATGGTAGTGGTGTGGATGAGTATTTGTTTAAGCCAGTTCAATTTCCGACGTCAATGGTATAAACAAGGTAAAACCGTTCAAGACCTTGGCTTTGCATCACCACTGTTCCCGCTTGTCCCTATTTTAGGTTTTGTGTTTTGCTTTATCACCTGCCTTAGCATGGTATTTGACCCTGAAATGTGGGCTGGCTTTATTGGCTGTATGATTTTTATTGCACTGTGCTATATCAGCTATTACACGATTTATCATCCAAAATCATAAGTCTATATTCAACAGTTCACTTTAAAAATGAATACGAACAGGAGGGTAATCTAAAAGATTATTCTCCTGTTTTATTTTTGCGTTGTATTTAGATTAAAGATCAATCTTGTTGTTACATAAATTATTAAACTAGCTGAACTAAAAATGTGCACACTTCAAATTGTGTGAAAAGCATGATTTTTACCACTTAAATGCAATGACTTGAGCTGAATAGTTTTAATTTTATCCAGTCGGACATTTTTTTCAAAATTATTGCAGAAAAGCGTTTGACACCCCCCAATATACGCCCTATTATACGCCCACCTCTGAAACGTCCCTATCGTCTAGAGGCCTAGGACATCGCCCTTTCACGGCGGTAACCGGGGTTCGAATCCCCGTAGGGACGCCAATTTCAGAAGTAAGTATTTTTTTAAGTCCCTATCGTCTAGAGGCCTAGGACATCGCCCTTTCACGGCGGTAACCGGGGTTCGAATCCCCGTAGGGACGCC
>NZ_JAAZQX010000018.1 GCF_012371325.1 Acinetobacter sp. A2 | reverse complement strand
CTGCGGTCATGAATACGCTGCCTGATTTAAGCCAACTGACCCATGAACAACTGCTGGAATTTACCAGACAGTTGGCGCTGCAGCATCAGTCTCTGGCACAATCAAATCAAGAATTAGAAAAATCAAACCAGCAATTGGATGCCAAAGTTCAGCATCTTTCTATTCTCAATCAAAAATACGAGCATGAACTGGCGCTGTTTAAAAAGCACAAATTCGGCAGTAAAAACGAACATCTCACTGCAAAACAAATCCACCTATGGGATGAAGCGGTTGAAGAAGATATCGCAGCAGTTGATTTGGAACTGGAGCGGCTGAATGCAGATAAAACCGATGCAGCGACAGAGAAAGCCACAGTCAACAAACCTAAACGTCGACTGCTGCCGGATCATCTACACACCATTCGTATTGAGCATGAACCAGCATCAACCCAATGCAGTTGTGGCTGCCAGTTACGTCGTATCGGCGAAGATATCAGTGAAAAACTGCATTTCAGACCGGCACAGTTCTATAAGGAACAGCATGTGCGTGGCAAATGGGTCTGTGATCAGTGTGACACCCTGACTCAGCAAGCGATGCCTGCCTATGTGATTGATAAAGGCATTGCTTCACCTGAACTGCTCAGCCATGTGCTGGTATCGAAGTATGCCGATCATTTGCCGCTGTACCGTCAACGTCTGATCTATCAGCGGGCGGGATCGAGCTTTCTAGATCAACGTTATCTGACTGGATAGGTCGCTGCGGTGTAGAACTGGAACCTCTGGCCAATGCCTTAAAAGAGGTGGTACTACAACAGCAGGTGCTGCATGCAGATGAAACACCGGTCACCATCATGCGGATGGGTGAGAATGATAAAAAACCGAAGAAAGGTTATGTCTGGGCCTATGCCACTACACAGTACAATCCAGTTCAGGCAGTGATCTATGACTTTCAGGATAGTCGTTCAGGCCAGCATGCTGCAGAGTTCTTGAAAGGCTGGCAGGGCTATCTGGTCTGTGATGATTACAGTGGTTATAAAGCACGCTTTAAATCAGGCCAGGTCATTGAGGTGGGCTGCATGGCCCATGCACGTCGTAAATTCCATGAACTGCATGTGACCGGGAAAAGTCAGATCGCTGAACAGGCATTAGTGCTGATTCAGAAACTGTATGCGATAGAAGCAGAGCTCAGGAAAAAGACCGATGGTACAGCGGAAGACCGCCGCGAATACCGACAACAGCACAGCCAACCGGTGATGCAACAACTGTATGAATGGCTCAACCAACATTATCTGACGGTGCCATCGAGTTCTCCAACCGCCAAGGCCATCAATTACACTCTGAAGCGTTGGCCAGCCTTAAGCCGCTATCTGGATGATGGCAATCTACCTATAGATAATAATTGGGTGGAAGTGCGACACGAAGTCGCTTAATGAAGTTGTTCCCCCTGCGGGAACCACCCGTGTCACCGGGTGAATCTAGAAGGCTGAATAAAGAGCGCCTTCGACAATGTAACGAGGCACCGTAAGGTGCGGGGTATCAATCGTGAGAGGCGTACTCTTCTGGCAGCCATAGCCGGACAAGGGCTAGATAATCGGTATGGTGAACACATGTGAATCTGCGCAACGATCGTTAAATTGAACGAGCGGAAATGGCTAATACGCTCGAACCAAAACGGTAATGGAGGTGGGAATCGCGTCTTTCTACTACGCATTCGTGACCCATACGCCTCCCGGTCGATAGCAGGCACCTAAGCCGATGTACTTCAGTAAGCGGAACGTGGAAATCCCGTATTACCCCCATTGGGAAAGCAGTTTGCAAAAACTGCCCATGGTGATGCGGGCGAAGGAACGAGGAAAAAGCGAATGCCAGTCTGTAATGGGTTGGATAGAGGTTGAAACATTACCTCACGCGAAAGCGGGCTGACGTCCTTATGGTCTCTCATCACAAGAGAGTGTGTAGAACCCTTTTAATGGAGGGAGAGCAAATGAACGCAGCAGTATCAGCGTGTGCGCCTTCCAGCACATCGTGGGACAGCATCGATTGGATTGCTGTACAGCGTCATGTCAGAGGGCTGCAAGCGCGTATTGTGAAGGCGGTACAAGACGGCAGGTATAACAAGGCGAAAGCTCTGCAATGGCTGCTGACTCACTCGTTTAGTGGCAAAGCATTGGCCGTAAAACGAGTGTCTGAAAACAAAGGCAAAAACACGGCTGGGGTCGACAAGGTGACTTGGAATACACCCAAGGCCAAGACCGGTGCGATGATGTCGTTGAAGAGGCGAGGTTACACGCCCCTTCCGCTTCGGAGAGTCCTTATTCCGAAGAAAAATGGCAAGATGAGACCTCTCGGGATACCCACGATGAAATGCCGGGCCATGCAGGCGCTCCATCTGCTGGCTTTGGAACCCATCGCGGAGACCACCGCTGATCGGAACTCTTATGGATTCAGACCACAACGCTCAACCGCGGATGCTGCAGCACAGTGCTTTGGTGTGCTGTCAAGAAAAGTAAGTGCGGAGTGGGTGCTAGAGGGTGACATTCAAGGCTGTTTCGACAATATCAGCCATGACTGGATGATCGCCAACCTCCCAATGGACAAGGTGATTCTACGGAAATGGCTCAAAGCCGGTTACGTCTACCAAAGCAAGCTGTTTCCCAGTCTTTCCGGAACACCGCAAGGAGGTATTATCTCCCCGGTGTTGGCCAACATGACCTTGGACGGACTGGAAACGATGCTGGCGAAGAGGTTCCCTAACGCCAAATGGACAGGCAAAAAGCTGCAACTGGTACGGTATGCGGATGATTTCATCATCACGGGGTATTCTAAAGAGTGGCTCGAAAATGAAGTTCGCCCTGCCGTGGTTGAATTTCTGGCGGAGCGCGGTCTCGTGCTCTCTCAGGAAAAGACCAAAATCACGCACATAGGGAACGGGTTCGATTTTCTTGGCTGGAACGTACGTAAGTACAACGGCAAGCTACTGATCAAGCCGTCAAAGGCAAACATCAGCGCTCATCTTGACAAGCTGCGAGCATTAATCAATGCAAACAAAGCGACACGACAGGCCACTTTGATCGGTTTGCTCAACCCGATTCTAAGGGGTTGGGCCAACTATCATAGTCATGTCGTTGCCAAGAAGGTTTTCAACCAGGTAGACAACGCAGTGTGGGAAATGCTCTGGCGATGGGCTGTACGTCGCCACCCTCGCAAGACACTCCGATGGGTCAAAGATCGGTATTTCAAAGTACAAGGAGCGCGTCGATGGGTGTTCTCATGTGATGAACAGTCCGCTGATGGTCGGAAGCGACAATACACATTAGTGTCTGCCTCGGACACGCCAATTGTGCGACATATCAAGATCAAGGCTGCTGCTAACCCTCATGACCCCGCATGGGATGAGTACTTCGAATCCCGATGGGGTAAAAGAATGCTGGTCTCCGCAAAGGGGCGAGCCAAGCTGTATCGGGTGTGGCTAAAACAAGGTGGTCGCTGCTGCGCCTGTCTTAAACCAGTCACCAAAGATACACCATGGCACAGCCGTCATATTGTGAAGCTAAGTCATGGTGGAACGGATGCAGTTGCTAATCTTGAGATTTACCATCTGTATTGTCCGAGGAGTGTTCAGTTTGCCAATGTCAACGATGTATAACCGGGTGCCGAATGGCGCCTTAGCAGAGGCTTGAGCCGTGTGCTGGGAAACTCGCATGCACGGTTCTTAGGGGGTTGGACGTAGGTAACTGCGTCTGACTACCCGACAACCAGATGCGACCTTGGGCGTTGGGACGTAAGAATTGGCTATTTGCAGGTTCGCTGCGCAGCGGTCAGCGAGCAGCCAATATCATGACATTAATCCAGTCAGCAAAGCTGAATGGGCTGGATCCGTATGCCTATTTAAGTGATGTTCTGAAAAGGTTGCCGACACATAAAGTGACCCAAATAGAAGAATTACTGCCACACCGCTGGAAATCCGACCAAAATTAAAAAATAGGCATGGGATTCAGCGGACGCTTACTGCACAAGTAACAGAACAAATACTCGAGTTGGTTATGGAGTATCGCTGTCTCATGCCAAGTATCGGAACACGTAAGCTGTATTGGCTTATTAAAGGCAAATTGTTGCAGCGTGGTTTAAAGTGTGGACGGGATCAGTTATTTAAAATATTGAAAGAAAATAATTTATTGATTCGCCCCAAGCGTCGTTATACAAAAACTACGGATAGCAAGCATTGGATGAAGAAGCATCCAAATTTATTAAAGGATTATTCAGCGGTGCAAGCCAATGAAGTCTTTGTCAGTGATATTACCTATGTTGAGAGTGCTGAAGGCGTACATTATTTATCCTTAGTGACAGATGCTTATACCCGCCAGATTAAAGGTTATAAGTTATCGAATGATATGCGTGCAGAGAATGTTGTGCAGGCACTACATATGGCGATGCAGCATGTGACAGATCGGGCAGCCAGGATGATTCACCATTCAGACAGAGGCTCTCAGTATTGCTCTGAACTATATCAATCGGCATTACGCCATTATGGGGTATGTCCTTCTATGACAGATGGAGGAGACTGTTACCAGAATGCATTAGCAGAGCGGATTAATGGAATATTAAAGCAGGAGTTTTTAACCACGCGATGTCAAACCATGAAGGAGTTAGATCACTTAATTGCGGAATCTATCATGATTTATAATTGCTATAGACCACATTTAAGTTTAAATATGAACACCCCGAATCAGACGTATGAGCAAACTAAAACCGAGCTAATTGCTTAACTCGGTTTGAAGTGGAATACTGTCAATCTATTTCAGGACAAGACATAATAGCTGGAGCGTACCTTATATTTAAAATTCGTGTGCTGAGGGATGAGTTGTATGAGTGTTTTTAATCATCCATTCCAAATACATCACGCGTATAAACCTTATTTTGTACATCTTGCAGCAATGAGCATTTACGGTTACAGACAATTAAATCGGCACGTTGTTTAAACTCGGCTAAATCATGAATGATTTTAGAGTTGAGAAATTTTTTCTGTTGTAGTCCAGGTTCATAAATAATCACTTTAATCCCGTAGGCTTTGAGATATTGCATTACACCTTGTATTGCCGAGGCGCGAAAATTATCTGAACCACTTTTCATGGTCAGGCGATAAATCCCAACCACTTTGGGTTGCTGTTTGCGAATGGATTCTGCAATAAATTCTTGACGGGTTTGATTGGCATCTACCACGGCTTTAATCAAGTTGCTTGGAACTTGAGCATAGTTTGCCAGTAATTGTTTGGTGTCTTTGGGTAAGCAATATCCGCCATAACCGAAGGATGGGTTATTGTAAAACTGACCAATACGTGAGTCTAAACAGACACCATCAATAATTTGACGTGTGTCTAGGTTGTAGATTTGAGCATAGGTATCTAACTCATTGAAATAAGCGACACGCATCGCCAGAAAAGTATTGGCGAATAGCTTAATCGCTTCGGCTTCGGTAGCTTCGGTAAACAGCACTGGACAGTCTTTTATGATTGAGCCTTCTAACAGCATATTCGCAAAAAGTTTGGCACGTTCTGATTTTTCACCCACAATAATCCGCGAAGGATAAAGGTTGTCATGTAACGCTTTACCTTCGCGCAAAAATTCAGGTGAAAAAATAATATTTTCGGTGTGATATTTTTGTTTGATGTGTTGGGTAAAACCTACAGGTACAGTGGATTTAATCACCATGGTTGCCAAAGGATTAATCGCCAATACATCTTGAATGACTGCTTCAACGCTTTGTGTATTGAAGTAATTGGTTTCTGGGTCATAATCGGTAGGGGTGGCAATAATTACAAAATCTGCATGTTGATAGGCATCGATTTTGCAATGGGTGGCTTGAAAATTTAATTCTGATTTTGTTAAAAATTCAGAAATTTCTTGGTCGCGAATGGGTGAGATGCGTTGATTGAGTAGTTTAATTTTTTCTGCTTGAAGATCGTAGGCCACGACCTGATGATGTTGAGCAAAAATCATGGCATTAGATAAACCGACGTAACCTGTACCTGCAATTGCGATTTTCATATTCAATCAAATTTCTTATTATTTATATGTTTTTAATGTGATGAAAATTTATTCAAGCTCGATGACGGTTTGGTGAAGGTTATATGTCGAATCATTGGGGATAGATCGCTTTGCTTACTTTAAATGCTTTGATCGGGTAAAATAATGCGATTCGTGCTTTAGATCTGGTGGGTGAATATGCATATTGTATATGTGAGTGATGGCAAGGCTGGTCATCGCTCTCAGGCATTAGGTCTTTTTAAGGCAATGCAAAAGCAAACACATATTGAGTTCACTTTTGAAGAAATTTCGATTGATCATTTACCACTGTTGAGTTTGGTGACTGCATATAAAAAACAAAAACATGCAGCAGTATCGCAGCTACCAGATTATATTTTTGGGGTAGGCAGTCATACTCAATTCCGTGTTTTTTTGATGGGCAAGGTTTTTCCGCAAGCAAAAACTGTCATTTTAATGAAGCCAAATTTTCCATTGTCTTGGTTTAATTATGTGGTTATTCCTGAACATGATGGTGTACCAGAGCAGGCAAATGTGATTGTTACACAAGGTGCGCTGAATCCAATTGAAAATGAGCAGCGACACATAGCAAACCGTATTTTGATTGCATTAGGTGGTTCATCTAAACGGCATGTTTGGAATGCAGATAAGGTGTTGTCTGCGATTGGGCAGATTGTGCAGCAGAATATGCAGTGTGAGATTATTTTGACGAGTTCTAGGCGTACACCTGCTGATTTTTTAGCGACATTGGCTCAGCAAAGTTTTGCTTCACAATTGCAAATTTTCCCAGTTGAAGAAACGCCGCAGGGTTGGATTTTTGAAGAGATGCAAAAAGCGGAAGCAGTATGGGTGACTGAAGATAGTGTGTCTATGATATACGAGGCACTCACCGCAGGTTGTAAAGTAGGGCTTATTCAGATAGATCGAGTGAAAGAGGATCGGATTACGCGTTCGGTACAGCATTTGGTTGATCAAAAACTTGTATCGAATGCCAGACAAATTGCTGAATTATATTCTACGCCTGCTTTTAAAGAAGCAGAGCGTGTGGCAACATATCTTTTAATCAAGTAGCTGTGATTTAATCGTGATTTATATTCTGATTGTTTTATTTATCTTGTTGTTCGCATTCAGTTATAAGTACGCATGGTGGAAGCCAGCAGTAGATTGGGATAGACCACGAATTTTAATGTATCACATGGTACGTGAGCATATAGATGGTGCAAAGTTTAATAAATTACGAGTTAAGCCTACTGAGTTTGAAAAGCAAATAGCATGGTTAAAAGCAGAAGGTTTTAACTTTGTAACTATGCAGGAATTACAAGACCATTGGGGGGAGCATCCTGCAAAAACTGTTGCAATCACTTTTGATGATGGTTATTTAGATAACTTGGAAAATGCTTTTGCAATTTTAGAAAAATACCAAGCCAAAGCGACGATTTATGTAGTGGTAGACCGACATGATCGAGATTGGTCAACCTACAAAAAAGTGCATCATAATAGTGGTGAACTTGCCCGTGAGCCTAAATTAAATGATGAACAAGTCAAATTGTTATCAAATTCCGGTTTGATAGAAATTGGTTCACATACAATGACCCATGCGAATCTTGCAAAGTTGGATGATATTGAATGCTTAGATGAGTTAACTCAATCCAAGCAATCACTTGAAGGTTTGATTCATCGCTCTGTAAATAGTTTTGCATATCCATTTGGTATTTATGCCGCGCGTGATGTAAGTTTGGCACAGCAGGCAGGATATACCAATGCAGTAACAACGCAAGAAGGCATAGATGGGAAAATGCCTGATTTTATGCAATTGCAACGTATTAAAGTGAGTGGTAAAGACTCATTATTTGCTTTTAAATTGCGAATGAAATTGGGGAAAAGAGCTTAGTTGCTTTCTCTGCTATTAATTTTCCTTACATGATTTAATTGATTGAAGTAAGTTGTAAGCTTCATCCTGTGTTTGTTCCATGTTTGAATTGGATGAAGACGACCTGTTAGGTAAATAATAAAGTCTGTAAATTTTCGCTGGGGTGTATGGCGTATACTTTTCCAATAGGTTGAAATTGCTTTTTTGATCAATAGTTTTTTATTTTGTTCAGCAATATCTGGATAGTCTCGGATAAAATCATCAATTGTGAAGAACATATCATGGTGTTGTTGTTCTAGATGGCGGGATAGGCGGTTTTCCCCACGAATAGATTTTGTTTCAGTCTCATCTAAAATAACAAAAACACTATGTAAGTCACTAGAGATTATTTTTTTTGAATATTTGGATAAGTTCAAAGCTAATGATTCATCTTGAATAAATATATTTTCATTGCAACCTTTAGACTTTTGAAATAATTCACGTGTACACATAACGCACATCTGCATAATATTATTTTCAAGTACATAATTTAAAGGTGTTGTGCTAGATTGCCATGTTGCAAGAGTATGCCTCTGAATTTCATTTAGATCGTGAATTTTCACCTTTTCTGCATAACATAAATCGGCATTTTGCTTTTGCATTTCTGCTAAAAACATCTTGAGACGATTAGGTGCTAAAATATCATCAGCATCCATGAAAAATAGATAATCGCCAGTTGCAGAAAATGCACCTTGATTTAAGCGAACAGCTGGACCTTTATTGTCTGCATTTTGAATGATTTTGATTTTTGGGTAAGTTTCTATTAGATATTTACTGTTTTTGCACCATTCTGGGTCTGTAGAGCAGTCATCTACCACAATAATTTCGTGCAAATTTTCATCTTGAGGTTGTAGTGATTCAATGGTTCTATTCAGTAATAGGCCTTTATTGTAATGAGTGAGGATGACTGAAATCATTTTAATATCCTAAATTACGTTTAAAAGCTTGGGTAATTGGGCTTGATGAGTTTAAATTTTGGGTATTTCTGACATTTGGATACTGAAAAATATCTTCGAGCATTTGTCTCTGCATGAGTTGAGCTTGAAGATATTTCTCATTTAAAGGTTCTAAAATAGACTTGGGGCTATATATTGAGCTGACAAAACGTCCACTTTGGATAGTTTCGGCAAGCATGGAAGTACTATCTTCTGTGACGAAAATATAAGTAGCTTGTTGAATTAGTTGAATTAGTGACAAAGCTTTTTCAGTATGAATAAAATGTAATTGGATATTTTTTGGAATATCAGTTTTATTCAAAAATGCACTTAGATTTGGTGTGCGACGTGAGTTGGTAATTAAGCCTTTAAGTTGATTGTTTCTACAAAATAGAATGAAGTTACTTATGATTTTTTCAAAATCTCTATAAGTAAAAGGATGTTCATCTGTAGCCCCTCCTAAAACGAGTAAAGCCGTTGTTTGATCGAGTTGATCATGTTGCATGTTAAAAAACTCTTTTTTAACAGGTGGTGTTGTTAGTACAACTTGGTCTGATAGCGTGTTTTGTGGGAGTGCAGTAATTGTGCAGCTGACTAGTTTGCTGTTTACCTTACGTAAGTCACCTGCATAAAATAGAGGAACTTTTAAACTACGGCTTACAAAAATGCCATAGATTAAGTTGGGCATTCCAGAGCAAATAATGCAGTTAATATTTTGATTTAAATAATTTTTTTTAAAAAATAAAGCAGTAAATAAATCGAATAAACGCGGATACCAACTAATTTTTTTTAAGAGGCTGATTTGCCACTTTTTTAAGGTGGGTGTAACTGTTTTATATAAAGCGGTTGAATAAGCGGTTTCTAGATTGTCGTAAACTCCTAAGCTAGGATTTAAATGTCCAGCACGTTGGTCATGAATCAGGAGAACTGCAAGGCTAGGTTTGCTTTTCATAATATTTGAAAGTTTGATCTATCTATTTGGTATGGTAGCAAAATTCATTAAATTTGTCAGAACTGCTACTTATGAGCTAAGGGTGTGGAATTTAAGAAAGGGGAATAGATTAAATAAGTTTAAAATATTAGAATATTGAGATAAAGGGTCACTGCTTAAATTGTTTTAAGGTTATATTTTGAAAAAATTGAAGATTATTAATACTGTATATGGTGATGCAACTGGCGGTAGATGGCAAGCTATGTTGAATATTGCCGATACCTTAGAGCAGATAGGAGGACATGAAGTTGTTCTATTGCGTGGTGAGGAAAATAAACATTTAAGCAGTGGTCAACGTCCTATTCATGTAATTCCAAATACTGGATTCTATAGCATTATTGCTGCCATGAAGGTTCGAAATTTTATCCAACAGCAACAACCGGATGCTGTAATCGCTCATAGTGGAAAAGCGGTATGGTTATTCAAGAATGCTATGATTGGTATGGAAAAGAAAATTCCTGTTATTGCAGTTAATCATAGTCATAATGTGAAACGGACAGTGCGTGCAGATGCATTTATTCACATTACTCCTTATATTCAGGATTTAGTTAAATCAAGGCTCACTAAGGAGCAAAATGAACATAAAATGCATCGTGTCATTTCAAATCTTATGCATTTACCTGATGAGCCAGCACTTCCATCTCCTTTGAAATCTCCACCAACTATTGGCATGCTGACACGAATGATTCCAAATAAGGGAGTTCATGTTGTAATTGAAGCTATTCATATACTTAATAAAAGAGGAATATCTATAAATGCTATTCTTGCTGGTGATGGCGAGAATAAACAAGAATATCAAGAAATGGTAAAGAGCTTCGGAATTGAACATATAGTAAAATTTCCTGGCTGGGTAGATGCTCAACAAAAAGTCGAGATTTATCATCAAGCAGATATGATGGCGATTACCTCATTAACTGATATTCAACCCCTCGGTATTTTAGATGCATTTGGCTGGGGAAAGATCGTATTGAGTAGTGATCATATTGGACCTATGCAAGTATGTAAGCATCGTCAAAATGCTTGGGTTAGTAAAGTTGGAGATCCTGAAGACTTGGCTAATGGTATTGAATATCTGATAAATCATCCAGATGAAGCATTAGAAATTGCACAAAATGCAAAACAAGAAGCATTAAATATTTATTGCTTTGAACAAATTGCGAAAGATCATAATAAGTTTATTTCAGAAGTGGTTGAGTATTTTAATATTTTAAGAGCAAAGTCTTAAATTTCAACTGTTTTTTAAATATAGAGTTGCGTAAACCTTTAGATTGATAGAGTAAATAATGAATTTTCTTATAGTTGGAGCTGGTTTTACAGGTGCTGTTATTGCCAGAGAGTTGGCCCAACACGGACATCAAATCACGGTGATTGATCAGCGTTCTCATATTGCTGGAAATTGTCATACTTTACGAGACGATAATACAGGGATCATGGAGCATGTCTATGGGCCACATATTTTCCATACAAGTGATGAACTAATATGGAAATATATTAATAAGTTTGGTGAATTTGTTCCTTACATTAATCGTGTGAAAACAACATATAATAATGAAGTATATTCGTTACCAATTAATTTACATACGATTAATCAATTTTATAAAAAAAGTATGAACCCTCAAGAGGCAAAGGATTGGATTAAATCAATTGCATCAGATGATATTCAAGAACCAAAAAACTTTGAGGAGCAAGCTTTAAAGTTTATTGGTAAAGATTTATATGAGTCTTTTTTTAAAGGTTATACTAAAAAACAATGGGGATGTGAACCGAGTAGTTTGCCTGCCAGTATTCTAAAGCGTTTGCCTATTCGTTTTAATTATGATGATAATTACTTTTCACATAAATATCAGGGTATGCCTCGAGATGGTTATACTTATTTAGTGCAAAATATTTTATCGCATGAAAATATTGCTATTAAACTTACTACAAAATTCGATGCTTTATTAAAAAATGAATTTGATCATATCATTTGGACGGGCAAGCTTGATGAGTGGTTTGATTACAAAAAAGGTCATTTAGGTTATAGAACTCTAGATTTTATTAAGTTTGAGGCGGAAGGAGATTTTCAAGGTACTGCAGTAATGAATTATGGAAATGAAGAGGTTCCATTTACACGTATTTCAGAGCACAAGCACTTTACACCTTGGGAAGAACATCATCGAACTATTTATTTTAAAGAATATAGTCGAGCATGCACAGAAAAAGATATTCCTTATTATCCTATTAGATTAGTTGATGACAAAAAAATCTTAGATGAATATATAAAGCTTGCTCGGGATGAGCGAGGAGTAACATTTGCAGGACGTTTAGCAACTTATCGTTATATGGATATGGATGTAACAATAAGAGAGGCTTTAGATTTGTCAAAAAAAATGCTTGAAGATATCGCTCAAGGAAAACTGATTGAAAGTTTTTATCATCAGGAGGGTATTTCCTGATGAAACATGAGATCTACGTCGCAACGCATAAAGCATATGACTTTCCATGTATAGAGCCTTATATTCCGATTCATGTTGGAAAGGAAAATTCATTATTAGATCTAGGTATTATCGGTGATAATACTGGAGATCATATATCTAACCTTAATTCTTCATTTTGTGAATTAACAGCTTTGTATTGGATGTGGAAAAATTCTGAGGCAAAAATATTAGGATTAGTTCACTATCGACGTTATTTTGTGAATAAACAAGGTGAGTTACTAACAACAAATGATATTAGCGAATTAGCTGAAAATCATATTTGGGTCGCAAAGAGAAATCAGTTCTTTAAAGTTAAAAAAGTTTTAGGATTACGTTTTGCAAAAAAAGCTATTAGTGTTAAAGAACATTATGCAAAAGATCACTATCTAGCTGACTTTATTTTATTACGTCAAATAATTGAGAAGAATAGTCCTGAATATATTAAGGCATTTGATTGTTTGAGTAATTCGATTAAAGGAATATCTTTATTCAATATGTTTGTCATGCATAAAATTTGGTTAGACAAATACTGTAATTGGATGTTTAAAATTTTATTTGAGCTTGAAAAAGAATTAGATATTTCTTCTTATAATTCATATCAAAAAAGAATATTTGGTTTTTTGTCTGAGCGATTATTTAATGTGTTTTTATTACATCATAATAATGAAATAAAAGTAAGTGAAATTGATGTCGTAATGAAATAATGTTATTTATTTAATATATATTTCTCGTAATATGTGCTGTTGATACTCTGTGATAGGGTATCAACTCTATGAGAAAGCTTATAAATTTTTATACTGTCTTGTTCTAATCGATAATTATTTGTAGGCGTGATAGGTTCGAAAAGTATTTCTGCAAGTAAGAAGATGTTATCGGCCTCAGGAGCGTTATTATCGACTTGTTGTTTAAATGTGAGATTGTTTAAATAATTGAGTTTTATTAAATAATCAATTAAAAAATAGTCAATTAAATAATCATTGTTTTCCCAATAGTTTAAAAAACATTGAAAAATGATTTTTGGCGTTGAGTCACCAGGACTAAATTTTATAAAATTACCAGACCATTTTCCCTCTGGAATCCACTGTTTAAATGTAGAATGATTACTAGAAAGGGTAAAGAAATCATTCATTAACATTTGTTTAGGTACTTTGTTTAGAATTAAATAGGTAGCATCTATCCATGTGCCACCATGTTTAGCTAATAATGCAAATCTTAAAATATCTGAAAAATGAGTTGGAGTGATAATTTTCTTATTGAGCTTATCAATAATAAAATTAGGAATATCTACATATTTTTTATAATTATTAATATCTATTAGGCATACATTGCTATTGTATTGCTTTATAGAATTAATACATGTTTTGACAAGTGGAGGGGCACTTTCTATACCTTGGAGCCAACATACCCAGACTATATCTGAAGATGAGTTTGTAGACTGATTTATAGCGTCTACAAATAGGTATCCATTCTGTTCATATAAATATTGAAGTAACGACTTTTGATAGTATTTTTGAGCTGATTTTTCTAAAGAATTTAACCCAAGTTTCTTAAATAATTTGGGGGCTTTTTTAATTAGTCTTAAATAAGTCAAGTTCAAGGGGAACACCAATATTTTGAATGAGTAGGCTAATTTAAATTATTGTTTATCCGCATTCCCCGCCAACACCATATAAATCAGCCCCACAAAAATCACAAACGCACCACCAATACTACTTAAGCTAAAGTATAAAATACGGTCATTGGTGTCTAAGGCAAACAGGTTATTAGCCAGAATATAACGCATGAATAACCATTGAGCGACAGCAAATACAATTAGCATAATGCCACGATTACGAACTGCAGGACGCATAGCCATAGTAACGCTCAACTCAAAATTCAAAACGAAGCGCTATTATGCCACTAGCTTGGCTTTATCTCAATTCATAAAAAAACCCTGCAAATTTGCAGGGTTCTTCTCACATCCTCAAAACTTATTCTTGAGATTCTGCTTTTGGTTTTTCACGTAAACGAATACCCAAATCACGCAATTGAGTCGCTTCAACTGGTGCAGGTGCTTGAGTCAATGGACATTCAGCTGTCTTGGTTTTCGGGAAGGCAATTACATCACGAATAGACGATGCACCTGTCATCAACATCACCAAACGGTCTAAACCAAATGCCAAACCACCGTGCGGAGGCGCACCGTATTTCAACGCATTCAGTAAGAAGCTGAATTTCTCTTCGGCTTCTTCTTCTTCAATACCTAAAGCTTCAAAAATCGCTTTTTGCATTTCTAAAGTATAAATACGCAGTGAACCACCACCAATTTCAGTACCGTTCAAGACCATGTCATAGGCAACAGATAATGCTTCACCTGGATTGCTTTTCACATCTTCAACGCTTGATTTTGGCAAGGTGAATGGATGATGCACAGAGGTCCATTTACCCTCATCTGTTTCTTCAAACATTGGGAAGTCAACTACCCAAAGCGGTGCCCATTCGCAGGTTGCAAGGTTCAAATCGTGACCAATTTTCACACGAAGTGCACCCATCGCATCGTTTACCACTTTGGCTTTATCTGCACCAAAGAATACGATGTCGCCATTTTCAGCGCCTACACGTTTTAATAGATCAAGCACGATTGGCTCAATAAATTTCACGATTGGAGATTGTAAGCCTTCAATACCTTTTTCAAGTTCATTGACTTTAATGTAAGCCAAACCTTTTGCACCGTAGATGCCAACATATTTGGTGTATTCATCAATCGCGCTACGTGGTAATGAACCCGCGCCAGGTACACGAAGCGCAACAATACGACCTTTAGGGTCTTTCGCAGGGCCTGCAAATACTTTGAACTCAACGTCTTGCATCAAGTCAGCAACGTCTACCAGTTTTAGTGGAATACGTAAGTCTGGTTTGTCAGATGCATAATCACGCATTGCTTCTGAATATGGCATACGTTGGAATTTGTCGAATTTCACGCCCAGAAGTTCATCGAACATCTTCACGGTCATGCCTTCCATCAAATCCATAATGTCATCGTCACTCATGAACGATGTTTCAATGTCGATTTGAGTAAATTCAGGCTGACGGTCTGCACGCAAGTCTTCATCACGGAAACATTTTGCGATTTGGTAATAACGGTCAATACCACCCACCATCAACAATTGTTTAAATAATTGTGGCGATTGTGGCAGTGCATAGAAGCTACCGTTAGATACACGGCTTGGCACTAAATAGTCACGTGCGCCTTCTGGGGTAGCACGTGTCAAAATTGGCGTTTCAACATCCAAGAAACCATGGTCGTCTAAATAGTTACGAATTAGGTTGGTGACTTTAGAACGGAAACGTAAGCGATCTAACATTTCTGGACGACGGATGTCCAAGAAACGGTATTTCAAACGAATTTCTTCTGAAATGTTGGTATTTTCGTCGTTCAATGGGAACGGAGGCGTTTCAGATGCTGCAAGAACTTCAATTTCCTTGCCTAAAACTTCAATTTGTCCACTGACCATATTGGCATTTTCTGTGCCTGCATAGCGACGACGTACACGACCTGTAATTTTTAATACAAATTCTGAACGTGCTTTGTCTGCAGTTGCAAATGCTTCTGGAGTGTCTGGGTCGATCACGACTTGCACAAGACCATCACGGTCACGCATATCTAGGAAGATCACACCACCGTGGTCACGACGACGGTGCACCCAGCCACATAGGGTAACAGTTTGATCAATTTGAGCTTCGGTTAAAGAACCGCAATAATGAGTTCGCATCATAGCGTTAAAAATCCAACTATATGGGTTAAGGAAGCGAATACGTAAACAGCGCACCGCCTTTAGCAAAGGTAGGATTATGCCTCTTTGGGCATGTGGCTACAAGAACCTGCTGTAAAAACAGTGGGTTTTTACAAGGAATGTGTCTGAAATAGGATAATGCAGCCAGATTCAGGATAAAGTGATGAGCTTCGACTTTATTTTATCTACCCTTGCCGATCCAAAAACAAAAATAACAGACAACCTAAACTGAACATGAGTAATGCCCCTTGGCTAAACTCATTGATGGCACGCCCTGTAAAGTAATACAGTTCCTCCTGCCAAAGTGCATCGGGAATATGCCGTGCATAATCCCAAAGCGAGAAACAGCCCAAAGCGAAAGATAGTGTAATAAGACCAACTGCATAGCCCAGAACTTTGATGCTTACAGGTTTGATTTGCCGATGCTTCTTATAATAATGCAGGCTCATCCACAATAAAAAAGGTAGGGCCAAAATAGAGCTACCAATTTGCAAGATGCGGTGCATCGGGTAAGTCTGAGTACCCCATTGCACCGATTGTGCTAAAAAATCCTGAAAGGCAAAACTGCGAAAGTCGTGATGGGTTAAACCATCCCAAATTAAATGTGTGGCATTCCCCAGTAATAAGCTGAAGATAATCACCAAAACAAAGCCCAATACGGATGTTGCATGATTCAAATTTAGCGGGTGGTGTATTCCCACAAAGCGATACAACGCAGGGCGATATACCAGATACCAAAGTGCACAGAACATAAGGCCCAAGAATAAGTTTGGATAAAACAAGGCTGACCATAAATGTGGCGTTGGGTCTTGGCGTAGGGTAAACAGGCGATGTAAATCTGGCAGCATACAGCCAATTGCAAGTGCAGCAATGGGTAGCCGTTGTCCTGAGAGTTTAGCTAGCGGAGGCGCAAGTACAGCATGAGATAAGGTAAAGGGCATACCAATAAAAAGAAGAATAAACGTCAGCAGAATTGAAGGCGTAGCTTAACTGAAAATACAGAATGAGAATGTTTTTTATTGCAATACTATTGAAATGTTATATTATAACAACAATTGTTTTTTGCTACTTTGAGCATGGGTCATGGCGTTCCATAAGAATTTAATAACAGTTTCAATTTTTGCAGTACTTAGTCCAGCAGCATTTGCCAATACAGATGCTACAAATACACAATTGGAAACGATTCAGCTACAAGCACATCCTTTGGTACAAACTGCGGCAGATTTCGCTGTAGCAGATCATGTGATTGATCAGAAAACGTTGGCAGAGCGCGGCACCACTATAGGTGATGCAATGGCAGATGAGCTAGGTGTTTATTCTAACCAATATGGTTCAGGTTCTAGCCGACCTGTCATTCGTGGACAAGATGGTCCACGTGTTAAAGTGCTGCAACATGCTTCAGAAACGGCAGATGTTTCTACACTTTCACCTGACCATGCGGTAACGGTAGATCCAATTTTGGCCAAGCAAGTTGAAATTATTCGTGGGCCATCAACTTTACTTTATGGTGCGGGTACCGTAGGTGGTTTGGTCAATGTCACTGACCAAAAAATTCCAACGCAAATGCCAAATAATGGTTTAGAAGGACAAGTCGGTCTGCGTTATAACACAGGCAGTGATGAAAAACTGGCCAGCGCAGGTGTGACCGCAGCAATTGGTGATCAGTTTGCGCTGCGTATAGAAGGTTCTAAGCGTAAGGCTAATGATTACATTACCCCAAACTATTGGGTAGAACATCATAATGATGAAGCAGGACATGACGACCATGATCACGGACATAATGATCCAGGTCATGATCATGATGATGAAGGCACACATTTAGATAAAGCACGTCGTGTAGAGAATACCTTTGCTGAAGGGCAAACGGTGAATATTGGTGGCTCATGGATTCATGATCGTGGTTTTGTGGGCGTGTCATATAGTAATCGTCAGGATAAATATGGGTTGCCAGGGCATAGCCATGAATATCATGGTTGTGGACCAGATCATGACAATCGAAATACGATTAAATGTCTTCCTCATGAGGGAGACGACGATGAACATGCGCATGGCGGTCCATGGGTTGATCTAGAATCACACCGTTATGATTTACGTACCGAGCTTGATCAGCCTTTTGCAGGTTTTGATAAACTACGTGCGCATGCCAGTTTTACAGATTATGAACATGATGAACTGGAAGAAAATAAAGTTATCAGTAACTTTAAAAGCAAAGGCTATGATGCACGTTTAGAGTTGGTGCATCAACCTATTGCGGGTTGGGAAGGTGTGTTTGGTACCCAGTATAGCCAGCAAAAAATTGATTTGACCGGACAGAAAGAAAAACATGGCGATCATTTTCATGAAAGCGTACCTATGCCAGATACGAAAACGCAAAAATATAGTTTGTTCGGTTTAGAGCATAAACAATTTGGCGATGTGCATGTTGAACTCGGCGCACGGGTTGAACATCAAAAAATTGATGTCGATGCGAAGCAAAAAGATTATTCAGATACGGGCGTATCTGCTTCTGCAGCAGCCAACTGGCAGTTTGCACCGAACTATAAACTATCCTTTACAGGCTCACACCAACAGCGTTTACCGTTGGCACAAGAGCTTTATGCAAATGGCATCCACTTTGCAACAAACACTTATGAGCGTGGCAATGCAAATTTAGATGTGGAAAAATCGAATAATTTAGAACTTGGTTTGCACTATGAAGCTGACAAACTGGATTATTCGTTGCATGTCTATCATAACTGGTTTGATAACTATATTTATGGTGCAACCACCGACCATATAGAAACTTTCCGTTTAATTGATTATCAACAAGACAAAGCCAAGTTTTATGGTACAGAAGCTAAGCTAGGGTATCAGATTAGCCCTGATTATAAACTTAGTGTGTTTGGTGATTATGTTCGTGGCGAAATAGATAACCAAAATGCACCACGTGTACCTGCAGGCCGTTTGGGAACTAAACTAGATGCTAACTTTGCCGATGGTTGGTCGGGTATGGCGGAATACTATCGTGTATTTAAGCAAGACAAAATTGCAGCGTATGAACAAGAAACAGAAGGCTATAACATGGTCAATGTTGGCGTAGCTTATGCAGGAAACTATGCCAATAAACAAGATTACCGTGTGTATTTTAAAGCCAACAACTTGTTAGATGATGAAGTCTATTCACATGCATCTTTCTTGTCACATATTCCACAAGTGGGACGTAACTTTACTGTGGGCGTTGAATTTGGTTTCTAAAATTCAATTTGGGCTTTATAGGATGTCTGTGTGAAAACACAGAAATCCTCTTGAAAATCCAAACAATAAAACCTAGTCTGAGCGCATCGGACTAGGTTTTTTGTTATGCGTATTTTTCAGCGAATTCACCAAAAATTGAATTGGTCGCCTCGGGCTTATTTGGGACTGGTTTTAGGTTTACTGGCTTTGGGTTATTTGTCCTCGGCTATTTACCACAGTCTTAAACCGTTACCAGATGGTCTGAATTATACCGGAAAATTACGCCATGCACCTGTCAAATTTATTGCTGATCAGACCTATATTGATGCGCAAGGTGTTCAGCAGCAGCAACACCAAATTTTTAAGGAGATTTTAGGTTTAATTGATGCTGCGCAAACCACCATTGTGTTGGATATGTTTTTGTTTAATGCAGAGGTGGGGACGTCTAAACAACAGCATCAACCACTGACACAGCAATTGACCGAAGCTTTAATTCATAAACGTCAGATGCAGCCAAATATTGAAATTAAGGTCATTACAGACCCAATTAACTCAGTATATGGCGGTATTGCACCTGAGCATTATCGTCAATTACGTCAAGCAGGCATTGATGTGATTGAAACCGATTTAACGCCTTTACGGGCATCGAATCCATTGTGGTCAGGTTTTTGGTATCTCTGCTGTCAGGGTATTCCAAATAATGCAGAAAAAGGTTGGCTGCCAAGTCCTTTCGGGCAAGATAAAATTACCCTGCGCAGTTATTTCAGCCTGTTTAATTTTAAAGCCAACCATCGTAAAACCATTGTGGTCGATACCACCGAAGGTTGGAAAGCGTTGGTGACCTCATTGAATCCGCATGATGGTAGTTCGCGTCATTCTAATATTGCCTTAGTGGTCACAGGCAATACAGCGGTTGATATTTTGCAGACAGAACAAGCTGTAGCACGTATGTCACAAGGCAATGTGTCTGGGGTGATTGTGGGTGAGTTTGAGGCAGATCATTCTTACCCTCAAGTGCAGGTTTTAACGGAACAGGCAATTTGGGATGCTAGTTTAGCAATGATTGAAAATGCTAAGGAGCAAGAGCATCTTGATTTGGCGATGTTTTATTTGTCAGAACGTAAAGTGATTCAGGCTTTAATTGCTGCACAACAACGTGGTGTACAGGTACGGGTGCTGTTAGACCCGAATAAAGATGCCTTTGGTCGTGAAAAAAATGGTATTCCAAACCGACAAGTAGCATCCGAACTGAATGCGGCAGGGGTGAGCGTGCGTTGGTGTAATACGCAAGGCGAGCAATGTCATAATAAAATGATGATCAAATCTAATGCCACACAGGCAGAATTGACACTAGGTTCTGCAAATTTCACCGCACGTAATTTTAAAAATTATAATTTAGAAACCAATTTGCGTGTGGTTGGACAGGTACAAGCCCCTGTATTTCAGGATGCACAACATTATTTTAATACCGCATGGTCAAACCTTGAGGGTAAAAATATGAGTGTGGATTATGCTATGTATGCCGATGAGTCGAAGTGGAAATATGTGGTTTATCGCTTTATGGAGTGGAGTGGTTTATCGACATTCTGACTTTAAACTTTTTCAGTCAGATGTAATATTCCTAGAAAAATCCCTCTTGTTTAAAGAGGGATTTTTAGAAAACAACAATGAAGCTCTAAAATTATTTTTCAGGATTTGGCGGCACCATTTCATCCAAATCTTTATCACTCAGCTGATCTAACTCAGAAATATCAGTCTTGATTTTCCACTGTGCTTCATCATCAACAGGATTCGGCAAACGGGCTTCTAGCCAGTCACAGACCACATCTGGGCTAAATTCTGGATGGTTGCATTGAATCACCCATGATAAAAAATCTTTAGCATCACCATTCATATATGGCGGTGGAGATACAGGCAAGAATTGGGTCGGTAAACGCTCATCTCTGGAAATATAATTCAGGACATGCCCCAATTCTTGTACAGTTTGCCATGCCAGTGGGTGTTCTACATCTATTTGAAATTTAAACCACCATGCATGCTGACCGTCTGAACCATAAGAATCCACACGGGCTTGCTGCACACTTGGAACTTTACAGAAAAACTGATGAAGGCGGTCAAAATTTAATTCAGGCACGAGGTTTCATCCAATTTCAAAAAAAATGTATCTTAGCATAATGTGAAAATGAAACAGGTATGCTGCAGCTTTGTTTCTGTAAGAGCGGAGTTGGAATGAATAAAATTGCTGTTTTTTTATTCATTGTTTATCCTTAATTTGAGGTTAAAATCAAAAGATAACCAGAGGAGTGTTGGATATGAAGGTAGCAATTTTAACTGCATTGAGTGGCATGCTACTTATGGGTACTACGCTGCCAGCATTTGCAGAAACGAATCGTTGGGCAGGTTATACAGGTGTCGATACTCAGCGTTATCATCATCATCCTTATACTTCGCAGCATCATCCTGCATATCCACAACATCGACCATATTATTCACAGCATCCTCAACCGCAGTACTATCCACGACATTACCCGCAGCATCACCCACGTTCTGCACCGCAGTGGGGGCAGCCAACTATTCGGAGTGGTATTAATATTCAATACAATGCACCAAGTACGGTGCAATATAACCACCAAAGCTATAGTTGGGTGAATGGTGAACCGAGCACTGCTCATATTGAAAGTTCGACTTATCGGGTTGTGACCAATTGGCAGCATTTAGGCTTGCCTGCACCGCCACGTGGTATGTATTGGGTTTTTGAGCACGGCCGTTATGTTTTGGTGGAAAATCGTTAGATCATCTTAAGTGTTCAAGAAAAGCATTTGAGCCAAACATATCATTAGGTGAATCTTCAAAAAAAAGCGCGTCATGGTTTATCCTGACGCGCTTTTTTATAGCAGAAGTTTGAGTGGCTTTGAGTGAATTAAGCAATTTCAGTTTAGGCCAGCTCATCATCTTCTGGGCGTGGTGTCTTGCCCTGTGGTAATGGTTTTTCACTGTGTTTATCTCGAATCACCGATGGATAATTCCACGAAGCAAAACGCACCACCAGAATTGCAAAGGCTAGAATTAGAATTGAACCCGTAATAATCACCAAGTCCATATCTGCCTTATGATCATGTTGAATATCGGAAATCAGCAGTCGGGTTAGGGCGGTAATGGCAATATAAATCAGAAAGCGTACTGGCATGTGATTGGTTTTAAAGTAAATTCCAACCATGGCACCAAGTTCTAAATAAATGAAAAGCAGTAAAATATCATCAATCGTGGCATATTGTTTGACGGTTAGAATATCGATCACGGTATGACCAGCAGACCAGATCACCATACAGCCAATGATGAACAGGGCAATATAGTGAAAACTTTCAACGGCTAGATTGCCAAGTCGGTCGAGGAGGGTTTCTATTTTTTCTACTTTGGAATGTTGTGCTTTCATTTGCTCCTCCTGATGATGTTGATGAATGATAAAAACTCATGCAAAAACTGTGCACAACTACAGGAAAAGCTGCGTAAACATAGTAAAAATAAGAGGTATAAAAAACGCCTGACAATGCAGGCGTTTTTTAGAGACAATCGAGTTAAGCTTGATTAGTGAAGTAATCTTCGCTGAAGTTCATAATCACTTCTGCACCCGCTTTTACTTTGGTAATGCGTAATGCAAGTTCTGGTAAAACACGTTGTACAAAGTAGAGTGCCAATGACAATTTGTTTTGATAGAACTCGCCATCTTTTTGCTTAGCGGCATTGGCAATGCGCGCGAACATATAAGCAAAGCTGAGCAAACCTACTGCATGCAAATAATCTACTGCTGCAGCATTCGGGAAGTCTACATTTTCTTTGGCCGCATTAAGAATGTATTGAGTAACTGATTCAACCTCAGTCGCTGCATCCAAAGTTGCATCTTTAATGAAGTTCAGGTCTGCGTCTAAACCATTGGCAAAATCACGGATTTCTGCAATGTATTCTGCAATAAATTCACCATTGCATTTAATGGTTTTACGACCAATCAAGTCTTGTGATTGTACGCCGTTGGTGCCTTCATAAATTTGGGCAATACGTAAATCACGTACACATTGCTCCATGCCCCATTCGCGGATATAACCATGGCCACCGAAGCACATTTGAGCATCTAAAGTCGCTTGGAATGCGGTATCGGTTAAATAGGCTTTTGCAATTGGTGTGAGCAGGGCAACACGGTTATTGGCTTTCTGCACCGCTTCTGCATCGGTAGAGAATTTAGTGATATCGAGCTGTTGACCTACATAAACCGCAAATGCACGAGATGCTTCGTTATTGGCACGCGCATTTAATAGCATACGACGTACATCACCATGCACCAAAATGCTGTCAGCTGCTTTGTTCGGTGACTTAACGCCTGATGCACTGCGACCCTGAATACGGTCAGTCGCATATTGTGCAGCATTTTGATAGGCAAACTCAGATGCGCCTAAGCCTTGAATACCCATAGACAGACGTTCGTAGTTCATCATGACGAACATGGCTGCTAAGCCTTCATTTTCTTTACCCACTAAGTAGCCTTTGGCACCATCAAAGTTCATCACACAAGTTGCAGAGGCTTTGATCCCCATTTTGTGTTCAATTGAACCTGGGCCAACTGGGTTGCGTTCACCTAATGAACCATCTTCATTGACCAAGAATTTCGGTACGATGAATAAAGAAATACCACGTGAACCTGCAGGAGCATCTGGTGTTTTAGCCAAAACCAAGTGAATGATGTTTTCTGCAAGGTCGTGGTCACCACCTGTAATAAAGATTTTGGTACCAGTGATGTTGTAAGTACCATCTGCATTTGGTTCAGCTTTGGTTTTAATAATACCCAAGTCAGTCCCTGCATGTGGCTCAGTTAAACACATGGTACCTGACCACTCACCTGAGTAAATTTTAGGTAAATAGGTTTCTTTTTGCTCTTGTGATGCATAGCTGTTTAAAGCCATACCTGCGCCTACAGACAGCAATGGATACAACATAAATGATGGGTTAGTAGCAAATAGCATTTCATCTGACAAAACAGTCAGCATTTTTGGCATGCCCTGACCGCCCCATTCTTCATCTGCGCCCAAACCAATCCAACCGCCTTCGGCATATTGTTTAAATGCTTCTTTAAAGCCAGCAGGGGTAGTCACTTCACCATTGTTGTACGTTGCGCCTTCTTCATCACCACTACGGTTAATAGGCAGGGTCACGTTTTGGGCAAACTTTGCCATTTCTTCCAAAATTGCTTCGGCCGTTGCAGCATCTAGGTGAGCTAAATTTTCATTGTTTTGCCAGAATTGTTCTGCATTAAAAACATCATTTAAGATGAATTTCATATCGGCAAGAGGAGCATTATAAATTGGCATGTGGTTTCACCTGTTTATTGTTTGAATCTTGATTCGCTGAGTTCAGTGTAATCTACAATTATGAATGTTGTAGGTGGCTCAAACGAAAGAATGCTTTATTTATAAAGAAAAAGGACTGCCAATGCTATGACCGTCCTTTCTCAATTTCTGTACTCAAGAGTACAACATTTTGAATATCTAGTTAAATATTCTCAATATTTAGCTTAGAAAGCAAAGTGTTCAGCATCTAATGCAAGTAAAGGCTCTACACCTGTTGCAATCACATCAACGTGTGAACGAACACGTGGCAAGATTTTTTTGAAGTAGAAACGTGCTGTAGTTACTTTAGCATTGTAGAAGTCTACATCGGTTGTACCTGCAGCTAGTGCTTCTTGTGCAACCAAAGCCATACGAGCCCATAGGTAAGCAAGCGTTACATAACCAGAGAAGTAGAGGTAGTCTACTGCCGCAGCACCAACTTCTTCAGGGTTTTGCATTGCACGCATACCAAGTTGCATGGTCAAGTCGCCCCATTCTTTGTTAAGTGCCGCAAGCGGTTCAACAAATTCTTGCATCGCAGCGTTGTCTTTGTTGGCTTCTGCAAATTTGTGAATAATTTTGGTGAAGTCTTTCAACATTGCACCTTGTGTACCCAATACTTTACGGCCTAACAAGTCAATAGACTGGATTTCAGTTGTACCTTCGTACAAGCAAGAAATACGTGTGTCACGCACAATTTGTTCCATGCCATGCTCAGAAATGAAGCCATGACCACCAAAGACTTGAACACCGTGTTTTGCAGATTCAGAACCTGTTTCAGTTAAGAATGCTTTTGCAATTGGAGTCAGTAAAGACAAGATGTTGTCAGAGAATTTACGCTCTTCTTCAGTTGCACCTTGTTCAACGATGTCTGCATGTTGTGCAAGCAAGTACACCAACGCACGACCACCTTCAGCATACGCTTTTTGAGTTAAAAGCATGTTGCGTACAGCTGGATGCACAATAATTGGGTCTGCTTCTTTTTCAGGTGCTTTCGGGCCAGAAAGTGAACGCATTGCCAAACGGTCTTTGGCATAAGTTAATGCACCTTGGAAAGAACCTTCAGATGCTGCA
Source organism: Acinetobacter sp. A2 (assembly GCF_012371325.1). Lineage (GTDB taxonomy): Bacteria > Pseudomonadota > Gammaproteobacteria > Pseudomonadales > Moraxellaceae > Acinetobacter. The sequence continues at coordinate 33,700 of NZ_JAAZQX010000018.1, read as the reverse complement.
AGACCTTGTACCGCTGTACCAATACGTGCAGTGTTCATGAACGTGAACATACAGTTTAGACCACGGTTTTCAGGGCCAATCAAGAAACCTTTAGCGTTATCAAAGTTGATGACGCAAGTTGCGTTGCCATGAATACCCATTTTGTGTTCGATTGAGCCACAACGTACACCATTACGCTCGCCTACAGAACCATCTGCATTGAGGTTGAACTTAGGTACGATGAACAAAGAAATACCTTTAGTACCTTTAGGTGCGCCTGGTAAGCGTGCCAATACGATGTGTACGATATTCTCTGCCATGTCGTGTTCGCCAGCAGAGATAAAGATTTTCTCGCCAGAGATTGCATAGCTACCGTCTGCTTGTGGCTCAGCTTTGGTACGGATAATACCCAAGTCAGAACCTGCGTGAGATTCGGTTAAGCACATGGTGCCCGTCCACTCACCCGATACTAATTTTGGCAAATAAGCATCTTTTTGTTCTTGTGAACCGTGGTGTTCTAAGGTACGTACCGCACCATGAGAAAGACCAGGGTACATGCCCCATGACCAGTTCGCTGTACCCACCATTTCTGAAATGGTAATACCTAAAGAGTTTGGTAAGCCTTGACCGCCGTATTGTTCTTCTGCAGAAAGCGAAGGGAAGCCCAGTTCGATATATTTTTGATACGCTTCTTTAAAGCCTGTTGGTGTGGTCACCACGCCATCATTCCAAGTACAACCTTCACGGTCGCCCACTTGGTTCAATGGAGATAATTCATTTTCACAGAAATCTGCTGCAGCTTCCAAATATTGGTCAACCAATTCACGGCTTACGTTTTCTTGGAATGCAGGTAATTTTGCATAGTGTTCTTCAGCATTTAATAATTCATGCAAAACGAATTGCATATCACGTAAAGGCGCTTTGTATTGTGGCATATCGGTTTCCTCAATACTGGTTTGACCAGCGTTATATTTTAAATGGATTTCAAAGCATGCCTTCTCAGACATGACCTGTTGGAATGGTTGTAATCGTGCAACATCTTCTGATTCGGTACAAGCATCTAAATAGCATTTCTTAGTGACTGCAAAGTCAAAGATTTTTATCTTGAAATGGCTAAGTTGTTTGAGTGTAAACAGTTTTACTGAGTTTGAAATGACACAAATAGTCAAAAAGCGTAAAGAGACATGTCTGAGTGCAGTGGATAAAAAGATCAATAAAAAGGCGCTCAATGAGCGCCTTTAAAACAGTGTGAATTGACTGGTACGATTGCTTAACGTGATGCAGATTGCTTGATTTTTAAAGGTTGAATAGGCTGATTTGGCTGAAAACGTACTAAACATTGACCATTGAGTTGTTGGTCGCCTAGTTTAACCTGAACTTTTTGACCATGGGTTTTACCTTCACAAGCTGTGCGCATTGCTTGTTGATGAGCTTGACGCTGTGCCAATCGTTGATCGTACTGTTTGGTCATTTCAGCACGTTGTGCATCGGTCAGTACTTCACCACGTTGCGGGCGCTGCATATTGGCATGCATAGCTTGATGCTGTTTCATCATATATTGACGTTGTTGTTTAAACGATTGACGGTCTGGCTGAAAGCGCATAGTACAGGTGCCCGAAACTGTTTTTTCGCTGAGTTTGAGTTGCAGCTTTGTACCTGCTGCCTTATTGTCACATGCTTGTTGCATCTGGCTACGGAAAGCACGGTGTTCTGCGCGCTTCGCACGATACTGTTCACGTTGTTCTGGGCTAAAACGTGAGTCGGCTACAGCATGATGCTTCATCATACGTGTCTGTTGTCGATCCGTTAAGTCATTGCTGGTTTGACAAGCCGTTAAAGCACCCATCCCCAAAACACTCGCCCCAAGTAACGCGATTTTTGTCATCTGTTTCATCTTACATCTCCTTAACTGGAATCCGACTTTGCTTAAGTTAAGATTAAATAATAAAGATGAAGAAACAATGGAGAGTTTTTTGAAGCGCTGTTGGTTACAATGCTCAAAATTAAGAAAAAATTCTGAGACTGTTCTATTGAAAATTCGCCGCATTCCCATCGCCTTACGCCTGTTTTTAACAGTGCTACTGACGACCTTGCTAATCACCACGGTTAGTTTGGGGGTATTGCATGTCAATATGCAGCGTAACTTCAGTAAATACGTGGCCGACGTAGAAATGCAGAAGCTGGATTTGGTCATCCAAAACTTGGCAGAAGTGTATGCGGTGTACCATGACTGGGGCAATGCCATTCAGGCGCAAATTTTACAAATAGAAGGCGAAGCCGCACCCGATGATTATGACCGTTTATCGCGTTGGTGGTTGCGTCGTCAGTATGATATTGCCTTGCAGCAGCGCTATTTTCAGGAACATAGCTTAGCCAATGTAAATCCGAGTGTGGTTGAGCCGGACCCAATGAAGCGTCAAGCCAATGCAGAAGAGTTACGTTGGTTAGAGCTAAATTTACCTTCGCAGTTTCAGCCTTTTGAGGGGTTAGTATTTCCTTTAAGCGCCAATCAAAATGCATTCCGTTCAGATCGTAAAAACGAAGGGCAGAACAATACAACAGACGCTTCGGGTAAAAAACAGTTTATTTCGATGCCTGACCGTTTGGGGTTGAGTTCACGTTTATCTTTATATGATGCGCAGCGTCAGTTTGTTGTGGGTGAGCCTGCGGAAACTCAGATTTCCTATCGTCCAATTATGGTCGGTGAAAAAATCGTGGGCTATTTGGGGTTAAAACCTGTGCTTGAGCAGGAAGATGCGTTAAGCATTAACTTCTTTAGTAAGCAAACTCGTTATTTATTATTGGTTTATGCCTTAAGTATTTTGGCCAGTTTGATTGCTGCCTTACTGTTGGCGACCTATTTTAAAAAGCCAATTCAGCGTTTATTAAATGGCACACGCGAATTGACCAAAGGCCATTATCAGCATCAGGTCACGGTCAATCGTAATGATGAGTTGGGTGATTTATCGACAGAACTGAACCATTTGGCGGTGATTTTAGATCAACATGAAAACTCACGCCGTCAGTGGGTGGCAGATACTTCGCATGAATTGAAAACCCCATTGGCGGTGTTGCAGGCACAAATTGAAGCCATGCAAGATGGTATCCGCAAAGCCACGCCAGAGCATTTGGCAGCCATGATGCATCAGGTCAATAGTCTGAAAAAACTGACGCAGGATTTGTCTGACTTGGCTCAAGCTGAAGCCATGCAATTGAAGTGCTATTTTGCAAGCATAGACCCTTGGCAAGTGATTGAACAGGAAATTGAAAGCTTCAAGCCGAAATTTGAGCAGGCGCAATTGGACTTGATCGTGTCTGGTGAAGGCACGCAATTACAATTAGATATAGACCGTTTTAAACAAATTATGCTCAACTTATTGAGTAACAGTATTCGCTATACCGAAGCAGGTGGGCAGGTGCATATTCACACCAGTCAAAGCGCAACCGAGTGGACCGTGTATGTAGACGACAGCCCGTTTGGCCTAAGTGATGAACAACTGGCCCGTTTGGGTGAACGTTTTTATCGTGCCGATGATTCACGCACTCGGGCGACAGGTGGTACAGGTTTAGGTTTGGCCTTATCGGTCAAAATTGCCAAAGCATTGGGCGGAGAGTTAAGTTTTGCTCATTCACCGTTGGGTGGTTTACGCTGCAAATTAAGTTTTCCAAAAATCAAATCTTAATGGACTTTAAGGAATCGTGCATGAAACATATCTTACTGGTTGAAGATGAAATTGAACTGGCCCAATTGGTGCGAGATTATTTAGAAGCTGCTGGTTTTGAAGTCAGTATGTTTCATGATGGGCAAGAAGCTTATGACAGCTTTTTGCAGCGTAAACCAAGCCTGATGATTTTGGATTTGATGGTACCACGCATGGACGGCCTGACCATTTGCCGAAAAGTACGTGAACAGTCCGATGTGCCAATTATTATGGTTACCGCTCGAACAGAAGAAATAGATCGGGTGCTGGGTTTAAACATGGGGGCAGATGATTATGTTTGTAAGCCTTTTAGCCCAAAAGAATTGGTCGCGCGCGTGCAGGCGGTTTTGCGTCGCTTAGAACGCAAAGTTGGGCCTGAAAGCAATGATTTATTCCGCATGGATAAAGCGCAGCAGCGTATTTGGTATCAGCAAAAAACCTTGAATTTGACCCCGACAGAATTCCGCTTATTGGAACTGTTTTTAGAGCATGTGGGGCAGGTGTATTCAAGAGCGCAATTGCTAGATCATATTAACCCTGACAGTTTTGAAGTGGCTGACCGTGTGATTGATAGCCACATTAAAAACTTACGCCGTAAAATTTCTGACGCAGCAGAAACAGGTAATCGGCATGAATGGATTCAAGCAGTGTATGGCGTGGGCTATCGTTTTGAGTATCCAGAAGAATAAGTTTAAAAATTCAATAAGCGAATCTTGGAAGATTCGCTTTTGTTTTTCTTAGTTAGATATTATGTTGAAAAAGTGCAGAGCAAATAGCTTTTAAATGTTTTATTGACTCAAGTTGCGCTACGCAAAAGCTCAATCCGTTGTCTTTCTACTTTCTTTAATTTTGCGACCACCAGTTCATAAGAATTTAAAACCAAATCTTGTACCAGTTGTGCATTTAAGTCCTCATCTGCAAAAATTGAAATCCAGTGCTGTTTGTTCATGTGCCAACCTGCACGGATATAGGGATAAAAATCACGTAACATGGCGCCATGTTCAGGCTGAACTTTTAGATTGATTATGGCATGACCATTTAAATACAGACTCAGCATAAACACTTTATCAAATACCTTATGCACCAAACAGCCATCGCCAAAAGGTTCGCTCAAGCTCACTTCTGGTAATTTTTCTGCGGCATTGGCTGCAAGTTGATGCAGTGATTTCTGTGTTTGTGCCATTCATCTTCGCCTTAAAAGTTTATCCTGTGGATAACCACATCTTTATCCACAGAAAATGTGTATAACTTTGCTGGAGTTTTAAACGTCCTGTTGCTTAAAAATAGCATTAAGATGAGCAACTCACCATCACTTCAGGTACATCACTTGGCAAGGGTGCTAAATCTTCAGGCCGTTCCAACTCGGGCTGTTTGCTATACGGTTGGCTGAGTAGGGTAAATAAACGCTCAACTTCTGAAAAATCATCGCGTTCTGCCTGCTCAATTGCCTTTTGTGCCATGTGATTGCGTAAAATATAGTGCGGGTTGGCCTGTTGCATGGCGGCATCTAAAGTTTCAGTATCTTGATGTTCACGAATCTGTAAATACTGTGCCAAAAAGCTTTCCCACTGACGACGATCTAAACAATCATCCAATATTTCTGTGTATTGTTTATTTTGTAGGCGGATAAAACTTTGAGTGTAATCCAGTTGCTCACTTTGCAAAATGCGTAAGAAGTGGGTTGCGCAGTCAAAACTGTCTTTATGGAAGCTTGGCAGTCCCATTTTTTCACACAAGCCGAGTTTGTAATGTTCTAAAAAAGTTGGTTCAAAATGTTCTAAACATGCTGCCAGTGCTTGTTTCCAGTGTTCTTTCTGATCTTGGTTTTGCTCAAGTGGAATTAAATTATTTAGCCAGACCCATAAGTTCCAGTGCGCTACGCTCGGTTGTTGTTGGTAGGTATAGCGCCCTTGGTAGTCCGAATGGTTATTGATCCAGTTCGGGCGAAAACGCTCCATAAAACCATAAGGGCCAAAATCTAAAGTAGAGCCAGTGATATTTAAATTATCGGTATTCATCACGCCATGCGCAAAACCGACCAATTGCCATTTCGCAATCATCACTGCTGTACGCTGAATGACTTGGGTGGCAAAGGCGAGTACAGGCTGTTCGGCAGTCAAGCATTCAGGGTAGTGCCATTCAATACATTTTTGCACAAATTCAGGTAGTAGTTCAGGTTGATACTGATTGATCCATTCGAAATGACCTAAACGAATATGACAGTCAGAGGTGCGTAATAACATGGCGCCCAGTTCTAGTTTTTCACGTTGTACGCCTTGTGTAGATGAAGTGAATCCCACCGCATTGCTTGAAGGTACACCAAGTGCATTTAAAGCATGGCCTGCCAAATACTCACGAATCACAGAACGCAAAACCGCACGGCCATCACCCATACGTGAATAAGGCGTTGAGCCAGCACCTTTTAAATGTAGGTCAATGGTACGCTGTTGCGTGTCTAGCACTTGTGCAATCAGTAAGCCTCGTCCATCTCCCAGTTGACCAGCCCATTGCCCAAATTGATGTCCTGCATACACCATTGCCAAAGGTGGAAATTCCGGAAATGTGGTTTGGCCGCTGCAAATCTCTACCCAGTGCTGCTGTTCCTCGCTACTCCATTGCAGCTCTTTTGCCAATGCTGCATTAAAGTGTCCAGCTTTAGCACCTTTTAAGGGTAGGGGCTGCTGTTGATGATAAAGGCGAGCGGGCAGTGTGGGATAACGTGAATTAAATTGCATAGTGGGGGAGTGTTTGGCACAAAGTGAGGTTCACTATAGCAAACTTGGGCTTTAAAAACTGTAGTCTAAAAATGCATAAAGCCCTGAACAGGTCAGGGCTTTAGCGGTGTATAAGAACACAGTTCTTATTGTGATACTGGATTCTTTTTCAAGTTACGCATTAGCAAATTCAATGTTTCACGATGGTGTGAAAGACGCTGCTCAACCAACTGGAATTCAACTTTGAGTTTGTCATCCATTTGGTGGATTTTTTCAGCCATTGACGCTTTTTTCGCTTGAATTTCTTGCTCTTTTAATTTTGCCCAATCATTTAAAGTTTGGGTAAATGCATCATATTCTTGCGCAATACGACTTTTCACTTGCACAATGTCATCATTCACATTGTGACCATAAACTGCCAAGTCTTGCTCTGCGTATTTAAAGCGCATTGCCAATTCTGCTTTTTTAATATTAAAGCTTGGAATACGACGTAAATTTTTAGCCAAACCTAACTTAGAGCATGTCCAAATTAACCATTTAGTTGGGTCATATTGCCACCATTTTACGCCATTACGATAATCGTATTGGAAAATATGGTGATAGTTATGATAACCCTCGCCCCAAGTGGCAATGGCTAACCAGAAGTTGTCACGCGCAGTGTTTTCGTCAGTGTATGGACGTGAACCCCACATGTGGCACAGCGAGTTAATAAAGAAAGTGACATGGTGGCTTAAAATCAGACGCATTAAACCGCCCAATAGCAACACACCCCACATATCGCCAACAGCCCAGCCAATTGGCACTAAAATGCCAACATGCACTGCAATTACCATTGGCACGTAATATTTGTGCTGGAACATCACCAATTTGTCATTTAACAAATCTGGCGCATTTTTAAAGTTTGGCTCTGCAGCAGGATAGTCACGTAGCATCCAGCCCATGTGCGCAAACCAAAAACCATTGTTGATTGAATACGGGTCTTTTTCGACATCATCAACATGGCGGTGATGGGTACGGTGACCTGAACCCCAGAACAAAATACTGTTCTGAACGGCAAAAGTCCCCATAATCATCAAAAGAATTTTTAAAGGAAGCGTAGCTTCGTAGGCACGGTGTGCCCATAAACGGTGATAACCTGCTGTAATACCCAAGCTACTTACGCCAAGTAATACAAACATACTGATCCAAGCGGCTAAGCTAAAATCATGGTGATAGGCATACCAAGGAATTGCAATCACGGCAACAATAGGTAAGAAAACCAGTGCAAAGATGGCAATCCAGTTGATTGGGGCTTTGGGTAAGGGAGCATTCATCTCCAACAGCACTCCTAGAACCTTTGGGAGGTATAAGTAGACGCTTAATCCGTTATAAAATCATGATCTGCCCGAAGGAAATGATCATAGTATTAAAGTTTATAGGGATTAATTTTTTCGCATATTAGCATGAGCGTATTCACGATCACAGCATTATTGTACAGTTGTATTGTACTGGGTGGTAACAGAATATAATGGTATTTGTAGGTTTTTACGAAAATGTGCGGTATGACAGCCAAACCAGCACAGAAAATCTGTTATTTAAACATATATATGCGCTTAGCCTGCACTTTACAAGTGTTGCATCATCAGTTTTGGATAATCGGTAATTAACCCCTGAACACCCAAATCTTTAAGTTGTTTGGCGCGTTCAATTTGGTTGACTGTCCAAACACTAATATTCAGTTTGGCCTGTTGTGTCGCTTGAATGAGGGCATCTGTGGCGAGTTCGTTCATCCAGCCAATTTGGCAACAACCTAATACTAAAGCTTGATCAATGGCTTGGTATTGCAAATCATCTTCTACCAACAAACCACGTTTAAAGCGTGATTTTTGTTGTTGTAATGCCCAATGAATTTTAGGATCAAAACTGGTGATGATGGCGTTGTGTTCAAAGCCCTGTAAATGTTGCTCTAGGCTTTGAGTGATTTTTTCGGCATCGGCATGTGAATTAACTGCTTTAACCTCAACCTCAATATGATCAAAATTTTGAATAATGGTCATGGTTTGATTAAGCAGGGGCGTGGTTTCAACTTTATTCCAGTCCGACCACATCACTGCGTGGTTATAATGGTTTAAATCTTCCAGACTACATTCATACAGCGCTTTGTCTTGTCCTGTGGTACGAATGAATTGATCATCATGCATAACCACTAAGGCATTGTCTTTGAGTTGACGCACATCAAACTCAACCGCACGAATGCCAATATTTTGAATATATTCAAAACCACCAAGCGTGTTTTCAGGCGCTTCGCCACGCGCACCTCGATGACCAATTATGCGCATAATGTGCCCATGAATTGAAAGTTTGCTTTCATTTTGCAAGTACGACGTGACAAAGAGATGACATCTCTTATTTTGGTCGGATGATGTAAAATTTCAAGCAGCATCCGACGTGATTTTTTAGATGCAAAATCAGGGCTTTATTTTAGTTTCCGATTTTAGCTTGTAATGTTAGTTACCAATACTGTCATTGATGTTCTTTTGCCATAATACTTCGCTGCCTCCTTCGGCACGTTGCAAGCTGCGAGATGCCACAAATAGCCAGTCAGACAGTCGGTTCAGTAGTTGCAAAGACGGTGCCTGGATATTTTGATCACGGTTGTGTACGGTCATTAAACTGCGTTCTGCACGACGGCATACGGCACGAGCTTGATGTGCATAACTACATGCCAATGTACCTGCAGGCAAAATAAACTCTTTGAGCATTGGCAGGCTTTCATTCATGCGGTCAATGTCTTGTTCTAAGTATTCGATCGCAAGCGGTTGTACGAGGTGGTAATTGGGGATACAGACTTCACCGCCTAAATCGAATAGCCAGTGCTGAATCAGGCTGAGCGATTTGTCCCAAGTGTTTTTGTCTTGAATGTTGCTATGTGTAATTTGTGAGCGCAGTACGCCAATACAGGCATTTAGTTCATCGACATCGCCCAGTGCATGAATGCGTAAGTCATCTTTGGCAACACGTGAGCCATCGCCCAATCCTGTTGTGCCTGAGTCGCCTGTGCGAGTGTAGATTTTGCTTAAACGGTGGCCCATGATCGTTCCTTGTTTGAAAGTGAAAGTTGCGTTTACTTGGTCGTAAGAAATAAAAGCTGGCGCAATAAAAAAAGGATAATGTCGGTCATTACATTATCCATAAACTGCGCTGTTTTAAAGTTTTTGTTGTGATGCAGGTTTAGTAGCGGAAAGTTACCCCTGCGGAAGTGAGGCGGCCGCCGTTGATGTAGTAATAACCTTTATCTTGGTATGCGGTCTTGTATTCAACATCCCCGATATTTTGAATATTGGTAAAGAGTTTGACATTTGGGTTTACATTCCAAAACGCATTTACATCAACAGTTGCATAACCCGGGTTCTTATAGTTTTTATCCCAATCTTTAGATTTGGATTTAGCGACCAAAGATGCGCTAATACCATATATTTCATTTTGTAAGCCAGTTGTTAAAGTAAACCCCTGACGTGGACGACGATTTAAATCTTGATGAGTTGCTTCATTTTGAGGTTTAACGTAACTATAGGTTGCTTTAGCAAATAAATCATCTTGCTGCCAGCCTAAATAAGCTTCACCACCTTGGTAAGTTGCCTTTTGAATATTTGTCAGTTTGCCATTTTTGTCTAAGGCGATTAAATCTTCAACTTGTGTGTAGTAAGCAGATAAACCTGTTTGCAAGCCATATGCTAGATTTTGGTCAAAACCAATTTCATAAGATGTACTTTCTTCGGGGTTCAGATCAGGGTTACCATTCCATGAATTATAAAGTTCATTCAATGTTGGTGATTTAAATGCTGTGCCTACATTTACATATGCGCTAGTTGAAGGCAGTAATTGGTAACGAGCAGCAATTTGACCTACAGTATGCACCCCATATTTTTCATTATCTTCTACACGCACGCCCAGTTGGGTGTTAAGTCTACTTCCGTTAAGTTGATGCTGAATATAATATCCAGTTGAGTCTACATCTTCGTTATAGGGTGTGCCATAAGACAGAATATCGCCATCGAGATTGCGATGAGTCACACCTGTAAGTAAAGTCTGCTGAGGCGTGAAGTTCCATTTACTATAGAGTTCTGCTTCTTGAGTTTTGCTATGTGCAAAGTCGGTTGAATCTTTTTGGTCGACTTCATCCGTAAATTGAGATAAACGTGCATTCAGTTCAAATTGATCAGTCAGGTTTATACGACCACGAAGATTGATAATTTCATTTTCAAAGTCTTGTTTCAGCAATGCACCATTAAATGTATAAGCATCATATAAGTTAGTGCCTTTATTTGTGGTGTAGTCAATTGATGTTGCAAAGTTTTCTTTTTCTACACCAAGTTTGGTACTAAAGCCTTTTTGATCAAAAGAAGCAGTTTCATTGCTATAGGTTTTTTGGTTGTTTACTTTTGTTGCATCAGATTCTAATCGTTGGCCACGAATTTGAGCATAAAAACCGTCTTCATATAAATCAGCGCCGATGACAGATTTATAGGTTCTATTTTCGCCTACTTCACCAGTAATAAAAGCACTTGTTTTTTCAGGTTTTTTTGAAATCAATTGGACTACACCGCCAATAGCATCCGTACCATATAAAACAGACGCAGAACCTTTTAGAATTTCGATTTGTTTGATATCTGTAGTGTCAATAAAAGCAAGATTTGCTGTACCAGAAGATGCATTATTTAATCGTATGCCATCACGTAAAATCAAAGTATGGTCTGATTCAGTACCACGTAAATAAATATCGGCAAGTTGCCCCATACCACCACTTTGAACCATGTTGATGGCAGCATCATATTTTAGCAAATCAGGAAAAGACGCAATTGGCGACTGTTCCAAAATCTTTGGCTCGATAATATTAATCCGCGCAGGCACATTACCAATTTTTTCTTCAGAACGAGTTGCCGTGACCACAAGCGTATCTAAAGCAGCATTCACCACACGCTGATCTTGCGATTCTGCAGCAAAAACTGAAGTTGAAAAACCCATTGCAAGCGCAATTGCGCCCACTAAAGCAGTAGGCTGAAAAAGAGTAGACATGACTTTGCTCCGTACATTCACCCCACGTGAATGATTGAGTTAAGGGCACAACAAGCAGGTCTCCGGACTTCAATGTGCCAAGCATCTTCTAATTTATGATTGCTTCGCTGTATATCCACCTTCCCATATTGTTCATACAGTGGTGTAAATCATAAGATTTAAATTGATATACGTTTCATGGTTACCGTTGCGGGGGCAGTGTTGGACTTTCACCAACTTCCCTAAAGCTCAAAGCTAGGACTCGTTGCATTTGCGCGAAGTATAAAGTCTGTATGCCATTTAAACAACGGAAATGCAGAATAATCCGCCTGAACTTCACTCAACCCCTTAAAATTGCATTACAATGATTCGCCCCAATATCTGATTTTGTTAGTGTGAACAGACAATTTAAAAGTCACGCACAGCAAGATCAGCAAAATGAAAATTGAAAATCAGGATTAGAGTCCAAAACGATGCGTACCCGTGCCAAAATTTGCGGAATCACGCGAATTCAAGATATAAACAGTGTTGTGCATGCGGGTGCAGATGCAATTGGCTTGGTGTTTTATCCACTGAGTCCTCGTAATGTCAGCATTGCTGAAGCAGAAAACCTTGTGCAACACATACCCGCTTATGTGCAAGTGGTTGGCTTGTTTGTAAATGCCAGTGCAGACGACATAGCCGCAGTACTAAAACAAGTGCCTTTAGATATTCTGCAATTTCATGGTGATGAAACACCATTGCAATGTCAGCAAATAGCACAGCAAGTCGGACGCAGATGGTACAAAGCCATACAGGTCAAACCTGATTTAAATGTGTTGGATGCGATAAAAAGCTATCAACAAGCAGGTGCAAGCGCAGTATTATTAGATGCGTGGCATCCTGAGCTGAAAGGTGGAACAGGACACAGTTTTGACTGGTCAAAATTCCCCAAACTCGATATTCCTTTAATATTGGCGGGTGGTTTAAACCCTGCCAATATTGAAGATGCAATTCAGACCACCCAAGCCTATGCCGTTGATGTTAGTGGCGGGGTAGAGTCTGCAAAAGGTATTAAAGACCAACAACTCATAGAACACTTCATGCAAGGAGTCCAACGTGGATCAGCAAAGTACAAATCACAATAATCCAGTGATTGACTATACCCAGTTCCCAGATGCAAAAGGGCATTTTGGGATCCATGGCGGACGTTTTGTGTCAGAAACGCTGATGGCGGCTTTACAAGACTTAGAAAAATTGTATTTCCGCATGAAAGATGATCCGCAGTTTTTGGCAGAATTCGACCGCGATCTCGCCTACTATGTAGGTCGTCCTAGTCCTTTGTATTATGCTGAGCGATGGTCTAAAGAGTTAGGTGGTGCGCAAATTTACTTAAAGCGTGAAGACCTGAACCATACAGGCTCACATAAAGTGAATAACACCATTGGTCAGGCATTACTGGCAAAGTTGTCTGGTAAAAAACGCATTATTGCTGAAACAGGCGCTGGTCAGCATGGTGTGGCAACCGCAACGATTGCAGCCCGCTTAGGTTTAGAGTGCGTAGTGTTCATGGGTGCAGAAGACGTCAAACGTCAGGCCATGAACGTGTACCGCATGCGCTTACTCGGGGCAACTGTTGTACCTGTAGAAAGTGGCTCTAAAACCTTAAAAGATGCCATGAACGAAGCTATGCGTGACTGGGTGACCAATGTCGATTCAACGTATTATGTGATTGGTACTGTGGCAGGCCCACATCCGTATCCACAATTGGTACGTGATTTCCAATCTATTATTGGTCGTGAAGCACGTCGTCAAATTCAAGAGCAGGCAGGTCGTTTACCTGACGCACTTGTGGCTTGTGTTGGTGGTGGTTCTAATGCGATGGGCTTGTTCTATCCATTCTTGAATGATGCCGAAGTGAAAATGTACGGTGTTGAGGCTGCGGGCTTGGGCATTGAAACAGGCAAACACTCTGCGCCATTGAATGCAGGACACGTAGGCGTATTGCACGGTAACCGTACTTATTTAATGTCGGATGCGCAAGGTCAGATTATTGAAACCCATTCTATTTCTGCAGGTCTAGATTACCCAGGTGTAGGGCCAGAGCATAGCTTCTTAAAAGATATGCACCGTGTCGATTATGTGCCAATCAATGACCAAGAAGCTTTGCAAGGTTTCCGTGACCTAACCCGTATTGAAGGGATCATTCCTGCATTGGAAAGTTCACATGCGATGGCGTATGTCACCAAGCTTGCGCCAACTATGGATAAAGACCAAATCATTATTGCGACTGTTTCAGGTCGTGGTGATAAAGACTTAATGACTGTTGCACGTTTAGATGGCGTAGAAATGGTAGATATGTAAATTGCCACATGCTCGAAATAGAGCAGGCTAAATTTTTATTCAATCGTGCTGAAGCAATTCGGCACGATTTTTTAATTGGTTCATTTAAAAATTCTCGCTACTTTAAAACCATTAAAGCTAAAAATTATGTAGGGGGCGGGTATGCCTAGTTTATTTATCGTCATGTTGGGTGGGCGTCATGCACGGGCCAATACCGAAGTACATGATGTGGTACTTGCAGTGGGTGATGCTTTAGAAGAAACCTATCCTCAACTCAAGCAGGCTTGGTTTGCAGAACCCAAAGGCTTACATATTGATGCGTGGGCGCAAATCAACGGTGTGGAGTTTGAAGGCAAATCCTACTATTTAAAATTCACAGATGCACAGCCGAATCAATCTGAAAATCGCCTGTATTTAATTAATTTGGGTGGCTATGATCCGCGTGAATTTGGAGAATTGCATCGTTATGTGTTGGTGGTGGCGCAAAATCCAATGGTGGCAAAGCAATGTGGAAAAGCTTATTTTGCCCAGCACTGGCAAAAACAGCATACCGATCGGGTTTTAGAGGTAGATGATTGTTTGGTAATTGATCAGGTGTACGGTCGCTATGTGCAACTGGTTGAAGGTTCATTTTCAGCTAATCGCTGGGAAAATACGTATCTGACTTTGGATTCAGATGTTTAAATCTTCTTAGATTAGCTTTTACTTTAAAATAGATTGTCTTTTATGGGCAGTTTTAGCTACTGCCACCACTCACGTTGAGTCACTAATGTTGAACTCGCGAGCGAAGTCTGATGAATGTACTTACAAGCATTGTTGATTTTATAGTCACTTGAGTGGCGAAAAAAGAAAACAATCTATGTTTTTATAAGTTTTTCAACAAAATCATAAGCTGCGGGTTTTTTGTACATGCATTTGTAGGCATAATACGACCAAAGATGAATTGTTTTAGACAATAGGGAATGTCTTCAATGGATTTAATTCAGGCGAATGGACAACCGCATTATGGACGTTTTAGTGAACTTCCCAAAAAGATTGATTACCAAGCCTACCAATACAAAACACCGTATGGTGAAGTACTGTCGGGTTGGCGTAAGCGATTAAAATATAAAAAGTTTAAATTTTGTAGCATTCAACATGAGCACTATACCATTGGTTTAGCTATTGCAGATATTGCATGGGCAGGTCATGGCTTTGTCTATATTTATAATCACATGACGAGTGAAGTGCAGGAATGGAATGCGATTAATTTTTTATCCCGCAATACCGTGTTGGATGAACAGCCTTTATTCAATCAAAGTTATTTTGATAAATCTCCATTTCAAATTGAAATTCAACATGCCAATGGTGTGCGCTATATCCGTGTGACCAAATATGGCGAAATTAAACTCAGTGCTCGTATTTTTTGTGCAGGTACAGACCCATTAAGTATGTGTAGCCCGACAGGCATTAATGGTTGGACTTATACCCAAAAACTGACCACGTTGGGTTGTGAAGGGTATTTTGTCAATAAAACAGGACAAACTATTCAATTCCATGAACGGACTTTTGCCTCACTAGATGATACCTGTGGTTTTTTGCGCCCTGAAACAGCATGGTTTTGGTTATCGTGTAATTTTTGGGATACCGAAAACCGCCGTGTGGGGCTGAATTTAGCCTCTGGTGTGAATGAAAGTTTTGGCAATGAAAACTGTTTGTGGATCAATGGCGTGCTGTACCCCTTAACAGATGTGCTGTTCCAACATGAAGATGAGGATTTGTGGAGTATTCGCTCATTGGATCATCAGCTGAATTTAACCGTCAGTACAGGTTGGCGCCGTTATGAAAATCTGAATTTGCGTTTGGTGGGTAGCCAGTTTAGCCAATGGCAAGCCAAAATTAGTGGTACGATTCAGCAAGGCGATACCGAGATCATTTTGCTGAATGAATATGGTTTGCTTGAACAGCATTATGCCAAATGGTAATGCTTAGACTAAACACAACCCTGTAGAATTTTAATCACAATCGCTGAGCTACTGAACAGATATTTAAAATATTGAGAGTAGAGCAGCGATTTTTTAATCTAAGAGATAATTTAAGCAAATGCGTTTTCATGGTGCTGCTTAACGACTACTTCGCAGCTTGCCAAAAAGCTTCACCCGCCTGAATTGGATCATTGGTTTCAGCTAAGGTGTGCAGCCAAACATCGTATTGCGCGATAATCGGGTGTTGGCTAGGGTGAAAATCAGGCTTAAACCAGTCTTGAAATTGTGGTTTCATTTTGCGTAATTTTCCATTTTTACCCAATAGCCATTTCAACCCGCGTGCATTCATCTTTAAGCGTTGTATGCGGCTAAAACCATCGTATCTGAGCATGACATTGGCACGGTAAAGGGTAAACCCAAACATCAAGCCTGTGGTGAGTACCAATGCCATTTTTCGGGTCAGTTCAGGCACATTGCCCACCTGTTGCATCACATCAAAAGCCACATCACGATGCTCCATTTCTTCAATCGCATGCCACGCAAATAAAGCACGGACATACGGATGTGCATCTTTCAGGGTGTCTTTTTCGCCATAAAATGTTTCTGCCATAAGTGCTGTTAAATGTTCAGCCGCCGCCGTCATGGCAATGTTGTATTGAGGTGAGCGATATTTCAGTTCAAACTTAAAAATCTTGTTCAGACGCTGAATAAATTGATCTACCGGCATACCTTGATCTTTCATGACCTGATTCATTTTGTCATGTGCAATGCCGTGTTGCGCTTCCTGCCGAATAAAATCTGCAACGCGTTGTTTAAGGTCTGGGTCTTGAATTTGATCGCGAAACAAACGTACAGATTGAATAAAGTAACGCTCTCCGTCAGGAAAGGTCAGGCTAAGCGCATCAAACATACGTGTCAGAAAAGGGTCACCCGCAAACCAGTAACGTGGAATTTCGCTTAACTGAAAATCAAGATTGCTGCGGACAATAGGCGCAGCATGATATTGGACAAGTGCATTCATTTTATTTTACTAAGCAGAGTCGATCATGTTTGCAGTATGTCGGGCTTTCGCGGATTTGTTTTGACAGAACTTGCCAGTTTTTATACATTAAACGACAAAAGAAAATGATTCATGTCAACATGAGCACACACATTCACGAAATTCAAATTCCAAATGGCTATTATCAGTTATGGCTGCGCTACCTTTCTGAGCGTGGTCTAATGCCTGAACAGCTAGGGTTTTCTGCGGCACAATTGCAACAGTTACAGCATGTCCTGTCATTGCCCTTAGATACACAGTCATCTTATGTATTGTTTACTGAGGTTATTCAGCACAGCATCCATTTTTTGAATTGTCCCCAGCTGATTTTTGAGTTGGCAGCTCATATTCAGCCTGAACATTTTGGTGTACTCGGTTATATGGCCTCGCGTAGTAACAGTGTCGCAGAAGCCATTCAGTACATGATGCGCTTTAGCCGTTTGGTGG
Source organism: Acinetobacter sp. A2 (assembly GCF_012371325.1). Lineage (GTDB taxonomy): Bacteria > Pseudomonadota > Gammaproteobacteria > Pseudomonadales > Moraxellaceae > Acinetobacter. The sequence goes on along the minus strand of NZ_JAAZQX010000018.1, from coordinate 16,500 downwards.
TGGATGGTTCGGCTGCTGTACCCATGCGTTTATATCAACAACAGGATGCTTTGTATTTGTCTTGGCCCTTGGTCGATGAAAAATATAGTTTGATCCATGAAATGACCTTTGCTTGTATGGTGCAACTGGCCACTCAAATTTTTGACTTTCAACATTCACCCATTCGGGAAATCCACTTTGCCCACGCCGCACGCATGCCTGTGCGACAGTATGAAAATTTTTATCGCTGTAAAATCTTGTTTAAACAAGCGGAATATCAAATTGTTTTAAATTTAGATAGTTTAACGATTCAACCACGACAGGCAGACCCTTCTTTAATTCATTTGCTAACCAAGCAAGCTGAAGATGCGATTGCATTAAAACCGAATGTCGATAGCGTATTGCAGCAGGTTCAGGAAATGGTGGCGCAATATTTACGTCAGGAAGAAAACATCCCCAGTATTGAGTTTGTGGCGCAGGTGTTGTGTTGTTCGGTGCGCACGTTGCAGCGACAGATTAAACAAGAGGGCACAGGCTTTAAACAGATTATTGAAAAAGAGCGCATGCAGCGCTGTGAGCAGTTGCTTATACAAAATCTGGGGCTGTCTGAAATTGCACAACAATTGGGGTATTCAGATCAATCTGCTTTGGCGCGGGCTTATAAGGCCTACACTGGGCAAACTTTGCTTAAAGCCAAACAGGCTTTACAGCAGGGCGAGTATGAAAAGAAATAGATAGACATTCATTCAAGTTCTAGCCTGAAGAAGCACTGTATTTCAGCCCGATGTGTCATAGCATCACGGAACAATAGCATTGGAAAAATAGCGCTGATCAATCGATTTAAATCAGCTTTTGCAAGGTTGTGAAATGAATGATTTAGAAGCTAAGTGTTTTGTTTATATCATTTTTTAAAACTTTAAATGCAAAATTGGGCAAAATGTACAAACCGATAAGCAGGCCAAATTAGGCATCTTTGATCATTGAGAAAAAAGCGCAAATATTAGTAAATGTAGCCTCGCGGTTGTTCTGAATAAATCGTTTTGCAAACAGAAATACAGCAACCCATGCCAGTGCGCTATTCATTGTGTAAAAAATAGCGTTACAATGGGTCGATTTGTATTTCTACAATAGCAAATGTCTCAGTTTTAATCATTCAAGGAAAATACAACCCTATGTCACGTTTAGCCACACGATTTGCACAGCTTGAATCTCAACAGCGTAAGGCCTTGGTTTCTTATGTTATGGCAGGTGACCCTCATCCAGAAGTCACAGTTCCGTTGTTACATCAAATGGTCGAGGCAGGGGTAGATGTCGTTGAATTAGGTTTGCCGTTTTCAGACCCAATGGCCGATGGTCCAGTGATTGCCCTTGCAGCAGAGCGTGCTTTGGCAGGTGGTACCAGTACGCTAAAGGCTTTAGACATGGTCAAAGAATTTCGTCAAAAAGATCAGGAAACCCCTGTTGTGTTGATGGGATACTTAAACCCTGTAGAAGTGATTGGTTATGAAAAGTTTGTTGAATATGCTAACGATTGTGGTGTAGATGGTGTGCTTTTGGTGGATTTACCACCAGAGGAAGCTCAAGATTTTGACAACATCTTAAAGAAATATGAGATGGATCAAATTTTCTTGTTGGCACCAACATCGACACCAGAGCGTATTCAGTTTGTGGCAAATCAAGCCAGTGGCTTTATTTACTATGTTTCCTTGAAGGGCGTGACAGGCGCAGCAACACTTGATGTTGCAGAAGCAGCAACACGCTTACAACAAATTAAATCTGTTACAAATGTGCCGGTTGGCGTAGGTTTTGGTATCAGCGATGCTGCCTCTGCCAAAGCAATGGGTGCAGCTGCCGATGCAGTCATTGTCGGAAGTGCTTTTGTAAAACAATTTGCGAGCCTTGCCCCAGAACAAGCCGTCATTGCAACGGTTAATAAAGTGAAGGAGCTTCGAGCTGCGCTCGATGAGTTAGTATGAATCAAGAAGTGAAAACAGGGAAAATTCTAAGCCCATCGACGCCGTGGACTGAACGTGGTGTGCCTGGTATTGAAACACCAGATGAACAACAAGCCTTAAAAGCTATTTTCACTGAACCAACAATTGAATGTCCTGAATGTCATGCGTTAGTCACCCGTACCGCAATGTCTTTTAATGCGTATGTATGTCCACAATGTGACGAACATTTACGTATGAAAGCGCGTGAGCGTTTAACTTGGTTCCTAGATCAAGTTCAACAAGAATTAGGTCAAGAATTTTCTGCCAAAGACCCGCTGAACTTTGTAGACAGTAAGGCTTATCCTGAGCGTATGTCTGAAGCACAAAAGAAAACAGGGGAAACTGAAGCTTTGGTGGTAATGCAAGGCTTACTCAAAGAAATGCCAGTAATTGCTTGTGCATTTGAGTTCGACTTTATGGGCGGCTCAATGGGTACTGTTGTTGGTGACCGTTTTGTTCAAGCGGCTGAACGTGCTATTAAACAGAAACAACCTCTAATTTGCTTTGCTGCATCTGGCGGTGCACGTATGCAAGAAGGCATGCTGTCTTTAATGCAAATGGCGCGTACCTCTGCAGCGATTCAGCGTATGAAAGAAGCAGGCTTGCCATACATCGTGGTGTTGACTCATCCTGTATATGGCGGTGTAACAGCATCATTGGCAATGTTAGGCGATGTACACATTGCTGAACCTAAAGCGATGATTGGTTTCGCAGGTAAACGTGTGATTGAGCAAACTGTACGTGAAAAACTGGAAGAACCGTTCCAGCGTGCAGAATACTTGCTTGATCATGGCGTGGTCGATCAAATTGTCCATCGTCATGCATTACGTGATACAGTTTATCGCATTGTGTCGAAACTGATGAATTTGCCTTGAACATAGCACCGCTTGCAACCGATGATTTAAATACATGGCTCAATTATTGGAGCCATGTTCACGTTACGGGTATTGATTTAGGTTTGGAGCGGGTGATTCCCGTTGCCGAAAAACTGGGTGTGACTCAGCCAAATGCCAAAGTCATTACGGTTGCAGGAACCAATGGCAAAGGTTCAACCACTACCACTTTGGCAGCAATTTTAAATGCCCAAGGCTATAAGGTAGGATTGTACCAATCGCCACATATTTACCGCTTTAATGAGCGGGTCAAATTAGCAGGAAACGAAGTTGATGATCAAAGCTTGATTGATGCCTTTGTGCAGGTAGATCAAGCTCGACGCGCCTGTGATCTGAGTTTATCTTTCTTTGAAGCGACCACGTTGGCTGCCTTTGTGATTTTTAAAGCACGTGACTGTGATGTTTGGGTGCTTGAAGTCGGTTTGGGTGGACGTTTAGATGTAGTGAATGTGGTCAACCCAGATGTGGCAGTGATTACCAATATTGGGTTGGATCATGTGGATTGGTTGGGCGATAGCATCGAAAAAATTGCTTATGAAAAAGCAGGGATTATTCGTCCGAACATTCCAGTGATTTTTGCAGGTCAGCAAGATTTACCACAAGCTATTCAAGACAAAGCAACAGTGTGCAATGCGCCGTTATTGGTCTTAAATCGTGATTATTTTTATCGTGATTCTGACGATGGCGAATCTTGGATGTTTGCATCTTCAGGTTGTACCTTAAAACTCCCGACAGGTAGCTTGGCATTAGATAATATTTCTACCGCAGTGGCAGCTGTATTAAATAGTGGCCTTGCGGTTTCTCAAACGGCAATTGCAGAAGGGATTCAAGCCGCTAAATTGGCAGGACGTTTTGAAATTCGTCAAATTCAGGGTAAAACCGTGATTTTTGATGCAGGGCATAACCCGCATGGCGTTGAATTTTTGTTAAAGCAATTGCGCAATTTCTTAAATTACAATAAACAGTACACAGAAGTGGTTGGTGTTTTTTCAATGCTGGCAGATAAAGATATAAATTCTGTCGTTGAGTTATTGAAAGATGCGGTGTTAATGTGGAAAATTGCCGCATTAAATGTGCCACGTGCGGCAGAGATCACGGTTTTAGATCAAGCTTTGCAAGGCGAAACAGTACAACACTTCGACAGTGTGCAATTGGCTTTTAAATCAGCGCTGGATGAAACAAAAAATAATCAGCTGATCTTGGTATGTGGATCATTTCATACCTTAGAAGCGGTATGGGAGTATTTGGAAGAATGTCAATGAATAACAAACAACGCTGGATGGGTGGCGTTGTTTTATTAGGTGGTGGTGTTTTATTGGCAGCATTGCTTTTAAAAGGGCAAGAAGAAATACATCAAAATAATGTCAAAACCCCAAGCCAAGCTGAACAAGTTCAGAATAAAAATGCCAATCAAGCAGAAATGGTGCAATTGCAGCCTTTAACTGTAGATGTCGAAACCGAGCAGCGTTTGCTAGAAGAGCAGCGCCGTGCACGTGAAAAAGCGGTAGCAGAGCAAGAAGCGCGTGCAGCCGAATTTTTGGCAATGCAGCAACAGGCTGAAGCTGAAGCAGCACGTAAAGCAGCAGAAGAATACGCAGCTTTAAATGCCCTGCGTTCAGGTCAGCAGCAAAGCTCAGACAATATTCCACCTGAACTGGTAGAAGATGAACAGGCCAAGCAAAAACGTTTGGCTGATGAAAAAGCCGCTCAGCAAAAGAAGTTAGAGCAGCAAAAGGCAGCAGATGCCAAGAAAGCTGCAGAGCAAAAAGCAGCACAAGAGCGTAGTGCCGCAGAGAAAAAAGCTGCAGATGAAAAACGACTAGCTGAAGAAAAACGAATTGCGGAAGAGAAGCGCAAGGCTGAAGAAAAACGCCAAGCCGATGCAAAACGTAAAGCGGAAGAAGAGCGCAAAGCGGCAGAAGCGAAAAAAGAAGCAGAACGTAAGGCTGCTGAAGAAAAACGTAAAGCAGATGAAAAGCGTAAAGCTGAAGAAGCCGCTAAGAAAAAGGCTGAAGCAGAAAAAGCACGTAAGCTTCTGGAAGAAGGCGATAAGCAGTGGATGGTACAAGTGGCTTTGGCAGCCAACCAAGCCAATGCCGATGCTTTGGCAGCTAAATTAAAAGCCAAAGGTTATAAAGTCACACAAAGTCCAACCTCTAAAGGTGTGCGGATTATGGTAGGGCCATCTAAAGATCGTGATGCTGCAGACGCCACTCGTAAAAAAATCACGGCTGACCCTAGTTTGAATATGAAGTCGGCATGGGTAATTGACTGGGTGCCGTTAGAGAAACGCAACTAATTCTTTTTATAAAGTTGTGGTCTTTAAACAGGATTTAATCATTTGGTTAAATCCTTTTTACACGCTATTTATTTAGACATTAAAAACGCCTATCCGAAGATAGGCGTTTTTAATCATTCTGCTAACTTGTGAATTCAGTGTAGAACTAAAATTAAGAGCGACTTGGTTGTTTGGTCAAACGTAAATACGGTTTGATGGCTTTATATCCGCTTGGGAAGCGTTCTTTAAGTTCAGCTTCATCTTGAATAGATGGCACAATCACCACGTCTTCACCATCTTGCCAGTTAGCAGGGGTTGCAACTTTATAATTGTCAGTCAGTTGCAATGAGTCAATCACACGTAAAATTTCATGGAAATTACGCCCTGTAGATGCAGGATAAGTGATGATCAAACGTACTTTTTTATTCGGATCAATAATGATCAGTGAGCGTACAGTCAGTGTTTCACTGGCATTTGGGTGAATAAAATCATACAAAGTAGACACTTTACGGTCTTGGTCGGCAAGAATTGGGAAATTAACTGTCGTATTTTGAGTTTCGTTAATATCTTGAATCCAGCCTTTGTGAGATTCTGCATCATCTACAGAAAGCGCAATCGCTTTAACATTACGTTTGCTGAACTCATCTTTAAGTTTTGCGGTAAAGCCCAATTCTGTGGTGCAGACAGGGGTATAGTCGGCAGGGTGTGAAAATAAAATCCCCCAGCTGTCACCTAAAAACTCATAAAAATCAATCTGGCCTTCATTTGAATCTTGTGTAAAGTTGGGTGCGGTGTCACCTAAGCGAATGGTCATGCTGTGCCTCTAATGTTTTGTGTTGTAGGTTGAATGAACACTACTATGCGTTATTTCTTTTGCAAAAATAAATAGTGTTTTTGTATGTCCTTATGAATAAATAGAATAAGTGATGTGGTTTTTATTGCATTTTCAAAATAGATTCATGTGCTATTGCTATATATCGGCCGCTCGAAATTTGTTACATTAACTGCCACTTAGCAGCGAGAAATGGCAAGTAGAGATTGGAATTTTTAATAGGTTTTTGTGCAAAACCCTTGTACTTCAAATTTCTAGCACCATAATAACCACTAAGAAAAACCTATTTATTTGACAAGCAAGATTTAGAGAGTTTATTCATGTTGGCAAGTCTGATCGGAGGAATCTTCGGTACTAAAAATGAGCGCGAACTCAAACGCATGCGTAAAATCGTAGACAAGATTAATGCGCTCGAGCCGACGATATCTGCCTTAAGCGATGCAGACTTATCTGCAAAAACCGAAGAATTCAAACAACGTTATAACAAAGGCGAAAGTTTAGATAAATTATTACCAGAAGCATTTGCGGTATGTCGTGAAGCGGCCAAACGCGTCATGAGCATGCGTCACTATGACGTGCAGTTGATTGGTGGTATTACCTTGCACGAAGGTAAAATTGCAGAAATGCGTACAGGTGAAGGTAAAACCCTAATGGGAACTTTGGCTTGTTATCTGAATGCTTTGAGTGGTCAGGGCGTGCATGTCATTACTGTGAATGACTACTTGGCACAGCGTGATGCTGAACTCAACCGTCCTTTGTTTGAGTTTTTGGGTTTAAGTATTGGCATTATTTATTCGATGCAAGACCCGACTGAAAAAGCACAAGCTTATCGCGCAGACATCACTTACGGTACCAATAACGAATTTGGTTTCGACTATTTGCGTGACAACATGGTGTTTTCTCTCGCTGAGAAAAAACAGCGTGGTTTGACCTATGCCATCATTGACGAAGTGGACTCGATCCTAATTGATGAAGCACGTACACCATTGATCATTTCGGGTCAAAGTGATGATTCATCTCAATTGTATGCTGCAATCAATACCATTCCACCAAAACTGCATGCGCAAAAAGAAGAAAAAGTAGCAGATGGTGGGCATTTCTGGATTGATGAAAAACAACGAACGGTGGAAATGACCGAAATTGGTTATGAAACTGTAGAAGATGAATTGATTCAAATGGGATTGCTGGCAGAGGGCGAAAGTCTTTATTCTGCATCTAACCTGAATTTGGTGCATCACGTGTCTGCTGCCATTCGTGCGCACTTCTTGTATCAACGCAACGTACACTACATTATTCATGATGGTGAAGTGATTATTGTTGACGAAAATACAGGTCGTACCATGCCGGGTCGTCGCTGGTCAGAAGGCTTGCACCAAGCGGTAGAAGCCAAAGAAGGCTTAGAAATTCAGCCTGAAAACCAAACTTTAGCGACCACAACTTTCCAGAACTATTTCCGTTTATACAAAAAATTATCGGGTATGACGGGTACTGCAGATACTGAAGCTGCAGAAATGAAAGAAATTTATGGTTTGGATGTGGTGATTATTCCAACCCACCGCCCAATGATTCGTAATGACCAGAACGATTTGATTTATTTAAACCGTGCAGGCAAATACAACGCAATTATTCAAGAAATTCAGCGTGTGCATGAAGCGGGTGTAGCGCCAATTTTGATTGGTACCGCAACCATTGAAGCTTCGGAAATTTTATCGGACAAACTGCGTGAAGCGGGTATTCAGCACGAAGTGTTAAATGCGAAGCAACACGAACGTGAAGCCGACATTATTGCACAGGCAGGTTCACCACGAGCGGTGACGATTGCGACGAATATGGCGGGTCGTGGTACAGATATTTTGCTCGGTGGTAACTGGAAAGCCTTGCTTGCCAAAATTGAAAATCCAACCCCTGAAGACGAAGCTCGCTTAAAAGCAGAGTGGGAACAAAACCATGACATGGTGTTAAGTTCAGGTGGTTTGCATATTATTGGCTCTGAACGCCATGAATCACGCCGTATTGATAACCAGCTACGTGGTCGTGCAGGTCGTCAGGGTGACCCAGGTGTGTCACGTTTCTATCTTTCACTTGAAGATGACTTGATGCGTATTTTCGCAGGTGACCGTGTCGTGGCAATGATGCGCGCTATGGGCTTGCAGGAAGATGAAGCGATTGAGCACAAAATGGTGTCTCGTTCCATCGAAAATGCACAGCGCAAAGTTGAGGCACGTAACTTCGATATTCGTAAAAACTTGCTGAAATACGATGATGTGAATAATGAACAGCGTAAGATCATTTATTCACAACGTGATGACGTGTTAGCAGAAAACACCCTGCAAGATTATATTGAAGAAATGCATCGTGAAGTGGTCACAGGCATGATCGCCAATTATATTCCACCTGAATCGATTCACGATCAGTGGGATATTGACGGGCTTGAGCGTGCCTTACGTGATGACTTGGGCATCGACTTGCCAATTAATCAATGGTTGGAAGAAGATCGTCGCCTAGACGAAGAAGCGTTGATTGAACGTATTTCTGATGAAATCTTGGCGCGTTACCGTTCACGTCGTGAGCAAATGGGTGATGAATCTGCAGCCATGTTAGAACGTCACTTTATGCTCAGCTCATTAGATCGCCACTGGAAAGATCACTTGGCGGCAATGGACTATTTACGTCAAGGTATTCATTTACGCGGCTATGCGCAAAAGAACCCTGAGCAAGAATACAAAAAAGAAGCATTTAACTTATTTGTGAACATGCTGGGTGTGATTAAAGCTGATGTGGTCACTGATTTATCACGTGTACACGTCCCAACGCCTGAAGAATTGGCTGCCATGGAAGCGCAACAACAGGCACAGGCCGAAGCCATGCAGTTGAACCTTTCTCATGCAGATGTAGACGGCTTAACGGGTGAAACCTTTGAATCAGAACCGCAAGCGGTAGCTGCTGATCAAGCGGTGGTACCACCTGCAAGCCGTAACTCACCATGTCCATGTGGTTCAGGACTGAAATACAAGCAGTGTCACGGTAAAATTTAAGTTTGATGAACTTTGCAAAGCAGAACTTCGGTTCTGCTTTTTTATCGCATTTTGGCTTAAAACTTTGTAGCAATAGTTTTGCAAGATGTGTATAGCATTTGCAGATTTTGGAATTAAATGCTATTTAGTTGCACATGCAATATATCCATACGTGGAACAAAAAATGAAAAAAGTATTACAACCTTTAATGATTGTCGCACTTAGCTTGCCAACGTTGACCTTTGCGAATGCTACAGCGACAACGACCACTGCTGCAAAAGTTCAGGCTGCTGTAGGACCCACTACAGCACAGGCTCAAGTAGATAATGGTCATGTAACAGTGGCAAGTCCACGTACAGGTATCCGCTATACCTTTGCCAATCCTGATCAACGTCCAATTGTGTTGCATACTGCTGCGATTGCACCAGCGAATGCTGCTAATGTAAATCGTATTGTGGCTTCAAATCCAGCACTGTCTGCAGCAAGCCAAGAACGTGCCAAACAGGCATTGTTGGGCGAAGCAGTTGTGGCAACCAATCCACAATAAGTTTTAAAGCAGACTGGCAAGCGATGCTGCTTGCTCAGCTGTACGTTTAAATATAAAAAAACCAGTCTAAACGGCTGGTTTTTATATTTCAGAGCCTACATAAACAAAAAGCGAAACGACACAGGCGGATGCTCGATTTTTTCTTCATTTTCCACTAAGCTGTGACATTCTCAAATTTGTACTGGAAATTTCAAAATGGCAGTTGGTGACGTCTCTATGCCACATATGCATGTGGTCAAAGGTGTAAAAATTGGTTCAGCTGAAGCCTATGTGCGCTATCAGAACCGACGTGACCTGGTTATTTTTGAATTTGCAGAAGGTTCAAATGTTGCGGGTGTATTTACCCAAAATGCATTCTGTGCTGCGCCTGTGCATGTCTCTAAAGCACATTTAGCACAAACTAATCCACGTTATTTGGTGATTAATACAGGTAATGCCAATGCGGGTACGGGTAAATTGGGTATGCAAAATGCAGAAACCACCTGTGCCAAATTGGCTGAATTGGCGGGTGTATCTGCACAAGAAGTTTTGCCATTTTCTACAGGGGTGATTGGTGAACAATTACCTATTGAGCGTTTGGTCGCAGGTTTAGCACCAGCTTTGGCGTCGTTGCGTGATGATGCATGGCATGATGCCGCCACAGGCATTATGACCACAGATACCAAACCAAAAGGTGCGTCTGAGCAATTTGAGCTCGATGGTATTACATACAGCATGACTGGTATTTCTAAAGGCGCAGGCATGATTCGTCCGAATATGGCGACTATGCTTAGCTATGTTGCGACCGATGCCCCGATTCAACGTGATGTATTACAACAATTGCTCAAGCAAAGTGTAGAGCAATCTTTTAACCGCATTACCGTAGATGGCGATACTTCTACCAATGACTCATGCATTTTAGTGGCGACAGGTCAGGCAGGCGGTACGACAATTAGTAGCAATAATGATCCACGTTATGCGGTGCTATTGGATGTTTTAAATCGTGTGATGCTGCGTTTGGCGCAATTGATTGTTCGTGATGGCGAGGGTGCAACGAAATTCATTACGGTTCGTGTTGAAGGTGGCGCTAATACTCAGGAATGTTGTGATATTGCTTATAGCATTGCACATTCGCCATTGGTAAAAACCGCTATTTTTGCCTCAGATCCAAACTGGGGGCGTATCCTTGCTGCGATTGGTTACGCAGGCGTCCCTAATTTAGACGTTGAAAAAATTCAGGTTTGGTTAGATGATGTGCAAATATGTAAAGATGGTGGCGCTGCCGCAGACTATACCGAAGAAGCAGGTGCAGGCGTCATGGCGCAAACTGAAATGACCATTCGTGTAGATTTAGGACGCGGACAGGCCTCAGATACAGTCTATACTTGTGACTTATCTTATGATTATGTCAAGATCAACGCGGATTACCGTTCGTAAAATTTAAATTGAGTGAGAAAGCCTCCGTTGTGAGGCTTTTTTAGCATTTAATCGGCAAAGGGCTGGTGAATGAGCAAATAGCCCCCATATCATCAGTGACTTGAGTACGCTTGTGTTAGGGCAAGCATGAAGATAGAGAAGACGTTGTTATGAATGATGCGACCAATTTAATTGCCAATGAAGCAAAATCGATTGTGCAGGCGCATTTAGATCGCTTGGGTGAAACCAAAGAGCACCATTTGAGTGAGCAGGCCAAGCAGGAAAAATTTGCGCAAATTAAAGCAGAACTCGAAAAGCGCAATGCTGTCTTGGTTGCCCATTATTACTGCGATCCAGAAGTACAGGAATTGGCAGAGTACACGGGCGGTTGTGTTTCAGATTCTCTGGAAATGGCACGTTTTGGTCGTGATCATGCTGCAACAACATTGGTGGTGGCTGGGGTGAAATTTATGGGTGAAACAGCCAAAATTTTATCACCAGAAAAAACTATTCTAATGCCAACTTTGGAAGCGACTTGTTCACTCGACTTAGGTTGCCCTGTCGATGAGTTTAGCCGCTTCTGTGATGCACATCCTGATCATACTGTTGTGGTTTATGCCAATACTTCTGCTGCGGTAAAAGCACGTGCAGACTGGGTCGTGACATCTAGTTGCGCAGTTGAAATTGTCGAGCATTTAGATAGCTTGGGTGAAAAAATCATTTGGGCGCCTGACCAGCATTTAGGTCGCTATATTCAAAAGAAAACTGGGGCAGATATGTTGCTGTGGGATGGTTCATGTATTGTGCATGAAGAATTCCGTTCGCGCGGTATTGCCAACATGAAAGCGCTGTATCCAGATGCTGCAGTTTTGGTACATCCAGAATCACCTGAAGCTGTGGTTGATATTGCTGATGCAGTGGGCAGTACTTCACAGCTAATTCAAGCTGCGAAAAACTTGCCGAACGAGCGTCTTATTGTGGCAACTGACCGTGGCATTTTCTATAAGATGCAACAAGCGGTACCCAATAAAACTCTGATTGAAGCACCAACTGCAGGTGAGGGGGCAACTTGCCGCTCATGTGCACATTGCCCGTGGATGGCAATGAATGAATTAGATGGAATTTTGCATGTGTTGCAAACTGGTGATCAAGAAATATTCGTTGAGCCTGCGCTTGCAGAACGTGCTAAATTACCGTTAGATCGTATGTTGAATTTCAGTGCGAGTCTGAAACGCTAAAATTGATTGAAAAATATCAAAAATGCTTGATAAATATACGGTTGAAGCTTTTTTTTAATTTTTTTTAAATATAGGTGTTGACGTCTTCGGGCGTCACGCCTAGAATGCACACCGTACCGCACGATGTGCGATACACAAAAAGCTGAGATGAATCGGAGCATAGCACAGCCTGGTAGTGCACCTGGTTTGGGACCAGGGGGTCGTAGGTTCGAATCCTACTGCTCCGACCAATTCTTCAAGGCAACGTATCGCATGATATTATGTATCATCGGTCATGCGCCTGTAGCTCAGTTGGATAGAGCATCCGCCTTCTAAGCGGATGGTCACAGGTTCGAATCCTGTCAGGCGCGCCATTTTTGGGTGGCTTGGTATATAAGAACCAAATATGATGGTGGATGTAGCTCAGTTGGTAGAGCCCTGGATTGTGATTCCAGTTGTCGCGGGTTCGAATCCCGTCATTCACCCCAATCTCTTTAAGAGATAAACGGAGCATAGCACAGCCTGGTAGTGCACCTGGTTTGGGACCAGGGGGTCGTAGGTTCGAATCCTACTGCTCCGACCATTTTCTAAAATAGAAATGGTCAATAGATAAAGATACCGCGTTAAGCGGTTTTTTTATGCCTGAAATTTAGAAAAATACTTTTGTTGATTACATCTTTTAGGTGAAATAAAAAAAGCCTCAATGACTGAGGCTTGATGATCCGTTGAAATTTCTGTAGGGCTTTAAGGTACTATGGTCACATTTACCCGACGGTTAATCGCGCGATTTGCTGGTGTATCGTTGCTCACCATCGGTTGAGATGCTCCACGACCAATCACCTGAATATTGTTTCGTTCAAAACCTTGATCTAAAAAGATCTGAGCGACACTTTGGGCGCGTTTTTCAGAAAGAGTTTGATTGTAGCTGGGTAACCCCACATTGTCGGTATGTCCAATAAATTTAAGTTTATCTAGATCATATTTATGCAGTTGTTGTGCCAGCTGATTCAGGCGTTGTTGCTGAGGTTTTTGGATAGCATATTCATCAAAACCAAATAATAAACGTTCAGGCAAAGCCAGTGTCCAGCCATCATCACTCAAAATAAACCCTTCATTTTTAAGCATACGTGCTTGTTTATAGCTGACATTGCCTAAGCTCATACATGCGCTGAGCGAAACCATAACTAAAATGAGAGAAGTGATCAGAACCTTTTTAAGCATGTGAAACCTGTTTATCAAATGGAGCGTAAAACTCTGTCCTTCAGGGCAGAGATGTAAGCGACACGACATGAAATGTCGTTGGGTTTTTCAAAAATCAACACCTTTAATTTAACATGATCTAAAATAAGCCCATGAAAACACTTAAATTACGCATAAAAGACAAACATTGCAAGGTGCTAGACCAATTAGCATCTGAGGTGAACTTTGTTTGGAATTATGTGAATGATTTGAGTTTTAAACACCTAAAAAGAACAGGTCACTTCTTTTCAGCATTCGACATGGCAAAGTACACCAAAGGTACTTCAAAGCTCTGTGGATTGCATAGCCAGACAATTGATGCAATTAGAGAAGAATTTGTCACCCGAAGAATACAGTATAAAAAAGCAAAGCTGAAATGGCGTGTTAGCAACAAGAAATCAGCAAGAAGATCGCTTGGTTGGATACCATTCAAAAAATCAGGACTGAAATATGCTGATGGATGGGTTGAGTATGGAAAAACCAAATTCGGCTTATGGGATAGCTACGGTTTAAGCAAATATAGTGTTAGAACAGGCTCATTTGTTGAGGATAGTCGTGGGCGTTGGTATGTGTGCCTGGTCGTGGATTCACCTAAGTTAGACAAACCAACTGCAACTAAAGCCATTGGCATTGATCTAGGCTTAAAAGATATAGCCACCTGTTCTGATGGCACTGTGATTTCAAATCCAAAGTTGTATCGTAAATATGAACAAAAACTAGGTATAGCTCAACGAGCGAAGAATAAAAAGCGTATTCGTGCATTACACGCCAAGATTGCAAATTGTCGTAAAGATCATTTGCACAAAGCAAGCACCATGCTTGTAAAAGAAAATGCACTGATTATTGTTGGCGACCTGAGTGCAAAAAAACTTGTAAAAACTAAAATGGCTAAATCTGTTTTAGATACAGGCTTTTCAGCATTCAAAACAATGCTCAAGTATAAATGCGAGAACGCAAGTGTATTGTTTGAGGAAGTCAACGAAAGTTTCACAACCCAAATGTGTTCGTGCTGTGGTGAGATCACCGCAAGCAGTCCGAAAGGTAGAGCAGATTTGCGAATAAGAGTATGGGAATGTGAAAACTGTTTAAATACCAATGATCGGGATTTAAATAGTTCTAAGAACATACTTGCGCTTGGGCTTAAGCGTCTAGCAGTAGGAATCACCTCCGTTTAGGGAGGTGAGGAAGTCAATGTTTGATTGAGGTGAAATATACCATTTTATTTTATCGCGTTTCGCTTTAAGCATGGCACGATCTACATCAGCAATTAAATTTTCTGGTGTCTTGGCATATTCAGTTAATGCCACACCAATACTAACATTTAATGAGACTTGCTGCTGTTCGTATGTAAATGTGGCTGCATAACAGTTGTGAATTTTTTCACAGAAATTTTCCAATTCAGCCTGTGTATATGAACCTGTCAGAATCACTGCGAATTCATCTCCGCCTAATCGTGAAACAAAAGCATGCTCGGGCAAAATATCGATAAGACAGTGTGAAGAATCACGTAAAATTTCATCACCAATTAAATGACCAAATTGATTATTGATTTGGTTGAAATTGTTGATATCTAAAAATAAGACTGCAGCACTGGTAGTTGAACCATTATACAGTTTGAAAAGTGTTTCATAAAAATAATGTCGATTTGGCAGTTGAGTTAAACTGTCATATTGAAATTGATGTTGTAATTTGTTGTTTTCTGAAGTTAAATTCTTATGCGATTGCTCAATTTCCTTTAATAGACTATTAAAGGCATAACTGAGTTCGTGCAATTCCTGAATATCTGAACCAGAAATACGCATTTTGTAATTTTGTTGCGTGCTAATATCACGTGCAGAATCAACAATTGAGGTTAAGGATTGCATGAGATATTGATAAATTGAATTAATCGACCAAAACACGGCCATCAACATTAAAATAAAACCAAAACTTAGCCCAAGAACAATTTTGAGCAAAAAGCTGATCAGGTCGCTCGAATTACCGTAGACTAGCAGTTCGCCATATTTTTGTTGATCGTGATTAATACTCAGACGAACAGGGTCGTGGAAAAACAAATAATCTAACAAGGCTTGAATTGAAAATCGGTCAAGGTCTTGTTGTTCAATAAATGCCATACGCTTTTGTTGGGCTGAAAGCACTTCAATGGAGCGGACAGGATGGCGCTGTGTATGTTCAGTTAAGATTTCATTCAAAGTGATCTGATCGTTAAATACAACTGCAGGTTGAATACGTTCATTCAATGTGGTTGATAAATTTTGCAGACTATTTTTAGCGTAGGTGTTCATGGTGTAAGTCGAAATGACCAAAAAAATTCCAGAACAAATACAAAAGGTCAGTATAAAAATAGTGAGTTGAGAGCGCGTAAATAACTGATGCAAGGTAATAGGAGTGTATAACTGCTTCATGAGTTAGGCTCCGTTGGTTTTGCAAGTAATAACACTCGTGGATCAATATGCACTTTCGACTGAGTTAAGCTTTCTAAGTTGACTTTAAAAGCGTAGTTTTGATTCTTTTTATATAAACAAAAAGCGCTGCCTGTTTCACAGTCCACATTATTCAAGCTAATCGAAAGTGCAGGAAAATCGACTTGATGAATTAAAATCTGCTGTTCTTCAATGGCTGATAGAGTTGAAAAGATCAAAATTTGACAATCATTCTGCTTAATAGCATGCGTTTGAATGGCATGAATATCGTATTTATGATGTGCAGATGCATAGTTTTTAAAATGTTGTGCAACACTCGTGTTATCCACAACACAGAGTTTAGGCGTGTCTAGTCGCCATTTAGCATAAGCCAAAATTGAAAATGTGGTGCTGTACACACTTGGAGGTGGTGCTGCATGTAAAGTAGGGGCTGAAATTGCTATGAATGACAGTAAAATTATTTTTTTTTTAAAAGTTCGAGTCATCTCAACACAACATTAAAATAGATCAAAAAATAGTTTAGCTAAAATTTAAAAATAAACATACTGCTAATTTTGGCTAAGAATACGACAAAGTTTAGAATTGTTGATTAAATATTGCTCATATAAGCGCTATTTTTGCTAAAAACAAAAAACAGGGCTTGCAAGCGATGGGAATTCATCTATAATGCACATCCATCGGCGGTGATG
>NZ_JAAZQX010000017.1 GCF_012371325.1 Acinetobacter sp. A2 | reverse complement strand
AAACTAGATGTGATTGAGTGGATTCGTACCATTGCGGTTGCGCGTATTATTATGCCAAACAGTTACATTCGTTTATCAGCAGGGCGTGAATCATTGTCAGATTCAGATCAGGCTTTGGCCTTTATGGCAGGTGCAAACTCGTTATTTTCAGGTGAAAAGTTACTCACTACACCAAATGCAGGCGAAGGCAAAGACAAACAACTATTCCAAAAATTAGGTTTAGTCCCAGAACGTGCCAAACCAACCGTTGCAGAATTATCTGTAGATGCAATGGCAGTGGCTTAAGCCGCTTTTAAAAAAAATATTAAGTTTTGATGTTAGTAAATTAAATAAGAATCATGTGATATGGCAAAAGATTTTCACAGTGCAAACGTGGTTGCAGGCTATGACAGTCATATTCGGAAACTCATTCCTGGCTATGAATTGGTACATCAGCAACTCAATGCGATTTTAAGCAGTCATTTGCCTGAAAATGCACAGCTTTTAGTAGTGGGTTGTGGCACAGGTTATGAGTTGCAGTATTTGTTGCAGCAGCATCCGCAGTGGCAATTTAGCGCAATCGACCCATCTTTAAGTATGTTGCACCAGGCAGAAAAAAATATTCAGTCTGTGGCAGGGTATGAACGTGTCCGTTTTATACAGGCAGACACGCAGCAATTTGCTCAGCAAGCACAGGTAGAAAACTTGCAGTTTGATGCGGCATTAGCGATTTTGGTGGCGCATTTTGTACCTGTGGCAGAAAAAAAATCATTCTTTCAAGATATTTACCAAACATTAAAACCTAGGGGTATTTTATTAAGCTATGATCTGATGCAGCAGACTGAAAACATTGAACTACGCTGGATGCAAAACTTGGCACTAGAGAGTGGTTTAACCGTGCTACAGGCAGAAAAAATGATTGCACGACTGGCCGATGATTTTCATTTAATTTCTGCAGAAGCACAGCAGTCATTACTCACTCAAGTGGGTTTTAGACAGTCTAAGACCTATTGTCAAATTATGAATTATTATGGTTTTTTTGCGCAAAAATAGGTTATAAATAATGTGATTTAACTATTAATCTTAATGCTGCGAGCAGCACTCTAAATCGTATCCATATAAAAATATTCGTATCAGGGAAAGAGGAAAAAATGTCAGCATATTACACTTTACTTAACCGTGAACAGCATGCAGATGGAAGCTGCACTACGCACTATCGTTCCAATATTCATGCACAAGGTGCGTGGAATCCGCATGAGCAGCACATGGCACCTGCAACGGGTATTTTATGTGCAGAACTCGAACAGTTTATGCCACGTGATGATATGCGAATTGGTCGGGTCAGTTTAGATATTTTTGGCTTAATTGCTGCTGGGGAGTTTACGATCACTACCCGTATGATTCGTCCAGGCAAAACCATTGAACTGATTGAAGCTGAAATGTGTGCCGAAGGGAAAACCTGTATTGTGGCGCGCGCATGGAAAATGAAAACCTCAGACACACGTGCAATTGCAGGGCTAGAAGACTTACCTGTAGAAAACCCTGAATATTTGGCCAATTGGGATGGTATGCGTTGCTGGCCGGGAGGCTATATTCAAAGTATTGAAACCCGAGCACATTTAGACCGTCGTGCAGGCAAGGGCATTGTCTGGCTAAGAAACCAATTGGAAATGGTTGAAAATCAAGCTACATCTAGTTTTGTTCGTTTAATGGGCATGGTAGATACCGCCAATGGGGTCGTACCACGTCTAGATCCAAATGAAGGTTGGGGTTTTCCAAACTTGGATTTACAAATTCATTTACATCGTTTACCGCAAGGCGAATGGTTGGGCTTGGAAGTGACACAACAATATGGTGAAGATGGAATCGGGCTGACCAGCGGAATTTTGCATGATACCCAAGGCCCATTTGGGCGTAGTGAGCAGATTTTAACTTTGCGTCAATTTTAAAATTGATGCGCGCTTAAACAAAAACATCAGGACGAATTGCTTCGTCCTTTTTTTATTGGCATGCTTGAGCAAATTACTTCACTTAAAAAGTTTATGCGTATTAGTTTGATTGGTGCAGGCCGTGTTGCACACCATTTGTCCCATGTTTTAAAAGCACAGCATCAAATTGTGCAAATTTATAGCCGCAGTCTGGACAAGGCACAGCACTTGGCTACGCAAGTTGGTGCAGCAGCAATTGCGCAAGTTTCTGAATTAAATGCAGAAGTTGATTTGGTGATTATTGCTGTAAGTGATCAGGCCATTGCACAGGTGATTCAGGATATTCATCCTTATTTAAGCCATGCTTTGGTTGTGCACACTTCAGGCAGTACCAAGTTAGATGTTTTGCAACAACATCATGCGCGTTCAGGGGTGTTTTATCCTTTACAAACTTTTAGTTTGGAGCGTGAAATTGATTGGTCACAAACGCCATTATTTATAGAAGCTGTATTTTCCGAAGATCAGCAGGTTTTATTCAATTTGGCAAATAGCCTAAGTAGTCGTGTTTATGCCTACACTTCAGAGCAGCGTTTGAGTTTGCATTTAGCTGCCGTATTTGCTTGCAATTTTAGTAATTATTGTTATGACATGGCTAAACAAGTGGTGGATGCAAAACAAGTGGATTTCAGCTTGCTGTACCCCTTAATTTTGGAAACTGCACACAAAGCCACACAAAATGAGCCTCGTCACATGCAAACAGGGCCTGCCATGCGTGGTGATCAAAATATTTTAAAGATGCATCAGGACTTGTTGGCAGCGGGGCAGCAACATGCACTTGCCGAAGTTTATGCGCTTATGAGCCAACAGATTTTAGAACGACATCAATCTTAGTCGTTTCTTAGTCAGTCTTTTGGATTTATGCCATAAAACTAACCCAGATAAAAAAAATGCTTCCGAATGGAAGCATTTTTTTGTTGTAGAAATTAGCTGATTTTCTTGAAGATAAAGTCGTTAATTTTATGGCCCGCTTCAATTCCACGACGTTCAAATTTGGTTTGTGGACGCCATTCAGGGCGAGGGTAGCTATTGCCTTTACCTGCCAAGTTTTCTAAACGTGGGCGATTGTCCAATACATCTAGCATCCATTCAGCATACGGTTCCCAGTCAGTTGCTGCATGGAATGTACCGCCTAGCGCTAGTTTTTGTTCGACCAATTCCATGCGTTCATGGGCAACAAAACGGCGTTTGAAGTGACGTTTTTTCTGCCATGGATCAGGGAAGTAGAGTTGAACAGTATCAATGCTGTTGTCTGGCATTTCACGAAGGACTTGAATGGCGTCTGCATCCAAGACACGTAAGTTGCTTAAACCCGCTGTGCCTGCTTCATAAACGCACTGTGCAATCCCTGGAATATGGACTTCAATACCGACAAAGTTACGCTCAGGATTGGCTTGAGCCATCAGTACCAAAGAACGACCCATACCAAAACCAATTTCTACTGTCAGTGGGCGTTCAGGGTGTTCAAAGTGCTGACGTAAATCGCCAACAGGGTATTCCAAAATTAAGTGACCGTATTGTTCCAAGGCACTACGCTGTGACGTATTCAATGGTGATGAACGGCGCATGAACGTTACAATTTCACGATGCTCGTTGAGGTTGTCCAGCTCGACAACGTGCTGGTCTAATTGATCGTTCGACATAATTCTGGCAAATCTAATAAATTCGAATGCGGTATTTTAAGTCCTGAGCCATTGAAGTCAAATTTTTTCGCTGATTTTCCGCAGTGAGCCTTATTTTGTAAATACATCGGATTTATCTTGCATACAAAAATGCTGAATCATCAAGATTCAGCATTAAATTAATTGGCATCCAAACTGTTAAGTAATTATGAATGAGCACTGTATTGATCAATTAAGGTATGACTGGCTTCATTCAAACCAATAATATGCACTTTAATCTGTTGATCTTTAAATTTTTTCACCACAGTATTGAGCATATTTACCGAAGTAATATCCCAAATATGGGCATGGGTTAAATCAATGGTGACATTGCTGATGTCTTCTGAAAAATCAAAAAACTGATAAAACTTTTCAGAACTGCTAAAGAAAACTTGCCCTGAAATGACATATTGGCGGGTATGTTCACCCAATAAAAATGAGCTGACTTTAACTTCGCTTTCCAGTTTATTGACCAAAAATAATGCCGAAAGCAACACGCCAATAAAAACACCTAAAGCAAGGTTATGGGTGGCTAAGACTACAATCACCACGGCCAGCATAACAATATTGCTTTGTTTGGGGTGCTTCTTAAAGTTGCGGATGGAATCCCAGTTAAAGGTGGTAAATGACACCATAATCATGATTGCAACCAAGGCCGCCATTGGAATATAAGCCAGCCAGTCTTTTAAAAACACCACCAAACACAGTAAAAATACACCAGCAGTCAGTGTGGAAAGGCGTGTACGTGCGCCAGAGCTGACGTTAATAATCGATTGTCCAATCATGGCACAGCCTGCCATTCCGCCCATAAAGCCACTTACTATATTGGCATAGCCTTGACCACGACATTCCTGATGTCGGTCACCTTCTGTGCCTGTGGCTTCATTTACAATGGTGGTGGTCATCATGGTTTCTAATAAACCCACCGTAGCTAAAGTAATGGCATAAGGAAAAATAATTGATAAAGTTTCAAAATTGAGAGGAATATCTGGTATTAAAAATATAGGTAAGGTATCTGGAAATTGTCCCAAATCATTTACGGTTCGCATATCTGTACCAAGCAATAATGCAACAACACTTAGCACAATAATGCAGACCAAAGGTGAGGGGATGCTTTTACCAATTTTAGGGATATACGGAAACAGATACACGACCGCTAAACCCAAACCTACAAATAAATAGCCTAAGCTATCCATTTGTGATAATTCAGGCAGTTGTGCCACAAAAATTAAAATTGCCAGCGCATTTACAAAGCCATATACCACCGACTGTGATACAAAACGCATGAGTTTAGCGACTTTGAAGTAACCTGCGATTACCTGAATAATGCCTGTGAGTACTGTCGCAGCCAGTAAATATTGCAGGCCGTGCTCTTTTACCAAGGTAATCATCAGCAATGCCATTGCCCCTGTTGCTGCAGAAATCATGGCAGTACGACCACCAAAGAAAGCAATCGTAACCGCAATACAAAATGAGGCATATAAACCGACTTGTGGGTCGACACCTGCAATTGCAGAAAAAGCAATTGATTCAGGAATCAGCGCCAAGCCAACCACTAATCCTGCCAATACATCGGTACGGATATTGGAAAACCATTCTTCTTTTTTCAGGCTAATCACAATCAAAATTTCATGAAACTTTAAAGGGCTGTATGTTAAAACATCTTTAGATAAAAAAGCAGGTTAAACAGACTTGAAAAAGCCTTTCGTTTGCAGGATAGTCAAAGCGTAAGAACTTTTAAAACATTTATGCTTTTTTGCAATTTATAGGTTCAATCACTTGCAAGTTGATGCCAAGCGATTTACAACAGAGATAGTTATATAACAAGGATCAAATATGAAGCTTTATTATTCCCCTGGTGCAAGCTCTTTGGCAGCCCATATTATTTTAAATGAAGTCAATGTCGATTTTGATATAGAACGTGTGGATTTAAAAACCCATAAAACAGAAAAGGGTGTGGATTATTACGAAATTAATCCAAAGGGTTATGTGCCTGCTTTAGAAATTAACCCGGGTTTAATTTTGACTGAAAATGTTGCACTTTTACCATTTTTGGCGCAGCAAGACCCTAAGCAAGATTTAATTCCGCCATCAGGTTTAGGGCGTGCGAAAGTTTTAGAATGGTTAGGATATCTCAACTCAGAATTACATGATGCCTACGCAGTATTTTTTGGTGCGCCTTTAGATGCAGAAGCCAAAGAAAAAGCCTATGCAGAAATTGATCGTTTATTAACGTATATTGATCAAGCCATTGCGGCATCAGATCATGAGTATTTAGTAGATGATAATTTTGGCCCTGCCGATGCGTATTTATTTGTGATCACCAACTGGTCAAACTATATCGAGCATGATTTAACCCCATATAGCCATGTGGTAGAAATTCGTAATAAAGTGGCCGCACGTCAGTCGGTACAAATTGCGATGCGTGATGAAGGTTTAATTCCTTAATTGGTTTTAAGCACTAAAATCACATAATAAAAAAGACGTTAAGTACTCACTTAACGTCTTTTTTATTTGGCTGACACGGCTTATTTAAAGAAATAACCCGTTTCAGGCGAGCTGGCATTGGCCATACGTTTACGTGGCATACGGCCTGCTAAATAAGCTTCACGGCCTGCTTCAACCGCTTTACGCATAGCAGAAGCCATCAATACAGGGTTTTGTGCTGCTGCAATTGCAGTGTTCATGAGTACGCCATCACAGCCTAATTCCATGGCAATCGCTGCATCACTGGCTGTACCTACACCTGCATCCACCAATACTGGCACTTTGGCATTTTCTTTAATAATAGAAATAGTGTGTGGGTTTAAAATACCCAATCCAGAACCGATCAAGCTACCCAATGGCATAATGGCCACACAACCCATGCTTTCCAGTTCTTGTGCCACAATTGGGTCGTCTGATGTGTAGACCATGATCTCAAAACCATCGTCAATCAGCGTACGCGCAGCTTTTAATGTTTCGGTGATATTTGGATAGAGTGTTTTTTCATCACCCAATACTTCCAGTTTTACCAAGTTGTGACCATCGAGCAATTCACGCGCTAGCATACAAGTACGCACGGCACTATTGGCATCGAAACAGCCCGCGGTGTTGGGCAAAATGGTGTATTTTTCAGGTGGAATCACTGAAAGTAAATTGGGTTGATCAGGATGTTGCCCAATGTTTACACGACGAATGGCAACCGTGACAATTTCTGCGCCACTGGCTTGAATCGCCAAATCAGTTTCGGTTAAATCTTTATATTTTCCCGTACCCACCAACAAACGTGAATTAAAGGTACGTGAACCGATTTTAAATGTATCTTGCATGGGTGCTCCAGATTAGCCGCCACCAACGGCATGAATAATTTCAATGCGGTCTTCATCGCAAATAGGGGTTTCGGCAAGTTTGCTTTTGGCAATAATTTTCTCATTTTGCTCGACTGCAAAGCGTTTGCCTTCTAGGTCTAATGCTTGAATGAGTTGCAGCAGCGTTGTATGAGTGGTCTGTTGTGCTTCGCCATTCAGATAAATTTGCATGACAGAGAGTCCATTTTAAAATTGCTAAAATACATACACTTTATTTGGCATATTTCATGGCTTGCCACGCTAAGCTTAGCCAGCCTGCAATCATGAGTGCGCCACCAATCGGGGTAATCATGCCCAAGCCACGGGCTAAATCCAATGCCATGATATAGAGTGAACCGCAGAAAAATAAAATGCCGAGCTGAATGAGAATAAAACTGGCTTTAATAGGAAGTTGTGGAATCACTTTGGCCAATATGCTCAATGCTAAAAGTCCAAGGGCATGATAGAAAAAATAATCTGTTGCAGTTTGCCACCAAAGCAATTGCGCTTCAGTTGCGCGGGCCTTTAAGCCATGTGCACCAAATGCACCGAGCATGACTGCTATGGCTAAATTCAGGGCAGAAATTGCAATCCACATACGCAAATTGACCTATTTAATTTTGCGCTTAACCTTAGCACATTTTTAGGGGCGGGAAAATCTGAGATTTGCCTGCCTGAATGTAGCTGTACCAATCAAAGACAATAAAAAAGGGCAGACTGCCCAATTTTATTTGATGCTTATTTTTCGCCTATAGCTCAAGCCATTTATGAAATGTAAAAAGACTTTAATCAGTTAGATGACATTGCCACTTTAATTTTTTCCATAGCATTTTTTTCAAGCTGACGAATTCGCTCTGCAGAAACATTATATTCTGCCGCCAATTCATGTAAGGTAGATTTATCATCATCCAACCAGCGACGTTGTAAAATATTACGTGAACGATCATCCAACTGTTCCATAGCTTCATGCAGAGCAGAGGTGCTTTGTTCTTCGTAATCTTCGTTTTCAACCAAACGTGCAGGGTCGTAACGGTTATCTTCTAAATACAGCGCAGGTGCAACATAGGTTGAACCTTCATCGTCATCATCACCTTGTGCTTCAAATGCAGCATCATAAGCGGTTAAACGACCTTCCATTTCCAAAACTTGTTCAGCGGTCACATTTAAATCATTGGCAATAGATTGCGCTTCTTCTAGCGTCAATTTTTTGCTGGATTTTTTGAGGCTACGCAAATTAAAGAATAATTTACGTTGCGCCTTGGTCGTGGCAATTTTGACAATACGCCAGTTACGAATTACATATTCGTGAATTTCAGCTTTAATCCAGTGCACGGCAAAGGACACTAAGCGTACACCCATATTAGGGTCAAAGCGTTTTACCGCTTTCATTAAGCCTAAGTTGCCTTCTTGAATTAAATCACCCTGTGGTAAACCATAACCCGCATAACTACGTGCAATATGCACAACAAAACGTAAATGTGACATGACCAACATTTTGGCTGCGTCTAAATCTTGATCGTAATAATAACGTTCGGCTAACTCTTTTTCTTGTTCAGCCGTTAAAATTGGAATTTGGTTAACAGTACTAATATAAGCCCCGAGATTTACACCTGGTGCAGATAATGACAGGGGCATCAACTGATTGCTGCTGTCACTCATGAGATCTCCTTATAGGATTGGGTGGGTAAAATAACCGATGTCTTTATCTTAATGCCAATATTCTACTTAAATAAGGAAAATTGGTGTAGATATGTAAATCTTTATACGATAAAGGGCTAGGTATAATGGTGTTAAAATGGATGCACAATCAATAAGATTGACTAATCACGTAGCATTTGGCTTGGCAACATGAATCACATAGTGAAACTCGTTTGCCGAAATTTGACTGGCTGTACACTGGTATTGATGCAACTGACAATAACGTGTGACATCCTGCTGGCTATGTGGGTCAGAAGACTTAAGTAAAAATAGAACAGCATCTGAATTTTTAAGTGCACGTTTCAACATCAGTAAGGGCATTGGACAGGGTTGTCCCATAGCATCAATTACAGTGGTGGGGGGTACAGAATCACACAGCATTGCGGTATAAATTCGCCTTAAAAAACAGAACGATCATACTAGCAAACTTGGCAGGAAATCCCAAATAAATTTCATCTGAAATAGAATGTTAGTCAATGTTTGGAGTGTAAATAAAATAAGGAGATTTTAGTGCATTATTTTATGCAACATTTTTGACATATTTGACCGATCAAAATAGTGCTAAGTCACTTATCAGAAATAAAATTTTCCCAACTGTTCAAATCATTTCAATCTGAACAAGATAAATCAAAAAAAATCTATTAATTGTCATAAACCCGTGTTAAGCTCGATGCGTATTTAGGATTTTAGATAGACAATTGTTGTTTGTCGCCCTATTACAAATGGATGTAACCGGGATTTTGTTAATAGTTATACAGAATGATTACAAGCTTAGAAATAAAAATATTTTTAAACTTTGTTTGCTCTGCTGTTTGCAACACCGGGTGGTCCTTCTTTTTAATCAATGAGGATTAACTTATGACAGCTCGTGAACAAGGCGTAGTTAAATGGTTCAACGACACTAAAGGTTTTGGCTTTATTCAACGCAATGGCGGTGACGACGTATTCGTTCACTTCCGTGCGATTCAAGGTGAAGGCCACCGTTCACTTCGTGACGGTCAACGTGTTGAATTCAGCGTAGTTAAAGGCCAAAAAGGCTTCCAAGCTGAAGAAGTACAGCCACTAGACTAATCACTCGATTATTCTAAAAAAGACGCTCCAATACTGATTGGGGCGTTTTTTGTTTGTATTTCTGTTTATAATAGGTCAGTTTTTTGTCAGAAAAAGTTCGAGCGCATATTTATGTCATCTGGTTTTGAAACCTTAAATTTACATCCGCAATTGAAACAGGCTATTGATGCTTTAGGTTTCAAGGAAATGACGCCTATTCAACAAAAGGTTTTAAAATTTACTTTGGCTGGACATGATGCCATTGGTCGCGCGCAAACAGGTACAGGAAAAACAGCTGCCTTTTTAATTAGCGTCATTAACGATTTATTAAATAACCCAATTCAGACTCAGCGCTACCGTGGTGAGCCTAGAGCTTTAATTTTAGCCCCTACGCGCGAATTGGCTTTGCAAATTGAAAGTGATGCAAAAGAATTAACCAAATTTACCAATTTAAATGTGGTGACTTTGTTGGGCGGTGTGGATTTTGATAAGCAAAAAGCACAGCTCGATAAAAACTTTGTTGACATTATTGTGGCAACACCAGGACGTTTGATTGATTTTGTAGAACAAAAAGAAGTCTGGCTAGATCAGATTGAGTTTTTAGTGATTGATGAAGCTGACCGTTTGTTAGACATGGGCTTTATTCCATCAGTTAAGCGGATTGTGCGTTATTCACCACGTAAGGAACAGCGTCAGACTTTAATGTTCTCTGCGACCTTTAGCTATGACGTGTTGAACTTGGCTCAACAGTGGTTATTTGAACCTGTTACAGTCGAAATTGAGCCTGAAAAGAAAACCAATGCCGATGTAGAGCAACGTGTTTATATGGTCGCAAAAACCGATAAATACAAATTGCTCGAAGATATTTTGCGTGACGAGCCAATTGAAAAAGTTATGATATTTGCCAACCGTCGTGATCAGGTGCGTAAGTTATATGACCATTTGAAACGAGATGGTTATAAAGTGGTGATGTTGTCAGGTGAAATTGCCCAAGACAAACGCCTAAAAATGCTGGATCAGTTTAAAAATGGTAAACATAACATCATGATTGCAACAGACGTTGCAGGGCGTGGTATTCATGTCGATGGTGTATCGCATGTGGTGAATTTTACTTTACCCGAACAGTCAGATGATTACGTACACCGTATTGGTCGTACAGGGCGTGCAGGTACACGTGGTGTCAGTATTAGCTTCTTATCGGAAGATGATGCGTTTTACTTGCCTGAAATTGAAAAAGCCATTGGGCAAAAATTACCGCTTACACGTCTAGATGGGTATTGCTAATCTGCACTTTGCTAGTCAGAACAATTGTTTGATCTGGCCAAAGTCCAAAAATATAAAAAAAGTCGCTCTACAATTGAGCGACTTTTTTCTTTATAGATAAATTTTTTAGTTGACCATCAAATTGATTGATGTTGATACAACTTATTTTGCCTGACATCTAAATGTCAGAACAGTTTGGTAGTCATCATCACGGGCAATATCGGTATTACGACCTGCAATAGTGCCAAGCACAGTGGCTGCAGCCTGAATCATCTGTCCTGTTTGTTCATCGACCACTCCTTTGAGCGCACCGTTGTAGTTGGTCTTTTCATCTACCAACACAAGGGTAGCACGACTGCCGCAGGTTTTATTGGCTGCACTAATGGCATTATTCTTGGCAATAATATTGGACTTACCTAAGCCTGTAACCTCATACAAGTTGTTTTCTTTTTGAATGGCAAGTGAGTTGTTGGGTGTGGTAGCACAGGCAGTGAGGAAAGCGAATCCTACAAGGCTAGAGAGGGCTAGTATTTTTTTCATATCAACCTCGAAATTAAAAACGTATGCATACGGAGACTTTTAAATATCTTTCATTTAATTTTCTGGTTAGCCTTTATGCAGGCATGAATTAGAATGAAAAATAAGGCTTTGATCAAGTTGAGCATATTCTGTAGTGCTTTGAATGAAGACTTTGTATAAAAAATGCAGTTGTCTGTATGGATTACATTGAGATTGTCTTGACCCAAGAGATTGCAAATTACACGTACGAAATAGCGCAAAATTTTGAGTTTATGCTAATCTTAACTGAGCTTTTTGAAATAGTTATATAAGTCAATGACGGATACAGTGGCAGAAATCGTTCATCAACACATTCATCAACGCCAATCAATCGGGCAGTTGGTTGAGCCAGCACCGAATGCTGCTCAGCTTGAAATGGCATTTCAGGCGGCTTTAACCGCACCCGATCATCATCGTCTAAAACCTACACGTTTTGTGGTGATTGCTGCTGAACAGCGTGCAGCTTTTGGTGAGCTACTTTCTCAAGCTTTGGCAGATATGGGCGAAACAGATGCGATTCAATTGGAGCGGGTTAAACAGCACCCGTTTCGTGCACCCATGTTGGTGCTGGCTTTAACACAGTTTCAAAACCATGCAAAAGTGCCGCATTTTGAGCAGACTTTAAGTACAGGGGCTGCTGTGCAGAATTTTTTACTGTCTTTACAGGCACAGGGCTTTGCTAGCATGTGGCGTAGCGGGGCAGTTGTAGAATCAAATTTACTCAAGCAAGCGCTTAACTTAAATCCAGATGACTTAATTTCGGGCATTATTTATGTGGGAACTGCAGCCAAAGCCATTCCTGCGCGTGCTAAATTAAATACACAAGCTTACGTGAGCTATTGGAACGCATAAGTTTTATTTTTAGGATATAA
Organism: Acinetobacter sp. A2; assembly: GCF_012371325.1. GTDB lineage: Bacteria > Pseudomonadota > Gammaproteobacteria > Pseudomonadales > Moraxellaceae > Acinetobacter. Next base: position 47,271 of record NZ_JAAZQX010000017.1, on the reverse strand, counting down.
CAATAATGTCAGAATTAAATTTTGCCGATTTGGTCGAACCTGTTGTGGTAGATCGTAAAACTGCACTGCGCATTACAGTTTTGGGTGGTGGTAGTTTTGGTACAGCTATGGCCAACACCGCTGTGCGTAACGGTTGCGATACCATGATCTGGATTCGTGATGAAGCGACTGCCAAAGAAATAAATGAAACGCATATTAACCGACGTTATTTACCTGACTTTAATTTAGAACAGGGTTTAAGAGCTGTTTCGGATTTGGAAACCGCAGTACGTGACCGTGATATTATTTTAGTGGCAATTCCGAGCCACTCATTCCGTGATGTGCTGCGTCAAATTAAACCTTTCATTAGTGCGCAGGCCGTGGTGTCTTTAACCAAAGGGATTGAAGCCAAAACTTTTAGTTTTATGAGCGATATTATTCGTGAAGAACTGCCTGAAGTGCCTTATGGTGTGCTGTCTGGACCAAACCTAGCCAAAGAAATTGTGGCAGGACAGCCAGCAGGAACGGTTATTGCCAGTCATTCTGAACTGGTGCGTTATGCAGTGCAGCAAGCTTTACACAGTGCTTTATTCCGTGTTTTTGCCAGTGATGATGTCAACGGGGTAGAACTCGGTGGTGCACTTAAAAATATTTATGCAGTCGCAATGGGGATGGCTGCAGCTTATAACGTGGGTGAAAATACCAAGAGTATGATTTTAACTCGTGCATTGGCAGAAATGAGCCGTTTTGCGGTGAAACTTGGTGCAAACCCGTTGACCTTCCTCGGCTTGTCGGGGGTTGGAGATTTATTTGCGACCTGTAGTAGCCCGCTGAGTCGTAACTATCAGGTTGGTTATGCTTTGGGTAAAGGTAAAACTTTAGAGCAAGCCACCGAAGAATTGGGACAAACTGCCGAAGGGATTAACACTATTGTTCAGGTGCGGGCACGCTCGAATGAGTTGGATGTATATATGCCGATCACTTGTGCGCTTTATGAAGTGATTTTTGAGGGTGCACCACCGATGACGATTGCTTTGTCTTTAATGAAAAATGGGCATCGTAGCGATGTGGAATTTGTCTTGCCACATCATCAAGTCTAGTTATGGGTTCAATGCTATAAAGTGCTATGACTTGCAAAAACTTGTATGGAATATGACAGTTTGGTGAACTGAATTGTCATATTCTCAGGTTATACTGTGCGTTATATACAACCAGATAAACCTTAAATTTGCGCCACCCAATAAGGAAATAATATGCAACTGACACTTGTTCGCCACGGTGAAGCCGCTCCTGCAGTTATGGGCAATGATCATCAACGTCCATTGACTGAGCGTGGTCATATTCAAGCACAAGAAACAGCAGATTATTTAAAAAATATCATTCAACCTGATGTATTTGTAGTTAGTCCATTGGTGCGTGCACAGGAAACCTTGGCGCATTTACAGCAGTATTTTAAAGATGTACCTGTGGTGGTGTGTAATGCCATTAAACCTGAAGATGATGCAAAAGTGGCAGTAGAATGGTTGTCGCAATTGCCGTATGAGTCGATTGCGGTGGTGTGCCACATGAATGTGGTGGCTTATATGGCCGAGATTTTAACTTTAGAATCGTTTAATCCATATCAATTGGCAGAAGCACGTATTTATGAACAGGCCGTGATTGCTGCGGGACTTTCAACCCAAATCAAAAGTTTTATTCCAAACGCATAAAATAAATGTATAAAATCAAACAAAATTAATGGTAGAACGATAATAATGCTGTATTTATGGATGCCTGAAGCCAATGGGGTTTGGCAATGGTCAACAGGGGGACATTGGACGCAGGCCGATCATCTTGAGGCTTTGATTCAGGCATTACAGCCTTTTCAAGGGCAAGAGACGATGGTGTTTTTTCCAAGCCGTGATGTTCAGATCATGCAGCAAACATTGCCTAAAGCGCAATATAAGCAGCTTGGTGCAGATGGGGTAAAGTATCTTTTAGAAGAATATACGGTATTGCCTATAGATGCGATGAAAGTCTTGCATCATTTTCAGCAGCCTGAACAGATCACTGTGCTTGGCATGGCAAACAGTACACTGGAAACCTATTTGCATGTGTTGAATTTGCTTCCTGTTAAAATCAGTGCATTGTTGCCTGATTTTTTAATCTTGCCGCAGCCTGAACTAGGGCAAACCGTTATTGGTCATATTTGTGGGCGTTTGTTGGTACGTGAAACTGAGTTTTTAGGCTATTCGATTGATGATCTGACATTGTACTTAGATTATCAAAGTGCTGAACGAAACTATAAAATTAGTAATTTTAGTGCAGAGCAAATGCAAAGTATTGAAGCTTTTGCGACTCAAGCACAATTGGAAAGTTTTCATTACACTTTGCCTGCACTGAAAAAAGCCAAGCAGCATCCATTTAACATGTTGCCTAAAGCCAAGCAAAACACGGGGCTTTCGGGCTACTGGAAAGCCTGTGCAGCAGTGCTATTGGGTATTTTGATTGTACAATTTAGCTACGATGCTTTGCGTTGGAGCAAACTTAAAAAAGTAGCCGATCAAACTGCAATTCAGGCCATAGACCAATATAAATATTGGTTTGGTGAAAATAGTCGTGTGACTGAGCAAAATATTCAAAGTCAGTTTGAAAGTCATTTGCGCCTGAATCAAAGTGCCGATACGCAAGCCTTACAATTGTTAAGTCGAGTTGGGCCTGTGTTAATGCAAAATCAGATTGTGGCCAATCGTGTCAGTTTTGATGCCAATAGTTTGAATATGGAGCTGAATGCGAGTTCGGCAGCATCTTTGCAGGCCTTAACGCAGCAATTGAATCAGCAGGGCTTTAAAGTGGAGTTGGGGAATATTCAGCCGAGCAGTACAGGTGCAGTAGGATTGGTGAAAATACAATAATGAAAGCCATGGAAAAAATATCAAACGTGCTGGATCAGCGCGTTGAACAGATTCAGGATTATTTAGACCGTTTAAGTACGCGAGAGCGGGTTTTGGTGATTTTCACCACAATTTTTGTTTTGGTCGCAGCGGTGGGTTCCGCCTTGTGGTACATGCATGCTGCCGCTGAAAAACAGCAAAAACGGGTAAATGATTTAAAAGACCTAATTGTGATGATGCAAAGCAATGCGGTGACCATGAAGCCTACCAATGACTCACAGTTAAGCGCTGCCGACAAAATTCAGCGAGTGGCACAACAGCAGGGGCTATCGGTCGCATCACAGCAAAGTGGTGAGCAAATGCAGTTGGTGGCTAGTCATGAAAACTATGCTGTGTTAGCAAATTTCCTAACTCAATTGGCACAAATGGGTTTAAGTATTCAAAAAATGGAATTAATTTCTGAAGCAGGGCAGATTAAATTAACAGCGACAGTGCAGTAATTGCCCAAAATAAAGTTTGAAAGGCGGAAAATAAAGCCGTGTCAAGCATAGCGTTTTGACTGGGCAAAGCCTATAATATGGCGACTTAGAAAGCAGTAGACTTTTGCAGATATGTTGTATTCTCTAGCCCGCCCGTTGTTATTTTCTTTAGCACCTGAGCGTGCGCATGAGCTGACACTATCACTATTGAAATCAAGCCATAAAATGGGCTTGATGCGTCAAAAGACTGTTGCAAAACCCGTGACATGTATGGGAATTGAATTTCCAAATCCAGTGGGTTTAGCTGCAGGCTTAGACAAAAATGGTGCGTATATTGATGCCTTGGCTGGTTTAGGCTTTGGCTTCATCGAAATTGGCACCATTACGCCACGTCCTCAAGCGGGGAATCCACATCCGCGCTTATTCCGTATTCCGCAGGCCAAAGCCATTATTAATCGTATGGGGTTCAATAATGATGGGGTCGATCAGCTAATTGAGAATGTCAAAGCGGCAAAATTCAAAGGAATTTTAGGGATTAATATTGGTAAAAATGCCGATACTCCTGTAGAAAATGCAGCAGATGATTATCTGATTTGTTTGGAAAAAGTCTATAACTATGCGTCTTATGTTACGGTAAATATCTCATCACCGAACACTAAAAACTTGCGTAGTTTACAAAGTGGTGATGCACTGACTGAGTTATTGCAAACGTTAAAACAACGTCAGTTGGAGTTGGCTGAAGAGCATCAGCACTATGTGCCGCTAGTGTTAAAAGTTGCCCCAGATTTAGATGCAGAAGATACTCAATTCATTGCCAAACAATTGTTGCAATTCAAAATTGATGGTCTGATTGTGACCAATACAACTTTGTCTCGTGAAGGTGTAGAAAACTTACCACATGGTGATGAAGCAGGTGGTTTGTCTGGCGCACCTGTGTTTGAAAAAAGCACCGCATGTTTGGCGGCTTTTTCAGAAGCACTCAAAGGTGAAATTCCTTTAATTGGCGTAGGTGGTATTCTTTCAGGCGAACAGGCGCTTGCTAAAAAAAATGCAGGTGCATCTTTGGTTCAGGTGTATAGTGGCTTGATCTATGCAGGTCCTGAACTGGTTCAAGATTGTGTGAACGCATTCTAAGCTCATGAACGCCATTGATATCGTTATTCTGATTCTCTTGCTCATTGGAGGGCTGAACGGTTTGCGTCAAGGATTTATTAAAGCCTTTGCGAACTTGGTCGGGTGGATTTTTGCCCTGATTGTTGCGGCAAAATATGCCACAGTCCTCGCACCTTCAATGTCAGCGCTGAGTAGCGATCCAGTGGTGCAAAAAATTGCAGCCTTTGCCTTTATTGTTTTGGTGATTGTGGTACTCACTTGGATTGTGACCGCCATTTTAAACAGTGTATTAAAGAGTTTAAAACTGGGGCCATTAAACCGTTTGGCAGGTGGCGCATTTGGTACCTTGAAAGGTTTGCTTATTGTCCTTATAACTATTCAGGGGATTGGTCCTTGGGTAGAAAGTTCTCCTTATTGGAAACAATCTAAATTCGTACAAAGTTTATTGCCGTATGCACCGTGGGCAACTGAATTGTCTAAAGACGCTGCCAATGAGGCTTTACAGCACATCAAGTCGAAAGATGCAGCGCCATCTTCCGATGTAGCATCTGACGCAAAAGAGAATACATCTGGCGCAGATGGCTCAACGAATAATCCTTTTTATTAATCCTAGCTGGTCTGCGAGGTTGCTATGTGTGGAGTTGTTGGTATAGCTGGTAAATCACCTGTTAACCAAATGTTGTTTGATGCATTAACGATGTTACAACATCGTGGACAGGATGCAGCTGGGATCGTAACTTGCCACAATGGACGTTTGTTCTTGCGTAAAGATAACGGTATGGTACGTGATGTGTTCCATACACGCCACATGCGTGCGTTACAAGGGAACTATGGCATCGGTCATGTGCGTTACCCGACTGCAGGTTCTTCAAGCAGTGCCGAAGCGCAGCCATTTTATGTGAACTCACCGTACGGGATTACTTTGGCTCACAATGGTAACCTGACCAATGCTGAAGAAATTCATGAAGATCTGTTTAAAACAGATTTGCGTCACATGAACACAGACTCTGATTCAGAAGTGTTACTAAACGTATTTGCCCATGAGTTACAACATCGTGGCAAATTAAGCCCAACACCTGAAGATATTTTTCATGTGGTTAGCCGTGTGCATGAGCGTTGTAAAGGTGCTTATGGCGTAGTGGCAATGATCACTGGTCAAGGTTTGGTTGGCTTCCGTGATCCAAATGGTATTCGTCCACTTATTTATGGTTCGCGTGAAACAGAACAGGGTATGGAATATATCATCGCTTCAGAATCTGTTGCGATTACTGCGCTAGGCTTTAAAGTAGAACGTGATATTGCGCCTGGTGAAGCTATTTTTATTAATGATGCAGGTGAATTATTTAGCCAGCAATGTGCAGCCAATCCAGAATATCGTCCATGTATTTTTGAATATGTGTACTTTGCACGTCCAGATGCAACCATTGATGGTATTTCAGTGTATAAAGCCCGCCTTAAAATGGGTGAAAAATTGGCACATAAAATTACCCGTGAATGGGGCGAACAGCACGACATTGACGTAGTTATTCCAATTCCAGATACATCGCGTACTTCTGCTTTGGAACTGGCAAATACCTTAGGTATTAAATTCCGTGAAGGTTTTATGAAAAACCGTTATATCGGACGTACCTTTATTATGCCGGGTCAGCAATTGCGTAAAAAATCTGTCCGTCAAAAACTTAACCCTGTAGAGCTTGAGTTTAAAGGCAAAAATGTCCTATTGGTGGATGACTCGATTGTACGCGGCACGACCTGTAACGAAATCATTCAAATGGCACGTGATGCAGGTGCAAAAAAAGTGTTCTTTGCTTCTGCAGCACCTATGGTGAAATATCCAAACGTGTACGGTATCGATATGCCAGCTAAAGACGAGTTGATTGCTTCAAATCGTGATGTTGAGCAAATTCGTGAAATTATTGGCGCAGACCGCTTAATTTTCCAAGATTTGGATGATTTAAAACAAGCGGTGCGTACGCACAAAGTCCCAAATTTAACTGAGTTTGATTGCTCGGTATTTGATGGTGTTTATGTGGCTGGTGGGATTGATGAGGCGTATTTAAACGATCTTGAACAAAAGCGTAACGACTTGGCCAAAAAAGGCAAAGATGGTTACATTGATGTCAATATTGATGCCGCATCAGTTGACCTCACAGGTGTGAAAGAGAGCTAATCATTTTTCTGATTACCTCACAGAGAAAAGCGGGAAATTCCCGCTTTTTTCATTTATGATGGGTGGGTCAAATACAATGTAATTCAGGATGTTTACATTGAAGGCTGTGAGTAGTTACTTGATTAAAAATAAAAATATGATTTGGTCTGCAATCTTGTGTCTGGTTGCAGTGGCTTTGACGTTGTTTATCTTAAATACCGTATTAGGGCTTTTGGTCTATTATGTGGACTCTACACAATCCATCTATTGGCACAGTCTGAGTCCGTATTGGATTACGTTACTGCTATTAATTATGGCGCTTTCCATTATTTTGGAATTTTATGTCTTTCGCTCAGGCGGACATTCGCTTGCAAAACAACTTGGCGCACGTCGTTTAACACAATTTGAAAGTACACCTGAAGAAAGCACAGCATTAAAAATTACTGAACAACTGGCAGATACTTTTCAGATTCAAATTCCAACAGTTTATGTTTTGCCAGATGAGATTGGCGTAAATGCTTTAACCGCAGGCTTTAGTGATAAAGATATTGTAATTATTTTGACTTGGGGCGCATTACAAAATTTAGATGAGCAGGAGCTTTATGGCTTATTGAGTCATGAGTTTAACCATATTTTAAGTGGTGAAACTATTGATAATACCAAGCTGAAAATTCTTTACAGCAGTTTAACCACGTTCAGTAAATGGGGCAGTAGTATTGCCAAACTGGGTTTTGGTCAGCACCGTGACGCACCGCCGCATAAACTCGCCACATTTTTTGTGGCCGTAGGTGGCGGTATTTGGCTAATTGGCAGTTTAGGTGTACTTATTTCTCGTCTAATCAAATACATTAGTTTGAGTGGGCGTACTTTTAAAAATGATTTAAAAACCAAACGCCTGATTCAAAACAATGCCAATATTCAAACCTTGTTGCGCATTTATGTACACCATGCGGGTTCGCAAATTCACAGTGAATATTCTGAATCAATTTCTCACATGTGTTTTGCCAACTCATTGAGTCCGCAAAGTTGGATGAATATTCACCCAAGTATTGAGGCGCGTATTTTTGAGTTAGATCCAACTTTGGTGCAAGACTTACAGTTGGAAAATCTGAAACGCTTGCGCAATCAGCCTTTATTTAGTTTGTTTCGTTCGCTTGAAGAAATGAACGCAGAATATTATGCACCTTGGAGTTCCCCACAACCTTTGCCATTGCTGCGTTTATCACCCATTAGTTTTGCAATTAATGACGCAATTAAGCCGCTAAAACCTGAGATTCGCAACAATATGCCACGTCCTGAACTGATTCAACGTGCTTTGCAAACAGCGACGGGTTCACGAGAAGTGATTGTGGCTATTTTAATGATTCGTCAGTACCGTGAGTTTATTCCTGCAGAGGCGGAGGTTAGCCGTGCCATAGTCGATGCTTTACTGAATTTGGATGGGCGAGTACACATTTCAATTTTTCACGAAGCTTGTCGAAATATTGGGGGCATGCCTGTGAGTATCGCACGGCAGTTCTTGACCAAATTAGCGCGTATTATTCAAGAAGATGGCGAAATCGGCCTGTTAGATGCGTTGCTGTTGGAGCGAGTAAAGTTTGAGTTGCATTTATTACCTTTGCATACGCCTACTGCCTTGCATGAGGTTAAGCCGCAAATTGTCCGTTTGATTGATGCTTTATTGCATGTGCAACAAATTAACAGTGTGAATCAGTTAGATGTGCGTGAACGCATTTTGGAGCGTGTTTTAACTGCAGAAGAACTTATTGCCTATGACGAAATTTCAGATGAACCCATCGATTTATCTGAAATTTTAAATGACATGGCAGGTTTGTTATTGCGTGATCGCTTGATTGTTTTAGGTATTGCAGAGATTTGTTTGTGGAGTGATCGTATTATTACTCAAGATGAGTTGGACGTTTTGGAATTGTTATATTGGCGACTTGGGTTTAAAACAGAAGCAATTGTTGAGCAAATGCAGAAACAAAATAGCCTAATTATTGTGTAATAACGGCTTAAACATGCGCAGATGTTAAGTCACAATATTATTGCTACTGTTAGAGAATTGCTTTGAGTAAGGTGGTGGGTTAAAGAAAGCACAGCATTGCTTGGGCTTTCTGGTTAGAATAGCAACTGAGTCAAGCACATCAAAATTATAGGTGATGATAAAACATGATTGGGCATCAACGTGACATTTTAGCCAGTCTAGGAATCGATATTTGGGTTTCTAGAACAGCTGTGTCGCAATATTTGCCACAATCATCTGTATGGCGTGATCAAGCTGTACCTGAGTTGCAGAGTGAAATCATTGTCCCGACTGCAACAGTTGTATCAGAAACAGATATCAAACCGATACCTTCGGAACAGCGAGAAGTATCGGTAAAAAAAGCAACAGTCACTCCAGAAGTCGATGCGACTAAACAGCTTGAAGCCGAGCCTGTAGTTGAAGTGCGTAGCATGCTGCACATTGAAGCTTTTAGTATAGAGGCTTTACAGTTAGCAGATTGCCTGATTCTATGCGACAGTACTGCTTTGAGTGCGGAACAACAACAGTTATGGCGTAATATTCAATTTGCGATGCAGGCGCAATATCATGCTTTGCAATGGCCTTTCGCTTTGGAAATATTACAAGATGGCATTGGCGTAGAAAACTATGTACAAGGTTTTGTCGATGCATTATGCGCAGATAAACACGTCATCAGCTTAGGTACAATACCGCATTTTAACTCTGAACAATGCCAAACTTTAGCAGACTTGCAAGAGATGTTAGATCAGCCACTGTTGAAAAAACAGTTGTGGAATGCCATACAAGTCAAATCTATGCAAAATCAAGCTTAAGCCAATATCTATCTCAAAACTTATATTGACGTCATTACAGCGATAAAACAGGGATAATCATGCGTAAAAAAGTGGTGGTATTTAGTCAAATCGATGCAAAAATTTTAACTAAGCTTGAGCAGGATTATCAGGTGGTGCAGGTGAGTCCTAAATTGGGCGATGTGAACCAGCAACTGCTTGAACATGTAAAAGATGCAGATGGCATGATTGGCGCAGGACGTTTGCTGAATCAGCAAAATTTACATACCGCAACTAAACTCAAAGTTATTTCTAGCGTGAGTGTCGGTTATGACAATTACGACGTCAATTATTTAACACAACAAAAAATTTGCCTATGTCATACCCCGCATGTGTTAACAGAAACGACTGCTGATTTAGCCTTTACTTTACTGATGAGCGCAGCTAGACAAGTACCGCATTTAGATCAGTGGACCAAGCAGGGTCATTGGAAACGTACAGTCGGTACAGCACAGTTTGGTCAGGATATTTATGCCAAAACCATTGGGATTATTGGTTTGGGGCATATTGGTGCCGCTATTGCACGACGTGCTTTTCATGGTTTTAATATGAAAGTGGTGTATCACAACCGCCGTGAAAAAATGGAAGTGGCACAGGCGTTCAATGCAGACTATTTAAGCCTAGATGAGTTGTTGCAACAGTCAGATTTTGTAGTTTTAGCGGTCGATTTAAACACAGACTCTAAAGCACTCATTGGTCAGCGTGAACTGGATTTAATGCAGCCACATGCGGTATTGGTTAATATCTCCCGTGGTTCAGTAATTGATGAGCAGGCTTTAATTCAGACTTTGCAAGCAGGTAAAATTTTTGCGGCAGGTTTAGATGTCTATGATAAAGAACCACTGCAACAATCACCATTATTTGAGTTGGATAATGTGGTGACCTTACCGCATATTGGTTCTGCAACAGCGGCAACCCGTCAAAAAATGGCTGATTTAGCTTATAAAAACTTGGTGGATGCACTAGAAGGACGTCGTCCACAATATGTAGTCAATCCTGCTTGCTATACGCTTTAAAGCCAAGAAGCGTATTAAAAATTGATAACACATCATTGCAAATAGGTTCATTTTTCAATGTTATAGTAAATTACTATGCAAAATATGTATTTGAGATGAACCCTTGAAACGCCTATTACTCGTTTGCGGTCTAAGTTTAACCAGTCTCACGACTGCACAAAGTGCCAGTTTGAGTGCCACACCACAATTTAATGTGCCAGAAATAGGCAGTGGTGTGGGACTGATTGATCAGCAAAAAGAGCGCAGCATTGGTGAAAAAGTCTATCGGGAAGTACAGCGTAAAATGCCTGTAGCGCAAAACCCATGGCTTGAAGATCAATTGTTCAATACATTCTCACATTTACTTAGTCAAACTCAACTAGGGCAGCCAATAGGCTTGCTTATCATTAATGATCCGCAAATTAACGCTTTTGCTGTTCCTGGTGGATTATTTGCCCTAAATACAGGCTTGATTAATTCTGCACGGAAGATGGATGAAGTCGCAGGGGTGATGGCTCATGAAATTGCGCACGTATCTCAGCGACATTATAGCCGTTCACAGGAAGCATTTAAGGGGCAGGGTTTGTTGGCATTGGCAGGTGTTGTGGTTGGTGCTTTAGTTGCCTCGCAGGCGGATGGTGATGCAGGTGCAGCAGTGATGATGGGTTCTCAAGCGGCATTGATGGATCAACAACTGACTTATAGCCGTAATCAAGAGCGTGAAGCAGACCGTATTGGTATGCAATATATGTATAGTGCGGGTTATAACCCACAAAGCATGGCAGACTTTTTTGAAGTGATGCACCGTACTACCAGTCGTGTGAGTTTTTTACCTGATTTTTGGTTTACCCATCCCTTAACGACAGAACGTATGAGCGAAGCACGTTTGCGTGCTAATCAGTTGCCTGCAGTGCAGACATCATTACGAGATGAAGATTTTGAAATTTTAAAACTCTACAGTTTAGTGCTTTCGCAACAAGCGACAGAACAACAGTTGAAGGCTTTTACGACTCGGAATAATTTTGCTGCACATTTGGCTTTGGCCTATTTTTATAGTCAACAGGGCGATTTTGTTTTGGCGCAGCAAAGTATTGATCAGGCTAAAAGTCACAATCGTTTACATAATTTATTGACACTTATTCAAACTGACATTTATTTAGGGCAAAATAAAATTGATTTAGCACACAAGACCATTAGTTCACCTGCGCGCATTATGCCAGAAAATCGTGCCTTAAATTTTAAGTGGGCTGAAGTGTTGATTCGTCAGAATCAGTCAGCACAGGCGCAAACGATTCTGCAAGGTTTTTTAAAGAAAAATCCACGTGATTTATCGGCATGGAATTTAATGCAGCAAGCGGCAAATGTAGATCGGGCATCGCCACTACGCACGGTAAATGTGCTACGGTATCGCGCAGAGGTGCAATATTGGTCGGGCTGGGAAGAAGAGGCGATTAAGTCGTTATTACATGCACAGCGCTTAGCTAAAGATAATCAAGCTATGTCGGCAAATATAAAAAACCGCGTGACCGAAATGCAAAGAGAACGACAGTTAAAAATATAACTTTAAAGGTATAAGTTGAACCAATAACAATAAATACAAGGAGTTTAAAATGATTGAGGGACAATGTTTATGCGGTGCGGTGTATTATCGTTACCATGCCGAAATTGAAAAAACAGTATTGTGCTTTTGCCAGCATTGTCGTCGTGCACAAGGGGGTATTTTAGGTTGGAATAGCCCAGTTTCCCGTGAAAAATTTGAAGTGGTTCGTGGCTTAAAATATCTGAAAGAATATTTTCATAGTCCCAATAAGGCGCGAGTATTTTGTCAGGAATGTGGGAGTCCAATTTATTCCTATCGACTTGATTTACCCGATATTATTCGCTTGCGTTTAGGGACTGTGACGCAAGGTCAAATCCCTGAACCTTCTGAGCAGGTTTTCACACAATACAAACCAAACTTTCTGACAATTGCATTGTGTGAGTAGTACTTGACGGAGCATACAGTGCTAGAATAAAACCGAAATTGCGTGATGTTGTTGAATGAAAATGAAAAAATATATTTATTTATGCCTAACTTTGGGGATGTTATTACCGACGGTCTATGCTGCGAGTGCGGAGCAATATGTGATGGCAGTTGAAGAAATTAATGCACAATATAAGCAAGATACCCGACAATTTTTACGTGGCTTAAATCCACAGCAGCAAGGTTTTAGTGCACAGCAGCAACAGCAGTTTTGTGGTATTGTGAGCCGTTATGTTGATCGTTTATATCAGGCAGCCGATGAAAATCGTGCTTATTTAGACCGTCGTTATCAAAATATTAATAAACAGGACGTCATTCAGCAGGTGAGTTCATCTAAAGAAATGCAGTTACTTAATAAATATCAGGTAAAGTGTGATTTAAAATAAGCAGTTTTCGAGGTGAGTGCAAAGGCATTTCAACCTTCAATATAAACTTTATCCAGTCAATGATAGAGATAGATAAACAAAAAGATCAAACAATGTGGGATGGGAATATATAGCATATTCACTATGCAATTTAAAGATCAGCTCAGAAAGCCTGAGAGATAGAATGTTTCAGCATAACAATACTAATTCAAGCTCATCAATATTTTGAAAAATATGATTTTGGTCATTTAGCTTAATTTGGCTTTAATTTTTGCAGATACTTGCGCAGGATCGGCGCGCCCGGCTATGAGCGGACGCAGAGAGTTCATCACCTTACCCATATCTTTCATGCTAGTAGCTTGTTGCGCTTCAATTGTTTGCGCAATCATGGAATCAAGTTCTTCCTCAGTCATAGCTTCTGGTAGAAATTGAGATAAAACCTCAATTTCGGCTTGTTCCTTACTAGCTAAATCTTCTCGGCCAGCGCCTTCAAAGGCTTTAACCGATTCTTTACGTTGTTTAATTTGTTTCTCAATGACCGCAAGAACCTGAGTATCGTCAAGCTCTTTGCGCTCATCAACTTCAATTTGCTTAATTGCCGCCTGTAGACTACGAATTACCGTTAACTTATCCATTTCTTTCGCGCGCATAGTCGCTTTTAAAACGTCAGTGATTTGGTTTTTTAAAGTCGTCATTATTTAATCCAGACAGGCAATCACAAATTAATTAGTAAAGGCGAGTAGTACGTACTGATTCACGCGCCAATTTCTTTTGGTAGCGTTTAACAGCAGCAGCTTTTTTGCGCTTACGTTCTTGAGTTGGTTTTTCGTAGAATTCACGCTTACGTACGTCAGCTAAAACGCCTGCTTTTTCGCAAGAACGTTTGAAACGACGGATAGCTACGTCGACTGGTTCGCCTTCTTTCAATTTAACTTGTGGCATGAAGAATCCTCATTAAGTTATGGATAAGACCTGGGCGAAATTGCCCACGATCACAAGTGAAGGTCAGTATTTTACTCATTTACATCTCATATCACAAGTCTATAATAGGTTTCGCAATAGAATTGATACAGGTTATAGGCAATTTAATGATCGTTTTAGGCTTAGAAACATCTTGTGATGAAACAGGACTCGCCCTGTATGACAGTGAGTTAGGTTTACGTGGACAAGTGCTGTACAGCCAAATTAAATTGCATGCAGAATATGGCGGAGTGGTACCTGAACTGGCTTCACGTGACCATGTGCGTAAACTTATTCCATTAATGAATCAATTGCTTGGGCAAAGTCAGGTCAAAAAATCTGAAATTGATGCAGTGGCTTATACTCGTGGACCTGGCTTGATGGGGGCACTCATGACAGGCGCATTATTTGGGCGCACTTTGGCATTTGCCTTAAATAAACCTGCAATTGGTGTGCATCACATGGAAGGGCACATGCTTGCGCCATTGTTGTCTGCCACACCGCCAGAATTTCCTTTTGTAGCGTTATTGGTTTCGGGTGGTCATACTCAGCTCATGGCCGCCTATGGTATTGGGCAATATGAACTGTTAGGCGAGTCGATTGATGATGCTGCGGGCGAAGCCTTTGACAAAGTCGCAAAAATGATGGGCTTGCCGTATCCAGGCGGGCCAAATATTGCCAAACTGGCGGAACAAGGTAATCCATTGGCATTTGAGTTTCCACGGCCAATGTTGCACCAAGGTTTGGAGTTTTCATTTAGTGGTTTAAAAACTGCAGTTTCAGTGCAAATGAAAAAACTAGGTGATGAAAACCGTGATGCGGATATTGCAGCTAGTTTTCAGGAAGCTGTGGTGGATACGCTAGTCAAAAAATCAGTGAAAGCCTTAAAACAAACACGTTTAAAACGCTTAGTGATTGCAGGTGGAGTAAGTGCAAATACGCGTTTACGTGAGCGTTTAGAAGCAGATTTAGCGAAGATTCGTGCTGCAGTATATTACGCAGAGCCAGCATTATGCACCGATAATGGTGCGATGATTGCTTTTGCAGGTTATCAGCGTTTAAAGGCAGGACAGCAAGATGGTTTGTCTGTGACGACCACACCACGTTGGCCAATGACAGAATTGACCAATCCGACCGCAGGTTAGGTATTTAGTTGAAAAAAACAGAGGCCAAGATTAAGCCTCTGTTTTTTTATGCTGCAATTGAAGTTCTGCTCAATAACGAAGATTTAGCGAACTGCATCCATTAAGCCTTTGGTTAAGTCCTGCATCATGCCATTCATAACAGCCATACCTGCATTGTTGCAGTTTTCCAACTTCTTGCCTTCTAGTGCTTTGCCTTTGTTGGCTTCGGCTTCACATTTTTGTAAAACCTTTTTTGCCTCATCTAGGTTTTCTGCATAATATTCCTGCGTTTTCACTTGGGTACATCCTGCAAGGGTGGTGATTAAAGCTACCGTCAGCAACATATTTTTGAAATTAAACATTATTTTATAACCGTTGTTTGTTCTAAAGAGACTTCATCTTAAGTGATAAGTTTGCTATAAAATAAACAAATTGACTAAAGTTGACCATTTTAAGTCAAGCTAAACAATTGTAATTTATTGTTTATTATCTTCAGGTTGTGCCAATTATTTAAATCTAAGCATATAAATTTCAGAGCTTTTTGTGCTCTTATCTTGCAAATTTTAAAAATAAAGCAAATAACTGACAGCAGTGCTAAATTCTGTGAATCCTGTCCAATTGTGGTGTTTTAAATTATAAATTATGATTTTAAGTCTATGTTTAATAAAAAATTAATGAGATAAAATGCGATTTAAAAATACATTTTGCATCACTTGTGTGATGGGGGCAATGTTATTAACCGCTTGTGAACAGGCGGAGTCTATTCATCAAAATACCTCATCGGTGAGTCATTCAAATTTAGAAATGTCATCCAACAATGATGGTTATTCACCTTCAAGTCATACAGCCATCACCTATGATTCAGGTGCATCTTCCGATATTGCTGTAACTGCCCCAGAAGAAGTTTATGTGGGTGAACAAACTGTAGAAGCCATGCAAGCGCATGGCGAAGAGTTTTATGCAGAAACTTTGGCACGTATCGCTGCTGAACAAGGTCAATAATAGTGTGCTTGAATTAAAGGGTTACTGCCTAAAGAAATGCAGCAACCCGTAAATTTTACATAGATTTTAGTTGCTGTGAACCAATCCAGTGTTTAGAGAATTGATAAGCGGCACGACCTGAACGTTGACCACGTGCCTGACACCATCTTAATGCTTCTGCACGTACTTCGGCGGTCATTGGTATTGCTGCTTTTTGTAAATAGTGTTCTACAATTTCCAAATACAGATTTTGATCCATTGGATAAAACGACAACCACATACCGAAACGGTCAGACAGCGAAATTTTCTCCTCAATCGCTTCTTGTGGATGCAATTCGGTATATTGCGGTACATCTACACGGGTGACAGGTGTATTTTCGTGCATAAATTCAGGTAAAAGATGGCGGCGGTTACTAGTCGCATAAATAATAAAATTACTTGAACCTGATTGTAATGAACCATCTAAAACACTTTTTAAACTACGATAATTTTCATCTTCTGCGTTAAAGGCTAAATCATCGCAATAGACAATAAATTTTTCTGGACGATGCTGAATGATTTTCTGAATTTCAGGGAGTTCAGATAAGTCATCACGTTCAATTTCAATTAAACGTAAGCCTTGGTCGGCATACTTGGTGAGCAGGGCACGTACAATAGAAGATTTACCAGTCCCGCGTGAACCTGTCAGCAAGACATCATTGGCAGGTAAGCCATTTAAAAACTGCAAGGTATTTTGAATAACTTTTTCTTTTTGCTTTTCAATGCCTTTTAGGTCATCCAATTCCATTTTTCGTGGTTGTTGTATGGCAATTAACTGCTGATTTTGCCATTTAAAAGCAATTGCTGAAAAATCAGGTTCTTGTTTTAAAGCAGGTAAGCTTTGCTGTAGTTGTTGGAGTACATGCGAAAGTGATATTAAGATGTTGTCGGGTAAATCTAGGTTTGCCATGATAGTTCAGCTTTATAATTGCAGAGCGGAAAAGTACAGTTTAAGACTAGCGCAATTGACCTAGATTTGCCAATTGCTGTACTTGCTTAGTCATTGACGCATGTTATTATTTTTAAGATATTGTTGTGTATAGTAGGCATCGGCAAGCGTAGTGCTGCGAATAAACCAACGGATTGAGGGACGCTATGTTATTTAAAGATTTCACCGAAGAGGTTAATCCGCACCAAGCCTATCGCATAAAAAAATTAAAGCGCGAAATTTTAAATGCAGAATCCTATGAAGAGTGGAAAAGTATTGCCATAAAAATAGATGAAGAATCTGGCGCGCAAGAATGGAAATATGACAATAGTTCGCCATATTTTGATGCAGAAATCATTTCGCACCGTTTAAATCTTTTACGCCGTTACCGCACGACAGAACGTAGTAATGACCTGATTTATATTTTACGTGAAGGCTTAACCTTCGATATTGCCAACATTGCCCATCCTATGTTGTTTACTGCCACTTATGTTGGTACCAAAAAAATCATTGAAGACTATGTAGAAGAAGTCAGTAAAAGTTTGGCCTTTGTGGCTTCAGAAGCGTGTCAAACTTTAACCCGCGCTGAAAAAATTGCTTTTTTTGAGCAGTGCCAAACTGCGTATGGTCAGCCTGCCTTAATGTTTTCGGGTGGCGCGACTTTAGGTCTGTTTCATACGGGTGTGTGTAAGGCTTTGCTTGAGCAGGACTTAATGCCCAAAGTGCTGTCGGGTTCAAGTGCGGGCGCCATCATGACGGCCATGCTGGGTATTGCGAAACCTGAAGATGTACAACAAATTTTAGGTGGTGAATCTTTTTTCCACGAAGCATTCCAATTTAGACAAATGCGTGAAATTCTGAAAGGGAATGGCGGTATTGCCAATGTACATTATTTAAAAAAATTCCTGATTAAAAACTTAGGTGATACCACCTTTGAAGAAGCTTTTCAGAATTCAGGTTTACACATAAATGTGGCCGTGGCGCCATATGATGCTTCACAAGACCCGCGCATTATGAATAGTTTTACTGCACCTGATTTATTAGTGTGGAGTGCGGTGCTTGCATCTTGTGCCGTACCCATTTTATTTCCACCAGTACGATTAACCAATAAGCGTTATGATGGCGAGCATACCCCTTATATGGGTAAAACCCGTTGGGTAGATGGTAGTGTACGCAGTGATTTCCCACAGGAAAAAATGGCGCGTTTATATAATATTAATTACACCATTGCCAGTCAGGTGAACCCGCATGTGGTTCCTTTCATGCAAGATGATATCAAGCGCTATCGTAAAGATATGCTAAGTTGGCCAGAACGTATTATCCGCCGACAGGGGAAAGTGATTAGTCGCGGTGTCATGGACTTTGTTCGTGAGCGGGCAGGAGCTGTGCCACCCGTACGCCGTTTGCTAGATCATGGTTATGGCATTGTCGATCAGCGTTATTATGGCGATGTCAATATTGTTGGAAGTTATAACCTGCGTCATTATAGTTATATGCTGCAAAACCCTAAACCACATTTGTTCAAAATCTTACAGCGTGAAGGTGAGCGAGCAACTTGGCCAAAAATTTCCAGTATTGAAACGCATGCCCGTGTAGGCAAAACTTTGCAACATTGCCTAGAGTTATTGCATGCTCAAAATGACACGATTCCAGAGAAACGTACTGGCGCAAGTGTTGTTTAATTTTCAACTTGCCGATATTGCACAGTTTGAATTACGCAGTAAACCTCAAAGTTTATTGTATGGACGGCATTTATATCGTTTTGAATATCAAAACCAGTTTTATTGGCTGAAAGCTCAGCAACAGGGGAGTCATCCTACTGTTGAAGAAGGTTTTAGGCGTGAATATCGGTTTTATCAGCAAAAGCAACATTTAAAACATGCTTTTTTACTGCCGTGCGTGCTGATGGATCAAGAGCCTATTCATATTCAGCAACAAGAGTACACGCAGGCGTTAATTTTGCCTGAAGCAATGCCTGTATTGCAGATGGATGGTCTACCTAAGTATCTTGATGAAACCAAAGCGATATTATGGCAGGTGCTTGATGCGGTAGAGCAGTTGCATCTTTTGGGTTGGATTCATGCCGATTTGAAAGCTGAACATATCGTGCAGTTTGATGGGAAAATCAAACTATTGGACTTCGAACAAGCACGGCATATTACGGATAATCCACAGCAGCGTCTGACCGCAACGCCACGTTATATGGCGCCTGAGTTATTTCAGGGGCAGCCTAAAACTAGGCAAAGTGATATTTATGCCTTGGGCATAATTTTTTATGAATGGCTGACACAGCAACGCTTACAAGCCAGTAGTTACCAAGATTGGGCATATTTACATTGTCAAAGATTCAATTTAGATAAAGCTGAGCACATAACTGCCTTTTACCCTTTACTCAAGGCAATGCTTGCTAAGCAATATTCACAACGTTGCGCCAATATTTCAGCGTTAAAATTATGGCTTAGTGGCTGAATATGTTTAAGAAAAAAACAAAAAACAATTTTTTGTTTTTTATTTAAACAGTCATTATGCTTTTTTATAAAAAAGGCTTGTCATGAGGAAGTGATCTCTATAATATACACAGCCATCGGGGACGTGGCGAAATTGGTAGACGCACTGGATTTAGGTTCCAGCGCCGCGAGGTGTGAGAGTTCGAGTCTCTCCGTCCCCACCACTTAAATATCAAGTACACTTGATTTTAGGTTACAGAGGATTGGTGTAATGGTAGCATGACGGTCTCCAAAACCGTTCGTCAAGGTTCGAATCCTTGATCCTCTGCCAAATTAAATCCAACACTAAGTTGGTACCCGATGTTGGGGACGTGGCGAAATTGGTAGACGCACTGGATTTAGGTTCCAGCGCCGCGAGGTGTGAGAGTTCGAGTCTCTCCGTCCCCACCATAAATTAAAGAGCAAGGCATTGACCCTGCTTTTTTATTGCCTTAAATTTTTTGAGTCCATCACAAGGGCAAAAGGGCATATAAGTATAAAAAAAGCCCATAAGCATGTTATGGGCAAGATCATTGAGTGAAATGAGTTGATTAAATCTGTTTAAATTCTAATTTTTGCATCCTATCAAGTTCAACCGTTATTGCTTTAATTAAGCTTTTAAGTGATCTTCAAACTCCTCGCCTAATTTCATGGCCAAAGCGTTACCTGAAAGTTCACAGGTCACCAAACCGTACTCTTTTTGAAAACTAAAAGTAAAACCGTGTCCATCTGCTAAGTTTTTAACTGAATAACCTAACTTTTCTAACCAAATACGAAACGCAATTAAATTTTTTGCTTTCACAACCTTTTTCACGAGAGAACTCCTCTATATCCATTTATTTATTAATAGGGATATTGCGTGAATTTTTAAAGGGCAAAAATGTATTTCTGCAGATATTTTTAGAAAGCTTTGTGCAAAATAAATACGAAGTTCATTGTTTGGAAAGGATTATGAAAAATGATGAATTTTAATTAATTGATATTGAAGTAATTAATTTTTGAGTTGGTGGTTGATACAATACCTAAATTTTTGACCAAGATATGACTTGGAAATATTTTGTTAATTATTTGCATTTATCTTTGTGCTACTCATGTTAGTAATTAACGCTATCCAAAACGATAGGCGTTCTAAAAGTACTAACACGGGCAAAATAAGAAATTAGATTTTATACAGCAAGCCATTGCAGCAGCAGTAAATAAGTGGGGATTTGTTTATACTGGTGCCTGATTGAAATTTTAAATTTGAATAATATGACAGTGCCCAGTATTGAACAGCAAGTGATGAGTATGGTTGAAAATATGCGTGTACAGGGGCAAGAGGCTGTAGCCGTGATGCTCGGTCATGAAGACTGGCTGTTGTTTTCTTCACAATCAAAAGTGGCTTATACGCCTTTTGGCAGTGCACGCCGTTATCAGCCTGCATTGTCAAATTTATTATTAGTACGCGTGGATGAAATGCAGGCCTTACGTGTGGTAACGCAAACCCAGTTGGATGAGTTCGCGGCAAGCCATCAAATTTTATAAGCAATCTGTGTTGTGTAATTGAACATCGAGATGACTTATAAATCCATTTAAAAATTATCTTTCAATTCACGTAATTTTTGAAACTCTTGGACGCTTTCTGCTCTTAAAAATGGATTGGTTTCGAGTTCCAATTCAATACTGCTTGGCAAAGTCGGTTGATTCAGCATACGCAAGTTTTCAATATGTTGATAACGCTCCTGAATTGCCAAATTTTCAGGTTCTACATGCAGCGCAAATTTTGCATTGGTAAGGGTGTATTCGTGGGTGCAATACACTTGGGTTCGTGGTGGTAAAGCAGCTAAACGATTGAGCGATTGGTACATTTGCTGATGTGTACCTTCAAAAACTCGCCCGCACCCCATTGCAAATAAGGTGTCGCCGCAAAACAAGACATCTAGCTCATCTATAAAATACACAATATGCCCAAGGGTGTGCCCAGGCACGGCAATGACATCTACAGATAAATCATAAAACTGTACTTTATCTTGATGTTGTAAAGGGTGGGTGATAAAAGGAATCTTACTCAGTTCATCGCGTGGGCCATAAACTGGCAAGTTGCGTTCTGCAATGAGTTCAGGTACACCGCCAATATGGTCTTGATGCCAATGTGTCAGCCAAATTTGTGCAATCTCTAAGCCATGGCTTTGGCAAAAATCTTCAACGGGTTTGGCATCGGTAGGATCGACTACTACCACTTGTTTACTGTCACAATGTTCAAGCAACCAAATATAATTTTGTGAAGGTTTTTGCGCATCAATAAGATGAACTTGGTAGTGCATGCTCAATTCCTAAAATTTTAATCGCTTGTTGCTATTACAGCATGCTTTCGCTAGGGAGTAAAAGCTTAGCTTTTATGTTGGCAGCATAAGCCATATTTGTTTCATTCTGATTGTGAATCAGGTCGTAATACTCATTTAAGAACATAAAAAAATGCCGTGATCAACACGGCATTTTTTAAACAATTATTTAAGCGACTTAGCGAATTTTTGCTAAGAAACGGCCTAAACGCGTCATTGCTTCACGTAATTCATTTTCTGCAGGTAAGAACACAACACGGAAATGGTCTGGTGTAGGCCAGTTAAAACCTGTACCTTGCACTAACAGTACTTTTTCGGCTTTTAGTAAATCCAACATTAATTTTTCGTCATCTTCAATCGGATAGACGTTTGGATCTAATCTTGGGAAGCAGTACATCGCACCTTCAGGTTTCACACATGACACGCCTGGAATTTCATTTAGCATTTCCCAAGCAATGTTGCGCTGTTCATATAAACGACCACCTGGACGGATCAAGTCATTGATAGATTGATAACCACCCAATGCTGTTTGTATCGCATATTGTGCCTGGTGGTTGGCACACAGACGCATGGAAGCAAGCATGTCCAAGCCTTCAATGTAGTCTGCGGCACGTGATTTATTGCCTGTAATGGCCATCCAGCCTGATCGGAAGCCTGCAATACGATATGATTTAGACAAACCGTTGAATGAAATACAGAGCTGATCACCTGCCAGTGCAGCTACAGCAACGTGCTCAATACCGTCATAAATGATTTTGTCGTAAATTTCATCGGCAAATAAAATCAGGTCATATTTTTTAGCCAGTGCAACAATTTGTTCTAAAACATGACGCGGATAAACCGCACCTGTTGGGTTGTTCGGGTTAATGATGACAATACCACGTGTATTTGGCGTGATTTTGCTTTCCATGTCGGCAATGTCTGGGTACCAGTGGTTTTCTTCATCACATTTATAGTGAATAGCAGTACCACCCGACAAATTCACCGCAGCTGTCCATAATGGATAGTCAGGCATTGGCACCAGCATTTCATCGCCATCATCCAATAAACCTTGCATCGCCATAACAATCAGTTCAGACACACCATTGCCGATATACACGTCATTCACGTGCATATCAAAAATGCCTTTTTGCTGATAGTACTGACAAATGGCCTTACGTGCAGGAAAAATCCCTTTAGAGTCGGTATAGCCAATTGCATTGGGTAAGTTCAATGCAACATCATTAATAATTTCCTGTGGAGCTTCAAAACCGAATGGGGCGGGGTTGCCAATATTCAGTTTAATAATTTTATGACCGGCCTCTTCCATTTCATTGGCCGCTCGTAACACAGGTCCGCGAATGTCGTAGCATACATGCTCGAGTTTTGATGATTTTTTTATTTCGCGTGGAGTCGTGTTACCAAGTACGGACATAGTTCCATCCAATGATTTTAAGATTAACAAAATATAGATTACTGAAATATCACAATCTATGCTGAAATTTAGCTAGATATTTTGCAAGCTCTAGCGTAAATATGGAAGTACTGAAGCATGACACTGAATGTCAAAGATTTAAAGGAGTTAGTGATGGGAAAACTCAATAAAACAGACCGAGAATGGCAAAGAGAGTTATCACCAGAGGAGTTTCGGATTACACGACAAAAAGGGACAGAGCCTGCGTTCACGGGGAAATATTGGAATACTAAACAACAGGGTGTGTATAGCTGCCGTTGTTGTGGCACAGCGTTGTTCTCATCTGAAACAAAATATGACAGTGGCAGTGGTTGGCCTAGTTTCTATCGTCCAATTCAGCCTGGAGTAGTTGAAGAGCACCATGACAGTTCACATGGTATGCAGCGTACAGAGATTGTTTGTCATCATTGTGACGCACATTTAGGGCATGTTTTTGACGATGGGCCACAACCGACAGGATTGCGTTATTGCGTCAACTCGGCTTCATTAGAACTTAAAACACAAGAAAAAAATGATGAGGGAAATTATCCATGACTAGCATTTATCAGTTTGAAGCTGAATTATTAGACGGAGAAAATAAAGCTTTTAGTGATTATGAAGGCAAGGTGCTATTGATTGTGAATACAGCCAGCAAATGTGGTTTTACCCCACAATTTGCGGGTTTGGAAAAATTGTATCAACAATATAAAGACCGTGGTCTTGAGGTATTAGGTTTTCCATGCAATCAATTTGGCGGGCAAGACTCTGGCTCCAATGAGCAAATAGGGAGTTTTTGTCAAAAAAACTATGGGGTCAGTTTTCCCATGTTTAGTAAAATTGATGTGAAAGGCCCAGAAGCACATGCAATTTTCCGTTATTTAACCAATAACAGTAAGGGGATTTTAGGCAATGGAATTAAATGGAACTTTACCAAGTTTTTAATTGGCAAAGATGGCAAAGTCTTAAACCGTTTTGCTCCGACAACTAAACCTGAAGATTTGCAGGCGGAAATTGAAAAAGCTTTGGGCTAATTAATAATATTAAAAATATGTATTAGATAGAAAGACCTTTCGAGGTCTTTTTTGAATATTAATAAGATTAAGTTGTTGTAAAATTCATATTTAAATTATTTATTATGAAAATATTAAAAACAAAGAAATGCCTAAGCATTTCTTTTGCACTACGGATTAATATTTTACATCAATCGTATAAGTGTCTTTATAAATACCAGCCAATTGTGTTGCTTTTACTTCTTCTGCAAGCTTAACATTTAATTTAAAGGGGCTTTGTTGCACAAAGATTTCATAACTATTTGATTTTAAAAGTTTTGATTATTTTTTGATCCAAAATTAAATACATTTAAATCAGATGCTTACATATTTATGCAACAAAGCCGTGCAGCGTATGTTTTATAAAACCGCTTTCAGACGTTGAATCACTTGTTCGCATTGCGCTAGATCTGCGACTAATGCCAAGCGTACATGATTTTCCCCTGGATTGCCTTGTGCGGTATCACGTGACAAGTAACGTCCAGGCAGTACCTTAATGTGTGCTTTTTCCATGAGCATTTTTGCAAATTTTTCATCATCTTCTACCTGAAGCCAATAATAAAAACCTGCATCGGGTTTTTTCAATGGAAGCAAATGCCCCAATTCAGTTTGGAATAGTTCAAATTTGGTACGATATTGTATGCGATTATCTTCGACGTGTTGCTCATCGTCCCATGCAGCAATAGACGCTAGTTGATGTTGCACAGGCATCGCAGCACCATGATAGGTGCGGTATTGCAAATACGGTTTTAATAAGGATGCATCACCTGCAACAAATCCTGAACGCATACCTGGTAAATTAGAACGCTTAGACAATGAATGAAGTACGATACAGTTTTTGTAATCATCGCGTCCAAGTTCAGCACAGACTTCTAGTAAACCAGTTGGCGCTTGGTCAAACCATAACTCTGAATAACATTCATCGGATGCAATTACAAAACTATATTGATCTGACAATGCAATCAGTTTTTTAAATTGTGCTTTAGACAGTACTGCACCTGTTGGATTGCCCGGTGTACACACAAATAACAACGCTGTTTTTTCCCAGACTTCAGCAGGCACAGCATCAAAATCACCTAAATAACCATTGGCTTCGGTACAATTGATGAAATATGGCTTGGCACCAGCCAGTAAAGTAGCACCTTCATAAATTTGATAAAACGGATTTGGCATGACCACATAAGGTGCATCTTCACGTTGAATCACTGCCTGAACAAATGAAAAAATTGCTTCGCGTGTACCTGAAACAGGCAAAACTTGAGTTTCAGGATTCACTTGGTTTAAATGAAAACGCTGGGTGAGCCAATTGGCAATACTTTGGCGTAATTCAGGTAGACCTTTACTGTTCGGGTAGGTCGATAAGTGCTGAAAATTATCAATAATGGCCTGTTTGACAAATTCAGGTGCAGGATGCTTAGGTTCACCAATAGACAGTGGAATTAACGGTAGATTTGCAGGTTGTACATCTTGAAAGAGTTGGTTTAACTTTTCAAAAGGGTAAGGGTGCAAGAGAGATAAACTCGAGTTCATGAATGTTCCGTTAATTGAAGTTAGTGTTGACCACAGACCTGATTAGAGGCTTCATCCAAAGCAGATTTCAGCTGCAAGGCAAAGGTATCCGCTTCAGCATGGGTCATGGGTTGCCCATCTTTTTTGGTGACAAAGAAAATGTCTTCTGCACGCTCACCAAGTGTGGCAATTTTGGCAGAGTGAATATCTAAGCCCTGCATCATAAACAGACCACCAATTTTGGCGAGAAGCCCCGGGTGGTCAAGTGTGGCAATTTCCACCATGTTTTGATTGAGGGCTGTATTGAAAGTAATTTCAACAGTATTTTCAATATCAAAATGGCGTAATTGACGTGGGATACGACGTTGCATCAAACCTGGGTATTTATCCGACTGACTTAGTGCATCGATCAGTGCATCAATAACCATTTTTTCACGCTCAGGATCGGTCAGGAGTGTGCCAAATCGGTCTAATACAACATAAGTATCTAAACTAAAGGATTTAGTCGCGGTAATAATCCGTGCATCCTGAACATCCAAATTCATTCGGTCTAAAATGGCCACAGTAGTGGCAAATAGGTTGGGTTGATCTTGGGTATAAATAAAAATCTGTACTGCATCTTGTGCTGATTTTCGGTGCGCACGCATGAGCACTAATGGTGCATGATTATCGCCATGCTCCAAAATTGCGCGGGTGTGCCATGCAATTTCATCGGCAGATTCTTTCAGGAAGTATTCATCGCCCAGTTCTTGCCAGACTTTTTCAACATCGCTGAGTGAAAAATCATTTACCAAAATTTCACTGGCTGCAAATTTTGTGTCTTCAATCAACATTTGATAATCGACTGGACGGCCTAAACCTGAACGAATCACATCCCTTGCCTGTGTGTACAATTGACGCATTAAGGATGCGCGCCAAGTGTTCCAAAGGGTAGGGTTGGTGGCATTAATATCGGCAACAGTTAAAGTGTACAGATAATCTAAATGCTCCATATCCCCCATTTTTTCGGCAAATTCTTTGACTACGTCAGGGTCTGAAATATCTTTTTTCTGTGCCGTGACAGACATTAATAAATGATTTTTGACTAGCCATGCGACCAAGTTGCATTCACGTTCGGTAAACCCGTGTTTGCGACAAAATTCGATGGCATCGACAGCACCAAGCTCGCTATGATCTCCACGACGGCCTTTGGCAATATCGTGGAAAATTGCAGCTAAATAAATAATGTCACGACGTACTAGACGTTGGAACACAGAGCTAACCACAGGAAAGGCTTTGGCAAACTCAGGCTCTTTGAAGCGGCTCAAATTACGCACCAACAGTAAGGTGTGAGCATCTACCGTATAAATATGGAACAGGTCATATTGCATGAGACCTGTAATTTGCCCGAATGCAGAAATGTAATTGCCTAATACACCCAAGCGCTTCATTGTCACTAATGTTTTATATAAACGATGTGGTGAGCGCAAAATGGCCATAAAAAGGGCTTGATGTGCAGGGTCATCTCGGAAACTTTGATCAATACGCTTTGCGGCCAATGCAAGTAAGCGTAAAGTACGTGCACGAATCCCTTTAATTTCTGGGCGATTGGCCAGTAAATAGAAAATTTCTAAAATCGCACTTGGTTTTTCTGAGAAAATTTTATGGTGCTGAACTGCAAGCTTGCCATCCACCAATTTAAAATTTTCATTAATTTCTTCAATTTGGCGTTCGTAGTTTGGCAGGCGTGGGGTAATTACAGATTCATTAAAATAGGCCAACAACATTTCATTCAGGGCAGAAACCTGCTGTGCAGAGCGATAATAACGCTTCATGAATTGTTCAATTGGGTAGTTTGGTGGTTTGCCTTCTTCACGGACATAGCCAAAAGTGGCAGCGATATCACGTTGATAATCAAACAATAAACGATTTTCATCACGCTTGGTCAGGCGGTGCAAATGGTGGCGAATTTCCCATAAAAAGCTTTCAGCTTCTTCAAGTACACCTAATTCAAACTCAGAAATAAAACCTAAATGCACCAAGTCATAAATACGATTGACCCGAAAATGTCGTTTAGCAATCCAACCAATTTGGTTAATGTCACGGATGCCGCCTGGGGCATTTTTAATATCAGGTTCTAGATTGCTTTCCGTGTCATTGTGCTGTGCATAACGCTTGCTTTGTTCCTGCATTTTGGCATCAAAAAAGGTTTTATCTGTCCAAGTTTGCGAAACAATACGACGTGGCCATTTTGCCAGTTGGGTGTTACCAGTAATTAAACGAGCTTCGATCAGGGCAGTAGCGACTGTTAAATCGCTAGTAGCCTGAATCACACAGTCTTGAATGGTACGTACGCTGGTTGCAGGTTTGAAATTACCGACATCCCACAATGATGAAATAAAGGTCGAGATCAGTTGCTCTTGTTCTGGGCTAATGGCATCTTCCGACAAAATCATAATGTCTACATCGGAATAAGGCAGCATTTCTTTGCGCCCATAGCCACCCACAGCAAATAGACTTAAATCAGTTTGATCCAATTCAGCGTGTTGCCACAAAAATGTCAGGGCTTCGTCTATCAGATTGGAACGTGCCAAAATCACTTCACGGATGGATTGTCCATTTTCAAAACATTGTTGTAGCTGATTTTCGACATCTGTACGCCATTGGTTAATCGCTTGAATGTCATGGTTGCTTTTCACATAGTTCAGCAAGGGTAATGTATTGATCATGGACAATTCCGTTATGCAATGACGAGCTTAATTCTGATTTTCGTTTAAATGAACGCTAACACTGTTTGCAGTGTGTTGAGCCAATTCGCGCGCTTGCGCCGTGGTTTCTGCACGTGCTGTCGCAACTCCCATACGTCGGCGCTCAAAACCTTCAGGCTTCCCAAATAAACGTAAATCTGTATCGGGATGAGCTAATGCAAGATTTAGGCCAGAAAATGAAAGATTATTGGCATCGACACCTGCATAAATCACGGCACTGGCTGCCACACTATGACGTGCAGTGTTGACAGGCAAACCTAAAATGGCACGTGCATGTAATTCAAATTCACTCTGAAATTGTGAGGCCAACGTCACTAAACCTGTGTCGTGCGGACGTGGCGATACTTCACTGAACCAGACTTTATCGCCCTTCACAAACAGCTCTACACCAAAAATTCCGCAGCCGCCTAAAGCAGTTGTCACTTTATGGGCAATGCGTTTGGCTTCAGTTAGGGCGGCTTCAGTCATTTGCTGTGGTTGCCAGCTTTCTACATAGTCGCCTGAATCTTGACGGTGGCCAATTGGGTCACAATATGAAGTTTCGATAGCACCAGTTTCTGGGTTTTTGGCACGTACAGTTAATAGGGTAATTTCAAAATCGAAATCAATTTGTGATTCAACAATCACAGTGCCTTGATTGACGCGTCCACCTGTTTGAGCATATTCCCAAGCGGCATCTACTTCATCAAAACAAGTTACTCTTGACTGACCTTTACCTGAAGATGACATTACAGGTTTAACAAAGTTTGGATAGCCAATATCATCACAGGCGGCACGGAAAGATTCCAAAGAATTGGCGAAGCGGTAAGCCGAGGTTGGCAAACCTAATTCTTCTGCAGCTAAACGACGAATTCCCTCACGGTTCATGGTCAAATTGACGGCTTTGGCAGAAGGAATGACTGTGGCGATGTTTTGTTCTTCAATTTCAACCAAGACCTGTGTCGCAATCGCTTCAATTTCAGGCACAATTAAATTCGGCTGGATTTTTTCAATCAGTTGTTTTAATTCTGTGGCATCTGCCATATTCAAAGTATAGGCATAATGTGCGACTTGCATGGCTGGCGCATGGTCGTAGCGATCGGCGGCATGTACTTCTACGCCTAAACGTTGTAGTGAAATCACCACCTCTTTACCGAGTTCCCCCGAACCCAATAGCAAAACTTTAAAAGCAGAAGATTGAAGGGGAGTACCAATGGTCACGCTCATGTGAATCGTCCTTGCTAAAGTGGGCTTTTAGCATAGCAGAACTGTTCTATGAGTTAAGCCCTGTTTGCAATAAAATCATGATTTTGTCATGCAATTTTATGGCATTCAGTGGCTTAGCGGTGATGACACTGCATTTGAAAGGGATGATTTCGGTTTTCAAAGTTGTTTAATTTAAGCTGTTCTAGAAACTAAAAGGTATATAGGTGTAAATCAGCCCGTAGGTCAGGGCTGCGGTTAAGGTGGCAGGAACAATTTTCTTAAATTTAAAATATAAGCCTGTGAGTACCAAGAAACCGACCAGCATGGCAAAACTTTTATTTGGTGTTTCCAGCAAAGGCGGCAGTGTTGCGACCACGAGCATGGAACTAATTGCGGCAATCCCGATGCTGCCTAAGGCAATTTTGAGCCATAAAGCGCCACGTTTTTGTGAGCCTTGCTGAAATTTTTGAATCACAAAAAATGGCCCAAAGCGCGATGCGAAGTTGGCAATCCCCACTAAAATGCCAACCAAGATTATTTCTAAACTCACGATTTTACTCCTGTATGTTCAGGGTCGGGTTGTTTCAACACATAGTGTTTAAATAAGCCTGCCAATATGCCGGAAGATATGCCAATAAAAATTGCAGCAGACAAATCAATGAAATAACAAGCAATGGCAGATACGACAATGGTGATACCCACCACAAAAGTATGTTTCTTTTCAAAAGCAGCCAGTAAAAAGCTTAGGAATAAAGCAGGCAATAAAAAGTCGAGCGCCGCTTGTAAAAACTGTGGCATTTTCGTGACTTGGTCAGCAAATAAGCCACCTAAGAATGAACCTAACGCCCAAGACAGCCAGCTAAATAGACTGAGACCTAACATCCATGATTCAGACCATTCCTGACGCCGTTGTGACAGTTTAATCATGCCTGAAGCAAAGACTTCATCGGTCAATCCCCATGACCAAATTGCAGTTTTTTTAAGATTCAGCCGATCTTGAATCAGGTTTTGTAGTGCGGGGCCATAGAGTAAATGCCGAATGTCTAAGGCAATCACTGTTAGTGCAGTCATCCAAATAGAGGTGCCGCTGCCAAGTAATGCCACCACCAAAAACTGACTTGCGCCTGCATACATAGAGCAAGATAAAAATAAGGCTTCCCATGCGGTAAAACCGAATTGTGTGGCTGAAACGCCAAAGGCAAAAGAAACAGGCAGATAGGTGAAAATAATCGCTTGACTATCTTTGGCACCTTGCCAAAAACTGGCTGTAGAAGCAGTTTGAATATTGTGTACGGACACGACACACCTTGAGGGAGAAAGTTGAACGATGGGTCAAATCAAGATTGTGTATTATACTTGAATTCACTAGCATAATGCCGAATTGTTTGTATGGGCGAACCGATATGTTGAAATTGAAAACACCTGTAATGCTGCTGGCCTCAATTCTATGCAGTAGTGTGTTATTGCAAGCGTGTAGCAATGACAACGACCCGCAAAAAACTGTAGAAATTAAACCTGCGCCAAAACTTACCAATGATGCAACTGTGTATGCACAGAAAGCATGGGAGTTAATGAACGAGGTTGAACCTTATGTTTACCGTAAGCAGCGTAATTTGATTGAAGACAAGGTGCGTAAACCTGCCCGTAAACTCAGTACAGACTGGCGCATTAATGTCAAAATGACAGACTCAGTGACCGAAGGGAAATATGCACTGTGTCGCAAGGCATTGACCAGTTTAGAAATTTGGGCGCGTGCAACCATAGACAGTTCAAGTAGTCTTGCCCAGAAACAAGCTGACTATGAACGTGATAAAAAGCAATGTGCAGATGCCTTAGCTCACCCTGAGTTAGGAAATACTGACCCGAAACAGAAGGGTAATGTGGTGCAGTCTTAATTAATTTTCCAAAGAATTGTTCAATAAAAAACCTCGATCAAGTGATCGAGGTTTTTTTAATTGTATCTATGACTGGCTTATAGAATGAAAGCCATTCAAAAATTCAATATTAGACATTAAAGCGGAAGTGTAAAACATCACCATCTTGTACGATGTAAGTTTTACCTTCTAAACGCCATTTACCTGCTTCTTTCGCGCCAGCTTCACCGTTGTACTGAACAAAATCTTCGTAAGCAATACATTCAGCACGAATAAAGCCTTTTTCAAAGTCAGTATGAATCACGCCAGCAGCTTGTGGAGCAGTTGCACCAACTTTAACAGTCCATGCACGTACTTCTTGAACGCCTGCAGTGAAGTAAGTCTGTAAGCCTAACAGCGCATAACCAGCACGAATAACGACGTTCAGACCAGGTTCTTCCATGCCTAAAGCTTCTAAAAATTCTGCACGGTCTTCATCTTCAAGTAGTGAAATTTCGGCTTCAATTTGGTTGCATAATGGCACAACAATCGCATTTTCTTCTGCAGCAAGTTTTTTCACTGCTTCTAAGTGCGGATTATTTTCAAAACCATCTTCTGCCACGTTGGCAATATACATAGTTGGTTTTAAGGTCAGTAAACCAAAGCCACGTACTAATTTACGTTCATCATCATCTAAATTAGCAGCACGTGCTGGCTTGCCATCATCCAATAAAGGCTGAATTTTTTCTAAAACGGCTTTGGTTGCAACTGCTTCTTTGTCACCACCTTTGGCAGATTTTGCTAAACGAGTAACCGCTTTGCTAACAGTTTCCAAGTCCGCTAAAGCCAATTCGGTATTGATGGTGGCAATATCATCTAATGGGTCAATTTTACCATTTACGTGAATCACGTTTTCATCTTCAAAGCAACGGACTACGTGTGCAATGGCGTCGGTTTCACGAATATTCGCAAGGAATTGGTTACCTAAACCTTCACCTTTCGATGCACCTGCAACTAGACCTGCAATATCCACAAATTCCATAGTCGTTGGTAAGACACGTTGTGGTTTTACAATTTCTGCCAATTTGTCTAAACGTGAATCTGGCACAGGAACAATACCTGTGTTTGGTTCAATGGTACAGAACGGGAAGTTTTCCGCTGCAATCGCAGCTTTGGTGAGCGCATTAAAAAGTGTAGATTTACCAACGTTTGGCAGGCCCACAATACCGCAATTAAAACCCATGAATAACTCACAACGTGTTATATAAAAATTAGGCATGATTTTACATGAAAGGGCAGATAAAGTCAGGTTATCAGCATGATGTTTCTTATGAAGTGATCATTTGAAATGTTGATGTTGAAGTGCAGGATGAAAATTGATCTGATTTAGCTGACTGCTTTGCCCGAATTTTGAATAAAAAGTACATTGTATTTAGAAGAGGCTATGACTAAAGTATGACAAACACCGCAAGTGTACTGTTTTGAATATTTATAGCTTAAAAATGGAGATTTTATGCGCATCTTGTACCAGTTTCCTTTATCTCATTTCTGTGAGAAAGCTCGCTGGTTATTGGATCATAAAGAATTAGATTATGATGCGCAGAACTTAATTCCTGGTGTGCATCGGGCCTTTGCACAATTAAAAACAGGACAAAATAAATTACCAATATTACGTGATCAAGAGCGCTGGATTGCAGATTCTACGCAAATTGCTCTCTATCTTGATGATGTTTATCCAGAACATACTTTATTACGCAGTGATGCCGAACAATATAAACATGCACTGGCAATTAATACTTTGGCAGATGAATTAGGTCAGCATGTACGCCGTTGGGGCTTGGCTCATGCCTTATCTGAAAGTGAAGAACCTTTGGAAATCCTAATTGGTGAAAAAGGCTATTTGCGTCAGTTTTCTAAATACTCTAAGCCAATTATTAAAGCTTTGGTGTCTAAGGGTTATCAGCTCGATCAAGATAAAGTAGCAGAATCTAAACAACGTATGGATGAATTGATTGTCATTTTAAATCAGCATTTGATTGATAATCACGGACGTTATTTTGTGGGAGAGCGTTTGGGCTTGGCAGATATTTCGGTGTGTTCAATGCTTGCCCCTATTTTAGAAATTGCTGGAACGCCGTGGGAAAAAGAGCATGGTGAAATGATTTCAGCTGAGTTTAAAGCCTATCAAGATTATCTGTTGGATTTGCCATTAGGGCAGTATGTATGCCGTATTTATAATACTGAGCGTAATGCACGTGTCGATTGGCGTGGAATATAAAACTTAGCAAAAAAATACGCGCATTGAGCGCGTATTTTTTTTGTGTCTTGTTGAGTAGAATTTAGAACAGTGAACTTGCATTGTTGAGATCGAAATTTTGTACCAAGTTTGGCAGTGTCGCCAAATCAAATTGAGTATCTGTCGTGCCGCCAGTCAAGCCACCCAGTGCATCGCCTAGGGTTGGGATTAATTGATCAAGATTGATGTCTGAGCTGGTATTTGATGATGCACCTTGCAGCAAATCACCAAGATTTAAGTCAGCACCAGAAATTAATTGATCAAAGCCATCAGTCAAACTATCCAAACTGAAACCATCTGTAGGATTGCTATTTAGATTAGGCTCTAGACTAGCAGAATAGATATGTTAGTCTAGAATCATGATAGAAAACAGTAAATTAAGTCACTATAAGATTAAAAAAATTATTCAGTGCTTTTGCATTGATATTCCTGCTTCTAAAACAGCCTTATTGCTTAACTTGAACCGTAATACCATCAACTATTGGTACATGCTTTTTAGAGAAGCAATCTACGATCATCAAACAGATTTAAGAGCAAAGTTTGTAGGTTCTATTGAAGTTGATGAGAGCTATTTTGGAGCAAAAAGACAACGTGGTTTTCATGGGAAATTGAAGCGAGGTCGAGGTACTTTAAAACAACCTGTATTTGGAATATTTGAAAGGAATGGTCGAGTTTATACAGAAATAGTCCCTGATTGTAAAAAGACTACATTATAACAAGTTATCTTAGGTAAAGTCGCACTTGAAAGTGTAATTTATAGTGATGGTTGGCGTGGATACAATGGTTTGGTAGATGTTGGTTACTCAAAGCATTTTAGAGTAAATCATGGAGCGAATGAATTTGCCAGAGGACAATGTCGTATAAATGGAATAGAATCATTCTGGAGCTTTTGTAAAAGAAGGCTAGCAAAGTTCAACGGTATATCAAAAGAGTATTTTGATTATCATCTTAAAGAAACAGAATGGCGTTGGATGAGGGAGCCTAATGAGCTAGCAACAGAGTTGTGGGACCTCATTAGGTAAAACTAAGTGCAAATCTGCTAGTCTAGAGCCTAAATATTTATCTTATAAGCTTGAGTACCTGAGAAAATGGAACTAGATCGTTTCGATAAGCATATTTTAGAAATTTTAAGCAATGAAGATGTGAACCTCAATGAACTTTCTGAGCGTGTGAATATGTCGGTCAGTTCGGTACATCGTCGTATTAAAAGTCTGATTGACCAAAACATTATTTCAGGTTTAAAGCGTGAAATTAATTATCAGAAATTAGGCTTTAGTTTACACGTACTGTTGCAGGTGTCTTTAAGCAAGCACGATACTGACATTTTTGCTAAATTTTTAGATGAATTGGAAAGTATTCCTGAAGTGATTCGTGCATTTTTAGTGACAGGGCAGACTGCAGATTTTATTGTAGAAGTGGTGGCGCGAGATATGGAAAATTACAGTGAAATTTTATTAAAAAAAATTGGTAAAATTGAGCATGTCGCAGGCTTACATTCTAGTTTTGTGATTAAAGAATATGATGTTTTAAACTGTCATGGCTTATTAAATAAAGTTTGATTTCACATAAAAACTTAGGCATAAAAAACGCACATATATGTGCGTTTTTTTATGCAGTGGTTCAATATTATTAATACTTAAGCATCTAATTGAGCCAAAACTTCATCAGAGAATTCTACGTTGGTATATACGTTTTGAACGTCATCCAAATCTTCAAGCATATCTATCATTTTCATGATTTTTTTCGCTTGGTCGATATCGGTAATATCTGCTTTGGTTGATGGACTCATCACCACTTCTGCATTATCTGACTTTAAACCTGCCGCAGTTAATGCATCTTGAACTTCACCAAACGCTTCAGGGGTGGTAATAACCAAAATACCATCTTCAGACACTTCAATATCTTCTGCACCAGCTTCTAAAGCCACTTCCATGACTTGGTCTTCTAAAGATGCATCTTCAAATGAAATTTCGCCACGTTTTGTGAACAAGAAGGCCACTGAACCATTGGTTCCTAAGTTACCATCAGTTTTAGAAAAACAGTGACGTACATCTGGCACAGTACGGTTCAAGTTATCAGTCATGGTTTCAACGATAACCGCAACACCACCAACGCCATAGCCTTCATAAGTGACCTCTTTTAAGTCATCGTTATCTTCACCACCAGCACCACGTTGAATAGCACGGTTAATTACGTCACGTGTCATGTTTACAGACAGCGCTTTTTCTACGACTGCACGTAGACGAGGGTTGCTTGCAGCATCAGCGCCGCCAAGCTTTGCTGCTGTTGTTAATTCACGAATAAATTTGGTAAACAACTTACCACGACTCGCATCTTGTTTGGCTTTACGATGCTTAATGTTGGCCCACTTGGAATGACCCGCCATGCGAAATTGCTCCTTACAGATTGGCAGTATGCCTATCAAAATTGCGCTCATTCTACCATAAGCCCTTTTTTTAGATAAAGAGTAGGGCTTTAGGTTTTTTAAGCGTTTGTTTGAGCGTTTTTAGGCTCAGGAATGACAATATCCAAGCCGACATGTTCTTTGTAAAGACGTTGGATGAGCGCCATATCGTGATCTAGTTCTGTCGGATAGATTTTACCAAAAATCCCGCCTTGTTTGGTTTGTGAATTGGCATACATTAAAACAATAGGCACTTGAGCCGCTTTGGCGATATGCCAGAAACCTGTACGGATCGGTTTACGTGTTTCGCCTGTTTTGGCGCGAGTCGCTTCGGGGGCAATGACCAGATTGAAATGCTCATTTTGCTCGAACAATTCCACCATTTGCGACACGATATCTTTACTAGATTTACGGTCAACTGGAATACCACCTATTTTTTCTAAAATGGGTTTAAGTGGCCCTTTAAATAGTTCTTTTTTTATTAAAGTATGAATTTTGATGTCATAGATTTGAAAAAGTGCGAGGGAGAGCACAGCATCCATCATAGAGGTGTGTTCAAAACCAACAATCACCTGTTTGTTTTCGAGGACGTTGGGTTCAACCTGATATTGCCAGCCTGCAAGTTTGAATGCAGATTCGCCTAAAAATTTTTTCAACATAGATGTAACAGCAGATGAATTTGGAAATGCATAATTTCTGCTTGTTTCCTATAAGAGTCAACAGGAATATTGTGTGAAATATCCTGATATCAGACCATGTGAATATTTATAGCCTTTAACTTTTATTGGTTTTTACTCTAAGTGTTTTAATTTTAATATTAAAAAGATATGAACTGAGCCAAATTAAGTCTTAAATTGAGCAAAAATGCACTATTCAATTAATTTATAAGGCATTAGACTTTGGTCGTAATAAATGATGATTTTATTCACCATTTCACTTGTCTATAGACCATGGAAGGATAATAAAGTGACTTATTTTACGACTTTTCTTGTTGCATTGATTGTGTTGCTTTTAGTTTTGCTTTGGTCAATGTTTGAGTTGTTTTTAGAATTGCGCAAAGAAAAGCGCTTGAAGTTACACCGCGCGATGTTTAGTAAAGTGAAGGTGTAATATTTAGTTGAATATATTGAATTCACTTCTCCATTTCGCTATTTGCTGACTATCTATACAGCTATTTTTGAAAGTGCTTGTATTTTAGAAAATTCTTCGCTAGTATTCTTTGCGCTTAAACTTGTTGAAAAACAACTAATTTAGCAATCTAGGGCCTATAGCTCAGTCGGTTAGAGCAGCGGACTCATAATCCGTTGGTCGACAGTTCAAGTCTGTCTGGGCCCACCATATAAAACAACCACTTACGTGCACTAATCGTAAGTGGTTTTTTTGTTTTTTAGTATTAGTAAGCACATGGTAAGCAATTTAAATCAACAGTTAAGCTCAACATATGTAAGCGTCCGCTGAACCCCATGCCTATTTTTTAATTCGAGTTCGGTTTCCAGCGGTGTGGCAGTAATTCTTCTATTTGAGTCGCTTTATGCGTCGGCAACTATATGAAAGTAATAAATTTTTATTCTTTATTGTTCGTAAGTATTTGTTTTTATTGGTGCCAAATTTATATTATATTTAGGCTTTGTTGCATAAATATATAAGCGATTGATTTTCTTAACTTAAAATCCTGATTGAGAAATAATCAAATCCTATGAAATCATATAGTTAGGAAATCTTTGTGTAACAAAGCCGCGGGTGACTATTCAGGAAATTGATAATAGGCCGACCATGAACCCAGTGATCGAATATAACGAAAACAATTACAGCGATTTTGAGTGGTTTGAAGGTTTTGCCGTGATTCGTTTTTATGCAGATTAGTGTAAGCCTTGTGTCCAAAATTTTCCGGTCTTTACTGAGCTGGAAGCATACTATGCTCAAATAAGACCTGATGTTAAATTTGGCAAGATTAATGTGGATCAATCTCCAATTCTCACCCTGCGCTATAATGTTTATGGTTTACCTTCTACGCTTATTTTTAAAAAGGAACAAATCATTCAACGGATTGCAGGGGTGAAAAGTTTGAATAAATTAAAAAGTATTATTGATTCAATGGACTAATATAAAATTAGGGGCTGGTAGATTAGCTTTAAAAATTGTTTCAGTCTTGAATTTATCATGATAATAAAAGATTATCTTTCAAATAATTATGTAATGGAACTTTGAGGATATGTTAGACCAATACCCACTTGATGCATTGCAAGTGCTGCTAAATAAGGCAAGAACTTATAAGTTAGATATGCGGGAAAAGAATTTTTTTGACACAGCTAGTCGTAAATATTATGAAAATCCAACGACTGAACTCCTTTCATTTTTCTTAAATCCTTTAGAAGTCCACAATTTAAATACTTTATTTTTTAATGGATTAATTGATTGCATTGCAAAGAAAGTTAATAAAGACCCAGCAACTTTTGGTGAGTTCATATCAGTTGAAACTGAAGTATGTACATTAGATGGAAAACGTATTGATTTAATTATTGAAACTACAAAAAATTTACTTATTTTTGAATGCAAGATTTATCACATTCAAAATAATCCTATTGAATCATATATCAACTATGCAAAAAGACGCGTTCTCAATACCTCATTAAAACCACTGTACTTTGTGTTATCCATCGGTGGAATAAGTGAGTTCCAAGAAGACTCCTGGAATGGCATTAACTATGAAAATTTGGTTCATGCTGTAAATA
Source organism: Acinetobacter sp. A2 (assembly GCF_012371325.1). Lineage (GTDB taxonomy): Bacteria > Pseudomonadota > Gammaproteobacteria > Pseudomonadales > Moraxellaceae > Acinetobacter. The sequence goes on along the minus strand of NZ_JAAZQX010000017.1, from coordinate 8,393 downwards.
ACTTCATACCATCTTACAAAATCGATATTCAAAATAAATGGTTTACATTTGCCAAAGAATTCCTCAACCATCTCACTAATTACTATTTAAAGCCGTTAAATATGGACAATTTCAACTTCATTAAAGATAATGCTTCTGAAATTCATAAATTATTTCAAATTTCTCAACAAGTATTTTCACAAATTAATGATCACATAATTAGAAATCTACAAACTGAATTGCAAGAAAAATTTTCCATTCGAAATTACCGGCTCACTTACTACAATGGCGAATCAGAATATTGGTTTTGTAATGCGTCATTAGCTGATTCGCGTTGGATTTGCCCTACACTTGTTATTAATACCTCAAAAAAGGATTTACCTTGTGAAGTACATTTATGTATAGAAGCTAAATCAGTAAACGATGACGAATTCTTACAGGCTTTTCACAATCAATTTTTAAACTTTAAAAATCAAGAAAAAGAAAGTGTATATGGGGGTATTCCTTATATGAGATATACGTACTCAATTGCCGCTTTAGATATCTCAGAGGTCTCTAACCTGATTACAGCTATTAACCAATTAATTCTTAAATTTTACCCTGTGAAATATAATGAAGAAAGTCACTCTACTACAAACTGAGATTACCACTTTAAATGTGGATGCCATTGTTAACTCGGCCAATAAGTCTTTACTAGGTGGGGGTGGTGTAGATTACATCATTCATAAAAAAGCTGGTGTAGAGATGCAACAGGAATGTCGCAGGATTCACAATGAGATTGGTGGCTCTCTTCCTAATGGTCAGGCTGTAGTTACTACTGCTGGAAATTTACCTGCTCAATTCATCATTCACACAGTTGGGCCTCGCTGGTTGGGCGGCTCAAAAAAGGAAGCCGAAGAACTTTGTAATGCTTATCTAAACAGTTTAGTCAAAGCCAATGAAGTTCAAGCAAAAAGCTTATCATTTCCAAATATCTCAACTGGTGTATATAACTATCCAAAACAGGAAGCTGCAGAAATTGCAATTGGCACTGTACTGTCAAGCCTACCTAGTTTTGAATATATTCAACATGTGTATTTCATTTGTTACGATCAAGAAAATTACAATATTTATGCGTCTATTCTGTCCAACTTGGACGATCCAAAAATCCAAATTAATATTGTTTAAAACAAAAACCCGCCTTTCTGATCTGACCCCAATAAGTTGGACGGTTTGATTAAGCAGCTTTTAAGGACTGAGTTCTGTATTCTACAGTTAAAGTTGTATCTGTGCCTTCAGTAGCATCGGTAATCACCACTACACCAGTTTCGCGAACCAGTGCAACTTGCTCCGCAGTCAGACCCGCTTTCGCAATCGCTACAATCCCTTGCTGGATCAGCAAGCTTTCAAGTGCCTGAGCATTTTGCAAAGCTTCAGCAGATACTGTTACCGCAGCAGGTTTTTGACCTAAACGTGCCACACGCGTATATGGAAGGAATAAAGTTTCATCCTTTATTGTGTATAGGTATTTGTTTTTATTGGTGCCAAATTTATATTATATTTATTAAAGTATCATACTGTAGGCAAGGCTAGTCTAAATGTAATTCTATTACTAAGTATGATTGTTTGTTACCTAGTATTTAACTTAATTACTCAAAAACAGCAGCATTTTCAGCACATCACTTAAATAGGCATAACGGATCCAGCCCATTCAGCTTTGCTGACTGGATTAAAGTCATGATATTGGCCGCTGTACCGTCAGCGCCTGATCTATCAGCGGGCGGGCATTGATCTTTCCAGATTAACGTTATCCCTTGCGAAGCAGTGCTCAGATTGGTCGCTGCGTTGTTGAACTGGAACCTCTGGCCAATGCCTTAAAACAGGTGGTACTTTAACAGCGGGTGATTCATGCCGATGAAACGCCGGTCACCATCATGCGGATGGGTGAGGATGAGAAAAAACCGAAGAAAGGTTATGTCTGGGCCTATGCCACCACACAGTACAATCCAGTTCAGGTGGTGATCTATGACTTTTAAGAGCCTATCCAGAATATTTTCTATTCAAAATAAGAGCTAAAAAAGCAAGATTGATGAATTGAAGGCTTGTATTCAAATATCTTTCACAGTTTTTCCAGAGTCGTCTACATTTTTCTAGCCAAGCAAATGATCTTTCCACAACCCAGCGTTGTGGGATGACTGCAAATTGATGTAATTCACTGCGTTTAGCAACTTCTACTCGTGCTCCAATTAAATCTTGAACCGCTGAAGAAAAAGCATCTCCTGTATAGCCACCATCTACAAGGACAACCTCTACTTGTTTTAAAGTTTCTTTATGCTGACTGATGACATCAAGTGCCCCTTGGCGATCTGTACAATTTGCTGTGGTCACAAACATTCCATGCGGTAAGCCTTGTGAATCTACTAAAATATGCCTTTTAAGGCCTGAAACCTTTTTACCTGCATCGTAGCCTTTATCACGTGCCGTATCGGTATTCTTTACACTTTGTGAATCAATGATGATAAAGCTCGTTTGTTCTTTCCGTCCATTGCTGATACGGGCCTCGCCAACCACATTTTTTTAAAGCTTGCTCAAGTATGCTAGGTTCTGATTCTGAAGGCTTTTTATTCCAAATTGAAAAATAATAATGCACAGTACTTTTAGGTGGAAATTCCCTAGGAAGCATATTCCACTGACAGCCACTTTTTAAGATGTAAAGAAGTGCACAAAAGACCTCATAGACATCAACAACTCTTGGACGGGTTTGTTTTCTTCCACTCAATAAAAGTGGTTCAATTTCTTTAAAGGCTTCTCGACTAATGTCGCTAGGGTAAGGTTTTCTCATGAAAATATTTTATCAAAATCTTTTTTAAATCACCAAAAAAGAGGGAAAATTATACTGGATAGGCTCTAAGATAGCCGTTCAGGTCAGCATGCTGAAGCCATTCCTGAATGGCTGGCAGGGCCATCTGGTCTGTGGTGATGATTACAGTGGTTATAAAGCACGCTTTAAATCAGGCCAGGTCATTGAGGTGGGCTGCATGGCGCATGCACGTCGTAAATTCCATGAACTGCATGTAACCGGGAAAAATCAGATCGCTGACCAGGCATTACTGATGATTCAGAAACTGTATGCTATAGAAGCAGAACTCAGGAAAAAGACGGATGGTACAGCCGAACAACGCTGCGAATACCGGTAACAACATAGTTAAGCGGTCATGCAACAACTGTATGAATGGCTCAACCAACATTATCTGACGGTGCCGTCAAGTTTTCCAATCGCAAAGGCCATCAATTACAGTCAGAAGCGCTGGTCAGCCTTAAGCCGCTATCTGGATGATGGCAATCTACCCATTGACATGAGAAGCATTGCTTCGCAAGGGATTGAAAATCAGAGGCGTCCCTGGGCCTTGGGACGAAAGAACTGGCTGTTTGCTGGCTCGCTACGCAGTGGTCAGCGAGCTGCGAATGTCATGACCCTGATTCAGTCAGCAAAACTGAATGGGTTGGATCCGTTATGCCTATTTAAGTGATGTGCTGAAAAGGTTGCCGACACATAAAGTGACCCAGATTGAAGAATTACTGCCGCACCGCTGGAAATCCAACTCAAATTAAAAAATGGCGATGGGGCTCAGCGGACGCTTGCCAACATATACTTAGCACAAAACAAAATTTTGAATCAGTTGATTTAGTTGGCGATATCTTTTTTCTTGACGGATAGCATTGATTTCTTCAGTAAGAACAAATGAATGTTGTTCCCATAATATAGAGGTTGAGTGTTTAGGCATGATTAAATGTTTTGTATAGAGATCAAAAAAGAAAATACTTAGCTCACCCTGAAGTTGAAACAAGATAGGTATATTCTTTTTAAAAAAGTCTATCGTGTTTTGCATTAGCTTTAAATCGAGAATGAACTTAGCTTTGTAGTAGCAATATAAAATGTAAGCATAGAAATCTAAAATATTCGCATATTTTGTAAATTCCATTTCATCTAGATCGTAGTTAGGATGCTGGTATTGAGGATTCAAAACCAGACCTTTTTCAATTGCCTTTCGGGTTTCTAGCTCCAAATTAGCATAGAGTTTTTCTAGGTCTCTCGAAGATGGAATCGTATCTAAAAATTTCCAGAGTGGATGATAAAAATAGACAGAAGCATTCGGAACTTTTAGATCTATATATTCTAATGTCGATTTTGATGGTGTTTTAATCCCATCACGATATTTGTACCAAATTCCGGATTCATTTTGCTCGAAGAAATCAGCGATTTTATTAGCATGCGTTTTAAATATATGTTGAGCTTCTTCAGTTAACCGCTCTCCACGCTCTAAATTTGACGCACAAATATTTAAGTTAACATATTCATACCAAAAAATTGTTTGTAGGAGATTCACGGCTGATTTTTTTGGTCGACCTGCACTATTCATAAATAAAAGTCAATTGTTCAGTTATTGCTAATTTACTTGAAAATTCATATTAAATGCAAAATCAACTAAAAAATACTTAAGTCAATTACACAGGACGCTTCATGATGAAGCAAGAAAGTCTATTAATTACAACTGCTGAAGCAGCACAGCTACTTGGTGTGAGACAACAAACTCTCAGAAAATGGGCGATCTATGAAAATGGTCCTATTGTTCCGAGGCGGCATGGTCGGCTATTGCGTTGGAATCTTAATGAAATACTGCGATTTGCAGGTGAAATAAAGTAGCTAAATTCTTAACTCCCTCCTTACTTTTTGTATTTTTACTAAAGCTAAAGCTGGTTCTTTATATGAAGCAGCTTGAGGAGGGTTTTATCTTAATTGTTAGGTTTATTAATATGTCGAGCAAATTCGATACTGCCTATACTCATCCTACGTTTGTAATGAGGAATAAGGGCGAAAAAACTTCATGCATGGATGTAATGCCAAGCGGTACAGGAAATTTAAATTATCTTATGGTTCATGACTCCAAAGATGAACTTTTCAAGACAGCATCAGATACGAATCCTGTTCTCGTAAAATACAATATTTCAGCTTGTCATTTGTTTTATGAATTTAAAGAAGACTCATATCTAGATGATAAAAATCCAAATTTTGATTTTGAAGGGTTTTTGGCTGTTGATTTATATAGTAAGAATGGGCAACTTTGTGGTGTTCTTGCTTTTGGCAGGCAAAAAGGATTATTTAAATCAACGCAATTTAGCAGCTACATTGTGGGAACAAACGGCATTATTGTATTCAATAAAAATTCAGGAAATGCAAAAGTAAATTACTGTACGAATCGAATTGATGTTGCTTTAAAAATTGCTCAGTGTGGAGAACGTGTAGCATGCGCGAGTAATTTAGATGATTGTGTTGAATTTTATTTAAACACTACAAATAACAGCCCTATTTTGGTTGATATATTACACAATAACATTAATGCTTTGAGCTTGTTAAATTCTGATGAGGTTTTAAAAATAGAAAATAAGATTGGCCTACAGACCTATCTGCAGCAGCTATATGTTGATTTTTCTAATCGCTATGGCTTTGTGGAGGAAAATCCTCAAATTGATGTACCTGTAACAGAATCTGTTAAAATTGTAAATATGGAGGATATTCAGGAAACACCAATTCGATGGCTATGGTATGGGTGGTTACCATTAGGAAAGATGACAATTCTTGCTGGTACGGGGGGATGTGGTAAAACAAATTTGTCGCTTGCATTAACTTCAATTATCACAAATGGTGGACTTTTCCCGGATGGTTCACAGTGTGAAAATCCAGGGAAGGTGCTAATTTATTCAACAGAGGATGATCCAGCAGACACTCTAAAACCTCGGCTAATTGCAAATGGTGCGGATATTAGCAAAGTATCTATTATTGAAGGAAAAAATAATAAGCAGGGTAAACCAGAGCCATTTGATCCTGTGAAAGATTTTCCGAAAATTGAGCAATATATAAAGCATAATCCAGATGTTAAGTTGTTAATTATTGATCCAATTGTTTCGGTTGTACAAGGAGATATGAATAAAGCAAATGATGTAAGAAGATCCTTACAGCCATTAGTTAATCTAGCTAATCAATATAATTTTGCAATTTTAGGTATTACCCACTTTGCAAAAGTTAGCATAAATAATAATCCTGCAGACCGAATTCTAGGCAGTCAGGCGTTCAGTGCGCTAGCGAGGATGGCTTTGTGTATTTTTCGACGAGAGACAGAAGGTGATTGTATTCTAGCACGTGCAAAAAGTAATATTTCTAGTCTTGATAGTGGAATTCAATTTCATCTTCAAACTGTAAATATTTCAGATGTTATCGAAACGACAAAAGTCGAGTGGGTTGGTACGATTGAAGGTTCCGCAAAAGAGTTTTTAAATGCATCAGAGTTAGATAGGGGTGAAAATAATTCTGTAGTTAATGCTGCGAAAGATTTTCTTATTGAATTGCTCAGCAAAGTTGAAAAAATGGCTTCTAAACAAGTTTATGCTGAGTCGAGGAAAGCTGGCTTTAGTGATGCATCAATTCGTCGTGCAAAACGTCAAACCCCTGCTATTTTAGCATTCAAACCTGATGGTAAATCAGGATGGTATTGGGCATTGAATTCGATAAATACATCAGAGCAACCTAAATAATTCTAACTCAATTTTATATATTGAGTAACATGCTCAACTTGAACTACATGGGGTTAAATACATGAAATATAATCATTTCAGGTTGTTCATAATCAATATACTTGAATAATATGCTGAGTAACTTGATTTATATATGATTCATATGATTGTCTTGATCACCATATTGCTCAAAAGTAAGGAGTTTGAGCAATATGATGAGCAACTCGATTTTTATTAAAATCATGCAGTTACTTTTAAGTTACTCAAGTTGTTCATTGATAGAGCCTTGATAGTTCACTTTATATTTAAATTCATTCCAAAGCTCTTCATAGATTTCATAAAAGCTAACGAGAGTGAATCTGTTAAATCCATATTTTTCAAAATATTGGTTATCTGTGAAGTATGCAACAGCTTCGTAAGTATTCAGATGCTGTGCTACAGAAAGCTGATTACAAAAAGAAGGATTTATGCATAGTTGTAACGCAGTTCCTTCAATAATTTTTGTCGCAACCATTTTAGAAATTCGACGTACATTTAAACTTCGAATTGCTGGATGAATATTAATAGGGATGTGGCTTGGTGAATTGCTCATAATAGACTCCAAGATAAATTTACTTCAATGGCCTGTTATGAAAGAATGCAAAGGTAAAACGTCGAAATTTTACATCTTTCATTTCAGTGATTTGAGATGAAAAGCATGAGTGTTTTATTGTCGAGATAAGACACTCATGCACATACACTATTCTTCATATTAAATTTCCTCTTTTAATTTCTTTTGATGATGTCTTTTTGTCTAAATAGACAATAAAATGCTGTCATGTATATATATTAAAACTTGTCGATATAGTCAAGTTGTTATTGTCGAATTATGGTGTTTTATGTTGATTGAGATGGATACTGAGCTGTTTTGTGCACGGCTTAAAGAAATAAGAACACAAAGAAAAATGACGCAGCAGGATATCTCTGACAAAACAGGTATACCTTCAACATCTATTTCACATATTGAAGCAGGCTCTCGTAAGCCGTCTTTAGAAAATTTTTACAAGCTTGTAGTTGTTTTGAATGTGTCTGCTGATTATCTATTGGGGCGTACAGAGCGCTCTTCAGATCTAGGCACCGACCCAATTGCTAAATCTATTCAAGAGTTACCAGAGTCTGAAAGAGAGATGATTCAGAAGTTCATCTTGTCTTTGCAAAAGGCATAACTGGAAAAATAAATGCTCAAAGAAAATGAGCAGATCGGATATATAAATTGATTTGGAAAAATTATGAACCTCAATGAGTTAAAATAGTTAGAAGATCAACTTTGGTCAGCTGCCGATAGTCTACGTGCAAATACAGACTTAAAACCGAATGAGTACTCCACGCCTGTACTTGGTCTAATTTTTTTAAAGTTTGCTGATAACAAATATGTTGCAGCTGAAGAAGCGATTCTAAAAGAATTTAATGAACTTAAAGGCACACGCCGTGAAAAGCCTCTGTCTGAAATTGCCATTTAACATTGTGGCTTCTATTTGCCGGATAATGCCCATTATAACTACTTATTAGAACTTCCTGAAAGTGAAGATTTAGCAACCAAAATTAAAGAAGCCATGCAGGCAATTGAAGATCATCAAGGGCAAGAAGATTTTAAAGATGTCTTGCCTAAAAATGATTATCAAGCTTTGTTAACGGCATTCTAAAATTGCCCCCTTTGACCTCGTATTAAGTTTCAACCTGTGGCTGAATCACTATTCTTTTTTATCCTTCAAACGATAGCTCTCACCCGATATGTGTACTACATGACAGTGATGTGTGCTTAAAAAACAGGAGGGTTTAACTTGGTAAACTATACATACTCATTAGGAGTTTACCATGAGCAAGAA